>CAYSDZ010000003.1:148923-167919 GCA_964429915.1 uncultured Alteromonas sp.
TTTTTTTGTCGCTTCTTGTGTCACTTTTTGTGCCATATCAATAACAGATTGTTGGCTGGCATTGGCACTTGCTTCGTTAATAACAGATCGGGCGCCCAATCAAGCAGTTCAGTGATATCTCGGTACCCCCCATATCCTTCGCGAAGGAGTCTGTCATGAAATGCCGCGTTGCTGTCACTGCTAAAACGTCCTTGTTCAGTAAAAGGACCATACTGACAGAACACACCCTGTTGAGGAAGCCGCTCAGCGACATTTTGCATCAGTGCCTGAACAGCGTGCTTTTGCATAATATGCGCGGTGTTTGCGGTAAAAACAGCATCAAATTCGAGAGAGGGGAGAGGATCATCGGGCAAAGTCAAACACACAGGATGACTGATATTGCTAAGTTGACTGTCATTGATCCACGCTTGAATGCCTTGGTGATAATGCGCTTGGTCGCAAGTATGCCAATGCAAATGAGGCAAGTATTCGGCGAAATGAACCGCATGCTGCCCTGTGCCAGAGCCCACTTCCAAAACATGCTTACAAGCAGAAAAATGACGTTGAAGCTGATTTAAAATCGCGTGCTTATTGTTTTCACAAAACTGGCTAAAAGGTTTTTCGCTCATGGTGCTTTACTAATGGTATATCTAGAGCCATTACATAAGCGAAAGCTTATCACTGTTCTAACTTAAATCCATCCATTGTGCGCTGAAGCACCACATTATTAAGTTTTGCATCGTCAAATAGTTGCTGTAGTTTTATTGCAAGCTGACCTTGGTGGTCCGCTGCTTTAAGCACTTCACTCACTTTTTGCAATACCTCGTCGAGCGACACTGATTGCTCTTCCGCAGCGGTCGCGACTGTCGTAGATAACGCTTCTACCTGTTTTATTCTTGAGCCTACGTCTTGACTACTCTTGGAAGCACTGTCACTCGCTTCTAACACCGCTTTTGATTTATTGGTGTTGTCATCAATACTTTTGATAACAGATTGACTGATGTTATGAAGTTCGTCTAAAAGCTCGGAGATTTGGTCAGAAGCTTGTTTACTTGAGCCAGCCAGTGAACGAACTTCATCGGCGACCACAGCAAAGCCTCTACCCTGCTCGCCAGCTCTCGCAGCTTCAATGGCTGCATTTAATGCCAGTAAATTTGTCTGATCGGCCAGTGAATTAATTGTGCTCAAGAAATTGCTAATTTTCTCTAAACTCGATCCCATTGCAGTCGCATCGGTTTCCATCGATTGCATCGACGTACTTAAGGCTTCGATTGACGACTTTGCCGTATTATTATGTTCAAGGGCTTGACTGGAAAAACGCTCCAAATCTCTCGAAAAGTTTAAGGTCTCCGCTGCCGACTCGGATATTTGGCGACTCGCAATAGAAATTTGTTCCGTTGCCTCGTTAATAGACTCTGCTTTGTCTCTACTCAGCTCTGCTTCTTTTACGACTTTCATGGTGGCTACATCAAGTTCTTTACTCAATTGTGTACCAGTAGAAATCGATTTGTCCAAACCTGTAACCAACGCCCTAAGTGCACTAATGGTTTTATTGACCGCTCTCGAAACACTGCCTAACTCATTTTTAGCATTAAGGGCTACGTTTATAGTTAAATCGCCATGATCCGCTATTTGCTCCAAACTACTGGTAAGGATACCTAGCTGGGTTCTAAGGGTTCTGACTAAAGTTAGGTTAAGCAGTACCAAAAAAAAGCCTAATACAGCAGTAATAACCAGTATGATTATAATGTAAATGTTAGCGCGCGCTTCAGCCTGCGTGCTTTTTTCTCGAACACGCTGCCATTGTTCATCCAACAAGGTTTTAGTGCTAGCAATCACACCAGTAGCAAAGGGGAACCAAGTCGCGCTATCTGGTAGAGAAGAAAAATCGGGCAGTGGTTGAATGACTCTACCCAAGATATCAGAAAATTTTCCCGAATCACTGGAACTAAAGACCGCTGCAAACGACGCTTTTCTATCGGCGTTATTTGAAAAAATAAAGCCAACATACTTTTCTCGGTCAGCTTGCCATTTCTGTAGCTCATTTTGTGTTGCTTCTGTGATCGCTTGCGCGCTCACCGCGCCATTCACTTTTCCCCTAATTTGCCCCGTGCGTTCTTTGATCGACGCCAGTAAGAAAGCGGTATTTACTTCTTTAATTAAGGCTGGATTTTCAATTAATATGCCTAAAATATGTAAGGTTTCAAGTGCCATAGCATTCAGCGAGCTATAATAGTTGAATACACCTGAGCTATTTTGTTGATCGACTTGAACCCGAATTTGAGCTTTTTGTTGAAACAATGTGAAGATAGGAGCAAGCTTTGTGTCAAGCTCGTAGAATTCTGGCCATCCTTTTTTAGCTAATTGCTTAAGCTGCAGTTCAGCTTCATCCGCTTTTACGCGTTGTCCATCAACTTTTTGTTTTTGAACTGCCGCACCACTGGCTAAAAACCCGGCTGTTAAGCCTCGCTCTACCGCATGATGATGCGCCACGCTTTCTAATGCAGCCAGTAAATCGACTAACTCCCGATTTTGTTTGGCCGTGACAGATGCGTGGTACGAGTCTGATACTTCTTTAACCAACAAAGCACTAATCGCTACAATAAAAATGGCAGCGCTCACTGACGAAAGCTGAACAATATTTAAACGACCAAAGAGCATCGATTTGCCATCCTTTTTACTTTTTAAAAAACGATTGTTAAGTTAAAAATTAGTTGAGGATGAGCAAATTGCAACCAAGGCGTTTAAAAATTACTGCAAAGCATCAACAATAGTGATGAGTCGTTTGTTAATATCGTAGTGCTTCGACGTCCACCCCAAGCGCACCACCACCGCATTATTCGAAGGTAGAATAAGCACATACTGCCCTTTGCTACCTTGCATGCTTGCTGCATCTTTTGGAAACAATGGCCAGCGCAGTTTATCTTCTCCCGTGTTTAGCCATAACTGATAACCATATCTCGTTTCATTTTCACTACCATTTGGGCTTAACATAGCATTGGCAAAATCTGTCGAAAAAATGCGAGTATCGTTAAATTCACCTTTGTTCGCTATCAGTGCGCCCATTTTTGCCCAATCTCTGGCCGAGGCATAAATGTACGAACTGCCAACAATCACTCCACTGGGATCAGGTTCAAACACTAAAGAACTTAATGACAACGGAATTTGTAAGGTGCTAGCAAGATGCTGATATTGTGCACCCATATCCTGGTTAAACGTATTGAAAATGAGTCGTGAAAGTAGGTTGGTTGTGCCCGATGAATAACTATGATGCTGACCGGGTGAAAACTCAGATTTTGAATTCACTGGCACTGATGAGGCTCTTTGGACGGAAAATAGCATTTCAGTAGAATCGGAGCCCGGTGAGTAGGTTTCGTTAAACTGCAAACCTGAAGTCATCGTTAATAAGTTATCTAAACGAATTTGACGTCGTTCGTCGTTTGTCCATTCCTCAAAAAGGTCATCGTCAGATTCGTTAAACTGCCCTTGATAGATTAAATTGCCTATGAGTGCAGCGGTGACGCTTTTACCCATCGACCAGCCTAGAAAAGCAGTATCTTTACTAAACCCCTTGGCATAGGCTTCCGCGACTAATACATTGTTTTTCAGCACAACCACCGCTCTGGTATCAAACCCTGCCTGATTGTCTTCAGCTAAGGTTTGCTCCACTAAGGCTTGCAGAGCCGGATCAAGAGTCTCTTTGTTTAGTAAAACAGGCAAGTCTTGGACCAAGTTTTGAACAGCAGATAAGTCAACGTTATCTAAAACACGGGTATCTCCAATGTCTAAAGTACACCCCAAAGACGTCCGATACGAGGCACTAATTTCACCTAAACCAAACATTGAGACCACGACGCGCTGCTCGGACCGCTTGTGCTCAAGCTCAAGCAAACGCGTGACAGGGGAATACCCCGCTAAGTCATCCATCACCTGCGGCTCCGAAAACCCAGAAACATAGTAGCCAGAACACGCCAGCTTTGCGCCCAACGCAGTAGCCACTTGTACCGCATTGCCCAGTTGCCACGGAGGGAATTTAAGAAAATAGGTAAAGCCAGTCACGAATAACACAACAAAAATAGGTATGATGAGACGTTTTTTCATAAAATCTTTGTCCTTGATGTGAGCGAGCGCATGCTATTTTCGCTTCCAATGAATAATATAAGGAATAATATAAAGTGGAAATTTATCATCAGGATAGCAATAATCACAATATGAATTTGATAACAGTGAGTGGCACATCATGGACAAGCAAGTAAGTTCTCGTAACACCTCAGCAAAAGCATTACGCATTAATTTGGATGAAAAGAAATACGGTACTATTGTTGAGATCGGTGCGGGTCAAGAAGTCGCTAGACAATTTTTCCTTGCGGGTGCAGCAGCGGGCACGATTGCCAAAACCATGTCAGCTTACGATATGAAGTTTTCCGATGCCATTTACGGCGTTCAGGAAGACCGTCGTTACGTCAGTAAAAATCGTGTAAAAGCCATGATGGAACAAGAGTATCATCTTGTTGTCGAGCGTATCGCTGATGTGCGTCCTAAAGCATCTCGTTTTTTTGCGTATGCCGCTACTGTCGCCGCTAAAAGTTTTCGAGGTAATAATGAATGCCACGCATGGGTCGGCATAAAAGTGCAAATGTACCCC
This sequence comes from uncultured Alteromonas sp., assembly GCA_964429915.1. Classification (GTDB taxonomy): domain Bacteria; phylum Pseudomonadota; class Gammaproteobacteria; order Enterobacterales; family Alteromonadaceae; genus Alteromonas_F. The sequence goes on from CAYSDZ010000003.1 coordinate 153,548, forward strand.
GGAGCTGAGCCTTCTGAAATTACCCTGCATGTTCGTATGTTCGACGATAACGCAGAAGCACAGCAACAGGCTTTGGGTGTACTCGGCGTGAACTTAATCTATGCGGCCTACTTTTATTATGAAGACCCACGCAAGATTATCGATTCATTGACCGACAATATGAAACCCAATCGAATTGAAATTGATTCTGTTGAATTTAATGGGCCTTATTTCGAAGATATTGATAACAGAGCAAAAAACATCCATCTTATTCGAAGCTGGAAAACTCGTGCCGTTATGTTTCGACCAGACGGCTCAGTGGCGATCCCCGCTGATATGTTGTACAAAAAAAATGTGTTAACCATACGCGGTTCGTTTCGTCCAGTGACTAACCTGAACGTTGATATGATTGAGCAGGGCAAGCAGGCATTTTTTCAACAAGATGATGTTGATGAATCTAATACTATGGCAATTGCAGAAATTACGCTCAATGATGCCTTTGGAAACGATGCCAACCACCCCGAGGAAGATTTGATTTCGCGCGTTCAATTGTTGAACAGTTTGGGATACAACGTGATGGTATCAGACTATACGCGCTACTTTTCGCTGCGAGCTTATTTTCGTCAATATACTAAAAAGCACATTGGCATTGTTGTGGGAATGGTCAATATCAAACAGATTTTCGACGAATCGTTTTATCGGGGCTTGGAAGGCGGAATATTGGAGGCCTTTGGCAAGTTGTTTCCCGACAACACGCAATTATTTGTGTACCCCGAAGCCGGAGAAGATGGTCAAGCGTTAAGCTTTTCTGACGTAAAAGTACCCGAGCATTTGCGCTTTTTGTACCAACATTTACTAGAAAACGATTTCATTTCCGGCATCGATTGCAGCTCTCCAGAGCTATTCTGCATCTACTCGAGGGAAATTCTGAAACAAATTGAATCAGGTGATCAAGATTGGAAGCACTACGTGCCTGAACAAGTCGTAGAAGAAATCACCTCGCGAGGATTGTTTGGCTATCGCGGCTAAAAGATAACAGCAGGGCAAGCCCATACTTTTATTTAACCTTAGTGTAAGCTTAATAAGGAAAAAGAGTGAGTAAAAGAAAGACGCTGCGAGCATATCCCTATGGCGCTCGGCAAAAAACGTCCTGTTTTTTGACGCTTTCTTTTACTCACTCTTTTTCCTCATTCGCTTTTCACTACTTATTAAAAGTATGCGCTTGCCCTGCTTTTACTGTTGATTATGGTCTGATTAGTGTAATCAGACCTCGCTATTGCTAACAATTGATGCTAAAGTCGCGCTGCTGTTAAACAAGTTCTACCCATTTTGATATTTGCTAAAACCCGGTTGTCTTTGGATTCACTTAGGATTCGCTTTTAGATACACGTTTTTTTCAAGTCAATTCGTTAGATCTAGATAGCGCTATTTGACAATTTTTTGTCTCATTTAATTTTTAAGGAATTCCAATATGTCAACTGTAACTGGTACAGTAAAGTGGTTTGACGAAGCAAAAGGCTTCGGATTTATTTCTCAAGCAGAAGGTGGAAAAGACGTGTTTGTACATTTCCGCTCAATTACAGCAGAAGGTTTTAAAACGCTTGCGGAAGGTCAGCAAGTTCAGTTTTCTATCGAACAAGGTCAAAAAGGCCCGCAAGCTGCTAACGTAGTACCACTTTAATTAGTTCTAATATAAGTCGTACCGCTTCAAAATAAAGCTTGCTTTGAGAATTTTGTTTTGAGAATAAAGAAACCCTGTAGATTGTAATAATCAACAGGGTTTTTTGTTATTTAACTGAAGGTTGTCATCTACCGAGTTGTTTACTGATCTGATGGTCGCTTATTCCAATGTGACTTGAATAACTCAGGTTTCATAATTGCTCCCGGAGTTTCAACTACTCTTGCCGCTAGATAGGATGCAAGTTCACAGGCTTGCTCACACGACATTCCCGACATTCGGCTTCCCAAATAGATGCCATTAAACGCATCACCTGCCGATGTTGTATCTACCACGTTTTTACTGGGTTGAACAGGTAACACGCGCTGTCCAGAATCAGACACAACCACTACCGACTCAGAGCCTTGCTTAATCACTAACTCGGTTAAAGAAAAGTTTTTGCAAAATTCCACCACTTCATCCACAGTACGAAGCCCGAAAAGCTCTGTGAAATCTTCAACACCTGGCATCAACCAGTCACTTAATTCAAACGCCCTTAACATGGCTTGCTTGGCATCGTTGGCATTTTGCCACAGCCGTGCTCGGTAATTCGGGTCAAATATCAATGTGCAGCCTTGCTGCTTTAATGTAGCTAAAAGCTCAAAGAAGCGTTCTCTTTGTTGCGCCGGTAATATAGCCAAAGAAATACCAGAGAAAAAGACAATATCCGCCTCTCTAAGCCCATTCTTTTGGGCTTCGCTTAGCAGTGTCATCACCTCTTTTGCCGCAGAGCTGTTGCGCCAATATAAAAATGAACGCTCCCCTTTATCGTCAGTATTTACCATGTAAATACCCATATTGAATTGGGGTGTCCGTCCGATGAACTGTGTATCGATATGCTCTGTTTTTAACACGCCCATAAACTGTTCGCTTAACGCATCTTCGCCAATACCCGACATAAAACTAATTTGATGTTCGGGAAATGCACGTTTCAAATACACACTTGAATTAAACACGTCGCCTGCAAAAGCGCGATTGTATTGCTCATTACCGGCTCGAGTAAGCTCAAGCATAGCTTCACCGGCGAATACTATTTTTTTCAATGAAAAAAACCCTCTTTAGTTGGCGCAGATCGCACCCTAGGTCAGTTATTACTCATATTTTCTCATTTTTATTACGCCTAGGGCAACTGTAAATGGCATACTGTTTTGGCGAGTTCTGGTATACTTTTACTAAAGTTCAGCAAAAGTCATCAGTTTGTCTAGTATCACTTCTCGAAAAACCATTACCGCACGCATGAAAGCCGAGCGCGGTCTATTCTCTTTCCCTCAATACTGGGCTAAATGCTTTGATCCTGCGCCTTTCTTGCCAATGTCGCGTGAAGAGATGGATATACTAGGGTGGGATAGTTGCGACATTATTATCGTAACAGGCGATGCCTATGTCGATCATCCCAGTTTTGGCATGGCCGTTATCGGGCGCACGCTTGAAGCGCAGGGTTTTCGGGTTGGCATTATTGCTCAACCTGATTGGACGAGCAAAGACGCCTTTATGGAATTAGGTGAACCGACTCTGTTTTTTGGGGTAACGGCTGGCAATATGGATTCCATGATCAACCACTACACCGCCGACAGAAAACTACGCCACGATGATGCTTATACTCCTAATAACGTGCACGGAAAACGTCCCGACCGTGCAGTAACGGTTTACACCCAGCGCTGTAAGGAAGCCTATAAAAAACCAGTTGTAATTGGCGGCATTGAAGCCAGTTTAAGACGCATTGCTCACTATGATTATTGGTCAGATAAAGTACGTCGCTCCGTGTTATTTGATGCAAAAGCCGACATGCTTATTTTCGGCAATGCCGAGCGCCCCTTGTTGGAAGTGGCCCATCGCTTTGCTATGGGCGAAACCGTTGAAACAATGCAAGATGTTCGTGGAACGGCTGTCATAAGAAAACAGGCATTGCCGGGTTGGCAAGGTGTCGACTCCACTCATGTTGATGTAATTGGTAAAATAGACCCCATTCCCAATCCGTATCAGATGGTAGAAGAGGTATGCGACAGTCAATCTAAAGAACAGACTAATAATACGCCCGAAACACAAGCGGTAGTTGTTCAACCTTATCAGGCTAAGTCCGCCCGTCGTAAACCTTGGGATAAAACCTATGTCATGTTGCCTCCGTACGATATTGTAAGAGCAGAAAAGACCCATTACGCACATACATCAAGAATTCTGCACCAAGAAACGAATCCTGGTTGCGCACGTGCGCTGATGCAGCGCCATGGCGATCGCTATATTTGGATTAATCCACCTGCTTTCCCTTTGGAAACGGAAGAAATGGATGCTGTGTTTGATTTACCCTACGCTCGGGTACCGCACCCCAGCTACGGTAAAGCTAAAATTCCGGCGTATGATATGATCAAAACCTCGGTGAACATTATGCGTGGCTGCTTCGGCGGCTGTACCTTCTGTTCTATTACTGAGCATGAGGGGCGGATCATCCAAAGTCGTTCTGAACAATCTATTTTGCGAGAAATAGAGGAAATCCGTGACAAAGTTCCCGGTTTTACAGGCGTAATTTCAGACTTAGGCGGCCCTACCGCTAATATGTATAAGCTGCGATGTAAAAGCCCCAAAGCTGAGCAAACCTGTAGAAGGCTTTCCTGTGTGTGGCCTGATATTTGTGGTCATCTAGACACAAATCAAAGCCCTACTGTAGAACTGTATCGCAAAGCACGCCGTGTAAAAGGCATTAAAAAAATATTGATCGCCTCAGGCGTCAGGTACGATTTAGCTATTGAAGATCCTAACTACGTTAAAGAGTTGGTGACTCATCATGTTGGCGGCTACTTAAAAATTGCGCCTGAACATACAGAATCCAGACCCCTCAGTAAGATGATGAAACCGGGGATGGGTACGTATCACAAATTTAAAGCCTTGTTTGACAAGTTTTCGAAAGAAGCAGGCAAAGAACAATACCTTATTCCTTACTTTATCTCTGCGCATCCGGGCACGGAAGATGAGGACATGCTAAATTTAGCGTTGTGGCTGAAAGAACACAATTTCAAGCTTGATCAGGTGCAGAATTTTTACCCATCGCCGATGGCAAACGCTACCACCATGTACCACACCGCAAAAAACCCCATACACAAAATTAGCCATAAAAGTGAAGGTGTGAGTGTTGCAAAAGGTGAACGCCACCGCCGCTTGCATCGCGCGTTCTTACGTTATCACGACCCTGCGAACTGGCCAACTTTACGAAAAGCGTTAAAAGACATGGGGAAAGCGCATTTAATTGGCAATGGCAGCAAACATCTAGTGCCACCAGAAAGCAAACATGAACTGAACGGGAAGGGTAACAAAACGAAAGGGAATGCCAAGAAAACGCAAAAAGCCCTGACTCGATTTAGCTCGGATCAACCGTTTAATAAACACAAGCGGACAAAGCGTTAAACATCACGAAAATGTCACAGAAAAGCCACAATTTCTAAACAACCAAGCTCGTTTCCTTATTCATTGAAACGACATTGGTATCAACTCGGTCATTATTTTCCGTCGAAGTCACTCTTTCTGTTTATCGCGGTTGCTCAAACAACAGAAATAGTGCTTTTAGGATTCCAATGTATAAAGGCCAAATTATGACGAGTTCAAACCTATTCAAACAAAGCAGCAAGCTTAACCCAGTCAACATTGCGAAACGTGTTTTGGGTATAAGCACCCTAGCAAGCATCACTTTGTTTTCGTTGCACGCCCATGCCGGAGCTTGGGTGCCAGAGGAAAATCGAGGCTATAGCAAAGTGGGCGTGCAGAGTTACTCGGCAAACAATTTCTTTGGCGACAATCCCGATTTTATCGAATTTAATGGTACCAATATTTCTTATTATGGTGAGCAAGGTCTGGGAAATAATCTGGCAATTTATGGCTCAGTCTTGTATTCAGACATTGAACAATTCACAGCGGGGTCAGATGCAATATCATCAAGCGGTATTGCCGATGTTGAAGTGGGGTTACGTTATCAATGGATAGCTGAACCTTTTGTACTGTCTACGTCTTTGTTAGTAAAACTCCCTTATTTTTATGACGAAAACGATGACTTGCCTAGAGGCAACGGTCAAGAGGATGTGGAAGCACGCGTTTTATTTGGAAAAAGCCTGTATCCTTACGGCTATCTCGGTGTTGAATTAGGTTACCGCGCTCGCTTTGAAGCGCCATCTGATGAATACCGTTACTTAATCGAGTACGGTTACTCATTCAATGAAAATGCGTATTTTAGAACCAAGCTTGATGGCATTCAGGCCGTAGGTAACGCTGATGCTTTAGAGCCTGATACCGACGGTGTGGTTAACTTGTTATTTCTGCCTCAATTCGATTTAGGTACGCTTGAAGTAACTCTAGGCTGGAATTTCGGTTCTGACAGACCCCGAGAACAAGGGCGATGGGGCGTAGAAATAACGTATAACAATAACATTTTTGGCGATAACATTATTCGTGGCCAAGGTGTTCAAATAGGCGTTACAAGGACATACTAAGTTGATAGATTTGTTCGCATGGGTAGTATTTGCTATCCATTTACTGTTGGTTGCGGCTCTGAGTGTATTTGGGCTGCATAGGCTTTCGATGGTTGTGCGTTGGTTTGTTTATGGCAAACGAAAACCTCACTTAAAAGGCGAATTTGACGCGCTTCCTAGCATAACCGTACAAATTCCCTTATATAACGAGCGATTTGTAGCTAAACGTATTATCGAAGCCTGCGGTCGTCTACGTTACCCACGTCATCAGTTGCACGTGCAGATTGTGGATGATTCCACTGACGACACCAAGTACATTGTTGCAGAAGAAGTCGCCAAGCAAAAAGCACTAGGGCTTAACATTGAGCATATTCATCGCACCAATCGCCAAGGCTTTAAAGCAGGTGCGTTAAAGGAAGCCATGGAGCACTCGAGCGGTGAGTTCATCGCCATTTTTGATGCTGATTTTATTCCGCCTGAAAACGTACTTATCGACAATATTGGCTATTTCACTCAACCCAAGTTGGCGATGCTACAATTTCGCTGGGAGCATTTAAACCGTTATTCAAGCAAAATGACCCAGAGCCAAGCAATGATGCTAGATGCACATTTTGGATTAGAACAACAAATTCGTTGGAGCAGTAATAAGCTGTTTAACTTCAATGGTACGGCTGGCGTGTGGCGAAAAACGGCCATTTACGATGCTGGAAATTGGAGTGCCGACACACTAACTGAAGATTTAGACTTAAGTTACCGTGCTCAAATGCGGGGTTGGGAGATGCTGTATTTAAACGACGTCGTTTGTCCCGGTGAACTTCCTGCAAATTTAAATGCGTTTAAAAGCCAGCAACACCGATGGGCTAAAGGCGGCTTGCAAGTCATGCGCAAGTTATTCAAACCCATTTGGCGACATTCAGCTCCGTTTACTTTAAAACTGGAAGCGAGTTTCCATTTAGCCAATAACTTGGCTTATTTTTTAATGCTCATCGATACTCTGTTTTTTTTATTACCCAGTCTTTTTATACGAGACTATTTCCAACTTGGCCCCTTGTTATGGCTAGACATTATATTAATGTTTTTTTCTACATTTGGTCATCTTATTTATTTGTTTTTTGGACAAGTCGCACTGGGGCATTCAAAGCGTACCGCTCTAGTTTTTATTCCTCGTCTTATGCTGCTAGGTATACAGTTAGCATTTAACAACGCTCGGGCTGGGTTTGAAGCACTCATCGATCATCAAAGCGAGTTCGTACGCACCCCTAAAAGCGGCGAGCAAAATGCTGAAAAGAATGCTGAAAAAAGTGTCCGACAAACCATATCTGTAACATCTTCGTCGTCTGGCTATCGCGCCATTGTGCCAAATAGTTCGGTGATCGAACTCTTTGTAGCCATTACTTATAGCATCGTATTTATCTGGGCGATGGCAAATGAAGTGTGGGTAATGATGCCGTTTTTACTTGTTCTGATTGTGGGCTTTTTTACCACAGCAGTAGATAGCATCAAGCACAAGTTAAAACCCGATTAGTCAGCAAGATCATGTTCAAGTTGCAATTAACGTTAACATACCATTAGGTCAGTCTGCTTTGGCTAAACATTTTGCTCTGGCTAGTAAGAATGTAACGACATCAATCGCTCTCTTTTTCGCGATTGTTTTTGTTGTGCTTGCTTATCCTTTATCAAACATCTATATCCAATCATCTGACTACCAACAATACTTAGGGCTGCTTACTGTATTTCAATTTAGCGGACTGGCCTTGTGTATGTTAGCGGTATGGCGTGGAACAATAATAAACACCGGTCAACTCAAACTGGTTGTTATTGTGGGTATTTTGCTAAGGGTATTACTCATTCCCGTTGATCATTACACATCGAACGATGTTGATCGTTATCTTTTTGATGGCTTTATTGCGTTTTCAGGGTTCGACCCCTATACCGTGAGCCACGATGCGAGCCAGTTTTCTGAAGTCATTAAGGACTGGGCTCCCCCGAAGGAACACCTAAAGTACACTACGCTTTATCCGCCTCTTGCTTTAGTCTTGTTTACATTTGCTGCCAGCTTTGGTGCTGAATTAGCCCCCTTTGTATGGAAAAGTATGACGACACTGGCAAGCTTATTAATACTGTTTATCGGTCATCGGGTGTTGAAAAGAACAAACCAGCTCCAGCACTTCCCCTTAATTGCCTTATCACCTATTCTCATCTTGGAAACGGGCGTTGGTGTGCATCTCGATGTTTTTGCTGCACTTTGTGTCATGTTCTGTCTTTATTTTTTCATTCAAAAGCGTTGGGGTTTTGTTGGGGTCGTCATTGGCCTAGGCACATTAATAAAGTTATTTCCCCTGGTTTTGGTCGGTCCCCTGTTCTTATTTTCACCCCAATTGTCACAAAAAGTAAAACTCCTTCTTGGACTCATCGCTACGCTAGGCATTGGCTATGGCACCGCCTTTTTTGTAGGCTGGACACCCATAGGCAGCTTAGGTGTATTTTTTGAAAAGTTCAGATTCGGCTCTCCCCTTTTCACTGTATTAGAACATGCACTTAATCCGAACGCCTTACTGCTTACTGTTGTCAGTCTTCTTGTCATTGGGTATGCCCTACTCGCTGTCTACGCGTTGCATGCCGGTAAACAGCAAAACCAAAACAAGCTCTATCACGCGTTACAGTGGGCATTAAGTTTACCTTTACTGTTGGGGCCCGTCGTTTATCCTTGGTATCTAATGGCGCTTATTCCTTTACTTGCCATTTCGCCTAATCGATGGCTATTAGGATGGACACTGCTTTTACCACTTACCTACGAAGTGTTGGGTCAATGGGTATGCTGTCAGAATTGGCAACCCAAGGCTTGGCCGCTAGCTATTTTAACCATAAGTGCGTTAATTTGTGCAATCAGCACAATTTTTAACAATAAAATTCGGCTTTCCTCGGTCTCCTAAAACAGCAATTTGTAAGTTTTGGAGATTTAATGATGTTTGCAGCCATTTCTCGCTATACGCATTGGTTACATACTCAGTGGCCGTCAGGCACACCAGAAAAAATGCCCCTTATTAATGACGATGGCACCACCTCTTTATCGGGCACCTACGTAGTCGGCGACCTTACTGGCAAACCTCTCCTTAAGTTGTCTTCCGATTCAGGCACAAAAGCAGTAAAACGCATAGTCGCTGACCGTAGTTTCACGCAACGAAGTCAATCTTCCGATGTCATTGATGTTGTCATTATCGGCGGTGGTGTAAGCGGATTTGCTGCTGCTATCGAAGCTAAAAAGCAAGGGCTCAATGCAGTGCTGCTTGAGGCCAGTGAAGCATTTTCAACCATTGCGAATTTCCCAAAAAATAAACCTATCTATACGTACCCTAGCGATATGACACCAGAGGGAGAACTGACCTTTGACAGCGATGTTTCAAGCAAGGAAAAGCTATACACGCATTTGATGGAAAAAGCGAGAGAGCACAGTATTCAGCCTGTTTTGGCGGTTGCCTCTCATATTCAGCGTCGATCTCAGACCTTGGAAGTCGTGGTAGAAGGACAAACGAATTTACTAGCCCATCGAGTGATCATCGCTATAGGCCGCTCAGGCAAATTCAGACAGCTGGATATACCCGGTTTCTCATCTGACAAAGTGGTGAACCGCTTACATGACCCCAGCATTTATAAAGATCAGGATGTATTAGTGATAGGCGGTGGTGATAGCGCGCTAGAGGCCGCCATTGCCACCGCGGAAAACGAGGCAAAAGTAACATTAGCCTATCGTCGCGCTGAATTTACTCGTCCGAAACAAGATAACATCGACAAAGTGAAACAACTCGAAGCAACAGGAAAGCTAAAGGTTGAAATGAATACCGATGTGTCAGAAATACAAGCTAATAGCGTCAGTTTGCGCCAATCAGATAAGGAAAAACGCACTATTGCCAACGATGTCGTTTTATCCATGCTAGGTCGAGAAGCGCCGTTAGATTTTTTTAGACGCAGTAAAATGGCGATTACTGGAGAAAGCACCTTGTCGGGTTGGATAGCGTTCGCGCTGTTTATCGCATTTTGTGTTGCTGTCTACGATTGGAAGAATTTTGGTTTCATTGAAGGCTTATGGGGACAAAGCTCCTTCCCTTACAACATGGACTCGGTTATCTCGAATTGGGGGGCATGGTGGGAAAGCCAGGTTAACGACCGAACGAGCCTAATCGGTGTGCTCGCCACCTCTATGAAAAGCCGCTCTTTTTACTACACACTTTTGTATACAAGCGTGATTGGCGTCTTTGGTTGGCGACGTATACAACGCAGAAACACGCCGTATGTAACCAGACAAACTTGGACGCTGTTTCTTGTACAGCTTTTCCCCTTATTTTTGCTTCCCGAGATATTTTTACCGTGGATGGGCTACCTCGGCGTTTACGATGCAGGCATTGGTAAAACCATCGCTGACCATTTATTCCCAAGTTATGTCTCTGCGGCCGATCTCGCTGCACACAACTGGCCAGACTGGGGCCACCCACGTGCATACTGGCACGCTTACGGTTTCATTTTGGCTTGGCCGTTAAGCGTATGGAATGTATTTAGCGCTCATCCCATGACAGGTGGGCCACTGTATACATGGATCGTAATCAGCCTTATTCAGACCTTCGTGATCATTCCCTTCATTGTAATCAAGTGGGGAAAAGGCGCGTATTGCGGTTGGCTATGTTCTTGTGGCGCGATGGCTGAAACCATGGGAGATACACAGCGCCATAAAATGCCACATGGACCTTTTTGGAACAAATTGAACATGCTGGGCCAAGCTATTTTACTCGTGGCTTTCATTATGTTGTTCATTCGCATTGGCGCATGGGTGTTCCCTGAAAGTTGGATGAGTACAAAGTTTGCTTTCTTGCTAGAAGGAAAAAACAGTCACGGTGCAACCGTTAATCCAGTGAGCTGGAAATGGACAGTCGATATTCTTCTAGGTGGGATATTAGGGGTGGGTTTGTACTTTAAGTTTTCCGGCAGAACATGGTGTCGTTTTGCCTGCCCGCTTGCTGCGCTTATGCACATTTACGCTCGCTTTAGCCGCTTTAGAATTTTTGCCGAAAAAAGTAAATGTATCAGCTGTAATGCCTGTACCAGTGTGTGTCATCAAGGTATCGATGTAATGAGCTTTGCCAATAAAGGCGAGGCCATGAAAGACCCTCAATGTGTGCGCTGTTCAGCCTGCGTTTCTTCCTGCCCAACTGGCGTACTGAGTTTTGGTGAAATAAACCCTAAAACGGGTGAAGTGCTACGCAAAGACAAGCTTGCAGCCAGTCCAGTGCGTATTGCAGAAGCCGATAAAATAGACATTAAAGAAGTGGTTTAGTGCTGTTTGCGTTGGTAAAGAAATGAGATTTTTAAGGAGTAAGTCATGATTGATAGATTTACGATAAGCGCAATCATTCCAGCGCTAAATGAAGAAAATGCAATTGCGAAAGTGATACACGGGCTGTGGGCGCTCAAAAATGAAGATGGCAGTGCTGTTATCGACAATGTTGTGGTGTGTGACAACGGCTCAACCGATCATACCGCGAAAAACGCTGAACAAGCCGGTGCAATAGTCGTAAAGGAAAATCAGGCCGGTTACGGACGAGCCTGCCTTAGCGCACTCACCGTAATGCCACGTAACACAGACATCGTGCTGTTTGTTGATGGTGACGATTCCTGTTTTATTGAACAGGCAATACCCTTGCTAAAAGGTATTGTAGCAGGGTATGACATCACAATAGGGTCGCGTACGTTGGGACAAATCGAACGTGGGGCGCTTACCTTGCCGCAACGTTTCGGAAACTGGCTAGCCGCAAAATTAATCGATCAATTGTGGAATGAAAAAATCAGTGACTTAGGGCCATTTCGGGCTATTCGTACTGAAGCTCTGCAAACGCTTTGTATGCAAGATGAGAAGTTTGGCTGGACAGTAGAAATGCAAATCAAAGCCATTCAAAAAGGCTTATTGATGAATGAGTATCCAGTCGATAGTAAAGTGCGAATTGGCCAATCAAAGATAAGCGGTACGGTTTTGGGTACATTGGGCGCAGCCAAAGGCATATTAGGTATGATTTTCACTTTGCGCTTGCGTCAGTCTTTTCTCTACAACTCAATCATAAGGCAGCAGTAGTGATGTTACTTTTTTTCAATGCTCTCTCGCGCATTTTGTATTTTTCTACTTTGATTACTTGCTTGTCGTTTTCGTTTGGCATATTCGCAAAAACCAGTGACACCATCGACCACAGCAAATGGCAACGAATTCTGGATAGTTATTTGATAACGGAACAGATAGGGAATGAAAAAAGCGAACATCACTATTTTAAATATGGCGCAGTGAGTGACGAAGACTTTGCATTGCTTGAAGAATACATCGAAGACATGCAAGACATCGATATAACTCATTACGCGCCAGATGAGCAATTTGCTTATTGGATTAATGTTTACAATGCAGTGACGATTGCTCTAGTGGTCGAAAGCTACCCTGTTGCGTCTATTATGCAAATAGGCAGTGTTGAAGGTAAAGGGCCGTGGGATGACCCCAGTTTTGAAACCGCCACACGCACGCTTACTTTAAACGATATTGAGCATGGTATTTTACGTAAACAATTTGCAGATGCACGCGTTCATTACGCAGTAAATTGTGCAAGCTTAGGCTGTCCAAATTTATCGCCAAAAGCATTTACCGCGAAAAACCTAGAGCAGCAGCTTCAGTCTGGGGCAGTATCGTTCATCAATTCCAATAAAGGCGTTCAATTGATTGGTGATAACTTGGTGCTTTCGAGCATTTATTCTTGGTTTATAAGTGACTTTGGGGGTAATGAAGACAGCTTGCTTAAACACTTAAGCAAACATGCCAATACCGATTTAAGCAATCAACTAAGCCATCACTTCGGGCCCATTAAGTACGATTATAACTGGAAGCTCAATGAGTTTAACTGATCAAACGAAAGTACACCTTGTGCAAGCATGGCCAACTCTAGTCATTTTTTGCAAACGTCCGACACTGCAACAAGGCAAACAACGCCTTGCTCAAACGATTGGCGCAACACCTGCCCTTGCTATTGCTAAAGCCATGTTGGCCTGTGCATTGGAAGATGCAAGATCGTGGCAAGGGCCCGTTGTCTTGGCCGTGTCTTCTTCAACCGATATGTCTTGGGCAGGTCGTTTAATGGACGAAAAAGCAGAAGTAATGTGTCAAGGAAGAGGTAATTTGGGAGAGCGCTTACATACCATAGATAATCAGCTAAGGGCACAAGGACATCAAAGTATTGTTTATATTGGAACCGATGCACCGGCGCTATTACCCATGCATTTTCAAAGTATTTGTCAGTTACTTAGCGAGCATAGTTTTGCATTCAGTAAAGCGAATGATGGCGGAGTCACTATTATGGGAGGCAATCAACCTTGGCCGCCACTGGCTGAGCTACCATGGAGCACATCACAACTAGGCGATGCGCTTATACAAGCAAGCCAAGCTACAGGATCAGTCGGCTTGTGCGAAAAAAGTTACGATATTGATATAGAGAGCGACTTAATAAATCTGCTGTCAGATCTTCAAATGGATAAACGAAAAGCAAGACAGTTTTTGTTGAATGTGATCAAAGAAACAGGTGTCGTCGACGTCTTTACGTTGTAGTTTCAGCTATTTCTTCTGCACTGAAAACCATGCCACCCTGCCAATGCTGCTGTGCCAGTTAAAGCCGTTCCCCACCCCCAATCAATGAGCATTATTTTTAAGGTGATACCTTCGATAACGCTATAACTGGTTAAGTTATACGCCCCGTAGCTTGCCAAACCCAATAACGCACCATCTATCGCCGCGTACAAGGCCCTTTTGTCTCGGTTAGCAACTACGGCTAGTACAAAAATTACCGCGCCATACATAAAGTAGAACACCACCCACGGCCAAGTAACAAACTGGTTTCGAAGAACATTAGCCATTTCTTTTTTGTACCAGCTTTCAGCAATCACACCAAACCATAGTGCATCCAATAGGGCAATGGCTAAAAAGATAGCGAGTAACGACACCGTAATGTTACTTGCAAAGCGTTTTATTTTTTTTAACACAGCACATTATTCCTGTAGATTTTGACTAGGGTATGTAGCAACGCTTGTTTTACCCACATGGTTTTACTCACGTTCCATGCGGTAATGCTAACAGTATTTTTCATTTGAAAACAATTTGTAACTAAATTTCATCACTTCCATTAATTTTTGTCGAAAACTTTCAAAAATAC
>CAYSDZ010000004.1:0-782 GCA_964429915.1 uncultured Alteromonas sp.
TTTCTAAGCTGCCTGTGCGGCAGTTAACATGTTGATTGTATGCCCTCTTGCAGTAAGCGATTTCTAAGCTGCCTGTGCGGCAGTTAACGCTATACGTGCCGAAGATGGGAGACTGAAGAATTTCTAAGCTGCCTGTGCGGCAGTTAACTCGCAGTAATTGCGATTTTGATTGGCGTTACATTTCTAAGCTGCCTGTGCGGCAGTTAACTGAATTTGAGGGCTTGTCAGCAATATACTCTCTTTCTAAGCTGCCTGTGCGGCAGTTAACCCAAGCCCAAATTACCTGTTGCCTGAACAACTTTTCTAAGCTGCCTGTGCGGCAGTTAACTCGCTTGATAGAGCTGCAATGTTAGCCTCTCATTTCTAAGCTGCCTGTGCGGCAGTTAACTAGGATTTCCCATGTATATTATTTTTTCTAGCTTTCTAAGCTGCCTGTGCGGCAGTTAACGCATTGCCAACGATGACGACGATGACGCTGACTTTCTAAGCTGCCTGTGCGGCAGTTAACAAATTGATAACCTGTATATAAAAACAGTTTTATTTCTAAGCTGCCTGTGCGGCAGTTAACACTGCTGCTGGCTCTAGCTCAGCAGTAATAGATTTCTAAGCTGCCTGTGCGGCAGTTAACAAGTAATTTTCAAGGCCAAAGGCACTTTTTTATTTCTAAGCTGCCTGTGCGGCAGTTAACTGTTGCTTGCTCTTGATAGCCAACGCCCGAAGTTTCTAAGCTGCCTGTGCGGCAGTTAACTATTGAGGCGATTTTACTGTTGGTGCCCTATCTT
>CAYSDZ010000004.1:792-26029 GCA_964429915.1 uncultured Alteromonas sp.
CTGCCTGTGCGGCAGTTAACGGAGCCCTTTTGTACGCATATCGCGCTGCCAGTTTCTAAGCTGCCTGTGCGGCAGTTAACGCGACAAGTGAATATCTTGCTTCATGCTTGATTTTCTAAGCTGCCTGTGCGGCAGTTAACTTGCTGATGTTGCTCAATTACATGTTCCGACGTTTCTAAGCTGCCTGTGCGGCAGTTAACTAGCGTTTTTGAAAGATGGAGTTGAGCAAAAATTTCTAAGCTGCCTGTGCGGCAGTTAACCTGAGTTCGAGTTGTCTGCAAATTTTCGTTTTTTTCTAAGCTGCCTGTGCGGCAGTTAACATGTGATCCCACAAGTGTCGCAAATGACCTTATTTTCTAAGCTGCCTGTGCGGCAGTTAACTCCACCCAAGTCACTGCCTGAGCGGTATGACATTTCTAAGCTGCCTGTGCGGCAGTTAACTGTGCATGTGTGATCCAAGCGTGAAGTGGTTTTTTCTAAGCTGCCTGTGCGGCAGTTAACTGCGTAGATATGCAATTAGAAAGATGGACGTTTTTCTAAGCTGCCTGTGCGGCAGTTAACATACTCTTTCAGACCAGTAAGCCAACCATGACTTTCTAAGCTGCCTGTGCGGCAGTTAACTTTCGTCTAGCCCGTGTTGCTCATTTTTAATATTTCTAAGCTGCCTGTGCGGCAGTTAACCTGGTCGAACCTTGCTTGCGTCCTCGCTTTTTTTTCTAAGCTGCCTGTGCGGCAGTTAACTATACGCCTTGGTATTTGAACTATCAGGATTTTTTCTAAGCTGCCTGTGCGGCAGTTAACCAAATCCGGCGGCTTTTCTCGTTGCCAGTTCTTTTCTAAGCTGCCTGTGCGGCAGTTAACGCGACAAGTGAATACTTGGCTTCATGTTTGATTTTCTAAGCTGCCTGTGCGGCAGTTAACACTTTGTTGAGCCCATTGATGGAACCCTTCTTTTTCTAAGCTGCCTGTGCGGCAGTTAACGCTAAAAATCGTCTGGTCGTCGCTGTATGGAATTTCTAAGCTGCCTGTGCGGCAGTTAACACAATCACCATTTCTGATTGGCTCTACCGCGCTTTCTAAGCTGCCTGTGCGGCAGTTAACCATTTCGGCTATGATTTGTCTCTTGTTATCATTTTCTAAGCTGCCTGTGCGGCAGTTAACCCTTTTCAACTAACTCTTGACTGTACTTTGTTTTTCTAAGCTGCCTGTGCGGCAGTTAACTTTAGAAAAATCCCGAAACACATATTGAGGGTTTTCTAAGCTGCCTGTGCGGCAGTTAACAAAGTGTCGGGCTAGGTTCTTTGATCGGAAGATTTCTAAGCTGCCTGTGCGGCAGTTAACTATAAAAAATTACGTCGAAACAGACATCAAAAATTTCTAAGCTGCCTGTGCGGCAGTTAACGAAGAAAGCATCTCAAACCAAATCGCAGAGGATTTCTAAGCTGCCTGTGCGGCAGTTAACTGATATCTATAGCAAAGTCGCTACAGGCGCTTTTTCTAAGCTGCCTGTGCGGCAGTTAACCATCACGACGACGATACGAAATAAGGCCGTCATTTCTAAGCTGCCTGTGCGGCAGTTAACTACTGGCACGGGTCACGTTATCGGCACAGATTTTTCTAAGCTGCCTGTGCGGCAGTTAACCTATTACTATGAGCAAGAGCATCGCGGAAACGTTTCTAAGCTGCCTGTGCGGCAGTTAACTTGTTCATAGTGAAGCTGATAGATTAGCTCAATTTCTAAGCTGCCTGTGCGGCAGTTAACAAGGTTGGACAATGCTTGACGACCATGCGACCTTTCTAAGCTGCCTGTGCGGCAGTTAACAAAAATAAATTAAAGAAATTACGCGAGATAATTTTCTAAGCTGCCTGTGCGGCAGTTAACAGATGGATTTTCGGTGAAAATGATCGCGGCTGTTTCTAAGCTGCCTGTGCGGCAGTTAACTAGAGACTTATACAAGAGCTACGTTTTTTTCATTTCTAAGCTGCCTGTGCGGCAGTTAACTGCCTTTTGGCACTGACTTAACCCCAGTAAAGTTTCTAAGCTGCCTGTGCGGCAGTTAACGAAAGGTGAGCTTTGGGCGTTAACGTCAGGCTTTTCTAAGCTGCCTGTGCGGCAGTTAACTGTTTTCACCTGCCTTCCAAGGCTTTTGCCAATTTCTAAGCTGCCTGTGCGGCAGTTAACCTATTTGACAACACCCTCGCCCTGCTCCGATCTTTCTAAGCTGCCTGTGCGGCAGTTAACTAACGGAGTGTTGCTTGTATGAGGACGGAAAGTTTCTAAGCTGCCTGTGCGGCAGTTAACGGCAATGGCGTTCAGCGCATTATTGATGATATTTTCTAAGCTGCCTGTGCGGCAGTTAACTACGCAATAATAACGAAAAAATAAGTTACAACAAGCTTTTAGGGTAAAAACCTATTTTTTACCCTTTTTTCAGGCTTATCTATAACTAATTGTTTTTATTGTTAGTTTTTAAAGAGCGAAAAATTTGGGTAATTACCTAAGAGTGCGCATAAACGAGGTCTTACTGATATTTTGCTTTTGATGGAGCGCTACCAAGCAAAAACTTTTTTATGCGCCTCGTCGACACAATAAACAATGCGAAAATGTTTAGTTCAAAATTCATGTAAATAAATACCTGCACTCAATAAATCGGCGTAAATTTTTGTTCGATTTGGTTCTAGGTGACTAATAGGTTTGATAAAGACGGATAAAGACATTAGTCAGCTCCAAAATTAGTGTTAGGGCTATTATGGTGCATCCGAGGAGCAGGACCAAATTAAGTTTAATTTGATCCTATTTATCTTAAGTGAAGTTTAAAACCAGGGGACGGTAGCGGTTTTGCTAAGGCCGTAACAACTAAAGACACCCGATTGAGACTTTGCCACTACATGCTGATCCACCAATAAACGAAAGCGATTTTTATCACTGCCATTTTGAGTGGATTCGCTACGCATTTCTATAAACGGCAAATGTGAACCCTTTACTTTTAATCCTTCATAATGTGACAAAGCTTGCTCATAACTCTCGCCTTTGCGTTTAGCACGCCTTCTGGCTAAACGCTCTGGGCTAGTTACGCACTGCTTACGAATTACATGCACATATTGCGTATTATCTGGCACCGACTTAACGCTACTAATATGACAATAATCACTCAAGCGGTTTAACCATTCGGTTATATTCAGAGCATTTAGCGTTGCAACATCTTCTGCAAATAAACGTGCCTTTCGTCCCAAGCGCGGCTGGCTTTTGCTGTACTCTGGGAAACTTACTCCCACAGCACTCTCTTTGCCTGCTGCTAACTTCACCAACGCAAAATGAATCTGCTGATAAATTTTACTCCATAAAAAATAATGGCCAATTTCATCATTGGGCAACAAAGTTATCTCTTGATAGTGCTGCATGACATTATTCCTTATCGCTCGCTCCGAATACACCACCGCGAATTAACGTTGCCATCACATAATGCTCATCTTCTACTCGCGCTAATTTATCGCCCAATGCAAAGGCATCAAAAAAACTGTAGAAATCTTGTTTGTCTTTAGGTGTTCTAAAAGCTTTACCCAGATTAGTGACCGCGCCATAAGGCTCAACCGCAATAGGACCTGCCGATTGTTCGATGTTGTCAAAATCGGCATACCAGGTATCAATTGTACGCAGGGCATTACCAATTTTTTGCGTGTGCATGGCGGCTATACCGTTATTGCTATACAGAATTTTACTCTTCTTTTCTTTGCTCGAGCTTTTATCCAGCACTAACTCCTCACTGGGGTATACCTCTTGCGCCTTGCCTACTTTGGCAAAACAAATCACTTCAAGCATTAAAAACGCATCACTACTGGCTAAGGTTTGTGCTATACGGCTTGCCAAGCTATTAATTTCGGAATTTTGGTGATCGAAATCGCGTAGCAAAATCTTGGTGGCATCAAACTCCCAGCTCTGTTTGGCATTTTCATTTAGGGCGTTCACCTGCACTAGAATATGCTCAGCACCCAAGCGGTTACGCCATAAAAAGCGTGCATTGGCAATATTGGTGGCATAGCGTTTGGCTAACTCTGTAAACCTATGCTCTTGAATATAACCGGCAACAGCAGCACTGTAGCTTTGTTTGAATTCTGCATTATTACAAGCGGAGGGTTTTTGTAGGCCACCTAATACTTTTAAAGTAAACTGCAATTTAAGCGTATCT
Source organism: uncultured Alteromonas sp. (assembly GCA_964429915.1). Lineage (GTDB taxonomy): Bacteria > Pseudomonadota > Gammaproteobacteria > Enterobacterales > Alteromonadaceae > Alteromonas_F. The sequence goes on from CAYSDZ010000004.1 coordinate 4,980, forward strand.
TGCTCGGGTAAAAGCGCGCAGGTATCGACACGCTGCAAATTTGGCTTCTCCACCTCAGCATTCAATTTTAAGGGGTCGTTTTGTACCGCTTTTTTCAACCGGTTAGAAATGGTCCCTCTGACGGATTTTTCTGTTAATGCAAGCGGGGTAAATTCATCACGATTGTCCCACTTAGTGCCATACATATAGCCATCTGAGGGTACGAGCTTTTTCTCAAATGAAAGTACAGATGCAATTGCATTTTTGTTTTTAGCCATGATTTTTTTCCTTTTAAATTTTATACGAAGAATTACAACGATTGAGTTAAACAATTAAAAATAAGAAGACACATCATCCATATCAGTTACAGTAGCTTTCTGTGTTTGACAGAGGTACAGGTTATTTACAGCATCGGTTTGATAAGACCAAAGTAGAGTTTCGACATCCTCAATATGATGCGCCATTTTTAATTCACCTAAAGTCACCACCGCCTCGGCAAAGCGGTGAGGTGTATCAGCGTCGCGCTGGTTTAACGCCATCCCTAATGGGCTAATACCTTGAAAGCCCACCGCAACAGGTACTAACCAACCCTTTTCTTTGCGGCCACTGGCCCACTCCACTTTGTCATCCTTTTTTGTACAAGTATGGTGAACTGCCAAATGATCAATTAACGCATCCAGCGCGTCTTGACCATTTCGCATAGCGCTTTGCAATAAATCGCGCCGCTCCAACAAGGCATAACCTGGCATTAATCGGCGCAGTATTTTTTTTGTGCTTTTTTCGTCATCAGTATTCGTAAAATAAGGCTTTTCAAAATTTAAAATATCGCCACCGGCCATTTTTAAATTGCCATACAACAATGTACCCACTTGATCCAATACTGCCTCTTTATCGTTAATATCCAGCCCTGCGTACTCTATAATTAATGACGCTGTTAAATGCGCTCTAGCTTCTTCGATAAAAGAAGGCCTTTTGCCCTCTTTATTCAAGGGATTGCCCGTACCAATAATGGAGGTAACAAAATCCCCGTCGTGTTGATGGGTTTGTAAATTAAATTGGTGCGAAATCACCCCCACCGCATTAAATTGCAAATGAGTAAAACCGAATTGCTGTAACTTTCGCTGAAGGGCGTGCACCGCTCCCAACCATGCTGTCATCGCTGGAAAGCCTATTGTAAAAGGGCTAGATAAGGCATTGGCGTTTTGTACCTGAATCCGCGGGATAATTAACAACCGTTTTAATTGGCTCATCGTAAAAACTCCTTATTCTCTGCCACCCACATTTCAATTAATTTTTTGATTGCTGAAAATTCGTCATCACCTAGCATAACTTTTTTATCACCCAACACTTTGGCATAAGTCCTATTTAACCATTGTGTGCAGTCATGGATAATTTCAGCCAACCATACTTCATTCACCTCACGCTCTTCGGCCTTTTCAGCACATAACCAAACGACTTGCGCAACCGGTAGTCCAGAGCCTTCACGGTATTGCTCAACAGATACGCTTCGCAGGGTGTACACCACATCCATCACCTTAAGCACCAAGGCTTTAATGCTATTATCTCGGGCGGTTAACAACTTCTGTCGAGATAAATCGCCACCCAGCGGAATACTCATCACCTTATGCAGGTATTCAAACAGCTCTTTGAAATGGTAGCGATTGAGCGATTCAGCGAAGAAATTATTTTTAGGGAAGCGAACATCACGCAAGGCTAAATTAGGGGGGACAGATGCTAATAAATAGGCTTTACCGCCATTTTGGTTATTCAACACGCTGATGTTTTGCGGCTTCGTACCGCCATAGCCGACGGTGGTTAAACCATAGATTTCACTAAAACCCTGTTCACTAAATTCGCCTTTCTTTTTTAGCTCTCGCTTGGCTTTTACTTCATCACCAAAACGCATTGCATCCAAACGCTTACGTAGCTCGAAGACTAAACCGGAATTAGTTAACACCGAAAGTTGGTGGTAATCATCTTCAACAGGAAAATAGACTTGTTTTATTTTGGAGCTAGTGACAACCTTGCCATGTTCGCCCTCAACCATCGCCATAAAGCCTTTTTTTAGCTCACTGTAACTGGCAGTAGGAATATCTAAAAGCTTTTTAGCTTGGTCTGTATCATTTGCAATATGGCGCAACAAATTCACTCCATCTTGCAGCTTAATATTTAAAAATTTGTATACATCTAGCGCTGCTGCATTACCAAGCGCATCTGGTTCTACAGCGACATTACCCGTGCGTAAATATCCGTCATCACTATATTCACAGCTTGCAATAGTTGATGTCACTGCACCATTTTTATTTTTACGGGCGCTAGGGTGACTAAAGGTACAAGGATGAGTTGCAATAGAAATTTGACTCGCCCTTTTTGCCGCATTAGGCAACCACTCGGCCAAGGCAAACGTTTCTTCACACAGCTGTTTTGTTTCTACAATTTTTTCCTCAGAGTCGCTTGATTTAATACTTTTTTTTAACCACGCATCTTTACGCTGTTCAAAAAATTCTGTTATTGCTTGATCAATCATTTTTATACCCTGTTTATTGATTGCAATAATAGCTTATACGAAAATATAAACCTCTCTACACCTTTTCTTTGTTCCACTGCCGAACAGGCAGCTTTTTACTAGGTAGGGGCTTATCTCCTACCTAGTCGATAAATACCCAATTGTGGGCTGTATTCAAAAGTATCTGTGTCGTTGTAAATAGTTAAACTCAATTCACCATAACGCAGGCTCGTTTTTTCTAAGGTGGTTTCGCGAGTTTGCGCCCATTGCATAAGCAAGGTTTCGTAGTCGCGGTGTAACCACAGCCGCGCTTCTTGCTCAGCGGTTAACGTAGTAGTTTGAATTCCCAAACGCTGGCTACATTTCACTGGTCTGCCATCATCATCTTTTTCAGCCCAATAACAGCACTGCTTTTTTTCATCCCAAACATAAAAAAGGGTTTCGGCGGGCTTCGACCGTCTAAAGGATTGAAACATCTGTGGCAGTGCAGTTAGCCACCATGCGTGATTCAAATAGCCTTGGATATTACTAACGTTAACGTTGTTATATTCCGTGAGTAATTGTTTTGTAGCTTTGTGCTCTATGCCTGCAAAAAGCTGGTTCATTACCGGCTGCGTGGGAGCACTTATGCGTGGAACAGCATCTAAACGCTGCTCAATTACACTTATGTCAATTAATTTAGCCAAATCATGATTCGGTAAAACTCGCTCTTCGTAACCCGGATTAACAAAGTAAGGGCGTTTCTCATCAGCATCTTTAAATGCCCTCCAGTTATACTGCAGCAATGCGACATTGGTATTTTTCACTTCACCTAAGCGATGTCGACGCACTCGCCCTGCTAATTGAATAATTGAGCGATAAGAAGAAGGCTCTAACACCGCCCAATCAAAATCATGGTCACGACCAACCTCTTCGACCGGTGTTGCAACCAAAATAAATAAACAATCCTTTGCGGATGCAGACGCTAAATGTTTGCGAATAATGGGGTGGCCAAACGCTTGCGGCTGCTCACCTTGTTTTTCTTTGCGTTTTAGTACGGCATCTAAATGCTGCTCTTGTGTGTGGCGCATCAGCAATACTTGCTGGCTATGGTAGGCCATCACAAAAATATTGGTATCCTCCGGCAAGTCAACACTTAACAAAAATCGCGTTAGGTCAACACAGGTAGGAATATTCGCCACCCTAATCACACCAAACGATACTCGCTTTTGACTGGCAGCATCAACACTATAGTGCTGAGCGTGTTTGATTAAAGCAGCCTGCCATACAATGTTGAAATAGCGTTCTTGAAGAGTATCGTTTTGCACAGACTGCTCTTCACTCACCAAAGGGCACTCAACAATATTGGCTTTGCGCTTCGCTGGCTGGCGTACTAATTTTTCGACGCGTTTTTGAATAAACTCTGCATGTAAATTTTTATAGTGTTCCACTCCATTTTCACTGGCATTGACTTGTGTTGCTACACTATTAAATTCATCAATCCAAACACTGCAAATAGCCGCAGGTTTGTTTTGACTTTGGCTAAATAATTTCCAGCCCAAGCGGTAGGCATTGAAAAAACCTTCGGCCAAGGCAGGGGGGATAGTGGCTGAAGAGATCATAACTTTTCGCCCCAACATACCGGCCATATGCACTAAGCGGCCGATGGCGGCCAAGTCTTCGCCAGTAAAATCATCCACTTCATCAATCACTAGATCTGACGATAATAAACGAAGGCTTGGTAAGATATAACGGCCGCCTCGCTTGGTTTCTGTCGCACCCATCATGTGGTCGATGGTACAAGCCAACACAGGAGCATATAAAAATTGTCGTGCTCGTTCGTCGTTTAATACCGTGCTTAAGCTGCTGTCAGGTAATACTCCGCTAAAGTCAATATCATTATCCAATAATGCTTCCAAGGATTCAGAACCAATAGCTTCAATAGTTGGTGCGCTGTTTTTTAGAAGTTTTGTTTGTTTGTCGTGATTATGTAATTCTGATACCGCTTTTGAGCCAATTAATACCGCTAACTCATCGCTGCCTAGCCCGACTCTCTCACGATATTCGTCCCCAGTTTGCAGCGTTAGTGTACGCAAACCTAAGGCTAATACGTAACGTAAGCTATTGCCCTGCGGAGATAAGGCTTGCATAATTTTGGCGTTGGCAAAAGTCTTACCACATCCGGTACTTGCCATATTCACCACAAAAGCACCTGAAAGCGATTCTTGTTTTTTAAACGCCGAAATCGTATTGACCGCTTTTTGCTGCCAACTAAAATCTCCCACGCTCGGTTTTCGGAGCGCACGATTATCAAAGACCGCGCTGATATCCTCTTGTTCCATATCGTGCACCAGAGGTAATAAATTCACTACATCTAAGGCATACTTTTTTACCCCGACTAAGTGCTCATCCAACCTTTGCTTTAAAACCCCAGTTTTTCTATCGGTATTGGCAAAGAGATCGGTCTTCGACTGCCACTTCTCACATTTCGGCAGTGATGAATAATGGTGGTCACCCAACATTAAGCACAAGCGAGCATGATGTAATACCAATCGCATAGCATTGCCTTGTATTAAAGCTTCTATTTGGTCGTTAAGTAGTGCCAACTTCTTAGCCCAGCGCTTTACATCCCGAAGCCATTTGCTTGAATCACCCAAAAAACCGCTAGGGAATTCAAAACAACCTGCTAAACGCTTTTGAAAGTCTGCTTCATCTTTGCGATTTTCATAGCCCCAAACTTGCGTTATTTTTATCAGACAGTCATTGAGCGATTCCGCTGTTACATCCAAAAATCCATCTTTCAGTGTTTGCAAATCTCCCTTCGGCAAAGGTAGGCGATGATGTGAAACTATAAGCCACATTAGCATCTGCGCAACGGAATCATGTCCGACAAATAATTTTTCTGGCTTATTAAGAACTTGTTTTTTTAACTCATCCTCATCAACGTTACCTAGCGCTAATTCCTCCAACCACTTTCTATCATTAGCATTACAGTGGCGAATGAAAGCATCCAATATCACACAAGATATCCACTCATGGCGTATAGGGTCGCCCACCCCACCGCAGTAATTCGGTTTTAATTTTTTTTGAAACACCTTGGTCGCTTTGCCCCAGTCATGCAACAACGCTGCTAGCGCAGTGAATGCGCGAATAACAGGTAAATAATCCCACTGGCTTTCTGCTGTTTTAAATTCTTTGGCCGTACTATTCACCGCCACAATCCCCTCGCTATTAAACTTCCGTTTGTTCCCCACTACCCACAAAAACTGACTTCTAGATCGCGATCGTATCCAGTGGCAACTCACCGCCGTACTTTTAGTCGCAGTTTGGCGAAGCATCTTTTTCACGGTTATCAAGCCATCTTCGGTGATCACGGTTTGCCATGTGTTGTCGCCAATGCGGTTGGCGAAAGCGTCGAGCACTCTGCGCGTTTTCTTGAGTGCGTTTTTTTCGCATTGGCTTACAAAAGTCACCATCATGCTGTTTGTTCCTTTTCGGTGTTTTGTAGCGCAATGCTTTTTACCGTATCGAACATATAATCTAGTGCTTTATGTTGGGTAAAGGCTTGCAAAATTTGCTGTCGAAATTCTTGCTCGGTGGCGTTTTCTTTGGCGCAAATAAACGCCCATGGCAGTACAATTGCATCTTTCACTAAATCAGCCACATCAAATACCAACGCACCACGGCGCGTTTTGCCGTGCATTACCGCAAAGCCATGTGGAATGCCTAATACCCATAAGGTTGTTGCGGCAAGCCCGTATGCTAAGTAGTTGCCATGATTTAAAAAATCGTTGGCTTTGTCTATATTGGATTTTGTTGAACCTTGGTGTTTTCGAGTGAAACCTTCGAGGTCGGTATTGTTTGCTGCAAATTTGTATAGAGTTTTGGTAAGTTGTGCTTCGGTAAGCAATAAATCGGACGACTTTGCAGCTTGCTGGCTGCGCTCATCAAATTGCTTTAAGGCCTTTTGTATTGTTGTGTCTTCTACATTGATGCCTTCTGCCGCCAAATCTTTATTGTTCTTCCATACGTTTTGTAAATAGTCAGTCCGCGCTTTTTGAAATTGCTTGGCCGCTTCAAGGCGCTGACGGTCATCAAACCAAAAACTCAGCCAACCTTGCACGTATTCTGTGGGACGATATTCACTTTGTGGTGTCATCCACTCTACTTCAGTTCCCATGTAAAGCGGCGTGCCACCACCGCCGCAAAATCCTACCAATACACCTGCTTGCGCTAACATTCTTACCGCAGCTTGAGTAATGGATGTGCCGTTACCTAATAAGATGACCGTGGTATTGGCAATAGGAATGTTGTAGTAACAATTGTCTTTTTCAGCCTCAGCCAAATACAACACTCTGCCATCTTTTTGCATAACACGGCAGTATTCCAAATAAAACAAATTGGCACGTTTTGAATGCAGAATGGCTTTAAGATCTGAGGGTGAAAAATCTTGCATGTAATACGATTCCTTTTGCACTTTGCATTTAATGTATTGCTTAAATAATCACCTGACAAACCCTGAATTAAAACCAGTATTGTTTATTGACCGATCTTGCATTCAAGCGCAGGTCAATCGGGAAAAAGCCATTGTTTTATGTCTGCTTTGTTGACGAGTATAATTTGCTGCGCGGTCGGGTTGTTCTCAGTCATCTTAAGGTTGATTTGCATTTCCTGTAGCAAATACTGAACTAAGGCTGCTCTGGTCTGTATAACCAACTGACCATTTTGCATATTGTATTCTCGCTCAACCACTTGCCTTTGACTTAAATTCAAGCGCTGATCTGGCTCGATGACCACGTTAATCATGGTATGCCATGCGGTATCATTTTTATTATTCTGGGAGGCTTTATCCATAAGCTCGGCTTCGCCTGTAAATCGGCTAAGCACAAAGTCTCTAAAAGCTTTGTGTTTTTCATCAAAGGCACGTAGATGCCAGCGAAGCCCAGTTTTTACAAACATGTGAGGATGTATAATGCGGCCTTCACCGTTGGGGTTAGCAAGCGACGAGTACTCTACATCGACTCTTAATTTTTGTTCGATAGCGCGAACTAGCTGACGCATAACCAAAGGAGAAATATTGCGCTGCGGTAAATTAAGTGAGGTATTGGTGATATGGCTATGGGAAGGTGGAGTTACGCTACGTTTACCTAAATGCAGCCAATTAAGAAAATCGTAAGCATCTATGCTGATATAGGCAGGATTGAATAAATCTGTAGTTTTAAAGCCTTTCGTTTTTTTGCAATACTCAATATTGTCGGGGTGCTGTTTTGTGTATTCACCTATTATTATTTTGGCTTGTGTCACACTCAGCTTAAAATGGTTAGAAAACAAAGAGCTATTTACACTTCCCTGCCAATAGCTGCACATTTCAATAAAATAAAAGCGTTCGTGATTTTTTTCATGCTGCATCGATCAAGTTCGTCCTTAAACATCTACTGAAAAAACAATAGCGCTAAGGTGCAGTAAATGCAATTCGAATGAGCGACAAAAAGCGTTAAAAACCTCGCCCTAGTCGCTCAATAGAAACCGCTTTACCATTTTCAAAGGTTACTAGCCTCATAAATCGATTAGAGCCAAAGTTGTAGGTCCACTTTTCTAACGTAACGGCGATTGTTTCTTCGTCAGACAGTAAAACCTTCGTTCTTTTACCTGTCTTTATAAGCGACCCAATACCTCGTTTTCGGTAGACCACAGTAGATTGAACATCGTCTGGCTCTCCGCACACTTGTCTGAATTTAAACGCACTATCTCCCTCTTTTGCCAATCGCGAATTGCACCGTAGCGATGATGCTTCCGACGATTGACAAACCATTATCAACATAATCAACGATATAAGTTGCTTGTACATGTAAAGCCTCGTAAAAATTCTTGGGAAATCACCTTAAGTGGTAATCTAAATTAATTTCCGTGAATTTCAGCTGAACATGTAAAGACAAGCATGTTTATGCACATGCTTGTACTGGCTCTGGTGCGCCTACAAAGTGATTACAAAATGGATTGTACTCCGCTTCTTCATTATCTGAACGTAAGATATTGGCCAGCAAATTTGCTACATGGCTATGATTAATATGATAAATCGCTCTTGCGCCTCGATGTTCAAATGTGTCTGTTAATTGCGACACGAAAAGTTGAAATTTTTTCAATTTATTTGCAAATTTCACTTCCATCATTGAATAAATTTCTAAATAGCCTAAATTTACTGATGCGTAAGCAGAGTAAAGCATCAATGAGTCGGTCAAATCTGTGCTTCGATATTCTTTTAAAATGCTAAATCGAGACAACTCACATCGTTGTCCGTTTAGGAAGCTATTGGGGTGTTTTTCATGTGCACTATCTAGAATGTCAAGTTCACATATGGGGAGCGAATCTGTGTCTATAATTCTAAAGGTCGCAACCGACTTACCAGAGCGTTTTTCAATGGCGATAAAGTGTTTAGATGCCGCGTCGTAGCAGTCTTGTTCAAATTGTGTTTGGTTTTTTTCTTCCCAGCCCATCTCTTCACAATACACTTGATGACGCAGTCGATGAGATTCCTCAATAAGTGCTTCGGTATTACATTCAACGAAAGTGTATTTTTGGGCTGAAACGGCGAGCTTTTTCCTGAGAAATGCAGCTGTATCTAACATTTTCATATTAGAATGTTGCGACATAGTTAATACCTTGAAAACTTTATTATATTTAGACCTCCTTTTTACACTTAAGCCCCTTATTAAAACAAATCCCAAAACTGTCTCCTATTGGAGACAGTTAGCGATAGTATTCTGCTCGTAAATCAAACTTTTTCAATAACTTATGCATATCTGTTCGGTTTCGTCCTGCAAGCTCTGCTGCGCGAGTCACGTTTCCTTCGGTCATTTTTAATAAGCGTTTCAGGTAGTCTTGCTCAAACGTTGTTTTTGCTTCGTTTAAGGTAGGCCATGTTTGATTTGTGGAAGAAAGCGCCTGTTTCACAAGATGGCCGTTAATCACTTTGTGTTGCGTTAGAGCAACGCACTGCTCAACCACATTCACTAATTGACGCACATTGCCCGGCCATTCTGCTGTACTGAGTGCTTGCATGGCTTCTGCAGAAAAGCGAGTGATCTTAATGTTGTGTTGCTGGGCAATTTTTTGTAATAAGTGGCGCGCAAGCAATGGCACGTCTTCCGCTCGTTCTCGAAGGCTAGGCAATACAAGGTTTACCACATTGAGTCGGTAATACAAATCTTCTCGAAACGTCCCCCGTTCCATTTCTTTACTTACGTTCCGGTGTGTGGCAGAAAGCACTCGAACATTAATAGGGATCTGATTCGCACTCCCGACGGGGCGGATTGTTTTTTCTTGTAAGGCTCTAAGCAGTTTGACTTGTAACGGCACAGGCATATCGCCGATTTCATCTAAAAACAATGTGCCTCCGTCAGCCTCACGGAACAAGCCTTTGTGTTCAGAAATCGCGCCAGTAAATGCCCCTTTGACATGCCCAAACAGTTCAGACTCCAATAAGTTCTCGGGTAATGCCCCACAGTTAATGGGTACAAACGGTTTATTGTTTCTCGGACTAGCTTGATGAATAGCGTTCGCTAACAATTCTTTTCCCGCACCACTCGGCCCACTGATCAACACACTCACATCTCGTTGGGCAACCAAATACGCCTGATCCAGCAAAGTTTTCATGGTATCTGAATGGGTAATAATTTGACTTGCCCAACTTTTGTTTTCCAACGGCTGAGACGCGGCAATGGCATCATGTAACACTTTGCGCAATTCGCTGTGGTCAATGGGCTTGGTTAAAAACCCGGTTACACCTTCTTTGGTTGCAGCTACTGCGTCTTCAATGGTGCCGTGGGCTGTCATTAAAATAAGCGGCGTGGTTTTACCCATTTCGCACAGTTGTTTGAACAGTGCAATACCGTCCATACCGGGCATTCGCAGATCAGACAACACGATATCAAATGATTGCTGACGCATAAGTAACAAAGCTTGTCCTCCGTCACTAGCGGAAGTGACGGCGAAGCCTTCGGAAGAGAGGCGTATGTTTAATAGTCGAAGTAAGCTGTCGTCATCGTCGATAAGAAGTAAACGATGCTTGGATGGATGTGTTTTCATAGTTTCGGGTTTGCTAGTTACGGGTTTGCGTTAGTAGGCTGGTCGATCATGCTTTTTTCAATTTGTAATATTTTTTCTAGCTGTATTCGCTGTGCGTCGATAGTGCTTTGTTGCGCCTTTATTTGCTGCTGTTTGTCGGTATTCATTCTAGAGAGGGTGGTAATCGCCGATTCGAGTTCCAGTGCTCGTTGAGCGGGTAGAAAAACAAGAAAATGAATAAATTGGCCAAGTTGATACGTGTCATTTTCAACCAGTTCCGCACTGTATTTTTGGGCGCGCAGCCGACTTTGATAGGGTGTATCTGGCGCTTGGCTTAGCAAGATCACTTTAAGCCTGTCGATAGAATTCGTGTTGGGAGACAAACTCGCAATGCGCTTTTTTCTAACTTTCCAATCTAACTGATTAATCTCAACCCAATATTCAAGCCAAGCCTGTAAGTCGCATTTGTCATGAGATGATGTATTTTGATTGTGAAGGGGGCACGGCAAATCTGTAAGTGCTGTACTCTTTTTTGTTTTTGGCAAGACAGTGGGCAAAACATGACAGCCAGACAGCCCTAACACAAGCACTAACGCAGGAACTAACACAGGTGCTAACACAACAATTTTCACACTCTTTCCTCACCAAGCGGTATCACTACCCGAACGCACACATCCGCTTTTTCACATTGCACAAAACCAACCGAACCCGACATCAAACTCGCGCATTCAGCCACAATAGACAAGCCCAATCCAGAACTGGCTACCCTGTCTAAGCGCTGCGTTGTTCCGCGCTGAAAGGGTTTGAATAATGATTCGCTGATATCAGGTTTTATCGGCTCTCCATTATTTGCAACTTCAATGGTTTGGTCAACTCCATCAAGATATAAATGGATCGTGATGATGGACTGAGGTTCACTGTAAGCAATTGCATTGGAAAGTAAATTATCGAGTATTCGCCGAAGTAACACTTCGTCAGCGTAGAGGGTTTCAAGGGCAATGTTAAGGGATACCGTATGGTTATTTTGTTTCAACGCAAGCTGGTTTTCATTCAAAAATGTATCGAAAAACGCATGGGTCGCAATAGCTTGAGGAGACGGTTTGGCTTGTTGTAATAAAGTGGTGTAATCCAGTAGCTGACTGATCAAGTTTTCCAGTCTTACGCTACTGGTATTAAGCAAACTTACAACTTCGCTTTGTTGTTCATTTAATTCGCCCAACACAGAATCAGACAGTAAAGAACAGCCTTCTTTAATACTAGCTAAGGGCGTTTTTAATTCGTGCGCTGCATGCCGCAGCATGGCTTGACGTAAACTTTCAAGCTGGTTCAGCCGAAAAGCAAGGCTATGCAGTTTATGTTGTAATTCAATCAGTTCAGCAGGGCCTCTTGCTGATACGGGGGATAACTGATGCTTTTTATCTGATAACTCTCTAATTAACTGATTCAGTTTCGTAACCGGTGAAAGTATTTTATTGCTGCCATACCACGCAAAACCTACCGATAACGCAATAAGCACAACAGTAAACCAAAACTGTCGCCGCTTGATGGTTTCAATATGCGTTTGTTGCTGAGCAATACGCGCTTCCAATTGATTAAGCCGCCGTTTTTTAACTGCGCTTAAGGCATTTCGCAACACGCTCAATGCCTGTGATAGTTGTTGTTCGTCAAGCAAAAAGTTACGCTTCAAAACAGCGATTGCTTCGCGATTGTTGCTGCATGCGCTTTCATCATCAAAATGCTCACACAAATTGTCTAACTGAAATTCGTATTGTTCAAAGTAGTTAAATGCTAAGGTTCGAGCGTCATCGCTTCTCAGTACCTGATATTGTCGGGTGATGCGTTCAATGTCTAACGCAAGCCGTTCGAGTTGATACACGTTTCGGGTTACACTCACCGCATAGGCAGGTTCAGTGGCGGCGGTTTTTGCCATGTTTTCTAGCGTTTGGTTGGCTTGCCACAGCATAAGCAGCAATGGAGTAAGCACTGATACAAAACTAATAATAATGAGTTGTCTCAGCGAGGTGATTCGTATATTCAACGGATTAATGGCTGTGAAGTTGAAGAAAGTGCTCTACCTTAGTGCTTGTGTACGAGGGAGTAAATAGTAATTTGGGGGCGCCATCCATGGCTAACAGCCTTTTAGACTGTATTCTGTCGTTAATTGTTGCTAATTATTGTTAATTTGGGCCTCAAATTCACTTAAACTCAAAAATCCGTCTTCGTCGGTATCCAATGCATCAAACATTGCCAGTAAGGTATTAAATCTCTTAGCTTCGTCTTTACTAAGCAAACCATCTTTGTTGGTGTCGAGTTGTGCGAATAGAGACAAACGGTTCTCCTGCGCTCGCGCGTTTGATGCGGTAAAAAACATCGCAGGTAAAAATAATAATAAGGTTGCTGGGATCAGTTTTCTCATGTCCGCATTGCTCCGTTTTAATAAATTAAGTATGAAGTGTAAAAAAGAGCTGAGTAGACATACACGAAAGTTTAGGTATGTTGCTTTCATCTACTCAGCCAAACACTCACAAGCAACATTACAATCTTGATGCCATGTTTGTAATACCATTTAAAATCATGAGCTTAGTTTAATTTAGGACTGTCAGGTGACGCCAAAGTGTCTGTTTTTTGCGACACACGGAGGGGGTTGGTTCGCACATCGTTCTTAAATACGCCGTCAATTGTATTCACCACGTGCACTCACCATGCCTATTCGCACTGTGTTGCACAAATGCGACATAGACGCTTGAGCTAACGTTGATGGGGTAGTGGGGATAGTGACTTGATCTGGCGTAAAACGAAGCCGCTTGTTGCCAAGCGACTGTTTTTCATTACTTTCGCTTTACAGCTCTTTCTCTGCAAATTCAGCCAGTCGCGATCTTACTACACCATCTAGATTGATGGTGGCGCTGCCTGAGAAGTTTTTAAAACGTTCAACCAAATAAGTTAAACCAGAGGTGACTGCTGAAAGATAATTGCTGTCTATTTGCGCTAAGTTACCACCACAAATCAATTTGGTTCCTTCACCACAGCGCGTGATGATGGTTTTCAATTGTGACGCGGTTAGATTTTGTGATTCATCTAAAATAACAATGGCATTTTGAATGCTGCGGCCACGCATAAAATTCACTGACTTAAATTGAATGTTGGCTTTTTCCATGATGTAGCTCATCGAACCTTTTACATTTTCGTCGTGCTTGTGCAACACCTCAAGCGAATCGGTGATTGCCGCAAGCCAAGGGGCCATTTTTTCTTCCTCCGTCCCCGGTAAAAAACCAATAGACTCGGCAATTTCAGGCGTACTGCGAGTTACGATAATTTTGTCGTACATATTTCGCTCTACTACCATTTCCAAGGCAGCCGCCAAAGCAAGTAAAGTTTTACCACTTCCCGCTGGGCCCGTTAAAATGCATAAATCGATATGTGGGTCGAGAAGAGCATGTAAAGCCATGGCTTGGCCGATGTTTTTCGGCGAAATACCCCAAGCGTGACGCCCCATTAAACGCTCTACGCCTAAATCCAGTACCTCTATGTGCTCGTCGGTAATATGCTCAACCAGTCCTGCAAAACTGCCCGTTTCGTCAATTAAAAACTCGTTGATATAAGCCTCTGGCAGCACCGCTTTTTCAATGGTATGAACCGTGTCGCGACCTTCTGTTTGACTGTCTACCGACTTCACTTTATCCCAAAAGTTACCTTCAAACTTATGATAGCCCTTTGATAAATATTTGATGTCTGTGACTAATTGGTCGGTGCGGTAATCTTCAACATGATTAAGACCTGCGCCTTTTGCTTTAAGGCGCATATTTAAATCTTTTGTTACCAATACCACTTGCCGAGGCGCATGACTTGCCTGTATGTGTAAAGCAACATTGATAATGCGGTTATCGTTCTCATCAATTGTGAAGACCTGTTGTTGATCTTGCATCGTTAGGTCGGAAAAAATAGACAAACTGCCTGAAGGGGCCGCGTCACCCGAGCCTAAGCCTTGCATACTCACACCATCTAGCATGTCTTCTGGTGTCGCGTTGTGAAGCAAGTCTTCCATTGAGCGAATAGACACTCTAGCGTCACGCGCCACATCTTTTTTGCTGTCTTTGATGTAGTCTAATTCCTCCAAAACGGTCATGGGTATGACAACATCGTTTTCTTTGAAGGACATAAAGGCAAGAGGTTCGTGAAGAAGAATGTTGGTATCGAGGACGTAGATCTTAGTGGTATCGCTTTTTTTTCGAGGCATTCGCTGCTCCTGTAGCCGTTACTCATTAACACTAATCCAGTTTTTAAAAAATCGCACCCATTTATTGTAGTTTTTTGCATTGCTTGCCATGCTTTCTTACAATACGCGCCGCAAAAAATTTATGTTCTTTCGGCAAGGATAATTATGAGTACTACACATAGCTTTTCCATTGGTCAGCGTTGGTTGAGCAATACAGAGAGCGAACTTGGGCTTGGCATGATAATGAATGTCGACGGGCGTGCCGTTGAAGTGCTTTTTCCTGCAACGAATGAAAGCCGCACCTATACCCAAAAAGATGCGCCGTTGACACGCTTGATACTCGCAGCAGGCGATAAAGTAAAAGCGGCGGCAGGCTGGCAGTGCGAAATTGTCGACGTAGAAGAAAAAAACAATGTGGTGATTTATCACGTTATCCGAGAAGACGATAAATCTAAGGTTGGCTTGGCTGAAACACAGCTCGACCACAATCTTCAAATGAATAAGCCGGAAGAGCGCTTGTTTAATTTACAAGTGAACAGTCCAAAGTGGTTTGATTTGCGTGTTACTGCATTAGAAAACCGATATCAACATTGTATTTCAGACACACGCGGTTTAGCTGGTGCAAGGATCGCACTTATACCCCATCAGCTTTATATTGCTTCTGAAGTCGCAAACCGACACGCTCCGCGTGTATTGCTAGCCGATGAAGTAGGTTTGGGAAAAACCATTGAAGCGGCTTTAATTATACATCAACAAATTTTAACGAACCGAGCAAAGCGCGTTTTGATAACGGTGCCTGATTCTTTGGTGCATCAATGGTTAGTTGAAATGCTACGCAAAGTCAATCTGGCATTTTCTATTTTTGATGAAAGTCGTATGGAGGCACTGGCTGAGTCGGAAGAGGGCAATCCGTTTGAACAAGAGCAATTGGTGTTATGCAGTACCTCGTTTTTAACGCGCTCAGATAAACATTTACATGCCTGTGCGGAAGCAGGCTGGGATTTATTGGTGGTCGATGAAGCGCATCATTTGCAATGGTCCAAAGATGCCCCCTCGCCAGAATATCAAGCCATTGAAACCTTATCAGCACGCAGTACTGGTTTAATTTTATTAACGGCTACGCCTGATCAACTCGGGCATGAAAGCCATTTCGCGCGCTTGAGATTACTCGACCCTGACCGTTTTTACGATTACTCCGTTTTTTTAGAGGAAGAGCAACAGTATGCCGCATTAGCAAAAGCGGTCAGCCCCCTGTTTAGTGACGCACCGCTAACCGAAAACGAACGAGACGCCTTATACAAATTGGCACCAGAAATCGTAGACAAACACCCTGAATTGGACACCTACGATCAAAAACAATCGATGCTGAAATATATGATTGATTGTCATGGCACGGGACGCTTATTATTTAGAAATCGTCGCGCCAATATTCAAGGCTTTCCAGAAAGAAAATATCTGCCCTATGATTTGGAAGCCTGTGGTTTTAAAGAAGGTGACGAGTTTAAACAAAAAACTATGTGGCTAATGGCTTTACTCGACACGCTCAAGCCTGAAAAAGTGTTACTGATTTGCCAGAAAGCAGAAACAGCCATGATGTTGGGTGAAACCTTACGGGTGCAAACCGGGGTACGGCACACTGTTTTCCATGAAGGAATGAGCATTGTTGAGCGCGATAAATCGGCACATTACTTTGCAGACCCCGATTCGGGTGCACAGATCATGCTCTGTTCCGAAATTGGTAGCGAAGGACGAAATTTTCAATTCGCTCACCACCTTGTGTTGTTTGATTTACCCAATAGTCCGGATTTGTTAGAACAACGCATAGGCCGGCTCGATCGTATTGGGCAAACCAAAAACGTGAACATTCATGTGCCTATTTTAGCAAATTCATCTCAGGCTGTGTTAGCGCAGTGGTATCACAAAGGCTTAAACGCGTTTGAACAGACTTGCCCCACAGGCCGAGCGGTATTTGAACAATGCCAAGAGCAGTTACAAGAAGCACTGCAACAACCCGATAATCAAAGTATGGTCGATGCGCTAATCGAAGACAGTGCCATGCTTAACGCGAGCTTGAACCAACAATTAGAAGAAGGACGCGACAAATTACTCGAATTAAGCGCCTCGGGTTTTGATAAGGTCGACCCTTTACTAGATGCGATTGTTGAACAGGATAGCTCCATTGAATTGCCTCGTTTTATGGGGCGTTTGTTAGATGCATTGGGCGTGCAGCAGGAAGAAAGAGACGCTGATACCTTTGTGCTCAGCCCTACGGAAAGTATGGTGAATCATTTACCGGGGCTTGATCCAGAAGGCATGACAGTAACCTATCGAAGGCAAACCGCGACGCAGCTTGATCACGTGCATTTTTTAACGTGGGATCACCCCTTAGTTCAACATGCCATGGATGCCGTTTTATTAGATGTGATAGGAAAAAGTGCTATTGGTTTTATCGCTAACACGCAACAACCCAAAGGCGCATATTGGGTAGAAACCGTTTTTACTCTGCAAGCCAGTGGTCCAAGCGATTTGCAAATCGACCGTTTCTTACCACCCACTCCCATTCACTTGGTTATCGACCCGAATGGCAGCCCTTGCGACATTGAATTTCATACGGTGCGTAAGGTAAATCACAAAATGACAAAACAGCTGATTACGGCACTTCAGCCACTCATTGAACCCCATATAGAAACAGCCAGACATGTTGCCAATTCACGGTCAAAACTCATTTTACAAGGTGCGCTTGCAGAAATGCATGGGGTGTTGGGTGATGAAGTTGAACGTTTGAATACCCTGAAAGCAGTCAATCCATCGGTCAGGCAATCAGAAATTGATTACTTTAGCCATCAGCAAACTCAGCTCGACAGTCTTTTCAATGAAGCAGAAGTGCAATTGGAAGCCATCCGTATTATTGTGAATAATCCATAGCCATGCGGCGCGCCTTACTCGATAACTTTGTTTATGCTCCCCCCGTGGCTCCCTACTTGTCAATGGTGTATGCAGACGACTACATTGTTGTTGTAAACAAGCCCAGTGGCCTGCTGAGTGTTCCTGGTAGGGAGCCAGCGCATCTCGATTCAGCGTGGTATCGTGCAAGTCGGGTTTACCCTAGCGTGAGTGCAGTGCACCGTTTAGATATGGCGACATCAGGATTATTACTGTTTGCTAGAAACAAAGCCGCACATAAGCATCTATCGTATCAATTTGCGCAGCGTATTGTGCATAAGCGGTATTATGCTCGCTTGTTCGGTCGCCCCTCAAACATGGCAGGTGTTGTCGATGCGCCTTTGATCATTGATTACCCTAATCGCCCTATGCAAAAAGTCGACTGGGAGCACGGCAAGCCGTCTGTCACCTGCTATCGCATTGTCAAAGATGAACCTCATGGCGTGTTAGCACAGCTTCACCCTATCACTGGACGTTCTCACCAATTACGCTTGCATACCTGCGAGTTAGGAACACCTATTTTGGGTGATAGGCTCTATTCATCTCAAGCCTCTGTTGAGGCCGTCGACCGATTACAACTTCACGCGCAGAGCATAAGTTTTGTTCATCCCTTAGAAGGTAAACGCATCGAATTTTCGACTGATATTCCTTTTAGCACTTACCTCCCTCCTCCGCTAAAAGAAAGCTACGAAGACGCTAAAGAATTGTTGCGCCAAAACGATATAGAGATATCTACAATCGACGCTCAGTGAGTGTGTTCTTGTTAAAACCAATGCGGCTGATTACTCACGTGTTTAGGCTAAGCATTTTGTTTGCTCTTGGCTCAATCTCGTGTGCCAAAGCCAGCGACCTACATAGACAATTTGACGACTCACACATTACTGAAATTATTGTTGCTGAGGGCAGTACGCATAGCTTACGTATTGAATCATCTCGCGCCATTTCGCTAGGTGTCGCCACCGTTTTGGTTAGTCCGAATGGCGGCAAATTATCATTTCATTCAGCGCTAAAACTCGCTAACGAATTATCCATTAAGGGATGGCATGTCGATGTAGTCTCAGATTCTTGGTTAAGCATTCCCGTTGAAGCGTCTGCGACAACCATAACAGAACAACCGACGTCTTCCGCTGTGGTGCAGCCTTGGATGTCATCGTTACCATCACAAATGGAGTTCGATGGTTTAAGTCAGCATCTTCAAGTTATGATGAATGTTGTAAACGCGAATAGCGCAAACATCAATGGCTTTCGTTTGGTGATTGCAGAGGGCATTGTTGCTGCGCTGCTTTTAAACTTGGACGAAACATTTACAGGCGCAGATGCAGTTACTTTAATTGGCCCTTTCTGGCCCGATACGACAATTAATCAAACACTTGCTGAAAAAAGCGCGTCGTTTTCTGTCCCTATTTTAGATTTAGACTTTGCTTCGTCTAATCGCTTTGCACATTCCACTTCAGCCTTACGGGCTAAAAAAGCCAGAATTGGTATAAAGCTTAACTACCGACAACGCCTATTTCCTGTCGCGCAACGGCACAATACAATCGACTGGATCGGAGGTGAAATTGTCGGGTGGACACGCTCTTTAGGCTGGTAATGCACAATGGCTAAACTGGTCTATACTGAAAAGTGGGTTTTTTGGAAATGCACTTACCATGTCCATTACACGCTTTATCGGCACAAAAGCCAAACAATTAATTTACTACGTTAAAGGGTTTTGGAATGGCCAAATTCCTTATAACGAAGTCAATTTATTTATTTGGGATACATTAGAGGAATGGAAGCACCTTGAGCAATACAAGCGCTTTCCAGTCAGTGATCGAGAGCAGGCATTCTGGTACGTTATTTTTGAATTTCACGCAGGTACAGCACAAGCCCTTTCTAACAACTCATCACTTCGTAATGAAATGCTTTTGTGTTTAGACTATCTAGAGCACGGAGGATTAAAACCCTTTTATTGTGTCGGTATTCGGCCATAGTTCACAATTTTGGCCCTTGTAAAATAGACCTAAAGCAGGTGAAATAGAGCTTCTTATGTTGACGAGATCCTGCATTGCCATCAATTGCTCACTCTTTATCCCACTTCAAAGATAAACGTCTAGTTACCATATTTTGCTTTGGTATCGCCAGCGGCTTCCCTTGGTTAATGATAGGGTCTGTAATGTCTGCATGGTTAAAAGATGAAGGACTATCGCGCACCAATATTGGTCTGTTCGGGCTTATTTTTGGCGTGTATACCTTTAACTTTTTATGGTCCCCTTTTCTTGATCGCTTATCTTTACCTTTTGTGAATAAAATTGGACGTCGAAAAAGCTGGGTATTCAGCATGCAAATTCTGATCATTGGCCTGTGTATTTCCATCTCCCAATTACAACTCGCTTCACAACTTTGGTGGCTCGCCCTATTGGGTTTTGGTATCGCTTTGTTTTCTGCAACCCAAGACATTGCCATTGATGCCTACCGTATCGATATCATGAAAGGGGATCCTCAAGGTATGACCGCATCCTCATCGATGGCCACTGCTGGATGGTGGACAGGTTATGGTGGTTTAGGTGCCATTCCCTTTTTTATTGCTGATATGCCTGGCTGGAATTGGAATAAGGTGTACTTACTGCTTGCTGGCATTATGGCGATACTGGCTTTTCTTACGTTTATATCAAAAGAGCCCATTAGCGCTTCTTCCACGCAAGTTCAACACAACAATGTAGGCGAATGGCTAGTTAAAACCCTGTATACACCCTTTGCAGATTTTTTTACGCGCATTGGTCTGAAACTTGGCTTAATTATTTTGGTATTTATTTTTTCATTCAAAATAGGTGAAGCCTTTGTAGGACGCATGAGCATTGTGTTTTACAAAGAACTCGGCTTTAGCAATAGCGATATAGGCGCCTATTCAAAATTAATAAACTGGTGGGTGACCATCGCGTTTTCTATTCTCGGCGGTGCGTTTACCATTAAATTTGGTGTGTTCAAAGGTTTGTTTGTTGCGGGCGTAGCAATGGCTGCAAGCAATTTAATGTTTGCTGTTATGGCAATGGTAGGCCCTGATCCAAACTGGTTCATTGCCGCAGTGGTTATCGACGGGTTCACCGCTGCATGGAGTACAGTAGCAATGGTCTCGTTTATATCTCTGCTTTGTAATCAAACATTTTCAGCCAGCCAATACGCACTCATGGCATCGGTAAGTTCATTCGGACGAACGTTGCTGGCCGGTTCAAGTGGCTGGCTAGTCGATATGTTAAACGGAAACTGGAGCCTATTTTTTATTCTAACCACCATAATGGTGATTCCCGCGCTAATATTACTGACCAAACTTAGACCGAAAGTCGCCGCGTTAAACTAACTCCGTCAAGGTCTATGGGGGGATTT
>CAYSDZ010000004.1:26129-29814 GCA_964429915.1 uncultured Alteromonas sp.
TTAGACCGAAAGTCGCCGCGTTAAACTAACTCCGTCAAGGTCTATGGGGGGATTTTGGATACCTTCGCATGGCTCAGGTTGTACAGTTCCTTTTTTTAAAGACGCTATGAACCCATCCATGGGCGCTCCGCGAATTCATCCATGAATTCGAGGCTTTAAAAAAAGGAACTGTACAACCTGAGCCAAAACACTCACTCCATTAGGACAAATCCCCCCATAGACCTTGACGGAGTTAGTCGGATAAATGGCTAATGATAACGCGATTGCGACCACTTTCTTTGGCTTCGTAGAGTGCTTGATCGGCTTTTTCAAGCCAAGCCATAGGCGATTTGTGTTTTTTATCAAAGCCTGCAATACCTACGCTGATAGTAAAGTTTATGGTTTGATCTTCGTGCTGAACCGCGTTTGCTTCGGCTCGTAAGCGCATTCGTTCAGCGACAATAAAGGCTTTGTCGGCATCCGCCCCCACTAACACGATAGCGAATTCTTCACCGCCGTATCGACCCGCGATATCCGTTTCTCGAATAGACTGCTGAATAACCTTTGCTAGAGATTGAATCACTTTATCGCCGGCTTGGTGCCCGTAGGTATCATTCACTTTTTTAAAGTGGTCTATGTCGAGCATAATAGCTGACACGGCTTGTTCTCGGCGTTTTTCTAGCTTGTAGACTTCATCGAAACGCTCTTGCCAATAGCGGCGATTATATAAGCCTGTTAATCCGTCTACCCGACTGATTTCGGATAGCGCATTGTTTAAGTTTTCTGCTTGGATCTTAGCAAGTGCTTGGTCGGTCACGTCGTACACTATCATGCACATTTTCACTACGGCCCCATTTTCGTCGTGCAAGGGGAATATCGTGACGTTTTGATACATGTATTCGCTGCCCGAGGTGATAGGTCGGGCGCTCAAAAACTTAAATAAATGAGGGCGTTGTTCCCAAATAATAAAACTTGGGCTAGATAAGTTGATAACAGGCTCTGTTTTGGCGATTAACCAGTTTGCATCGATTTCTGGAAAATGAGAAAAGAGTGACGTACCTACCATGTCGCTTGCCGATTTACCGCTGTGGTTTTCCATAAACTGGTTCCAGCTATCAACCGTAAAATCGGTGTTTAATGACACGATCCCTACTTCAACCGATGCTAAAAAAGCAGTGAGTAAAGACTGGTCATGTAAACTGGGTAAAGAGGTCATTTCACAGCCTTATCAACATGAGTTAAACGCGTGAAAATTTTGTCCATCGACGTTTCTGGAAAGAGCAAAAGCAAATCAAACTGAATATCGTGCTTTTTAATCGTATAAGTGACTTCAATTGCCATTATTTTTTTCCAGCGCGTGATGTTGCCGGTAATCAAATCTTGTAAGTCGCAATGGCGGCCAAGAATAATTGGTAGCGTATGACTGAACGACACCTTAAGTTGTTCAGATAACGCGTTTAAGCAGGCGCCAATAATAATATTCGATACGTCCATAATGGCTTCAACTTGAAGCGCATCTGACATGGTTTGTTCGTAATTTAGCAGCTTCACCATGTTATCGACATTAGCGTCAGAAAATATGACCAAAGCTTCGCCGCTAATACCCGAACTCACAAACCCTTTTGATACCGCCGAGACTTTGTCGTTGCCGTCTATCTCCTGCACGGCCATTTGAATTTCTTTGTTTTCAATAAGGTTAACATTGGGGATCGGCAAATCAATGAATTCATCGAGTAACTTGGCTAAGCTTTCGCCTGCACGACCCATTGCAATATTGACGAGCTCTCGATAAATATCGAGTGCGTCGGTACTGCCTTCGTCGGCTTCCTGTGCGACTGTTTTTTTAACGTCGGCACTGCCACTGTAAATGCCATATTGACGCAACAGCACCATGAGTTTGTCGTTATCAATGGGTTTGCGGATAAAATCTAGGGCGCCTAACTCAACCATGCGGTCTCGTGCTTTAGGCTGCACATCGCCAGACACAACAATAACCAGACAAGGCAAATCTCCGGCACGAATGGCTTCCATGGTCTCGTAGCCATCCATTACTGGCATGTTTAAATCGAGAAACATGACATCGCCCAAACCTTGGTGAATTTTTTCTAAGGCCTCTTTACCATTACCCGCAAAATTGACTGCAACATCCCACCCGTCAGGAATGCAGCGCGCCATTTGTTTGCGAGCAAAACCAGAGTCATCACAGATGAGAACTTGTGTAGTCATAATGTTACACACCACCTGCTTATATCAGTCAACACAAATACATACCTGATACATAAGCTATTTGCCTGAGTTGAAAAGATAGTCAAAAGTTTTGTTCACCGTTTACCGTCTAATTTGTAAGGTATTCAATTGGTAAATTAAAAATATCGTTATGTTACTGAGTTAGTATAGATAAGCTTCGCTCGATTTGTGAAGTTACTTAACACACTTTCTAGTGAGAGATAATGTTAAACCCACAAATAATGAAATTGCAATGAAAAATCATCATACAACAATTAATCACCAATGATTTCTGTACTTGCTGTTTCTATATTGTTTACGTAACGTGTAGTTGGCACATTCACTTGAGGCAGTTCGATGTCAAGTGTTAACGACTGTACCTCTTTATTTAGCTGAAGTAATTCAGAATTTAATTGCGCTTCTAGCGATATCGCGGCTTGTGATTTTATGCTTTGTATATCAATAGCAGTGGCATTATTATTTGCTGAAACGGGCAAAACAGTCAATAAAGCGGTTAAAGCGATTATTTTGTAAAACATTGTACTTTCCTATTGGGTTATTGGTTACGCTTAAAAGAGCTGTTTTTTTAAACAAAACTTTCTTTTTTTTAGATGACTTAAATTACGTTTTTGACATTAGAAAAATTGATGCGAATAGTGCATGACCATACACTTAGGAATGCTTTGTTCTTTATATTGACATCAATAGAAAGATGGGTTTATTTATAGGATGTGTTGAGCACACTTCGGGCTTTGAAGCTAGG
Source organism: uncultured Alteromonas sp. (assembly GCA_964429915.1). Classification (GTDB taxonomy): domain Bacteria; phylum Pseudomonadota; class Gammaproteobacteria; order Enterobacterales; family Alteromonadaceae; genus Alteromonas_F. Next base: position 29,098 of record CAYSDZ010000004.1, read on the forward strand.
TACACCGTCTACTAAGCAAAAATATTACAAGCTGTCCGTAAACAACAAAATTTGTTTAGAAAAACGCATAAAATCATTTAAACGGTGGTTAACGATGTGGATCACAATATCGATATTTAACGCTTGATAATCGTGCACAGCAATATTTCTAATAACCGACCATTTTCTGCATGTTTACTGCGATTTCAGTTTCTATCACTTTTTCCTTTTCCAACACAATGAATAATTCCCTCGCAGACTGAGGTACTCCCCAAACCATTAAACGAATAATACGGGTATATCTATAGAAGCTTCACAAGCACGCTGTATATTTAAAATTACTGAGTCCTGCTTGGTGAAGTTTTGTTTAAGCTCCTGTTCATCTGTAAATTCTTGATTAATTCTATCTAAGCACCGCTTTAGCGTTGCCAGTTTGTTCAAAATTACATCATCCATCACGCAAACGTCCTAAAAAGTCATTAACAATCAAATCTCGTGACTCATTGAGATGTTGATACATAGAAATTGTTACGTTTTCAAACGTTGATGCCTCGCAGTCTGCATCAAACAGCAGACGTCCGCTATTAATAACTTGAAAGCGCATAACAGTAGAACAGCTCGCCAAGTCCAGTAAATCGACCGTTTTATCTAGCTGAATAGCAAGCGCTTGTGATACGTCCCATCGTTTTATATTGTCTATCGCCGAACCACAATACACTGCTACATCTAAATCACTGT
>CAYSDZ010000004.1:29914-156194 GCA_964429915.1 uncultured Alteromonas sp.
CGTTTTATATTGTCTATCGCCGAACCACAATACACTGCTACATCTAAATCACTGTTCGGTGTTGCCTGATTCTTTGCAAAAGAACCAAATAAATAAGCAAGTTTAAGCTCAGGAAAATGAAACCTTAAGGCTTCTAGAATCTCTTTGCTTTAATATTCAGTACTAACCAATTCCTTTTGCCCTTTTACACAGCCACTGGCGCAGAAATCGCGGGGTGCGGATCATAGCCTTCCAACTCGAAATCGTCGATGGTGTAGTCGAATAAAGAATCTGGTTTACGCTTGATGATCAGTTGGGGAAAAGATTTAGGTTGACGTTGCAGTTGCTCATTCACCTGTTCGATGTGGTTCATGTAAATATGCACATCCATACCAAACCACACTATTTCGCCTACTTTATGGCCGGTTTGTTCAGCGAGTAAGGTGGTCAAAAAAGCGAGGTTAGCCACATTAAACGGTTGGCCCAAAAAAGCATCGGCTGAACGCTGGACCATTGCCCCCGACAAGGTATTAGTATTGGGATCAACGAAAAACTGATAATGCTTGTGGCAAGGAGGCAAAGCCATTTGGTTTAATTCGCCCACATTCCAACCATCAAATAAAATTCGACGCGATGTCGGGTTATTTTTTAGCATGTCGATAACCTCAGAAACCTGGTCGATTTCGGTGCCATCTTCCGTTTTCCATTTGCGCCATTGCTTTCCGTACACGGGTCCTAGATCACCCCATTTCTTTGCAAACTCTTCACTGTCCAGTACACGCTGCTCAAAATCACTCATCGACAGTAATGTGTCTTCACTGCCTTCGGGTTGAGCATCAATAAATTTTTTATACGGCCAATCACTCCAAATATGCACGTTTTGCTTCACTAGCTCACGAATATTCGAACCACCCGACAGCATCCACAGCATTTCTTTGAATGCCGTTTTCCAAAACACGCGTTTAGTAGTGAAAACGGGAAAGCCTTTAGCTAAATCGAAGCGCATGGTATGCCCGAATATGGCTTTGGTACCAACACTGGTGCGGTCAACTCTGTCACTTCCCGTTTCCAATATCAGCTTTAGCATGTCCAAGTATTGGCTCTCGGGGTGAGATTGATTCATTTTTACACCTTCTAAATTAGAAAATTCACTAACAGGATACTAACACGAGCGTTTTTTACCGCGGTATTTTTCTGGCACCCTCACTAACGCCCAAACTGCGTGAGCGTTGAATTAAATACCCCCCAAAAACCAACATGGGCAGACTTAAAATTTGCCCCATAGATAGACCAAAAGCAAGCAGACCTATATGAGGATCAGGCTCTCGGAAAAACTCAACACAGAAACGCGCGATACCATAGGCCAGAAAAAACAGTCCACATACAGCGCCTGTGCGTCTTTCATTGGCAGAATAAAGCCACAGTATTACAAACAAACCTAGGCCTTCCAGCACAAATTCGTATAACTGTGATGGATGCCTTGGTATGGGGCCAGCATCGGGAAACACGACTGCCCACGGTGCAGATGATACGCGGCCCCACAACTCGGCATTGATAAGGTGCCCAATATGAAACGAAGCAATACAAATAGGTAAAATAGGAGCAAAAAAATCGGCGGTTGCGAGCCACGACGTAGCCATTTTTCTTGCTCGCCAACGCATGACGCACAAGCCACCCAACAGGCTCGTGTGAAACGATAGCCCACCTTCTATTATATTAAATATCGCTAACGGGTGACTGATAAAAAAAGAAAACTGATAGAGGACAACATAACCAATACGGCCCCCTACGAATGCACCGATTGCACACCAAAATAGTAAATCGGTGACTTGTGCTCGGCTCCACTGCGTTCTCGGCAATCGACGAAAGGTCAATACTAGCGCGATAACAAAGCCCACCATAGCGAGCAGGCTAAACCATCGCACACTAAGCGCCCCCCACTCAAAAGCGATGGGATCGATACCTGAAAACACTACTTGTTGGTTGTGCTGCATGAACTAACGTAAACTCACAATCAGTTTCACGCTGATGGCAATCAGTAATAGGGCAAAAATACGTTTTAACTTTTTAGTGTCAAGCGTTTGGCCATAGCGTGCGCCTTTTGGTGCAAATACAACTGAAGTCAGAGAAATAGCCACGGTGGCAGGAAGAAAAATATAGCCCAGTGACAAATCGGCAAGTTCACTATGAGGAGGTTGCAGTAATGCGAAACTAGCGGAGCCAAATAATGCCAACACAAGCCCTCCAGCCGAACCGCAACCTATTGCCATACGCATAGATACGCCAAACCAGCACAAAGCGGGGACTAACATTGCACCACCCCCTACGCCCATAATCGATGAAAGCGTCCCCACCACTGCCCCCGTTGCAATTAAAGTGAACGAAGAGGGAGTATTGGACGTCTCTTTTACCTTGCCAAAAAGCATTTGTAGCGCAATTAACAGAGCGATACTTGCAAAAATTATCGTCACCACTGCGCCGTTTACGCGACTGACAAACTGTGTGCCAGCAATCGCACCTGCGGCAATACCACAACCACAAAGCACCAAAATACGTTTATCTATATTCCCGAGCTTTAAATGAGCATTTGCAGAAGAAAAACCGGTGAATATGATGGTAGAGAGTGAGGTGGCGACAGCTAAAGGAACCGCATCAGTGAATGAAAGCCCATACACTGACACTAGCAATTGACTCAGTATCGGTACGATGATCAAACCGCCACCGATACCTAATAAACCTGCTAGCCATCCTACAAGGATGCCCATAATAAGGCAGGCAAAAAAGATAATGCTAAGCGCGCTCACTAACTTCCCGCTCTCACCAAGCCACCAAGACCATTTTTTTCTAAATACAAATTCAGTAATTCCATCACTTGCTCGGGTGTATCAACAGACAGTGCGTCAGCCATGACCAATTCAGCTTCCGATAAATCCACATTACGCATCACCCATTTTATCTTTCGTAAATTGTGAGGGCTCATACTTAACTTGCGATAGCCCATAGCCATCAGCAATAAGGCCCCACCTGGTTCACCTGCCATTTCACCACAAATTGTCACTGGCACATTGAGCGCTTGGCATTGATTGATAATGGTATATAACGCATTTAACACAGCGGGGTGATAAGAGGTGTACAAACCCGCGACTCGAGGATTATTCCTATCGACCGCTAATAAATATTGAGTCAAATCGTTACTTCCCACCGAGAAAAAATCGACTAAACGCGCCATTTGCGGTAACTGATAGAGTACCGAGGGAACCTCAATCATGATACCCACTTTAGGTTTTAATATTGTTTTTTCATTTTGAGTCGACTCTTCTGTCACCTCGTGAAATGCTTGATCGATCAAGCGCTTTGCTTCGATAACTTCTGTAACCGAACACACCATCGGTAACATAATACGCAAGTTAGAGTAACCTGCACTGGCTTTGAGCATTGCGCGTACTTGTACCAAGAAAATCTCAGGATGATCCAAGGTAGTACGCACGCCTCGCCATCCAAGAAAGGGGTTTTCTTCGACGATAGGAAAATACGATAAAGGCTTGTCTCCGCCAATATCCAAGGTGCGAAGCGTGACTTCCATAGTGGGTAATTGTCGAAAAATTCGACCGTATAACTCAGTTTGTTCCTTTTCCGACGGAAAGCGATCTCGCAGCATAAACGGGATTTCAGTTCTGTACAAACCGATACCCATCGCATCATTAGTATGTAGGTCTTCCGATTGTGCGGACAAACCCGCATTAATTAATAACGTAATCGACTCACCATCTAGCGTTTCAGCGGCTTTGTTTGCATCTGCATCAATCTTTTCCGAAAGTAGAGCTTCTTCAGTGATTAACTGCTCAAATTCATCTAACAAAATAGCATCGGGAGAAACAACAACATCACCTGAATAACCATCAATAAGAATAAGTTTGTGATTGAGCAGACTTGGCGAAACGTTTTGTAACCCCATCACGGCAGGTACTCCCATTGCGCGAGCCAGTATCGCTGCGTGAGAGTTATTAGAGCCTTTTATAGACAAAATGCCTTTCAAATTTTCCCGTGGAAATTCTGCTAGCATAGTCGCAGACACTTCCTCTGCAACTAAAATACAGTCGCCTGTCATCTCCTGAGTAGTATCGGTTTTCTCGTTAATCTGATCAAAAATATTGCGTAAAATTCGATCGGATAGATCGATAATATCAATGGCCCTTTCTTGCATATAAGGGTCTTCCATTGACCGAAATCGATCGGCGTATTCTTCGACGACTTGTTTAAGTGAAGATGCCGCATCCCATCCGTCTTTTATCTTGCTTTCAACTTCTCTTCCTAAGCTGTTTGCATCGAGCAAATGATGATAGAGCTGAAAAATGGCGCGAACATCATCTGGAATGGCATCTTTTAAATTGTTCGAAAGTCGGTTTACCTGTTCACGCGTGCGCTCAACTGCGGTGCGGTAATACCGTGTTTGGGCTTCCAAATTTTCGCTTTTACGCAGCGACAAATTTCGCAAATTGATTGCAAGTTGGGGTGTCACCCCCTTTCCCACTGCTAAGCCTGGGGAACCGGGAACACCGTTTAAACGCCTTTGTTTCGCCGCACCTGCTAACTGAAAATTGAGCGCACCGCGCATGTCTGCATTAGCTATTTCAAGAGCAATTTGAGCAGCCAGAGTTACGAGGAACGCTTCCTCGTCCTCATTAAACTTACGCAAACTGGTTTGTTGAACGGTGAGTATGCCTAGTACTTTTCGCTGGTGAATAAGAGGCGTTCCCAAAAAGGCCGGATAGCTTTCTTCTTGTACCTCAGGCACCACTTTAAACCGAGGATGACTAGGCGCATTTTCCACATTAACCGGTTCTTCGCGCTGCCCGACCCAACCAATTAGGCCTTCTGAAAAACCGATAGCTACATCGCCAACTGCCATCGGAGACAAGCCATTGGTTGCTCTTAATACAAACCGTTGTTCATCGTAATTGGCAAGATAAAGCGAACAGGCGTCGACATCCATTGCCACTTTGACTTGAGTAGTGAGGTGAGACAAGGCTTGCTCTAAGTCCGGGATGCGGGCGACTTCCTGTACCAAGCGCTTGAGCACAGCAAGCATACTGCCCTGGTTATTTGCGCTCATGCTCAATTCGCTTCCATTGAAAAGTTAACCTCGTTTTCGTTTCCGTTGTTTTCGGCCTGACATATTGTTCTTTCCTTGCGCAGGCATGGCAAAAGCTGCGAACTCACGCATCACTTTGCGATACACATCGCGTTTGAAAGACACCACATTACGAATAGGATACCAAAAACTTACCCATCGCCAGTCGTCAAATTCAGGATGCCCGGTTTTAAGCACATCCACATCTTTATCTGCACAGTTTAACTGTAACAGAAACCATTTTTGTTTTTGACCTATACACAAAGGGTTGCTCCCTTGGCGTACCAGCCGTTTTGGCAATTTATAGCGAACCCAATTACGCGACGAACCTAATATAGTTACATCTTTCGGATTTAACCCGACTTCTTCATAGAGTTCTCTATACATTGCCTGTTGTGGCGATTCCCCTTCATCAATTCCACCTTGAGGGAACTGCCATGAATGCTGACCATAACGTCTTGCCCAAAACACTTGACCCATTTTGTTGCAAATCACTATGCCCACATTCGCGCGGAATCCGTCGGCATCTATCACATAGACTCCCGGGCACGTAAGACTTTTATAATCTTGTATTTTGGCATAAGCTTTGCGAGTTTCATAGCGCAACGTCATATAAGAGTTAACTTGGATTTTACATACCATGCGTCCGCCCTCATCCCCTCCCTGTAGTATTGAGCAACTAATGATTCATGCAAATGATGTTGCTGGCTTATCGCTTGGTGAACTGGCAAAGTTTGCTAATGTGACAGTTCCAGATAACTTCAAACGTCAAAAGGGGTGGACTGGCCAACTTATTGAACGCTGGCTTGGCGCAAGTGCTGGCTCGAAACCCACTCAAGATTTTCCAGAACTGGGGGTTGAACTAAAAACCATTCCGATCAGTTGCGACGGTGTTCCATTAGAAACGACGTATGTCTGTTATGCGCCTCTGTTACCTGAGGCAGGAGAAACATGGGAAACCTCAAACGTCAGAAACAAACTCAACTTGGTGCTGTGGGTGCCAGTGCAAGGTCAACGAGATATTCCTGTCGATCAGCGGCAAGTTGGCTCACCTTTTTTATGGCAGCCTAACTCTTATGAAAGACAGCAACTTAAAGAAGATTGGTTGGAACTTAATCACTTAATTGTGAGTGGTCAGGTTGAAACGATTACCTCTCGTCATGGTAACGTTTTACAATTAAGACCAAAAGCCGCCAACGGTTCAGTACTTACTCGAGCCATAGGCGAAAATGGGGAATCGATACAAACTCGGCCGCGCGGCTTTTATCTCAAAAAGACGTTTACGCAGCACATTCTTGACCGCGTTTTTTAGCTCAATTGCGTCGCTCTAAATAGCTAAGAAAAGGACCAGACAGGAACTTTTCACTATGAAAGCCCAAGCGTTTTGCTACTGCAGCAATAGACGCGTCACTACGCATAACAATATTGCGCGCATATTCCATTCGATATTTAAAAATAAACGCACGGAAATCCTGTTTATGAGTTCGACGCAAGGCTATGACAAGGTCGGTAGAATCACACTTGCAACGCTCACTGAATTCTTCAAGCGTATAGCCAATGATTTTATATGCTTTACTTTTTACCATGACGTCTTGAGCCGTTTTCACTACTGCATGATCGCGGTGGGTTGGTTTTACCGATGCCGATGTTAGAACCTTGTAACGAATCGGGCTGGCTAAGGGAGCGTCAACAAAAATAATAACTGCAAGCATAATTAAAGCGCTAGCGGCGAGAACTAAATCCACCAATGCAGGCCATAAATTCAGTGCAAACAAGCCAAGTGCAGTTGCTAGCACCAGTAAAAATCCCACCAAAGTAACGAGTATGATCGCCATAGCAGCAAAAGTGACCGGTTTACGAAAGTAGCGCTTAATGTCGACTGCCTGCCACGATAGACAATCGTGATATCGTTTACTTACATCAAACAAACGTAAACCAACAATCAAACAGGCAATACATTGTATGACATAACAAAGATAAACCTGCCAATACTCAGCCACTTGCGCAACCGGAGTATTGCTGATCCAGCCCTGATGGTTAATCGACACAAGTAATAAAGGCAACTGCGACGCTAGCGTTACCGTTAACACTAATCCAGAAAACATTCTGCTCAAAGGCCAATGAGGCTGCATTTTTTCACACCAGTAACGCAACACATAAATAAACAGTAGCACTGCCACGAACTTAAACATACCGGCCACTGCAAACCATTTTTCAACAGACGCGGCTCGTATTGTTGCATCGACAATTAACAGTGGCCAAATTGCCAAAGCCTTAAGTAACAAAGGTGATGAAGGACGAGTATGAATTCGCTTCCATTCACTGGCCAATAATGCAAGCCAAGCAAAAAACAAAAGAATGACAATAAAAAAGACCAGCAGAGCCACACATTACTCCTACCAGTAAGTACTCTTGCTCATAGCGACGTTACGCGTTCGCTCCATAATCTGCAAAAGATGCGTAAGCTTATCGTTCACCCAAGAAGCCAATTGAGGATCAAATTCCAGTTCCGCTTCTTTTACCGCTTTTTCGAGTAATTGTAATGCTCTAACTTCCTCGATACCTAAGAGCAAATCTAACCATGGCGCTCGAGCAGGCCCACTTTCAGGAAACAAATCAGATAACATAAAGCCGTTGTACAGAGTTTGCCGCATAAGAGTTTCAACGCTGCTGTAATGATTTGCGCTCAACGGGTGGCTCGATTGCATGGTTTGATGCAAAGTCTGCCAACCTTGCGACAACCATCCTTTCGCGTGTTCGATCACTGGCATATCAGACATTACCGTTTGCGAACGCCAAGGTTTGTTTAACAGTAATGTCATCAACCTTAGCTTGATACTATTGGCGGTTTTGCTTGTTAATAGCACTTCAGGTTCAAACGCTTTGAGCTGACCCGCCTGACGCCCCTGTAAATAACTCACAAGCCCCGTTTGCTTTGCAATAGTTTTAAAAAATGGCCCTTTTTTCGACAGTAGAAAACGGGTGCTTTGGAGTTCGTCAACCCATAACCACTTTTCTGAAAACGTTAATACGTCACGTTGCAAACGCAATAAGGGCTCACATTGTAAAACAGGCAAAAATAAAGCGAGAGATTGCAGTAGTAAACGTATGCCAGTGGCAATTTCTGGCAATAATTTAGGACTGCTTGATTCAAAGTAGAGGTGTTCATGATATTGCCAATGTTCTAAAGCGGTTTGGCAGCTTTGTACAAATACGCGTTCTGTAGTGACCGCAGCAGGCAAAGATAAGCACACAGGGAGCGTTTTGATTTTTGCCTTCACTCCTGACAATAAGGTGTATCCTTGAGCCGCCTTTGACACATCGCTAAGTCTCAAACCTTCAGTATTCAGCGCTTCCGCAGCTTCGATCAAAACAGACACATCACCAGACACTAACTCTAGTTCTATTTCATTGATCGCTTTAGTACTGTTTTCAGTGCTTACCTCGCCCTCGTCAAAGACTAACTCGCAACCTCCTTTAGGGTGACTTAAATTGATAGTATGGCGAGTGAAAAAAGTAGAAAATTGCGGTTCAAGCAACATATCTTCTGGCCTGCACTCTAAATCATTGGGCCATGCCTCTTTCGGAAACAAAACTGGATCAGGCGTATCGCTCTCCAATGGCACATTAAACTCCAAACGTTCGTGAAGACCACCGCTGACTGATTTTTGGGTTTTTAGTGTCTGTTCGTACTTTCCGTTACAGCCCCTTACCCGCACCCCCATTTTCTGTTTTTCAAAGACTTGATCTGGCGTATCGAAATAGGTATTGCTCAACACTTTTTCGGGAAGTTCTTCATAAGAAAACCCTGCGACCTTTAAGGCATGCTTTGCTTCATCTCGCCACAGATGCGTAGCGGGTTCCAAAGTACAGAATTTTACTTCCAATTCGCTATTTGACATATATCCGTTCAACAGTTTTGATCTACTATACCTCTGGGCAAATTTAAGCGCTAGGGCAAGCACGTACTTTTATAAAAATAGGGACTTGCAACAATCTCAGCGCAATTTTCACATTGTTTCCTTGCACTGAATTGTCAGTGGACCTACCATCGTAAATAGTAAACTAACTATGGATGTTTTTAATGCGCTTTGTCGGCTCCTTTTTTTTGTTATTCGTTCTGTTATACCCCTCGCTTGCATGGCAACAAACTGAGTCGGGCGATGCGTCGCAAGAGCGAACCTCCTCTCCTTACCATATTAGCGATAATTTATATATATTTATGCATGCAGGACCAGGGCGTAATTACCGCATTTTAGGAAGTGTAGAAGCAGGCACTGCTGTACGAAAAACAGAAAAAGAGATCACGAATGAATTTGTTGAGATCGTTGATGATGGCGGCAGACAGGGTTGGATAGAAGCAGAGTTTTTAAGCTCGCAACCTTCGCGTGAAACTACCATTGCACAATTACAAGATGATTTAGCTCAAGTAGAATCATCTATTTCACCACTGCGAAAACAACTGTCTAATGAGCAACAAATCAATGCTACGCTCCAAGCTAATTTAGACGATGCACAAGCGCAACTCACCGCAGCCCAAAGAGAATTAGCAAAAATCCAGAGCCTGCTTTCTAAACAAAATCACGATAAAGAAATGCGTACGCTGATGGTAGGCGGAGGGCTTGTAGCAGGAGGAGCATTACTTGGCGTTATATTTGTTTATTTGCCGAAAAGGCGCAAACGCAACAGCGGATGGATAGACTAAGTTACAATGAGCATATTGCGCCAAAACTGGGTTAACATCGTGTTAGTTGCATTGCTGATAGCCTTACAGCTTAGACTGTGGCTAGGTAAAAATAGTGTGCCCGACTACCGCGCGCTACAACAACAAGTAGGCCTACAGGCTCAGAAAAACGCAAATCTAGGACAGCGAAATGCATTGCTAAAAGCAGATATAGACGACCTCACCATAGGGTTAGACGCAATAGAAGAGCGAGCAAGAAGCGAGCTAGGTTTAATAAAAGCAGGTGAAACGTTTTACCGAATATTACCGAACGAAATCAATCCATGAGCGAGAGTTCTATTACCGCAATCGTGCCCGCAGCGGGTATTGGGTCTCGGATGCAGAGCGCGATACCCAAACAGTATTTACCGATTCATCGACAAGCCATGTTAGAAATAACGATCAATCGGCTACTTTCGGTAAAACACATTGATACCCTCATCGTTGCTCTTCATCCTGAAGACCTCTGGTTCGAACAACTCGAGGTTGCGTCCCATGATCGGATTCAAACAGTGATAGGCGGCGACAGTCGTGCCGAATCGGTCATAAACGCATTAAAATTATGTGACAAAAGCCATTGGGCGCTGGTTCATGATGCCGCCCGACCTTGTGTACGAAAAGAGGATGTCGAAACCTTAATTTACCACTGTCACACTATGCTAAGTGGTGGTGGAATTTTGGCGGCAAAGGTTGTCGATACCATAAAGCAATCATCAATAGCACAACCGTTGCTAATTAATAATACGGTTGATAGAAGTGGACTTTGGCACGCCCTTACCCCCCAAATGTTTAAAGTGGGTGAGTTATTGAAGGCCTATCAAAGTGCGCTAAGCGAAGGATACACGCTTACTGATGAAGCGTCAGCAATAGAACACGATGGATTACCAGTGCAATTGTTTGAATCTAGTAAAGAAAATATAAAAGTAACGCATCCTGAAGATATCGCGTTAGCCTCATTTTATTTAAGTAAGGATTAAAAAACCATGAGAATTGGACATGGCTATGACGTACATGCCTTTGGGGGCGAAGGCCCCATTACTATTGGAGGCCAACGCATAGAACACACCCAAGGTTTAATCGCCCACTCCGACGGTGATGTCTTGCTCCACGCTCTATGCGACGCATTGCTAGGCGCAGCGGCGCTGGGTGATATAGGTCATCATTTCCCTGATACCGATGCGGAATTTGCCAATATAGACAGTAAAATACTACTGAAACGTGTATTAGCGAGTATTAATGACAAACATTGGGTTTTAGGCAATGCAGATATGACCATTGTCGCTCAGACGCCCAAAATGGCACCTCACATACAGGCAATGAGAACGACAATTGCAGAGATTTGCAATGTTTCAGAAGAGGCTATCAATGTAAAAGCAACCACAACAGAAAAGTTAGGTTTTGTGGGCAAGAAACAAGGGATCGCAGCGCATGCAGTGGTGTTGCTAGTCTCCGCGTCCGCATGATTTTCGAGCCGTTTGATCTGAACTGGGCATACCGACTAGGGAAACCCAAAGGCAATGCTGTGCTAAAAGCCCAAGCTGACGATTTTATTGTGACTGAGCAATTAGGCTATGAACTCAGTGGTTCGGGTGAGCACATTTTTTTGTGGGTTGAAAAGCAACAACTCAACACCGCGTTTGCTGCCGAAGCCTTGGCAAAACATACAGGGTTACCACTTCGTCAAGTGACCTATGCGGGACGAAAAGACAAACACGCCGTTACCCGACAGTGGTTCGGCCTTCATGCCCCAAAAGGATTAAAGGCCCCCCTCGATACGCTTGATTTACCTGGCTTTACGATTCTGTCAACGCATCGACATCACAAAAAACTGAAAGTCGGTCAACTGCAAGGAAACCATTTTGCAATAACACTTAGAAACGTAACTGAATTCGATGATATCGAACAACGTCTGCATTACATTCAACAGCACGGTGTACCCAACTATTTTGGCGATCAACGTTTTGGGGTAAGAACGAATGAAGACGGTTCGATACAGCGTGGAGGTACGTTGGCCCTAGGTTTAAAAATGGTGTCTGGTGAACCTATCCGTAACCGCAACAAGCAGAATTTAGCCTTATCTGCACTGCGTAGTGCAATATTCAATTCAATGCTAAGTGCTCGTATAGCAGAAGGTTTTTTTGACGAGGTAAAAGCGGGTGATGCCTGTGTGTTAGTGGGCTCCAACAGCTATTTTATTGAACATGGCGATACGCTGACAGCCAGCCTAACACGCTACCAAAAACAGGATATTTCACCCACAGCGGCATTAGTGGGAACGGCAAAATCGAGCGTCATCGGTGGTATTGCTGAATGGGAAGCACGTACGCTGAAAAAGTATTCAAATGTTATGAATACTTTAATTCAACGTGGTGTAAGTAGCACTAGACGAGCAATAAAAATATGGCCTAAATCACTTGAATGGCAGCGACAGAATGATAAATTACACATTCAATTTAGCTTACCCGCAGGATGCTTTGCGACATCTGTTTTACGAGAATGTGTTCAGTTCCAACCTGCTAATGATTCAGGAAATGATTAATGCGTTTATTACTGAGCAATGATGACGGCGTGTTTGCACAAGGTTTACATGTTTTACATCAAACGCTTTGTGCAGAGCACGATACCACAGTACTTGCACCCGACCGAAATTGCAGTGGCGCAAGTAACGCATTATCGTTGCATCAGCCTTTACGGATTGAAAAAATGCACAATGGTTTTTATTCAGTCAATGGCACCCCTTCAGACTGTGTGCATTTGGGCGTAAACGCCTTTGTTAGTGAGCAACCTGAATTGGTTGTTTCTGGCATCAATCATGGACCCAATTTAGGGGATGATGTTATTTATTCTGGTACCGTGGCGGGTGCTACTGAAGGACGATACATGGGCTTACCAGCAATTGCTGTGTCTCTTGCTGGGTACGAGGGAAAACACTTTGACACCGCAGCAAAAGTCGTTGCCAAAATTATTCAGTCACTGCCAGCGCACCCACTCGGACCCAATCAAATCTTAAATATCAATGTACCCGACGTCGCTTATACAGACTTAAAGGGGATGAAAGTGACTCGCATGGGGCGACGCCATAAAGCAGAAAGCATGGTCAAAGACAAAGATGCATTTGGCAGAACCATATACTGGTATGGCCGAGTAGGCCCTGAGCAAGACGCTGGAGAAGGAACCGACTTTCACGCAGTGGCTAACGATTATGTTTCAATTACTCCCCTAAGTGTAGATATGACCGCACACCAAAGCATAGAGGGTCTGCGTAGCTGGTTGGGCGAACAATGAAAATAAATAGACGCGGCGAAACGCTCGCGCAGCTACTTCAACAAGAAGGTATACAGCACCCCAAAGTGTTGCAAGCCATAGCAGCGACCCCTAGAGAACTGTTTTTACCTGACGCGTTAAAACATAAAGCTTACCAAAATACGGCCCTACCCATAGGTCAAGGACAAACCATTTCTCAGCCGTACATTGTGGCAAAAATGACTGAGCTGCTGCTATCAGCAACAAGTAATCCAAAAACCATCCTCGAAATTGGTACCGGCTCAGGTTATCAAACCACCATCCTAGCCCAGCTTTTTACACAGGTTTTTTCGGTAGAACGAATCAAGTCATTGCAGTTTCAAGCCAGACGACGGCTCAATCAATTAGATTTGCACAACGTATCCATGAAGCATGGCGACGGGTGGCAAGGTTGGGCAAGTAAAGGCCCTTACGATGCCATTATCGTTACCGCTGCGGCAACGGAGGTACCACAGATGTTATGTCAGCAACTCAATAACGGTGGACGGCTCATTATACCTGTAGGCGATAGTGAACAGTCACTGTGGTGTATCGATAAACACGATAACGAAATCACGCAAACAGTCATAGAGGCAGTAAAGTTTGTTCCGCTCGTTGCGGGGCAATTACAATGAAACTATTTCAAGCACTTTACGATTTAGCGATAACATGGTCGCGGCACAAACACGCCGAAAAATATCTTGCCGGCTTGAGTTTCTCTGAATCGATGTTTTTCCCTATTCCTCCTGACGTTATGCTAGCGCCCATGTCTTTATCGCAACCCGACAAAGCGTGGCGATTTGCGTTAATTACCACGATCACTTCAATACTAGGGGGGTTAGCAGGCTACGCGTTAGGGTATTTTGCCTTTGACCTTTGGATATTGCCGCTTATCAACGAAACGAAATATGTTGATAAATTTGAGCATGTCAAACAGTGGTTTAACGACTACGGTGTATGGATTGTCTTTTTAGCAGGTTTCTCTCCCATTCCTTATAAGTTCTTCACCATTACGGCTGGGCTATTACAAATGGCACTGCTACCTTTTTTTGTCGCCTCACTGGTTGGCAGAGGAGCGCGCTTTTTTTTAGTTGCTGCATTGATGCGCTGGGGGGGAGCCGCAATGGAGGCAAAATTGAGAGATTATGTTGAAGTATTAGGATGGGCAGTAGTCGGTCTGGCGGTAATCGCGTATCTTATTCTGAGATAAGCTCGGTGAAAAAACCCACTATTTACGCAGCCAATGTTCATGCAATAATGTTCAGTTTTTTTGCACTGAGTGCTCCATTGCTATTCACGGCCTGCAGTTCTCGGCAAGCACCCGCTCCCGTCTCCATTCTAAACAGTCAACCTACGCCTTCATACTCTTTGTTCGATGCAGATACCTATACCGTAAGAAAAGGCGACACGCTTTTTGCCATTGCTTGGTACAGTGGAAACGACTATCGTGATCTGGCACAATGGAACAACATAGCTTCTCCTTACACCATCAAAGTAGGACAAACGCTAAAACTTCGACACTTTAGCGTCAAAAAACCAACGAATAACACTTCATTAAAGTCAACACCTCCAACCTCTAAAGAAAATTTAACAAAACCTGTTGCCCCCCCAAAAAAGCAGGCGTATGGTGATAAAAAAAGGGATATTTCTCAGCAGGTTGCAGCAAAGCAACCGACAACAGTACAGTCCGAATTCCCAAGTAAAGTTAAAAAGTGGGTGTGGCCTGTACATGGCATTGTAATTGAGACATTTAAAGCCGAAGGCGCAGTTAATAAAGGTATTGATATCAAAGCGCCCAAAGGAACTACCGTAGTCTCGGCTGCTGACGGCAAAGTTGTGTATACGGGTAACGCATTGCGTGGTTACGGAAATTTAATCATCGTAAAACACAGCGAGACTTATCTGAGTGCTTATGCGCATAACGACAGTATCGCAGTAAAAGAACGTGACTGGGTAAAAGCAGGACAAACTATTGCTACAGTTGGGGACAGTGATGCCGATACATATAAGCTCCATTTTGAAGTGAGATACCGAGGAAAGTCATTAGACCCTCTACGTTTCTTACCAAAGCAAAACAATAATGAATAAAAACAACAATAAATAATAAAAATACAGAAAGAAAGACCGTACGGAGATATACGTTTAAACACTTAGGTATGCAGGAGATACAGTTATGGCGAAACATAGCACTGTAGTCGAGGCTGTAAAAAATGACACTCACGCGGAAGACGATTTCGATACCGATATTGTTGATAATATTGACGATACTGATAACGATGGTGCCATTGATGATCAGCAATTGGTAAATGAAGCGGTTGTAAAAAACTTAGACGCGACGCAATTGTATTTAGGCGAAATTGGCTTTTCTCCTTTGTTAAGCGCGGAAGAAGAAGTGTATTTTGCACGAAAGGCGCTTAGAGGCTGCGAAGCATCGCGAAAAAGAATGATCGTAAGTAATTTGCGATTAGTCGTTAAGATAGCCAGAAGATACAATAATCGAGGTCTTGCGTTACTCGATCTTATCGAGGAGGGCAATCTGGGACTGATACGAGCAGTTGAAAAATTTGACCCAGAGCGTGGATTTAGGTTTTCTACCTATGCCACATGGTGGATTCGTCAAACTATTGAACGTGCGATAATGAATCAAACACGCACAATACGTTTACCTATTCACGTTGTTAAAGAGCTGAATATCTATCTTCGTACAGCCAGAGAACTCGCTCAAAAACTCGACCACGAACCCTCTGCTGAAGAAATTGCCGAAGCCGTCGGAAAACCAGTGGAAGATGTGTCTAAAATGCTGCGTTTGAACGAACGTATCAGTTCAGTAGACACGCCACTGGGTGGCGACAACGACAAAGCATTGCTCGATATAATCTCAGATGAGCATGAGTTCGGTCCTGAAGAAAACCTTCAGGAAAACGACATGCGCGACAATATCGTAAAATGGTTGGGCGAACTCAACTCCAAACAGCGAGAAGTGCTAGCTAGGCGTTTCGGCCTACTTGGGTACGAACCCTCCACATTGGAAGAAGTCGGTGCGGAAATTGGCCTTACGCGTGAACGTGTAAGACAAATACAGGTTGAAGCACTACGACGTTTGAAAGATATTTTAAGCCATGAAGGTCTTAATATTGAGAATTTGTTTGACCAAATGAAATCCTAGCGTTTACCGCGCTAGTCGCGGTAAGTACAAAATAGGTGAATATGAGCACGTCTCAAAGACTTTGGTTATCGGCTCTTGTAGCGTTCAGCTTTAATAGCATATGGAGTTTCTTTGCCAACTCTTTAGTTAGTGAAGATATGACAATATTACTTAGGTCAGCCCTTGTACAGGGTTTTTACAGTGGTATTGTCACTTTGCTATTTACGTTAGCACTTGAAATGACATACGAACGTGTTCATACGAAATACATTTCGTTTGCGTTTGTTGTTCCTTTGTTGTGCTTAGCCCATCACAAGACCACTCACGCGAGTGTCGTTAGGAAAGCGTTTAACCAAACGCTTAATTTATCTGCTCGTTGGTTTGATGGCATTTGTTGGCCAAGTGCGCTTTTTGCGCCACTTATTCCGCTTAGCATACAAAGTGCTTTAGTAGCTGCAGTAAATCTTGTAAATCAAACCCCAAACTTAGTGTTGACCATTACCCCATCGATACTGTTTAGCGCAATTTACGGTTACACCTACACTCTCACCTTGCTTCGAAACCGAACACCAGTTCATCATCAAGCTGATAATGGACTGGTCCGCTCTAAGCAAACAAACTTATAATCGTAAGGGTTTTTCTCGTCTGCGTAACAAGATTGCTCTGTCAGCGTTTGCCACTCTATACCTTGAGTGTAATCGGGAAATTGGGTGTCGCCTTCTACTTCGAGATCAATAAAGGTAAGGTACAGCCTGTAAGCATAAGGCAGTAAAGCACGATAAAGTTGACCACCACCAATGATCATAACTTCATCTTTGCCACGCGCCGATTGAATAGCATCATCAATTGAACCTACTACCTCAGCGTCGTCAAGCTTGTAATTTTTTTGACGAGAAATCACTATGTTTTGACGACCTGGCAAAGCCCTTCCAATAGACTCATAGGTTAAACGGCCCATTAGCACAGGCTTACCTAAGGTAACTGACTTAAAATGCTTTAAATCTGCTGGCAAATGCCATGGCATGCGGTTATTTGCACCGATAATTCTATTTTCTGCCATAGCGGCTATCATGGCGATACGAGGTTGAGATCTGTTCATTTACGGTAAATCACCTCAAAATCATCGTCTTCGTCATCTTCATCCCAATCATCGTCCCAATCTTCACTATCAAGTTCGTTTTGAGCCTTTGTTGCTTTGCTTTGAAGACTGTCCCAGACAAAATCTTTATTTTGCGCTGTATTTGAGGCTTCTTCGTCAAGACTTGGCAGTGTTTCAAGAAAATTCATTACATCTAAACACAACACGTCAGTGTTTAAGTTTTGGAAGGCCGATATTTTGAAAACTTTTCCTTTCCAATCAAGCGCTTCAACTATGCTGTCGCACAGTGCATCGACGTCTTCTTCAAGCATTAAATCGACTTTATTGAAAACGAGCCAGCGAGGTTTTTCTGCTAACTTCGGACTGTATTGCTCTAATTCAGACACAATCGTCTTGGCATTTTCAACCGGATCGCTTTGGTCGCTCGGCATAATATCGACCAAGTGTAACAACACTCTACAGCGCTCTAGGTGTTTGAGAAATCGAATACCCAAACCGGCACCTTCAGCTGCTCCCTCGATCAGCCCAGGAATATCAGCAATCACAAAGCTACGTTGTGCATCTTGCCTGACCACACCTAAATTAGGTACTAATGTAGTAAACGGGTAATCGGCAACTTTGGGCTTAGCTGCAGATACAGAACGAATAAAGGTGGATTTTCCTGCATTAGGCAAACCGAGCAAACCCACATCAGCCAATAACAATAACTCAAGTTTTAAGTTGCGTATTTCGCCGGGTGTTCCATCACTTTTCTGCCGTGGTGCTCGGTTGGTGCTACTTTTAAAACGCGCATTTCCAAGGCCGTGGTAGCCCCCCAGAGCGACTTTTAACTTTTGGCCGTGTTTGGTTAAATCACCCAACACTTCGGCAGTGTCAGCATCGGTTGCCCGAGTACCTACAGGCACGGCTAATACTAAATCTTCACCTGCTCGGCCTGTACAATTGCCACCCTGACCATTTTGCCCTCGTTGAGCACGATGAAAGCGTTCAAAGCGGTAATCAATGAGTGTGTTGAGGTTTTCGTCAGCCTGCAAATAAACGCTGCCTCCGTCGCCTCCATCGCCTCCATCGGGGCCACCCCTTGGTACATACTTTTCACGTCGAAAACCAATAACGCCGTTACCGCCGTCACCAGCTTCAACTCGAATATCCGCTTCGTCTACAAATTTCATTTTCTTCTCTTTGAGCGCCAAGGTCTTTGGTGCAGGACTGCTTTGCGTTTAAACACACATCGTATCACGATAGCAAGAGGTGATGGAACAAAGCATAAAAAACCCCGCCGAAGCAGGGTTTTTCTAAATTAAGTGCAGAAAGCAATCTGCTACCGTAATTACTCAGCAACGATACTTACGTATTTACGGTTTTTAGGGCCTTTTACTTCAAACTGAACCTTACCGTCAGATAGAGCAAATAAAGTATGGTCTTTACCAATACCCATGTTGTTGCCCGCGTGGAACTTAGTGCCACGTTGTCTAACAATAATGTTACCTGCAAGTACAGATTCACCGCCAAAACGCTTTACGCCAAGACGTTTACTTTCTGAATCACGACCGTTTTTAGTACTACCACCCGCTTTTTTATGTGCCATGTGTTCGTGCTCCTATAGCTTATGCGTTGATACCAGTAATTTTCACTTCTGTGAACCACTGGCGATGACCCATTTGTTTGCGAGAATGCTTACGACGACGGAACTTAACGATTTTTACTTTCTCGCCACGTCCGTGAGTAACCACCTCAGCAGTCACTTTACCACCCGCTACATATGGTGTGCCGATTTTTACGTCTTCACCATTGCTCACCATAAGAATGTTGTCAAACTCAACTGCTTCGCCAGGGGCGACTTCAATCTTTTCTAGGCGAACGGTTTGACCTTCGGCCACACGGTGTTGTTTACCACCACTTTGGAAAACCGCGTACATAATAACTCCGCTCTGCGTATCTTTACGCTCATTACAAAAACAGGGCGCGAATTGTACGTGAAACCATTTTGGAACTCAATAGACTTTTTATATAAAAATGGTTAAATAATGCGCTAGACTACATTTTACTGTGATCAAGCAGTAAAACCGTCTATCTCAGGTGGCGAAGTCATTGAATTAAGGTACAATCTCGGCTAATTGTTTAATTTTTTTAGGTTACTTTTTGCATGATGCAACTTGACGAAATCCGTACGCTTGCAGAAAAAGACATGAAAGCGGTGAATGGTCTTATTCAAGAGCAAGTTACCTCTGATGTTGCACTGATTAATCAACTCGGATTTTACATTATAAATAGTGGCGGTAAACGTATTCGTCCACTGATTACTGTGTTAGCTGCACAAGCTGCTGGCATTCAATCGAACGACCACCATACCTTAGCCGCCATTATCGAATTCATTCATACCTCAACATTGTTGCATGATGATGTTGTCGATGAATCAACTCTGCGTAGAGGCCGCGAGACTGCGAATGCCGTATTTGGTAATCAAGCGAGTGTATTAGTCGGAGATTTCTTATATTCTCGTTCTTTTCAAATGATGGTCAGTTTAGACAACATGCGCGTGATGCAAGTGCTGTCAGACGCAACCAATAGAATTGCTCAAGGTGAAGTTCAGCAGCTCATGAACTGCAACGACCCTGACACCAGTGAACAAAGTTATTTTGATGTGATATATGGTAAAACAGCTCGGCTTTTTGAAGCGGCGACTGAGCTGGCGGGTGTGTTAGCAAATAAAACACATTACGAAACCGAAGCCCTTCGTCTTTACGGGAAATATTTGGGCACTGCATTTCAACTGGCAGACGATATTTTGGATTACAGCGCGAGTAGCGACGAGATGGGGAAAAATGCAGGCGATGATTTAGCCGAGGGAAAACCGACCTTACCCTTGCTTTATGCTATGTGGCATACCGATGACGCAAATCAAGCTCTTATCCGAAGTGCAATAAAAAATGCTGATGGATTAGCTCACTTAAACACCATTCAAGACGTGATGAAAGACACGGGCGCCTTGGATTACACGCAACAAAAAGCGGATGAAGCGGCTCAAATGGCAATAGATTCTCTCGAACCTATCCCAGAGTCAGAATACAAATCAGCATTAATAGCACTTGCAACCCTTGCATCTAAAAGACAGAATTAAATGAAGTTGCTATTGAGTGTAGTGCGTTATTGCGACTTCTCTAACGCTTGAATTTCACTGTAAATCTTTTCGGCTTCTGAAGTTAGTGATGCAAATTTGCGCATGTCGCCATTACGTTGAGCCATCATTGCCTGCTCTTGTAATTGCGCATGTTGCTTCTGTAATTTTTTTAATGGGTTAGCCTTAAAAATCCCAAACATATCGGTCTCACAGATCAATTATCAACTGCTGTGTTTACGCAATAGTTGGCCGATAGATCAGCGCTATACCCCACTATTTCTGGTTATATTTTCATTGCGATCTCTGTGCACAATAATGTCGTCCTCAATTCTAATGCCACCAAAAGGTTTAAAATAGTCCACCTTTTTCCAATTAATATGACGTGAATGAACAGACCGTTTTAAATCAGCTAACAGGGAATCGATAAAGTATAAACCCGGTTCGATAGTGAATACTTGCTTAGCTTCTACCACTCGTGTGCAGCGTAAAAAAGGGTGTGCCTCTGGGGCAGGTTTAGGCGTTCCTCTATCATCAGCCACAAGCCCTCCCGTGTCATGTACTTGTAGGCCTAAAAAATGCCCTATGCCATGTGGAAAGAACGTTTGCGTGACGCCCTGTTCAACCATATCGGCAACGTCCATCTTCACTATGTCAGCTTGTTGCAAAATAGCAGCGATGCCTTCGTGTGCAAGATTTTGTATATCGCTATAGGGCACGTTCGGTTTTAAAGCGTCAATCAACGACAAGGTAACGCGGTCGACGGCTGAAATTAAATCCTTAAACTCATGCTCAAAACCGCAGTAGGTGCGTGTAACATCAGCCGCGTAACCATTAAAATTTGCCCCTGCGTCTATAAGAAAACTTCTATGTTCGTTTGGCGTAAACGTATCGCAGTGCATGTAATGCAAGATAGCAGCGTGTTCGTTAAGTGCAACAATGCTTGAATATGGTAAATCGTTTTCTGAGGTGTTAGCCGCTTTGCAATAAGCCAGATGAATATCTAACTCGCTTTGCTTTTCTTCAAAAGCCAAGCGTGCGGCAATGTGGCCTGCGGCCGCTGCCGACCCAGCCTCACGCATACAGGCTAGCTCATAATCGGTTTTATATGCTCGGTGATAGTGAAAGTATTGCAATATCCTGTCGGGGTTTACGTTAGTGAAACCCAATGCACTAGCGACTTCTAAATATTCACCAATGTAGGCATAGCGTGTTTTGTCATACGGCAATAATTTTTCCACTTCATTGGCTTGCTGCAAATACTGAATATCAACGTACTTGGTCCAAAAACCATCCTGTTCTGGCGGGACTTTATGCCAAAAATCAACCGGCTGATAGAAGATAAGTTTAGGCTTATCGACACCGTTCACCACTAACCAGCAATTGGGATTATCAACAACCGGCACCCATGCTTTAAACTGTGGATTCACTTTAAAGGGATAATGATTATCGTCGAGAAAAAGCCGTTTTCCCTGCCCTGAATGAATCACCAAACCATCTAGGCCTTCTCGCTCCAACGCATGTCGGGTGCGTTCTTGAAGTGTATCGATATGCTGTTGATAAAGGGTTGCCAGTTCAAGCATTGTTCGTTTTCTCCTACTGTTCCTAGAGGGTAGATGGTGATATTTGAGTATTGAGTAAAGTGGTAAAGCGATCAAGGGGTTGTTGGCGCTGCCAATCGTAAATAACTTGATAAGCTAATATCGCTTTAACATATTCTCGCGTTTCTTTGAACGGAATGGTGTCTATCCAAATATCCAAAGGCATAGTTGTTTCTTTGGGTAACCATTGCTCCACTTTACGCCACCCAGCATTGTAAGCAGCAGCAATAACAGCGGTATTTTCGGTATTCAAACGCTGATGTAAATAGTGCAGAAACCCCACTCCTAACTCTATGTTAGTTTTCGCATTAGCTAACTCACCGTAAATTGACCCACGCGAAACTCTTTTTTGAAAGCCAGGCCTCAATGCGCCATTCAACTTTATCAGATACTTAGCCGTATCTGGCAATAACTGCATCAAACCGCGCGCATTAGCACTCGACACCGCATCTTCCATAAATGAACTTTCTCGGCGCGCAATAGACAGTGCCAAACTAGGTTCTACCTCGTAATATTCGCTCATTTTCTCAAAGTCAGCTAGGTGGGCAGTGGGAAAGCGGATCGTTAAATCGTTTATCGCTCCCACTCTAAGCGCACCCACAATTGCTTGGTCAAACCATTCCCACTCATGGGCTTTCAATACAGCGGCTTGTCGCTGAGTGGGTGATAACTTTTTCATGAAAGCAAACCACTCTCTTCGAGCATTGACTAATTCATTGGCAAAAAATAACTCTCTTGCTCGCAATGCTTGCGGGTGCGTGTTAACGAACTGCGTTTGCTCTGGTTCAACAAGTAAGGACTGAATATTCAAACTGGGAGGTTGTCCCATATAAGCAGCAGCCATAAAGCCGTAATAATGCCGCTGCTTAGCCAATTCGTTGAACGTTGCCTTAGCGGCATCGATATTATCTGTCTCAAGTAAGGCTCTGGCATGCCAATATGCGAACTCTGAGGATGTTTTTTGTGCTGCAGGTGCCGTTTTTACTATATCAATCACTTGCGACCACTGTTGGTCGCGAACAGCGTGCAGCAAATACCATCGCCACAAACCATGAGATGCACTTTTTGACGCGGCTCTCATTAACCACTCTCTGGCTTTAGAACTGTTTTCAAGCGTTAGACTGATGGCGAGGGTTTCTTTTATTTCTTGCAAGGCATTCGCACTTAGTTTGCGACTATTTTGCCAACCTGATAACGCGTTGATCACGGCATCAGGATCGCGCCAACTCATTTTTTTTAAACCCCATTGCACGATGGCGCTATCGTATTTTGCATAGCGAAATGGAAACCGTTGCGAACGTAAAGCAAGCTTGGGGTTGCGCCTTACCTGCGACCATAGCTCAGCAATATAATGTGAGTCATCAGGTGCATATCGACGTAAATAATAACTTAAACTCCGCTGCCCAGCTTCACCAGCTAAACTCATTCTTTCTATTGCCAGGTCTGGCTTGAGTCCGCCGCCTTGTCGCCAAAACGCCAGTACGGGATCACAAGCATCGGGCAATGAATAGCCAGATAACCAAATCACTTCAACTTGTTGATACCAAGACTCATCTAGTTGACCTTTTACGCGTCGTATGTGCAATTGTCGACACAATAAATCTGTTCCCAAGCCTGCTTCATAGCTGTCCAAAAACAAGGTTTTGTAATTGTTATCAGCAAGGTATTTTAACCACGTTTTAAGCAATTTGTTCCGTATGGGAACTTGCTTTACATCATTAAGGAAATCTTCAATTTGTGCGCGGTTATTGTAGGAAATGTTCCTTTTTACCAGTTCGTAGTAAAGATAAGGGAACAAAGGATAGTCTTGCATGTCTTCAATATCATCGACCAAGCTATTCAGTTGTCTTGTTGAGGTTTTTTGTATGCGCTTTTTTAGTGACAAATACGCTTCGCGCTTAGATTCAAGTTCTTTAGATGCCAGAGGCGAGGCGCATAGCTCTTGCGAAAAATACCCACTACAAAATGTGACTACGCAGAGCAAAAACAGTCGGTAAATAGCTAAACGGCATAGTGAAGGCAAAAAGCTCTCCCTGTATAACTGGAATAAACAAAGATAAACGCACCTTAGGAAAAAGCAACTTTTAGTATTGAAAATGTTTTGTTTAGCGCCACAACTGAATTATGAACACAGCAGTTTCACTGTTACTTTTATCTGTAGATACTGTGATACACGCACATTGTGTTTTTGTTCACTGTAGGTAAAAGATAAATGCAAACAATAGCAAATTAGCCATACTGTTGAATAATTACTAAACGACAGTACTCAGGCCATCGGCCAAAGGAGAAAAGCATGATCTATTCAGGCTCTAATTTAAGGGTTTCATCGGTTGAGGATGAATTTGCAGAACTGATATTTGACGCAGAAGGTTCTGTTAACAAGTTTGATTCTCAAACGCTGAACGAACTTTCGCAAGCCATTGAAGCATTAAAAAATAACACCGACCTAAAGGGGCTCCTCGTCAGGAGCAATAAATCTACATTTATTGTCGGTGCTGATATCACTGAATTCACTGAAACCTTCACTTTTCCAGAATCTGAAATACTCGAGTGGGTTGGGCAAACGTCGCGTATATTTAATGCTTTTGAAGATTTACCGTTTCCCACCGTATGTGCGGTAAGCGGTTTTGCTTTGGGCGGTGGTTTCGAAATGGCGCTAGCATGTGATATGCGTGTGGCTGATGAAACAGCAAGATTGGGCCTACCAGAGGTAAAACTAGGCATTATGCCCGGTTTTGGCGGTACCGTGCGGCTTCCACGACTGATTGGCTCCGATAACGCACTTGAATGGATGACAACAGGACGCGACCGCAACGGCGAAAAAGCGCTAGCAGAAGGGGCAATTGATGCGCTTGTGAGTGGCGATCATTTACTCTCAAGTGCACTTGGTATGCTAAAGGACGCAGCAGAGGGCAAGCTAAACTGGCAAACTCGACGAGCGCAAAAAATGGCGCCCCTTCAGCTGAATAAAAATGAAAGCATGATGAGTTTTTCTACCGCTGCTGCATTTGTTGCCGCACAAGCTGGCAAGCACTATCCTGCACCGCACCTAATGGTTGAAACCGTTAAAAATGCGTCCACCTTGGGCCGAGATGAAGCCTTAGCTTTGGAAAATAAAGGCTTCGTGAAATTGGCCAAAACAGATGCTGCTAAAGCTCAAATTGGTATTTTCCTTGCCGATCAGCTTGTAAAAAGCAAAGGTAAAAAGCAGGCGAAAGCGGCTAACAAACAAGTAAACCTGACAGGGGTGCTAGGCGCAGGCATTATGGGTGGCGGTATTGCCTACCAAAGTGCAGTGAAAGGCACGCCAGTAGTGATGAAAGACATTCGTCAAGATGCCCTACAACTTGGTTTAAACGAGGCGTCAAAAATTTTAGGAAAAGGGGTGCAGCTAGGCAAAGTTAGCGTGTCACAAATGGCCGCCACCTTAAATGCGATTACTCCAACTTTGGAATACAGTGCGCTTAAAGAAGCCGATTTGCTCATCGAAGCAGTGGTTGAAAACCCCAAAGTTAAATCAGCGGTACTAAAAGAAGTAGAAGAAAATGTGGCAGACGATGCCATTATCTGTTCAAACACGTCGACGATTTCAATTGATCAACTCGCTGACAGTTTAGAAAAACCCGAACGCTTTTGCGGAATGCACTTTTTTAACCCTGTACATAAGATGCCTTTGGTTGAGATTATTCGGGGGAAAGCAAGCTCTCCAGACACAATTGCAATAGTCGTAGCTGCTACCTTAAAAATGGGTAAAACACCCATTGTTGTTAACGACTGTCCGGGCTTTCTAGTCAATCGCGTGTTGTTTCCCTATTTTGCTGGCTTCTCACAATTGTTATTAGACGGTGCTGATTTTACCGCTGTCGACAAAGTGATGGAAAAAGAGTTTGGTTGGCCAATGGGCCCAGCTTATTTAATGGATGTAGTAGGTATTGATACCGGTGACCATGCAGCAGATGTGATGGCCTCGGGTATTCCAGAACGTTTAGCACGTATTGAAAACGACCCTACACATTTATTGTATAAAGCGGGTAGATTGGGACAAAAGAACGGGAAAGGTTTCTACAATCATAGTGTAGATAAGAAAGGCAAGCCCACAAAAGTCGCAGCAGCCGAAGCCTATGAGTTAATAAAACCTGTTAGTGCAAAAAGCAAAACATTTACCAGTGAGGACATCATCGCAAGGCTGATGATACCTATGGCTAATGAAGCCATCCGCTGCTTAGAAGAAGGGGTGGTCGATAGCGCGGCCGAAGCTGACATGGCTTTACTTTACGGACTTGGCTTCCCTCCATTTAGAGGCGGTATTTTCCGTTATATCGAAACCATGGGCTTAAAGCACTTCGTTGCTTTGGCAGATAACCATGCCCATCTAGGACC
This sequence comes from uncultured Alteromonas sp., assembly GCA_964429915.1. Lineage (GTDB taxonomy): Bacteria > Pseudomonadota > Gammaproteobacteria > Enterobacterales > Alteromonadaceae > Alteromonas_F. The sequence goes on from CAYSDZ010000004.1 coordinate 56,373, forward strand.
GATTTATCAAATTTCAGATGGCGTACGCAAAATGGCCGCCTCAAATAAATCGTACTTCGCTTAACCTTTAGGAGAGAAACATGAAAGATGTTGTGATAGTGGATTGTATTCGCACCCCCATGGGTCGATCTAAAGGTGGCGTGTTTCGTCACGTTCGTGCTGAAGATTTATCTGCAAGCTTAATGTCAGCGCTGCTTACTCGAAATCCCAGCCTTGACCCCAGTGAAATAGAAGACATTATTTGGGGGTGCGTGCAACAAACCAAAGAACAAGGCTTTAACGTTGCGCGTAATGCACAGTTAATGACGGCCATTCCGCGATCTGCCGGAGCAGTAACCGTAAACCGCTTATGTGGCTCGTCAATGCAAGCACTACACGATGCCACAAGTGGTATTATGACTGGCCGCGGCGACATTTATATGATTGGTGGAGTTGAGCACATGGGCCACGTACCCATGACATTCAATGTCGACTTTCACCCTAAACTAGCAAAATACACAGCAAAAGCCTCCGGCAATATGGGCATGACCGCAGAGTTGTTGGGACGGCAAAACGGTATCAGTCGAGACATGCAAGACGCCTTTGGTGCACGTTCTCATCAACTGGCTCACAAAGCTCATATTGAGGGTAGATGGGCAAGTGAAATTGTTGCTATAGAAGGCCATGATGCAGAGGGTCGCTTGATCAGCGTTGACTACGATGAAGTGATCCGTCCAGACTCAAGTATTGAAACCTTAGGTGCCTTGCGTCCCGTGTTTGATCCGGTGAACGGCACCGTTACAGCAGGCACATCGTCGGCAATCAGTGACGGTGCGGCAGCAATGCTAGTGATGTCAGCAGACAAAGCGAAAGACCTAGGGCTGACTCCGCGAGCAAAAATAAAAGCTATGGCTGTCGCTGGCTGCGACGCTGCCATCATGGGGTTTGGCCCAGTACCTGCTACTCAAAAAGCACTCAAACGCGCAGGTCTTTCTATGGACGATATAGAAATAGCTGAGTTCAACGAAGCCTTTGCAGCGCAAGCTTTGTCTTGTATCAAACAGTTAGGTTGGCTAGAAAGTGTTGATGAAAAAGTGAATTTAAACGGCGGCGCCATAGCCTTGGGCCATCCTTTAGGTTGTTCAGGTGCGCGTATCAGCACTACTTTGCTGAACCTGATGGAAGCCAAAGATAAAACATTAGGCTTAGCGACTATGTGTATTGGTTTAGGGCAAGGTATCGCAACGATATTTGAACGCATGTAAAAATAATGCATGCAATTGACCGCGTGCTGTGTAGAGCAGCGCTCACCGCGACCATGGAAGGCGCGGCTTTTGTGAGGTGAATTATTTGTAAGTGCCAATAAATACTTCTTTAGCCTCTATTCCTCTTCTTTACTCAAAATCACTTTTGTATGGGGGAAGGGAATTTCAATATTAGCCGCATCTAATGCCTGTTTTATTTGCTCTGGTACGGAATACAAAACGTTGAAATAATGCTCGCCCTCACAAAATGGTCTCACCAAGAAATCTACTGAACTATTGTTCAAGGTTTCCACTTCAACAAACGGGGCTGGGTTTTTCAAAATATGAGGGTGGGCATCAAGAACTTGATTGATAACATCGCGCGCGTTACTGGTACTTTCTTTATAAGCGATACCAAACCGCATATCGACACCGCGCACTGAATGATGCGAATGGTTAATAATTTGGCTCCCCCAAATTTGACTATTTGGGATGATAATTTGTTGGTTGTCGAATGTTGTTAAAATAGTGGTGAACAAATCGACTTCTGCTACATTACCAAAACGTCCAGCTGCATCAATAAAATCGCCCACTTTGTAGGGCCTAAAGATAAGCAACATAACGCCAGCTGCAAGATTAGACAGCGCGCCTTGTAACGCGAGACCAACCGCCAAACCTGCGGCACCCAGTATTGCAACAATAGAAGCAGTTTGGACACCAAAGCGGTTAAGCACCGCAATGCCAACAAAAACCAATATCGTGTACTTGGCTAAACTGCCTAAAAATTTAAATAGCGTGTCGTCTAGTCTGTCGTAATGTTTACCAATGCTACATACGCCTTTGCTGGCTTTTTTCGCTAAAAACAGGCCGACGATAATAATGAATATCGCCAACACTACGTTGGTCAAAAGCGTTATCACGGTGGGTAAATATTCGTTGAGCGTATCTTGGCTGAACATGTCTTCCATTACGGTTTCCTTATTTTTAGGTGTGGATTCGGGTTGTAATTACCGCGTTTATCGTTAAAACTGAACTAAAATAGATAAAGATAGTGCGTAAGTCAATTTTTGAAGGACGTAATAAAACACTAATGGAATACGATATTGCGATAATCGATGCCTTTGCTAATAAGGTATTTTGTGGCAATCAAGCCGCTGTAATTGTGTTAGATCAATGGCTTTCTGATGGCATGTTGCAGTCTATCGCTTCAGAAAACAATTTGTCCGAGACTGCGTTCCTTATTAAGCAATCACGAAACACCTATCATATTCGCTGGTTTTCGCCGCTTAAGGAAATTGCTTTTTGTGGTCATGCGACACTGGCTTCAGCTTTCGTTCTTTTTAATGACTTTCCTAAAGAACGTCAGTTTTGGTTTAAGGCAGAAGCAGTGGGTACGCTTGCCGTCACCCAAAACAACGATGGCTCTTTTAGTATGGACTTCCCGAATACCTGCCCTGAAAAAGTCGAGCACATTCCGAGTCAGCTTCAACAAGGTTTGTCTATTCTCCCAACCGAAGTGCTTCGCAATAAACAAGCTTATTTTGTGGTGTATACCTCGCAGAATGAGGTGTTTGAGGTGAAAACCGATAATGCAATATTGAGACAACTCGCTCCTTACGATGTCGTCGTAACCGCAAGTGCTCACGACCAAGAATACGATTTTGTTTCTCGTTATTTTTGGCCCGCTAATGGCGGTGAGGAAGACCCTGTCACAGGGTCTATCCATACAGGGCTAGCACCTTTTTGGGCAACTCGTTTAGGCAAAAATAGTCTCAAGGCTTATCAAGCGTCAAAACGTGAAGGCGTGCTCAATTGTGAAGTAGTTGCAGACAGAGTGTTCATCACGGGTCATGCAGTAGAATACTTACGTGGTAAAATAAACTTACCCGAGTCATCCTAACAGAGACCTAACGAGGAAATTCATTCACTTGAAAAACCACTACACAATCAGTTCTAGGCCCGAGGATCTCGACTTTGAGTTGATCTATGGGTTTATCAGCCAAAGTTACTGGGCAAAAGGGATTCCTAGAAAAACGGTGCAGAAATCCCTCGACAATTCCATCGTATTTGGCGTGTATGAGCTGTCTGAAAATCAGCGCTCTAAACAGCAACGTGGCTTTGCTCGTGTGATCACCGACAAAGCCACTTTTGCTTACTTAGCTGATGTGTTTGTTATCGAATCACATCGTGGTTTAGGGCTAAGTAAACAATTGATGTCGGCCGTTGTTGCACATCCCGATTTGCAGGGTTTACGAAAATTCATGTTAACCACCAATGATGCGCACGGTTTGTATCAGCAATATGGATTCACGCCAGTTGAGCAACCTGAATTGTTATTGCAAATTGCTCGTCCAGACATTTATGGCGAATAATATTCATTAAAACGCAGCGCCTTAATTACTGAATCTAATATTCCTAAATGTACTGTTCCCAGTGGGGTTATTTACATCGTGATCCATAATAAACACCAATTCTACAAAAGGTTGACCAAAGTACTCGCCCACGGGAATTCTAAAGCGTTGGAATTCACCATCACCTGTATACGTAAAGTCTCTTATTCCCCAACTTTGCGTACCAAACAATTGAAAGGTTAGACCACCCGATAGGGTATCCCCGGGCAGAAAACCTAAACCATGAATTTCTCCTTGAGCGGTGCTTTTAAATTCGAACTCCAGCACAGTGGAAGGCGTAATAGCGAGTGTGTCTAAGCTAATTTTTCTCCAACGATTGCCCTGAAGCGTAATACCTGCTCCCTCTTCAATGATTGAGACGGTTCCCTCTTCATCTTGATCATTTCTGTGCGCTCTGAAACTGTAATCATTTAAATTAAGCAATAGAGCTGGAGGTGTCTCGTTGTTGGATGATTCGTATACACGCACATTGTTGAAAACAGAGTTAGCACCCGTAATATTCGTGTCGTTATCAACTAAAAACACCAATCGATTAACCGAACCTTGGAAAAATTCGCCTACTGCAATGGTGATCGTTTGCGGTTCTCCATTCCCACTGTATCGAGTTGGTCTAAGACCCCAAGCCTGCGTACCGTAAACATTAAATGTTCTATCTGCACTAATTCGATTGTTATTTTCTAATGCGATCCCGTGTATTTCTGCCTCAACATTGCTACTAAATTCAAACTCCAATACTGTATCTTCGGTAACTTGGTAATCAAAGGGCACACTCTGCCAATTGTTACCAGTAAGCTCTAATTGGAAAGGGCTGACGCTAGTAATGACATCACCAAATCGGTACTGACTATCAAAGCGGCTAAATGCTAGCTCTTGAAAATTGATAAAATCGCCTACCACGTCGTTTGCTTGTACATTGACTTCAAAGTACTGAGAATCCTGTCCGTTTTCATTTTGCACGCTTACTTGCACAGGATTAATACCTAACTGCGATGAGGAAGGAGCCCACGCTATTCGGCCTGCTGAGTCAATCGTCATTCCATCAGGTGCAATGTCTAAATTAAAGCTAACTGAGGGCCCTGTGCTTACGTCGACCGTAGCATCGTTATCGTATTGATAGGCTTGCCCTTCCCTCGCATTTAAATTTGCAGTTGAAGTAATTGAAGGAGCAGTGGGGCGAACCGCTACGATACAGGCGTTGAACCCGTTGGTTGCGTTGTCAATAACCGGTGCCATTTGTTCTATACTGCAAGCGGAGAACTCGGTTGCACTTGAAACTATACGAGGGTTCATAATAAAACCACTTGATGTACTAGCACATGCCGAACCGCCTTGATTATCATGAGGCGCACCAAAGTTGTGTCCAATTTCATGCGTCAAGACTAAAGCCGTAACACTGCCAGTACGCTGCGTTACGCCAGCAGCAAATGAATTACACAATGCGCCAACATAGGCAATACCTGCTGTTGAACCGTTTAAGTTTTTCCCAGTGAATAAGTGAATCAGACCCAGATTAGGAATACCTAGCTGTCTAAATGCTGTCAAAAGGTTTTCTGGATTCGTGCTGTTTAAGCTCTCGTTATTGCTTAGTTCTTGCGTATCTTCAGCAACAATAGTAATGCCGAGCTGATCGCTGAAAATACCATCTGCAATATTCAGTTCACTTAGCATTTCCACGCTTGCGTTACTACTAGAGCTCACATATTCAACATCAGCTACCAAGGTAATACGTATTTCACTGCTTGCAGTGCCTGTCGACAGCAACTGCGTTAAGTCGTCAACATAGCTGTTATAATTAAAGTTATGACTGTTCGACGCATCATCGTGTGTATGGACATCCAATGCACAGCTACCAAACTTCTCCATATCGTTTACATTAAACACAACGGTTCTTTGCTCTGCCCCCTTTAAGGTCTCAGGCGCAATTCTTTTTTGATGGAAAAAATTAAAATCGCGTGGATGCATTTGTTTTTTTACTGCTTCTTCGGTTTCAATAAAAAACAGCGAATCACCATCGAAATAGGCACCTGTCATCAGACCATTTTGATACGTTAGTCTAACCCAACTTCTCGGATTCCCTTTTATTGTACCTGCTAAAAATCGGGTTTCTGTATAACGTTTTGCTAATTGGCTGTTTCGAATGAGCGTCTGGTTGTCACTCAGTTCAAACTCTATTTTTTTTCCATCTACGTTGATCGTGAAATCCATTTCGTCTGAATTGGGTAATTGCTTAATGTCTGATTTTTCTATGGGCTTAAAGCGCAGAATATGCCCTGCATCCTCCTCGGCTTTCGCCGAGACAGGGTAAAAAAGCAGAGCTATAAAAAACAAAAGATTCACATATACAGCAGTAGCAAAAATAGATTTCAGGTTCACGGCAATGGTCCTTTAAGCGTTTAAACACGCGCTAAGCAGGGCATAAGTTTATCGAGAGATTACGTTAAATATTGAGTGCAATCTAGTGTCTCAAATAGGCAACGTAAAACTGTCTCTTTTTGGCTACACACTGGGAAGCGTTTCCCTGCCATGGGTGATTTTGAAGCAGTCTGACAGTCTCTTTTGTCTATATCTTTATCTGCAATTAGTCTCGTTCTTTAACATTATGTGGTTGAGTAAGAAATCGTTTGCCTTTTCCAGGCTAGGCACTAGGCCCCCAATTATAGTGGTCGCTGTCGAAAGCTTATTTACCGTGGTCAAACGGATAGGATAAGCGCGAGAAGCCGATATTTATTTTGCTCACCCCTATTCATCATGGGAGCGAGGAAACAATGGATAAACGTGTCTGTGTAAACCGATTAATCTGGTGCTTGACTGCGTCTTTTTTTAAGGTATTTTGTTAGCTAAGTTTAGCTAAACTAAAGGTGTTATATGCAAGCAAATATGCATGAAGCGAAGAGCAGGTTGTCTCAATTAGTAGAAACAGCGTTAAGTGGTGAAGAAGTTCTGATTGCCAAATCAGGTAAACCAGTGGTAAAGCTTGTACCATTTAAAGCATCTCCTAAGAGAGTGTTTGGCTTATTCAAAGGGCAAATAGAGATTTCTAAAGAATTTGACTCAGAAGCAACACAGCAAGAGATAGAAGCGGAGTTTGGTGTGTAATGAGGAAAGTGCTATTGGATACGCATGTATTTCTGTGGTGGCTTGCCGGTGATACTCAGTTGGGTGAAGCCGCTATAGAATTGATTAGCGATGAGAGTAATCAAGTGTACTTAAGTGCCGCTACATCTTGGGAAATATCGGTTAAGCGCAACAAAGGACTTTTGAAAGCGCCATATGATATTGATGCTGCTATCGATAAAGTAGGGTTTTCCAAGCTGCCTATATCCGTATTTCACGGGGAGCAAGCGGATAACCTACCTGATCACCATAAAGATCCATTTGACAGAATGTTGATAGCACAAGCTCAAGCAGAAGGTCTAGAAATTATCACATGTGACTGTGTGTTCCCTAAGTACGGGATAAAACTGATTGATGCAAAAGCTTAATAAATTGAAGTAGGAAACACGGTGATTCAGTTTGAGTCTAGGTGGTGGTATCAAGGCAGCCAACTTCCTGGTGAAGTCAAGTGACGAAAAAACACATGAGTGGTTCCGTCTCGGTAAGGTGTCTTGAGTTTATATCTGACAGTGCCTGAGGCGGTTAAGCTTAATCGTTTTTCGCTGACTGCTGGCCTTGCGATATATCTGCAAAGGCACTTTAGCTTATCGCTTTGATGGGTGTCAGCGAACACTCCCGCAACCATTTGAAGACTTACTTAGGCTTAGTTTGGTTTGTTTGCCTGCGGTATTTTCGAGTAACTCATATATATTGCCGACGTCACGAACCGATCGGCCGTTTATGGCAACAATATAATCACCTTCGCTTGCGTTAACGCCAATTTCCGTTAGTAGCGTTCTAAAGGCTGAATGCCAGTTTTTACCTCTGCACATAGGTAGTTTTTACGCCCTATTGCAATCGGACGCAGTGAACGCTCTGCGTTTTTGTTTTGGCCGCACGGTTACTCATAAAAACTCTATTGTTGCAGAATTTTTCGACCTTTTCACCCTGTGATTGTTTGCGATTTAGAATAGGGCTAATATCTCTGTACTAGCTCTTATACTCAGCTGTACTGCTCATATAACCTAGCGATCATTGTTCTTTACACTAAGAAAAATGGAGCGGAAAAATAGGTATATTATTTTGGCTGATGTTGACTGTTTTTCTTACTTTATGAGTTGCTTTTCGTAGTGCATAATTAAGACATGGAAGTTGCGCCGTTGTGTTGTAACTTTGAGTTACGATTAAATAAACGGAAGTAAGCATTGATTTTTTGGTCACCATTTCATTACCAAAATAAAATTTATGACTTAAGTCACCTCCATCCTATGAGCTGGACAATGATTCTGCCAGCTGCAAAGAGTAAACCGGCTAGAAATTATCGTTTCAGCGTTGTGTTCTCTTTGCACACGTTCACTCAAGCTAAAGAGTATGGTCATGACTCAAACTTGTTTTACTCTGATGCTAGGGAGACAAGAACTTTTTGCTTTAATAGATACCAAGATTCGTTGGAGTTACCTAACATCATCCAGGGCTTGAATCAGGGACATGTGTTTCACACTGGCAAGCAGAATTTCCTGAGAATAGATAAAGGCAGCGACACCTATGAGGTTTACTTTGTTGTGAAGCGCTCTAAGCGCCTTGGTTTTGATTTGGACATATACGTTCAGTCTGCGTATAAAAGGACTCCAGAAAGCACAAAAGCGTCCATAAGACGCTTTTGCTTCTAACTAATCAGGGTCTTTCATTATCACGCTCTTGGGCGATAACCACATGTGGCGACGTCAACGCTTCCCAACCGCAGTTAAGAAACCTGTTTATACGTTGATATTTGCATATTAGCATATTTGTGAGGTTTTTCACAAATTTGTTGTAACCTCATTTCAGTATATCGACCTTTTAGCTCAAATCTTAAGGAAATTAGGGATATGCAAAATCATAAAGTTCTATCTGCAAGCTTTGTCATAGATAATCTAAGAAGCCTTGAGTTTCTATTAGTTGTAGCTGGATTTCTGGCTCTTGTGTTATTTCGGCATGGTCTAACAATACATTGAATGCCGCATCATTTTGTTCATTCATCGCAGCGGAAATGGCTGAAAAAACGCGTTCTTTTTCTAACTGATTCTGACTATCCATACTCTTCATTAGGTTTCTAAACATGTTTTCATCTTCTATAAATGCAATAGACGCCATTAATATGTTGGTATTGAAGTCGAATTCTTCAAATCTGATAATTTCTACTACTTCGTCAACAGTGTCACTACGCTCAATGGCTTCGGCTAAACCTTTGAAGTCATTAAAATTAACGTCAAGTAAGGATAGAAAATGCCGTACATCATCAATATTTTCTATCTCTCTACTATCTAACGTATCCTGCTGGGCAAAAACTTGCTCTCTCCGTTCAGTAGCCAAAGCTGTCTTTTTGCGCTCAACATCAATAGGATTACTGTAATCACACTGAATGACATTTTGATGACTTGCTTGGGCAGTATTTTGCCTATTTGAAAAGGGGGCTTTGGTGTTATCGTCAGAAAAATACGCTCCGCCCAAAAGAAAACCGACACTTAATGAACAAAACACGGTAAGAACGAACTTTGTCATACAATTCAATACTCCAATATGCTTTCTATATGCATCTTCGCAAAAACAGTTAAGTGAATGTTTAGATTAACGTAGTAACATGGATATTTTATGACCGCGAGTATTGAAACCTATCTGACGCTAGATTGTTTACTCTGTAAAGCGGTAATATAAAACAAAACACAATCCTACCTCAGCACAACTCATGGCATCTTATACCGCGTTAAGTTTAAACACCGTTCAACATATTTTGAAAAACTACGACATAGGTAACTTTTCTAGTTATGTCGAACTGAATGGGGGTTTGGCGAACTCTAGCGTCATTGTGACCACCTCAAGGGGTAAGTTTGTATTGTGTGTGTGCGACGAAAAAAATGAAAGTGAGGTAAAAGTTCATACTCATTTACTGGCTCATTTAAAACGCTATCATTTTTCATGCTCTAGCGTAATGGCAACCAAGTTAGGCAATGCATACTGCCTGTTTGAGGGCAAACCTGTCTATATAAAAAAATATATAGACGGTACAGTCGAAAGTAAGTTGTCTATTGAACAGAGCTATCAAGTGGGTCTTACATTAGCTTGTTTACACGCCATTCCCTCTCTTCCATTTGTCTCTCAACATTTCGCTATGACCATCGATGAAATGACAACAACGATTGATCACGACACATCCTTTGGTCGATGGCTAGTAAATAAGAGCGATTTTATTGCCCCTTATTTGTCAGATACCTTACCCAAAGGTTTAATTCACGGTGATCTGTTTTGGGATAATCTATTGTTCAATGAAAACCGTGTGGCTGCCGTACTGGATTTTGAAGAGGCGTGTCGAAGCTTTCTCGTGTTCGATATTGGCATGACCATTGTAGGCTGTTGTTCCAGAAATGAACAAATTAACCAAGCACTGGCGCAATCGTTGATTAATGGCTACGAAACCCAGCGCAAAATGACCAATGAAGAAAGACAATCGCTTCGCGCGTTCACAGTGTATGCCGCTACCGTTACTTCATTTTGGCGTTATCGGCAGTTCAATATCATTCACCCGAATTCAGATAAAAAAGACGCTTATGTAGAAATGAGTCGACTAGCAGATTGGCTTGAACAAAATGAATTGAGTGGAATGAATTTTTCGAAAAAAATGTGTAATAAAAAATAGTTCGAACAGACTACTTGAGGCGTTACAACAGAATTATCGTCGTTTTCGTAATAAGGGATGCAAGTGTAGTGCAGGGCTTTGAGGATGTTTTCGCGCAATACGGTGCTCTGCTAGGCCGCGTAGCCAATAGCTATGAGGCAAACGAGGCCATGCAGCAAGAGCTTTTACAAGAAATAGCACTTGCGGTATGGCAAGGATTGTCTCGATTTAAGGGAGACAGCAGCGTGAAAACATATATTTTAAAAATAGCTCACAACCGAGCAGTGACTCATGTGGCAAAGCAAGTTAAGCGCATTGATACCCATCACTATTCTCAAGACGATGCGGGATCAGATGAGTTTGCAAGCCACACCCACTCTCCGGAACAAATATCCAGTCAGCATCAATCGATTGAACACTTGCTTAAAGCGGTGCGTGCGCTACCTCTTCAACCGAGGCAAGTGCTGACGCTCTCTCTTGAAGGACTCAGTTACGATGAAATTGCAGACGTCTGTGGTCTGACTAAAAATAATGTCGGCGTTATATTAAAGCGCGCTAAACAACGTGTCTTGCAGGAACAGCCTGATGAATAACTCAAATAATCAAATTAAGCAAAACGATACCCTATCTACGCTTTGGCAAACACAATCAATAAGCACCATCGATCTAAAGCAAGTACAGGCAAGCCTTAGCAGCGAAAGGACAAAACAGCGTTGGTACATGATAATAGATGTACTAATAACGCTTCCTGCTGCATATGTACTTTACGGTGTTTTCAGCAAGTATTGGGGTAATATGTCGTCAGTCGCACACACGATATTTTATCTGATGCTTATAAGCTCCCTACCTTTGCTTGTTTATCAACTATGGTTAAGACGAGTAGCCGCGTTTTACAAAGACAATCAAACAGCGGATCATCTTTCTAAACTAACCAAACAAATAAAAAACAACATTAAGATCGCGTTTATCACAAAGCACTCAACGTGGGTGGCAATGCTGTTTGGATTGTCTTTTATTTTGGAGAGTTATTTTCAAGATAAGCTGAGTTCAGACAAAATCATTAGATCGCTTATCGCAATGTCTGTGATGAGTATTGTGATGCTGATTTGGTTTATATGGGCGCATAAACGCCAAAAGCGTTTCGAACAGCAGCTCGAAACGCTTACAACTCTTAAGGCAAGGTCAACTCAACTTGGTTAGGAGGGGCAACGATAGCTTGCTTGTTGCTTTTTACTTAATGAGTACTACCTATACCCAAATCAATAATTTGCAAATGCAGCGGTAACGAGTTGCCCGAGCCTCTCTTCATTAAAAAGTAATAGACCTTGCCATTTTGTATATGAATGGTGCCGTGGTCAAAACGTGTGCCTTTTTTCTGCTTGTACACGGATTTGAAGTCATTAGTGCCCCCTTTGGCTTGTTCAACATAAGGGAAACCTTTGTTCAAACCAATAATAAAAATATCGTCGCCTGCGGTATAGATCGAATCTGCGCCGGTGAAATCGGTAGTGATCGTAAATTCTTTCGCGCCAGCAGGTTTGAAGGCGTGAATGGCTATATTTTCAAAATCAGGGCGTTTGGTGTTTCTTGAACTGACTTTTGAAATAATATGGATGTCTTCATTTTCTGTTACTGTCCAGTCGAATCCCCCTACAATTTGCACAGAATTGGGCTCTTTGTGGCTAATATAATCGCCTGGTTCATACACTTTAATTTCATCCGAATTCACCAAAGGCCACGTCATTGGCTCACCTTTGTGGTTTTTCCATTCACCTAAGCCTTCAGGGTGGTTTGAATAAGCGTAGTACACACCATTTTGATATTTGTATTTGTCGTTATTGTCTGCGCTGCGCTGCTGAAAACCGACTCGAAGCTTGCCGTTCAAATACTTCATTTTGCCATAAAGCCCCCAGTTATATGGGTGCCCGTGCTTTTTCTGATCTTTGTGATTAAAAGGCGTAAATTTTGTCCACGTTAACGTTTTAGCATCATATTTATTAAAGTAGTAAGCACCGTTGTTATTGCCTCCCCAGCGCATATACAAAAGAAGCGCACCTTCATTATTGATAAAAAACTTAGGATAAGTCAGCGCAGAAAAATTATCCTTGTCGGCTAAATTACCCGTCATGGTAAGGTGTTTATAATCGTCGTCTCCCTGACTCACAGCGCTGGTATCTTTAACAAATTGTTTTAACGTAAAATCGGCATCACTTACCTCTGCAGCGCCAGGTAACGAATAAGAATATCGAAAGAAATCATCTTTAAATCTGCCACCGAAGTTGTTATCACGATAAGCGTGCATGTCGTACACCATGTGAATGGTGCCGTTAATCGGGCTAATAGCCAAACCAATGGTATTGTGTGATTCGCCTACCAGTGGATCGCCTCGAAAACCAGTATGTCGGTGTGGGAATTCGATGGTTTTTACACTGCCTGTTTTTGTATTAAGGCGAGATAACATAACATTCCTGTTGTCTTTGCCACCCTTGTACCATGTCATAAACACATAATGTTTATAGGGTTTTACTGCATCACCGTGCGCGGAAATATTTTTTCCGAAATAATAATCGAATTCTTTTCCTTTCGAGGGATTTTTAAAGGTTTTTGCATTAAGTTTTTTGCCATCGAAGTGCAAGGCTCCATCAGTAATTAGCGTTTGACTCTCAAGCTTAACCTCACTTGCTAGTAAAGAACTGGAGAATAACGATAAGCTTGTGGTTAGAAAAACCGCAGATAATATAGAGATTTTCATAAGGGTTACTTCTTCTCAAGTTGGCTATTTACATTGCGCCAACGTTAGGGTGTGCTGAAGACAGCACAATTCATTGTTAATAAGGTGTAATAGGTATATATAGACCTTCACAAGTCATTTGTCTAGCGACGAATTCCTCACTTTTTTGTCTTCTAACCGCAACAATTTGCTGCACTGAAGCGTACGTTTCCTGAAATAGTTAGGAAAAGTAGTATGTCAGCGAAAAACAACGCCGTTTATATTGCGACACCGCTGAAAGACGATAGTTTAGTGTTAAGACAAGCGACCTATACCGAGCGTTTAGGTGAGCCTTTTTTACTTCATGCTGACATGGTCAGTTTGGATGAGCATCTTGAATTTTCCAAATTAATGGGCAAAAACGTCACTTTGCGATTCGAAACTGAAAAAGGAACGCGCTACATAAATGGCCTAGTCACCGGTTTAAAGCAACTTGAAAATATCAAAACACTCGGGCGCTATGAGGCTTCGATACGCCCTTGGTTTTGGCTACTTACCTTAAGTCAGCATTGCCGAATTTTTCAACAAAAGACATACCCAGACATCGTCAAATCGGTGTTCGAAAGTCTCGGTTTCGCCGATTTTAAAAACAAACTTCGAGCGAAATACGACAAACAAGATTATGTGGTGCAATTTAATGAAACCGACTTTGATTTTGTTTCTCGTATTTTTCAACAAGAAGGCATCTTTTATGCCTTTGAGCACACCAACGGAAAACATACCCTCGTACTCTACGACGATGTCTCAAACCTGAGCTCTATTGGCAACGTGGAATACCATGACCTAGACAATGAGGCAAACTTGTTTGATGTAGAGGGCGTGTTCACATGGGAAAATAATCAACAAATGCGCACTTCAGGGGTCAGTTTGTCTTGCTACGATTTCACTGCGCCAAGTAAACAATTATATGCTTCAGCAAAAGACGCCAAAAGCCAAACATTTACCCAATTACATCACTATGAATACGGTTTGTTATACAACAAACGTTCAACAGGCGAACATTACGCGAAGTTGCTTATGGAGCAACACAACGCTAGTTACGAGGTCAAACACTTCAGTGGCAATATGCGAACCATGGGCGCAGGCGAACGCTTCTTACTTTGCGAACACCCGAGAGAAGACCAAAATAAAGATTACTTAACGATTGCATACCAGTGTACGGTTAACACAGGCGAATTATCAGAAGATCTTAACGAGTCAAAGCCTGAAACCTATGTTTGCAGCGGTCAAGCTATTCCTGCAAACGTACCTTACAGACTCAAAAAAACCATTAGCAAGCCTAAAATGCACGGTCCGCAAACGGCGACTGTTATGGGAAAATCCACTCAAAAAAACGACCAAATATGGACAGACCAATTCGGAAGAGTAAAAGTGAAATTTCATTGGGATACGGCTTCCACTGACAATGAAAGTTCCTCTTGCTGGATACGTGTTGCGCAATCAATGTCGGGCAAAAAATGGGGGAGTATGTCTATTCCCCGAGTGGGGCAAGAAGTCTTGGTCGATTTTCTGCAAGGCGATCCAGACCAACCTGTCATTATTGGTTGCATATATAACGGCGCTTCCATGCCGCCTTACCCTCTTCCTAAAATGGGTCATTTGCTTGGTTTTCGTTCCAATACAACCAAAGCAAATTCGGTCAATGAAATTCGCTTCGACGATACAGAAAACGAAGAACAGCTCTATATCAGCGCAGCAAAAAACCAAGATATTTTGGTCACGCAGGATTGTTTTGAAACCATCGGTTCCGACAAACATTTGTCGGTAAAAAACAATCATTTTGAACAAATCAAACACAATCGCAGTGAAGATATCGGTGCTAGTCATACAGTGAAAGTAGGGAAAGACGCAAGTACCCACATAATTGGGAAAGACGCTAAACTCGTTGAAAACACTCGATCGTTGTCCGTAAAAGGAAACTGCGGCGAGGATTACGGCCGTAACCTTTCCATCAATATCGAAAAAGATGGCTACATAAAAGCAGACAATATTTGCTTAGAAGCAGATAACAACATTACCTTAAAAGTAGGAAACACCTTTATTGCCATGGAGCGCGAAGGTATTGCTATTCACTCCACTGGTAAAGTATCAATTAGCGCGAAGCAGAGCTTGCAGCTAGAGGGTGAAGCGAGCACTGAACTTAAGAGTAAAAAAACGGCGTCTATTAAAGGCAAAACAGTCAAAATTAATTAGGTTTAATGCTATGAATCCAAAAGTGGGTCAGTTGATGTCGATGATCATGCCAAGTGCACCATTAGCGGTGTTTGAAGCAGATTTACCCGATGTGGAAACCATGGCGCAAAATAAACTGGCTGAACTGAGTAATCCATTTGGAAAGTATGGCTCAACCAAAGCTGAACCCTTTGTTGAACGAGCCAATCACCTCGATATGAATACCGCTCCTTCGAGCTTCGTGGCTGAAAAATCAAAAGCCTTAGCAAGCATGGCACAGCAGTATGGCGAAGAAAAGGCAGCGCCGTATCTTGCGAGTATTCAATCTCTTCAAGCCTCACTTCCTGACGATACTCCCTTTGCTAGCTTGCCGATAGACACAGCAGCTATACGCAACCTTGCAGATACAGGCGCAAACACCGAGCCCCTAGAAAAAATAGATGAATCTCGCCTGTCAGCCTTTGAACTTGCATTAACTGATGAGTTGGGTCAAGCGTTACCAGGGCAACCCTATGAACTTACCTTGCCCAATGGCAAAGTGGCAACGGGTATCAGCGACGAAATGGGCATCGTTAAAATAGCAGAAGTTGGAAAAGGCGTGTGTCAGCTTAGTCTTCCAACATTAGATGCAGACGTGTGGTCACTACTTTGAAAAAAAAATCTGAGTTCAAAGAACACCTTGTTAAGCCTGGCGAATGTTTTGCGAGCATTGCTAAGCAATACGGCTTTGCTGATCCCGACACACTGTATCACCACCCCTCCAACGCAAAAATCCGAGCGCTACGGACTAACAAGCATCTTTTAGAGACAAATGATATTGTTCGTATTCCCGCTGTACAGAAAAAAACCGTTTCACTGATGGCCGGCAAACAGACTGTCTTGGTGTTAAAAGGGAAAGTGTGTCTATTCAATCTTCAAATCGCAGAATTCGACGGAAAACCACTTGCAAATAGCGCTTATTTACTTGAAGTATCAAAACATAAATACACAGGTGTGACGAATGCGATCGGTAAAATTACACAAGTCATAGACAGCGGAGCAACGACCGGTAAATTATGGGTGTATTTAGACGAAAACAAACATAATTCACTGTTTTGGACCTTACAGTTTGGTACGTTGACGCCATGCCAAACCATCACAGGAATACAAGCAAGGCTCAACAACCTAGGTTACTACTGTGCCAATGAGAAAGGAGAAATGGACAGCTCAACGCAAGATGCTATTACTCAGTTCAAATTGCAGAACCACCTGCCTGCTAACCCTGAGATAGATGAATCATTTCTGTCTGCATTAGCTAACACGTATGGTTTATGAAGGTAGAAAAAAATGGCTAAAGTAGCGCGTTCAAGTTTTACTACCCAAAACATCAACTCTTTGAGAGTCCATAAATTAAAGGTTTTCTTACAAACGGTTGCTGGAAGCCATAAGTCCGAACTCTTTAACGCACCGATAAGTGAAGATGATCAAAATATTGAATACGCGGTGTATATCGACGGGCGATTTTCTCAGTCTGGTTTTGTTCAGCCTGATGGCAGTATTACCGTGTATATGCCAAGTGCAAAGCAAGTTGAGCTTAGGCTTTTAGGAAGCCAATACTCGCTGCTCCCTCCGATTAACTTACCGCCACCAAATACTGAAAAGGGGGTTAAACAACGGCTTTATCGACTCGGATACTGTGGGGAAAACGAAACCGAGGATAAAGTAAAATCAGCGCTGTTGCATTTTCAACTCGACCAAAAATTACCCCCAAATACAAACCTATCGAATAACGCCACTTGCTCAGCACTGAGTCAAGCCGCTTTACCGTCTGAACAACGTATCGTTCCTGTGCAATTTGAGCGATGTTCTTTAGAAGCGAATGTTGATACTTTCTTACCCCACACTTACCCACCGTTTGATGCAGAAAAAGCAGACTTTAATCAGGCTTGTGCTTTAGTTTCGATGGCTCCTCAGTCAACAATGCAATTAACCTTAAAACGTGCAAACATTGCCGCTAATTCTCCGCTATTTCTCAGTTCATCCAATCCAGATTTACTCACTGTTGTTAAACCCGACACCACGATTCCACTTGCGGAAGGCACCGAACAAATCATTGAAATTACGTCTGGCTGTATCCAAGAAACGGAAAATCTCTATGCTATGGAAATGGCCTATATCGATGTGCGCTATGGTGCAGACGACGGCGTTATTATTGGTCGTTTAGGCGTTTGCTTACTGCCGCGAATTTACATTAATGTGCAAGCTTATCTTGTCAACATTCATGGTCGTGAAAAAAAACAATCTATTCCATTAGAATCAAGTTTTCCATTCAAAAAAGTGATTCAAAACGTTAAACATTTTTGGCTCCAATACGGCATACAGCTTAACGTTGCTGCCCCTGAGGAAATAAACCTAACGCTTGCCGAATCACAACATATGCACATTGATGAAATAAATCATGTGCTTAACACTCACTATGCCGAAAACCATATCAATGTGTATTTTATTCCGCACATAAAAGGCCTACCTGAAACCAGTAAGACCAATCAGGCTTTAGCTTTTACCCCAAAAGAATACCAAGGGTTCTATCTAAAAAAAGACATGCCTTTACGGTATCCAGCCCTATTTTTTGAAACAGGAAAAAGCCACAATATTGCTCAAAACGAGCGGCTTTTAGCAATGAAGCTAGGGCATTTTTTTGGCCTTGACTCAGTACACTGCGACGCTGATTTTTCACCACAATTGCTTGCCGCAAACTTGATGTATATACAACAAGATATCAGTCAACAAGCGATGCCCTATTTGACATTACGAGATATTAGTTATCAAGATAATAGCACCGTTAAGACCCTTCCTAGCCAATGCCTCAGCGTTCGACACTTTTTGCTAAGTAAGTTTAACGCTCCCTACTACCAAACGGAATAACACTCTTGACTTCGTCAGCACTTACGAACGCCATTATTAATCATCGAAGTAATGCGGCTTTACTCGCTTCAGCCGGTGGTCCCAGTGTGATAACTGAATTGCAAACACTATTTAAAAATAATGACCCCTGCATACGCGCCAGAACGGTATTAGCGAGCGCCACGCTTCCATTAAATCGTATTCATCCCATATTATTCAGCGCTGTTGAAGATCCAGACGCGCATGTTGCTTTTACCGCAATGGGAGAAATAGAGCGCCGTCACACACAGTTGTCTACGGATTTGTTAATAGGGCTACTCGATAAATTGACGCGATTAGAGAGCAAAAAACGCTTGGTGTTAGTGCTAGGAAAACGACTCACCCTCGCTCAAACCGAGCATTTAAACAAGTACTGCAACACAGACCACGAACAAAATCTCGTTTTACACTGCATTGCGGCATTAAGCAAAATGGGTGTTGAACAAAGAAGGCAACAATTCACTGCATTACTGCGTTCATTGAACGACAAGCCCATTGCACTGATAGCCTTATTTGATCTCATAGAATACATTGCACAGCCATGGCTTGGCCCTTCATTACGATTCTTATTGTCGAATACCTATGTATTTCAACGCTTTAGTAATGCCTTACCTGGACACCCCACATCCATAAGATTGTGTGACAAAGCAGCGATGTTACTTAACGACTATTTGTCCTTATCACTGCCTTTTATTTCAGGTTGCTTTAAACAGTACTCTGCGGCCGAGTTAGCACAAGTGAATACCGCTGCGAGCCACTATATTTATCCCTCAACTCAATAGGAACAGCTTGAAAATGACGGTACAAGTAACAATGGGTGCAACCATGATGTGCTCTCAAGGCCTTACGCCGAGCACCCTCATTGTTCCTCCCATCAATAAAACATTCGCAGATAAATTACCTGCCGCGACCGTTATGGACAAAATCCCGATCGTTAATATTCCTCCCTTTGGTATGTGTAGGTCCATGTCTAATCCCACCGTGTCAGCGGCCACTTCTGCTGCAATGGGAGTGCTGACACCCATGCCTTGTATACCGGTTATCCCTGGACCATGGAAACCAGGTTCAAGTAGCGTGAAGATTGCAAATAAAAAAGCGCTCACTAAGAACTCTAAATGCAAATGCGCTTGGGGAGGCAACATTACGCTTATCAACCCAGGAGGCAGAACGGTTAAAGTGAAGTGAGAAGCGTATACCGCTTAACTTTGAACGAATGTAATAGCCTCGTAGAGATCTTTTACTGACTGAAACCTTGCTTGTGGTTTTTTTTCTGTGGCTTTTTTGATCACTGCAACAAGAGAGGAAGGGATCGCTTTACATGCTTTATCAAAGGGTGGCATAGGGGCGTTTTGATGTAAGTCTGCTATTTCTTTTAAATTTTCGCCTTTAAACGGAGGCTCACCGTTAAATAGAGTAAACATGATCACGCCGATAGAATAGATATCTGTTCTTTCATCAAGTTCAGCATTAATAGAAAATTGCTCCGGCGCCATAAAACGCGGAGTCCCTGCTAAATAGCTACCTGAATAGGTATCGGTTTGTGAAAGCGGTTGGTTTTGTGTTTGCACCTGCATAGCCAATCCAAAGTCCATAATCTTCACTATTCCTTGACGGTTAATGATCATATTGGCCGGTTTAAGATCTCTATGCACGATACCTAATTGGTGGGCCGACATCATCGCTGTACAAATCTGTTTGCACAGTGCTAAACCAATATTGAGTTCGAGCGCGCCTTTTCGTTTCAGTAACTTACCTAAGTCATAACCTTCAACGTATTCCATTGTTATATAGATGCTGTTGTTCCAAGTACCAAAATCGAAGGTTCTGACTATATTCCTATGTGTAATCTTTCGCGCAAGACGAATTTCTTCTTTTGCATTGAAACCTTCAAATAACGCGCATAGTTTTGGATCCAACACTTTTATTGCAAGCTTATCGTGTAGTTCGATGTCTTCGGCTAGATAGACCTTTCCCATCGACCCTTCACCAATATCCGACAATAACTTAAAACGCCCATCTATTAAGGTTTCATTACTAGAAGGGGGCAATTGAATAATGGTTTCGTCGAGGTCTTGAGTTAACGAAGACATTGAAGATTCGGGAAGCACTAAGAGTCCAGACTCATCGACCACTTCGTCAGCTAAGCCTGCCAAATAGGCTTCTAATTCTGCTTTTTCCTGTAAGCTGTTACTCATTTGAATAATGGCGTTGTGCAGTGTTCCTATTTCATCTTTGGCTAAATATTGTTTGTCTTCGTCAATGTAGATACCGCTTTGAATACGCTTAACCACGTCAACTAGCCGAATAATGGGGCGGCTGATGCTAATTGCAATCAATAACGCAAGCGCCGATGCTAATAACAGGCTTATTGCTCCATCAACTAAAATTGACTGCCTAAGCGTATCGAAAGGCGCCCGCAATTGCGCATCTGATCGTAAGCTAATAACAAATCCTAAAGGCAAGCCATCATTGCTAAAAATGGGTTTTAGCCAAACATGAAGATGGGACTCACTGTACGAAGGTAAATGTATATCAGCTTGAACACTCTCCCCTTGTGCTGCTATCACAGAGCGCCATAATGTTTCATGAGCTTTAAAATATGTGTCTAGCTCCTCACTCAAGGCTGTGTCGGTTAAATAGTTTGACTCTACTCCGGTAATTTGCACCCCGTCATTAACCCATTCACGGGCAAAGGTAAAAAATCCAATATGACTCTGCGTTAATTCAAAAATCTCTTTAGCCATTAAAGGCGAAAGCTCATAAGCTAACACGACGGCCCCTTTCACCAAATCGGTCGCGAAGTTGTCAAAAATGGGCGTGACTACCGTTTGCATTAACTTGCCTTTACTAGAAAAAAAGCCCCTGCTTACTTTGCCTTTAAGTGCGTCATCAAACAACGATGTTCTTCCAGATAAATTTACCCCTATTGCATCAGGCTGATCAGAACGTGCGATTACGACACCCTTGCTATTTAGAAAGATAAGACTATCGAACTCATAAACAGCCTGATATTCCTCGCTTATATCCTGCAAAGTTAATGACGCTTGTTCATAAACCAAAGGTCTGAGACGTGCATCGTTTGCTAATCCTTTTGCTACCTCTTGAATGAATAAATAGCGACTGGTAACCCGTGTATCCATGATATTGTTGGACTGACTTAATGAGCGAGCTACCACGTCGTCAGCCACACTTCTCGCTTTGCTTCCTATTTGCACGTAAACCACTGAAATTAAAGCAAGTGCAACTAGCAACATGGATGCAAAAAGTCGCGTTCTAATACTCACTAATGAGAACATTGCGCTGCCTTAGAATAATTCATCAAGATCAGGGCGAACTGACTGCTTTGATTTGTTTTTATACCGTTCACCAAACTTATTGCTATGAGGTTGTGCAACATAGCGACTTGTATCAAACTCAAGCGTCAGATGTTTGTGCTCATCCTTAGCCAGTGAAAGCTTTTGCGTTTTCTCACCGCGAATACTCCAAATGCTCAGCTGGTATTCAGTATCAGGCAAGCCTTCAAACACGAAGTACCCGTCTGTACCTTTTATAACTTGCGACCAACTTATGTCATCAACCGCAACATAGGTCGCCATGTTGGGATGAATATTACAGTATACCTTTACAATACCTTCTTCATTTAACTTAACAGAGCGTGCAAGACCGCCCCCAAACGTGCCTAAGTCAAATGCATTTTGTGCGGAAGAAGAAAAGACATTGTGCTGAATGTTATCGCGATTAATAAACTGTATCGCATCGCCTTTGTTAATCACTAACTGTCCTGGCTTATAGGTTTTGTCTTGCATATCTAGTTCGTAAGAAACATTGCGAAGTGCGCTATTAATTGGCTTTCCGTCGATGCGACGTAAGCGAACAATTAATCCTTCGGGAGTGATCGTTTGATCATTTGCGAGCAGCGTTACGCTACCTGATATCTTGCCTTCGAAGGTGTTGGATGCTATCGGTGGAAGCGACTTAAGTGGCGGTTTTGTTGCACGAATGACAGTTATTTCAGCTTCGCTAGTTTTCTGACGTTCTGGTTGCTTAAGTTCTGGTTGCTTAATAGATACAGAGGATGAGACTTGTATTTCCATTGTATCACTACTTTCTTCGGTACCCTGCACCACTTCGCCGTTTAAATTCGTTACCGGGCCGACCTCTGCTTTGCTATTTTTATGGAGTAAGCGGTCTAAACCCGGAATACGCGAGCTCACATCGTATAACGACGCGCAACTCGACAAGTAAAAACATAACAGAACAATGAAGAGATTTTTTTTCATATTCTTACTCGAATCGAATAACGGGACGTGGAGCATTACGTACAAAATGATCGACTTCTTGATCAGCTTCAGTAACCACTGTTTTGAAAAAACGCTCAAATACATAGCTTAAAAAAGACCGTATACATTTACCGGCACCAAAAAATGGAATACCCAGAATTTTTAGCGCATAACCTGTAAGCGAAAGCACAACGCTTTTATTGTCTTTTCGGTTTGTATTAAACATCCACGTTAACGCATGCACGACTTGGTCAAGCACGGTTACACCAATAAACAAACTCCCCCCAACTGAAAATCGAAGTACCGCGCCTAGGGCTTTTAGTAAGATTCGTGTTGCCGTCCAGCAGCGGTATCGCGGTGGATTTTTTGCAAACAAGGCTTTTACTTCTTCTTTTATGTCATTAGAAACTACCCCCGACAAACTGGTTGCTCGATGCATAATCGTTTGCCCTCTAAAGGTAAAATATTCTCCGTGTGTGCCGCGCGCCCAGAATCCATCACCAAAGGGAGGTTTAAGCTTTATGCCTGGTAGGTGCCAATAAGGTAAAATAGGCAACCAAGTAATAAAATCATTGGGATAGTAATAGCGGTGAATATTAGTGCCCAAGTTATTCCACATATAATGCGCGTGGTCAGCCATGCCTACTCTGGGAGCGCCAAACGTGTAGAGATAAACGTTATACCCGGAATTGATCAGATATTCAGCACACAAGGTAGCCAAAGCTCCTCCCATACTGTGCCCTGCTATATGAACAGTGTGCATGTGGGTGTTATCAAACCATAAACTATTCATTGCAGCGTCTAAGTCGGGTTTACAGCTTTTAAATACCGTATTGAATCCGCCATGCACCATAAAGCCTTTCGAACTCATAGCAGGTGCCATTGCGGTATCAATGCCAATATAGTCCTGAAACCACTTTACACTGCCTCGAAACACTATGAGCATTTGATTTCGACGGTTTGCTTCACCGGGCATGACTGCACCGAAAGGGTAACGGAAGGTGGTATTTGAGCGTCCTCTTAACAGAAAAGCGTTACTTCCGTTGAAGCCTGTAAAACCTGGCGCTGTTTGACCCGGACGTGTCACCACCAATTCCATACCATAGCCTCGTCCTAAGCTATGGTGTTCAGGATAATGACCGTCCTGTTTCGTCGCGTCCAATACATTTCCCGCATACTTAGCACAATCCGCAGCAACCTCAAGTGATAGAGCTGTCATATATCCCCCTTAAGGGAGTGATTGAATAAATAAAACTTACGTAAGAAAAAATGTGAAAGTTGCGACATTTAGGCCGCACTGAGTTTTAATATCCCTAGATTGGGTATTAATGCAGCAACCTCTCGATTGCCTCCCATATCCTGTTGGGTATATTCGCCTGTATGGATAAATCGTACATAGTTGTGAGGTCTTAGTGCGTCGGTCGCGGTAAAGTAAATATTTGTTCCAGCGCCTAAAGCATCATAGCGATGGCCCGTTACTACAACAGCCGTAAATTGCGGCGTATTCCCCCCGACCACAACCATCATGGGTTTCATGGGTGTTGCGCCCATTAAGGTATCGACAACACTTACCAAAGTGCAATGTTGACGAAAATACATACCCTGATAGCCCAAGGCCTCTAGCCCCTGATACAAACCCATAAAAGTGACTTGATTCGGCATTGCAAGAGTAGGATTTGCTTGGCGGGCGGCCGTCTTTAATTGTTGCGGGGTGACGTTTGCATTCCATCCATATTGCAAAAACAACGCGCCTGCTTGGTATGCCTGATCAGTTAAAAACCCCTGAGCCGTAATCGTTCCCGGAGCCTCTTGGCCCGCGTGGAAACTATTTCTATCAGACTCGCTCTCAAAACTGGCAAGTGAGTGTCGGTTTGAATTAAAGAGACTGCTGATGGAGTGAGTTTCGCCCAAAAAATCGACTTCGGGTCCTAATTCCATACCAACATTACTTCTACCAAGGCCATATCCATCCCGAGTAAGCTGTCTCAACCTGTTGTCGTGGCCCGCTGCAACATTTTGTCGATTTTGTTGTATGACGGGATTGCTACTCATAGCGTTAGCGACGTTTATTGTCGTTTGCAGCCACAATTCTCGCCGCGCCGACACAAGCGCTTGTTCTATTTCAACTTCAAGTTGAGTAATAAAACCCGACTCATCACGCACACTGTTGTATCGAAAACCGCCTGCATAGGGAATGGTCTCTTTATTCTCAGTCCATGCGTTTAGTTTATCCTGCAGCACCTCTAATGTTGCCACAAGAACCACTTTGTTTCTTGTAAACTTACACCTGTGGTAATCTGCCAAAAGTCTATCGACACGTTCAAGGGCGGTGGGTCGTGAATACCATCGGCTTCGAGTTTCACGCTTAAACTGCTCTGTCGTTATAGTAATCGCCATGTCATTATCTAACTTGCAAAACCTCTTGTTATAGGCTGTACGCAACAGTGATTAATTTGTTGCACTCATTTTATTGCACCTTGATAAAATTGAGTGACAGCGTTGGCAATTAACGTATGCTTTTATCAAGCTGACAACATCTTGTTTATTGTTCTCTATTTTTAATCGTCATGTTTACATTATTATGCCTGCAAGCCTGTGTTTGATTATTGCCACTTTTTTATGGGGCAGCTCGTTTATTTCGTTAAAATACGCCATAGGTTTTTACGATCCTGCGCTGGTTATTTTTCTACGCATGCTAATTACACTGTTAACCTGTCTGTGTTTGTGGTCGTATGCTAAACGTTTCAATTATCACAAGGGTGACTGGAAATATTTGTTCGCCATGAGTTTGGCAGAGCCATGTTTATATTTTTTGTTTGAAGGGCATGCCTTAGAATATACCTCAGCCTCGCAAGCGGGTGTGATTGTGTCTTGTCTACCTTTAATTATTGCGATGCTAGCCTTTATTTTGCTTAAAGAACGCATGAGCCGCGCTATTTTAGTTGGCTTTACGTTTTGTATTATGGGCAGCATCTTTCTCACGCTGGTGTCGCCTCAATCCGACCAAGCACCTTTACCACTGCTGGGTAACACTTTAGAGTTTCTAGCCATGATATGCGCTGCCGTTTACACCGTGTGTGTAAAGCGGCTAAGCCCACGTTATTCCCCCATAAGCCTGATAAGCTTACAAGGCTTGTCAGGTATGATTTTTTTCGCCCCCTTTTTGTTTTTTATTGATCTACCCGAAACACAGAGTGTTGCTGCATTGTCTCACATTGCCTATTTAGGAACCTGTGTGACGCTTGGTGCTTATGGTATGTACAACTATGCGATCAGCAAAATATCGGTATTGCAAGCTGCCGCCTATTCAAATTTAACCCCTATATTCACCTTACTGTTGAGTGCGCTTATATTGAACGAAGTATTAACCTTGTTTCAATGGCTTTGCATCGTTTTAGTATTTATTGGTGTGGGAATTAGCCAGCGTCATCGAAAGTTAGTTATTAGCTAAAAGCAAGACGAGTGGCATCAAAAATTTCTATCCAATACCCATCGGGATCTTTAATAAACGCAATATTATTCATACTGCCATCTGATAATCGCTTTTGAAATGCGACGCCAAGATGTTCAAAGCGTTGACATGCACCCTCTAAATCAGGCACATGAAACCCGATATGGCCAAAACCGCGTGGTTCGCTATTACCGTTATGGTATTGAGTGTTATCTGACGTATCTCCCCAATTATGAGTCAATTCTAGCATCGCAGGGCGACCAAAGGTTTGTGTTGTGCGCTCATTGCTATCTGCGCTAATATCCGAAAAATCCTCACCTGTAGTTAAAAAATACAGACTAAATTTCATATCTTCAAAGTCGAGTCTTTTCAGCAAAGTCATGCCCATAACACGGGTGTAAAAATCTAAAGACCGAGCAGGATCGGCAATGCGTAACATGGTTTGGTTAAATACAAAACCTTGCGTTGCGGATTCTTTTTCTTCACACAAGCCTTCCGCTTGCTCAAAATGACGTGACATAATTTAATTCCTACTTGAAAACGTTAAAAACGTCTAAATCTGTAATTGAACGTAATACGTTTTTTAACAATAGTAAAATATATACACCTAAACAGGCATGACAGATTCAAACGAAAAACCATTAAACCCATTAAAAATAGCGTCGTTATCTTTAAACAGTTTGTTGCTTTTGAGAGTGGCACTCGATTCGGAAACGGATAACACGGATATTGAACAAGATATTCAAGATTTATTCTTGTTCCCCGAACGTTTACTAGACAGCTATCCCGACGAATGGCGCGCTTACATTAAGCGAAGAGCTGTTGAGCTTGATATCAACCTCAATAACATGAATGAAGATAGCAAGTTGACTCAACTTATTCGCGCGCACAAATCAAAATACGAAAATTTGCTTGCTGTACTTAAAGATATTGAAACCTTATTAGACGCCGGCAATGTATCTAGTTTTAAAACGCCTTTGCATAAATGGTTGGAGTGGGCGGTCTCATAAAAACATACCCGCTTACAAACTATAAAACGAGCAAGGCTTCTATATCTTTAATCAACGCCTTGTCATTAGGTTTAACTGTTGACGAATAGCCTTTGACCACACTTCCGTCCGGTGCCATTAAGTATTTATAGAAATTCCATTTGACCTCTACTCCACTGCGCTGTGAGAGTCGGCTGAATAAAGGATCGGCATACTCACCTTTCACCGATGTGGCTTCGAACATGGGAAAGCTGACACCATAAGTTAACTGACAAAACTCAGCCGTTTTTGCCTCATCATTGTCTTCTTGATTAAAATCGTGCGACGGGAAACCCAATACCACTAAGCCTTTATCTTTGTATTTATCGTACAACGCTTCCAAGCCTTCAAATTGAGGTGTAAATCCACAATAACTGGCAGTGTTGACAAACAGCACGGTTTTACCTTGGTATTCATCGCACAAGTTAACGACTTGAGCCGAGTTCAAATTTCGTTTTAAGTGTTTAAGCTCTACTGGACAGTTTTGAGCTTGAGTGAAAAAAGCGACACAAGAAAGTAACATTAAAGAAGTGAAGGTTCGCATGGTATTAAGATTATCCTGAATATCACTAAGTATGGTTTCTTTACGGCAAGACTAGCTATTCAGATGTATTCGGGAAAAAAAATGAGGCTGTTTTTTAAAAACAACCTCTACGTTTACCCCATCGCTAAATGAAATTCGTTACTTTCCCTGCGTTTCCATTTTAGCTTGAAAGACGGCTAAATCGTCTATCTTCGTGGCACCTTCTATTTCAGCAAAAGGTTTGTCTGCGAATTTTGTGCCTCGCAGTTGTACCGACAATCTCGCTGCATCAGTGTTCATCATGGTTTTTGCATAAAACTCTTTCAAGTCGTCCAAGCTGACTTTTTCCGTAGCCCCAATCAGCTTTGCTTTGCTATCAAAATTAAAGTTTTGCTTGTACCAATCGCTGATCAGCGGTGATTCTTCATCTTGTAAATTTTTGGGTGGTTCGTTTAAGGCCAATAAAGTACTGGCTTTAAGTTTGGCAAAGGTTTCTTCTGTCATGTTCGAAAGCAATTCTCGATATTCTAACTTAAATGTGTCAAAACGCGCTTGCATAGATTCGACGTCTTTTACTGGCGTTTGAATGTACATTGCAAAGCCTGTGTAATCGCCTATTTGTACCGCTGTGCCGCCAACCGCATATGCAAGCTGTTCTTCGGTACGTAATTTATCAAACGCAGCCGTACTGAAGTGCTCTCGTAATATGCTCCCCTGAGCCTGAGCATCAAACCCTGAATCTGGATGAACGGCCACATCGACTATCGCTACGTCTGCAACGTCAATATCCTGTTGCCATACCCATTTTTCACCGGGCTGAGGCTGCCAAAACTCGCGATAATCATAGGCAATTGAAGTTCTATTCTCTGGTAACACTGAGCTTACTTGTTTGACGGTTTCATTGAGATCGTCAATACCATAATTGCCGAAGGCGAAAATACGTAGCTGATGCTCAGAAAGCAGTTCTTCCATATACTTTGCTAGGTCAGCAGGTTTGAGCGACTGCGCAGTAGTAATCAACGCTTCGGGGTTAAAGTTACCTTTGCGGATAATACGGTTGTAGGCGCTAAATGCTTGGCGGAAAGGAAACTGCTTACCTTGATTTTGTAAGCCTCTAACATAGCGGTCTACCGCTTGTGCAAAGTTCTGTTCGTTCACACTCACTTTTAAAGCACTGAGTGCGCGTTTCATGAGTTCAGGCTGTTTGTCAGTAAAACCCGACAACGCGAGTATCAAGCCATTGCCCTCGTCAATATCGAGTGTCATGCCTGCGATGCTTGCTTCGGTCATTAGGGCACTTTGCTGTAAACGATACAAATCTTGCCAAATTGTAGTAAGCACATCGGCACGAATATCGGTTTCTGCCTTACCGTTGTTAATATAAATTTCTATTTCACCACGCGGCTGATCAGTAAAAGCTTGACTAGGATAATGCCATACTTTCACATTATCGTTGTCAATCACCAATTCAGGTTTGCTTCTTGCCACATTAGTTTTAATGTCGAAGTTTTCAGGCAACAAGTTATTCACCGCAGGTAACGACAATGCCATGCTAGGCGCCTGTTGCCATGTCGCAATTTCTTCGTCGTTAATCGTTGCCACCTGATATTCACCATCGTAGAAATGCAATTGACTATCTGACGGCTCGTCTTTGCTGATATACCAAACACGAAGTTGCTCTGGTGTGAGTTGCGCTAAAACGTCTTCTATGGATTGTGCATTGAACGATTCATAATAAAAAGGTGACGATATGGCGTATTTGGCCGGCACGTTCTGCATAGCCGCCGACAAATTTGATACATAGCCAAATTCGTCACTTTTTTCTAAAAAACGAAACTGATTACTCAAACTGGTTTTTATTTCGTCGAAATATTTAGCATCTACACCTTGTTCGCGTATCAAGTTAATGTATTGCATCACCACTGCAACAATGGCTTCTCGATTTTGCATACCGCTATCGGTTAAATCGATATCAATATTAAACGCGCCATAATTGCCATATAACTCGGGAGAAACAAAAGCGGCCAAATTCGAAATAAGCCCTTTCTCTTTAAGTAAATAAGCAGGCGTTCCGGGCATTTCTGAGCCAATGAGATAACTCAAAAAACGGTTCGGTTTGTAAGCATACCTATCGCTGTTGTTGGTAATAGTAAAATCAAGCTTTAACTGTTTGACATCTTCATTGGGCACGTAATGAATCCGCTTTTTACCTATTGATGCAAAATCAAGCGTGTTGTTGACAGTGGGATCGTCAATGTCTTTGTTGGTGATCGTACCAAAATACTGGGTAGCCAATGTTTTCATTTCATCGAGTGGACGATTGCTGATCATCGCCACTTTCATAATGTTGGCTGAATAGTATTGTTCGTAAAACTTCACCGTTTCCGTGTGGAGTTTACTATTTTCTTTATCACCCAGTGTTTCGAGGTTGCCGATTAAAAATCGATTAGCCGGATGATCACCCATCAAATTTCGAGCTAACTTGAACTGTCCAAAGAAATCCATTTCACGGCGCATCGACCATTCGGCATTCACCGCATTTTTCTCTTTTTCTGTGTACTCTGGGTACAACTTCGGTGCTTTAAAGAAGTCTGAAAACCGATCTAAAGCCTCTGCATACGCGTCGTTGTTCACTTTGAACATGTAGTTGGTAATATCTAGCCACGTGTAAGCATTGTGCAGGCCGCCATTTGCAGTCATAAAATCGGTGTAGCCCGCGGAATCGGGGAAACGCTCAGTGCCAAGAAATAACATGTGCTCTAAATAGTGGGCCATACCCTGCTGCGACATAGGATCGTGTAGTAAGCCAACACTCACACTCAACGCAGCTGCCGATTTTTCTGCTGTGGGGTCTGATATCAGCATAACTTCAAGCTGATTAGGTAGCGTAAAGGTATCGTACTGACGATTGTCATTGGCTGAAATAATCACCTTCGCTTCGGGCTTTGTTTCTACTTCTTTTTTGGCAGAGTTGGGTTGGCTTTTCTCGGGAGTACACGCCACAAGTGTGGCAAGTGAGGTAAATACAATTACCCTAAACGCATTCAGCATAAAACGCTGTTTCATTATTATTTCCTTACAGGAGGCGGTTATAAAACACGCAAGCCTGAATCGGGCCTGCAATGTTTTAATAGTCTAATGCAAGGTTACTCTTGTCAATACGGCATTCGATCAGTGTTGTAATGAACACAAGCCGTTCGTCATTCTATGCAGTAAGAAAACTGGTCGTTTTCCACACCGATACTCACTGCCTTTGTTTCGTCACCTTCTAGCATTCTATTTAACAGTTTATGACTCAAATCGGGTAACAAGGTGTTGGTTAGAATGGCATCAATCATACGACCACCACTTTCCAACTCGTTACAACGATTGACCACCTGGTCCACAACGGCATCACTGTAATTGAGGTCTATACTTTGTGTTCGATGAACACGCTGCTTAATTCTATCGAGTTGTAAACGCGTGATTGTTTTTATCATTTCGTTGGATAAGGGGTAATAAGGAATAGACACAATACGGCCCAAAAGTGCAGCGGGGAAAACCGCTAATTGTGGTTGACGTAACGCCTTCGTAATCTGTTCAGGATCTGGCAACGATTCGGGATTGCGGCACATAGACATTATCGGCTCGCTACCCACATTAGACGTTAACAGTATCAAGGTGTTTTTAAAATCAATTAACCGCCCTTCGCCATCTTCCATTACACCTTTGTCAAATACTTGAAAGAATATTTCATGCACATCGGGGTGAGCTTTTTCTACCTCGTCCAACAACACCACCGAGTAAGGTTTTCGGCGTACCGCCTCGGTTAAAATACCCCCTTCACCGTAACCTATATATCCTGGAGGCGCTCCTTTCAAAGTTGATACTGTATGGGCTTCTTGAAACTCACTCATATTAATGGTGATAACATTTTGCTCGCCACCATAGAGTGCTTCAGCAAGCGCTAAGGCAGTTTCTGTTTTGCCCGTTCCCGACGGTCCGCATAGCATAAACACGCCAATTGGTTTAGTGGGGTTGTCAAGCCCTGCGCGAGAGGTTTGAATGCGTTTGGCGATCATGTTCATGGCGTGATCTTGTCCAATCACTCGCTGTTTCATGATATCAGCAAGATTAAGCACTGTTTGTATTTCGTCACTGACCATTTTACCCACCGGAATACCTGTCCAATCTGCCACAACACTAGCAACCGCCTGCTCATCACAAATCGGTAACACTAAAGGAGAATCATCCTGTAACTGTGCCAAATCACTATGCAGATTAGCGAGTTGATGTTTACGCTCAGAATCTTTGTGCTCAGAATGTAAAGTTGGATTCTCATCCTCGTTGTCAGCCTCATTCTTTAGTGCTTGTTTTAGTTCAACAATCTGCTCGACGATAGACTTTTCAGCTTGCCATTTGTGACTTAAACTTGCTTCACGTTCAGTTTGTTCTTGCAGCTTGGCCTCTAAAGCGTTTAAACGATCTGTATGTTCTATGCCTATTTTTAGCTCGCTTTGCAGCATAGATTTTTCGTGTTCAAGATTGGCTATTCTTTGCTTACAGTCCTCTAATTCAGCAGGTGTAGCATATTGACTTACTGCGACTCTCGCGGCCGCTGTATCTAACAAACTCACCGCTTTGTCTGGCAATTGTCTAGAAGGAATATAGCGGTGTGAGAGTTTGACTGCTGCTTCAATAGACGAATCTAACAGATCAACGTTGTGATGCTTCTCTAGGACATTTGCAATATGCCGCAACATTACGATGGCTTGAGCTTCGTTGGGTTCTTCCACTTTCACCACTTGAAAGCGCCGCGTTAATGCTGGGTCTTTTTCTATATGCTTTTTGTATTCAGCCCACGTTGTCGCACCGATGGTTCGCAATTCTCCCCTAGCGAGCGCAGGTTTTAATAGGTTGGCCGCATCACCTGTGCCAGCAGCACCGCCTGCTCCAACGAGGGTGTGAGTTTCATCAATAAAAGTAATAATGGGAGTGGGGGAAGCTTGCACTTCTTCAATCACTTGCTTGAGTCGGTTTTCAAACTCACCTTTCATGCTGGCTCCTGCCTGAAGAAGCCCTATATCTAAACTTAATAGCCTAACGTTTTTTAAATCTGGCGGTACGTCGCCTTTATTAATTCTGTGGGCAAATCCTTCCACGACTGCGGTTTTCCCTACCCCAGCCTCACCCGTCAAAATAGGGTTGTTTTGTTTGCGGCGCATTAAAATATCAATAAGCTGACGTATTTCTTCGTCACGGCCAAGAATCGCATCGAGGGTGCCGTTCTTGGCTTGTTCAGTGAGGTCTA
Organism: uncultured Alteromonas sp.; assembly: GCA_964429915.1. Taxonomy (GTDB): domain Bacteria; phylum Pseudomonadota; class Gammaproteobacteria; order Enterobacterales; family Alteromonadaceae; genus Alteromonas_F. Next base: position 89,188 of record CAYSDZ010000004.1, read on the forward strand.
CAGTAAACTGCTTCAGCGCTTCTTGTTTGCCCATTTGCGCCGGTGAAAGCGTATTATTTGACGCTACGGTGGGGCTTGCGTCGTTATCAAGTAGCAAGTCTTCACTCGAACCTGCCACAATTTCATGCAGGTTGTCACTTAATTCACTAAGCTTTATTTTGCTGAACTCACTCGACATACCAAGCAAAGCCTGTTTTAGATGGCGCGTTTGCAACATACCCAAAACCACGTAAGCAATTCGCACTTTGCTGTCATTGTAAGCGAGTGATCCAAACACCCAAGCACGCTCAACGGCATCTTCGATATGGCTAGATAAATCCGAAATAGAGGTGGCGCCTTTTGGCAACGCTTCCAAAGCATTGGAGATGTCTTTGGCAAGCTTGGCCGGATCAAGCTCAAAATGCTGTACGATTTTTGGCAGGTCCGAATGTTGAGACTGAAGCAATTGTTCAAACCAATGCACCAGTTCAACATACGGGTTCCCTCTTAATTTACAACACACCGTGGCACTTTCGACTGATTGAAACCCTAACTTATTGAGTTTCCCAAACAGGTTAACCCTACTAATTTGTGTCATAAAAGGCTCCTTAAGCCATGCTATATCGGTTTAAAATCCGCGTTCGTCAGAGACTTGTGTAAGAACAATATGTTGTTTGCTAGCGGTGTCTCTTTGGCTGCATATCCAACTGTTTTGGCCCAAAACACATGGCTCGTTTGATGTGTGAGTATTCAGAAACGACATGCGCTTTTGTGCTGCTGCCAACTTAAGGTGCAAAGTAATACTGAACTCATAGCCGATGGTTTTATGGGCCATTTGTCGAATCAGCATCAAACTATGTTTGTTTTTAAGCAGGGCCATGTATTCGTCAAAGCATAAAGGGCCAATGTAAATAGCAACGGAGAAACTGCGTTGAAAACTGCGCTTACCCAGCGTTGTCCGTAAGCCAAGCTGATGATTGCGAACACCCAATGCACTTTGCTCAGCCTCAGGCAGCGTGTACCAAGTGCCGACAAACTGCTCAACCTTAACAGGGTGTCGAAGCGTACATTGCAAAAGCTGTTGCAGTGTTCCCACGCTTTTATTTTTTAGGGTAAACAGGCCAGCTAAAGACAAATCTAAGTGGCTGGGTTGCTGTTTTTTACTCGCCCCTCCGAGCGATGCGACTTTTTGGCCAAACCTGTCTGTTTTCGATTTAATATCGAGCGTTTTTGAAGCGATAGAAAAATCGTAACTAACGGTTGGCTGAGCTTCTGCCCAAGCTCGATAGTACAATGATAAAAACCGATGATGAAACAAGTTGCAAAACGCCACCAAGGTGGTGTCTTTATAACGATGTTCGCGCTCAATGGCATATTCAGTTAAATGGTTCGGTAAAGGGCCGTTAATACCAAACAATCCCCAAAACACATTATTAATTTGAAACGTATGGGCTGCGGGTTTCTCAACGACATTGGAAAAAGCAGAACTATGAAAATGCAGCATTGCCGTTTGCCCTAGCCTAAACCCGTCCTGCTTTAATGAAATCGAATACCCCAAACGTTCGTGAAGGGGGGAGTTCGCATCTAAATAACGCAATAACGCCTCAAAGCTGAGTTCATAAAGTGTTTCGGTGTTTGCAGTCAGTGCTTCTAAATAGCGCTTTGCAAGCCGATTCGAATAGGCCATGTATATATTTCATCTCGCTGAGTAGAGAGTAAAACCAATTTAGAAAATGCATTAATACTGACGTACTGTGCGAAAAAACGGTCCAATACCATTCCAAGTAAAAAAGCGCTCCCCCCCTGAAACGCACTTTCGTCTACCGTTAGTCTTACTTCAACGCCTCTTCCGAAACAAATAGGGCCGTCAAAGGGTAAACGCGCAGTAATGGGCTTTAACTCAAAGCCCACCACGCCATCTATTTGCTTAGTTTGCACTTTACTGTGTTGATCAGACATTAAGGTGAGTAGACGGGTTAGCGACACCAAAGCCTCTTCTTGATTAGAGAAACCAAGGAAATTCAACGAAAGAAGGTTGATGAGCTCCCACGAAACATCGTCAGTATTCAACGGTCTGTGCGGTTTTGTGGGTTCGCCTAGGCAAGATACCGCCGAACAAGGCGCACCCGATTCGATGGTGAAATCGCTGCCTCCTTTACCAAGAGGCATCATTATGGGTAAGTCGCGGTTACTACAGAGCACTTGAATGGATAATTGTTTTAAGTCTTCAGAGTAAGGTGGCGTTAGCGGGTTAACAATAGACACATACACTTCCGAGCCAAGGTAACTGGAACGATGCCCAAACTTCCTTCCTTTTGCACTCAGTAAACGTTGCCGACGAAAAACGCTGTAATACCCTTCGGTTTTGATTTTTCGTGAGCTTTGTTGTCCATAAAGGGGTAATAGTGGTTGTGCTTTATCAGACGAAGAACCAAAGGCATTAATTTGCTTTACAGCACAAACTTCAAAGTCGAGTGGACGCAAGCGGTCTGGCACAACATGAAATTCATGATATTGTTTTGAAAGATTGATCCTCTCAGCCCGCTTTTCAAACAAATTAATGGCGGGTGAACAATAGAGCGAGAGGTTTTCACTCGTTAAACGATTTTCTAACTGCGAGTTTGTATGAGTTAACAAGAGTAAAACGCTAAACGAAGATTGCGTACAATATTGTAGACAAGGCTGCAGTTTATTCAGCTCGACAAATAAAAAACGAGAGGGAAAAGCAAAATATTCTCTGAGTAATCTAAAACCATCAAACTGGCGTTGTTCGAATGGCAATAACGCGTCAGACTCATCGAAACCTTTAGGACTGAGTGAAGTAGGCTCAGTTTCGTAGCGCCATAGGGAATCACCAGATTGATACATTAATCCAGCGTAGCCCTTTATCAAACTTTCATACAAATAGAACGGAAAAGATTCAGAACCTTTTAAATAAAACGTAAGGCTGTCTAGCGATAAATCACTAAATTTGGTGTGAGGTGGTAGTTCAAAAGTAAGCCGAACTGCACTCTTTATCTCAGATTTTTTATCTAATAACCACAAAGGTACCGTTGCGCTCTGTTCACTGAGCGATGTGAGAGTGTGTGTATTTACATACTCTGCATTACTTAATTCTACAGGCCATAATTGAACGTCTTGTGCTGTTTTATATTCGCAGGAAGTCTGTTCATCTTTAGCTAACTGACTGAGTAAGCTGGTTCGCGCTGGAAGGGTAAACCCTTTGTTTAAATTACCTTCGTCGTAATCCGGCTGACATTGCGCAATTAACATCGACGGAACAGGTTGTAAAAACGTGGGGAATAATAACTCCATTAAATGTTGTGTAAACTCAGGAAATGACGCATCGAGTTTTCTGTGAATACGAGCCGAGAGAAAAGCAAAACCTTCAAGCAGGCGTTCCACATAAGGATCTGAACAATCAATGCCATCCATACCCAAGCGGCCCGCTATTTTTGGATACTCTTTAGCAAATTCGGCACCCGACTCTCGGATGAATTTTAATTCCTGATTGTATAGTTCGAGAAATTTACTATCCATTATCGCCACTGCTTTATAGACACATGAGAGTTCTCAATATCCACCTCAGTGTGCAAAAACAATTGCAAAGGCAAAGGTTGCGCCCATAGATCTGCACTTATTTCGAACGATAAGGTACTCGCGCTCATCTCCTGCCGTGCGAGCAATACTTTTACTTTTAACGATGAGGGAATAATTCGAGGCTCATACTGTTTAATACACTTAACTAATTCACGCTCTAGCGCTTTGCTATTAAGAGAGGCAGAGACAATGCCAGACAAATCGGGAATACCGAAGTTTAAGCACGAAGATTGAATATGTGGATAGTCTTTCAAATTCAAATGCGCAGAAGACGCGGTGCAATTCAACAACCAAGACAAATCTCGTTTTACTAGCTCTTTCAGCTTAGAAAAAGAAATCACGCGTTGCTCGCGTGCTTCTCGTTTTTCATCAGGAGCATTGTCGCTTAATCTATCCAACAGCGATAACTGTAAGCGTTCTTTGGGAGCAAGTTCTGGCATAAATCACATTACACAAACACGTTCTGCGCCACTAAATTGGATAGGTGGCGCAAAAAATGTAGTGCATTATTTTTTCGTGTTTTGCTGGATGTTGTAGCCGAAATCTACAGCGGCCCCGCCCGATCCATCTGCATTTTGCGGTTTATACGTTATCTTAATTTGAGCAAAATTTAAGGTGATGGTTTCTGTGAGTAGTTCTTCGCCACCCGAGCCGCCCGTTGAATAGTTGGTCACAATGATGTCATCTAATTCAATAACGATATACTCAAGTGCCTTTCCACCTGCTTTACGCACTACAAGCTTGGCTTTGTTAATGTGATCACCCGTCGCAACGTGCTCCATTAAAGTCACTGATGCTTTATCAACAAACTTAGTAATGGTGATGTCACCAAAATTCGCCTTTCCTGTTCCGCTCCCCATTCCAATGTGGGTGCTTCCGGTTTGGCGAACAGCCCAGCTCCATGACAAAATATCAATTTCGTCTTTGTGTGATTTATCCTTAGATTCACCTTTAATCTTGTCTAGCTTTAAAAACATATCAACAGCCATGAGTCGTCTCCTTTAAGGGTTAATGGCATCAAAAATTTTAGTATCGCGTTTGTTTAATTAAGCATTTCCTGCCGGAAGCTTGGAAACCAGCCTGAGTGAAGCCGTTAGCCCCTCTAATTGATAATGCGGCTTCAAATAAAACTTGGCGTTGTAATAGCCGGGACTACCTTCTACTTCTTCCACCGACACTCCGGCATCGGCAAGGGGTTTACGTGCCTTAGTTTCCTCGCTTGAGGTTGCCGGCGCACCATCTACGTAGTTCAATATCCACTCTTGAAGCCACTTTTGCATAGCTTCTCGCGATTGAAATGAACCTACCTTGTCTCGCACAATGCACTTGAGGTAATGCGCAAAACGGGTAGTCGCAAATAAGTAAGGTAAACGCGCCGATAAAGCCGCATTGGCCGTTGCGTCTGGATTGTCATACTCAGTGGGCTTTTGTAAGGTCTGCGCACCTATAAATGCGGCCATATCGCTGTTTTTGCGATGAATCAGCGGCATTAAGCCACAGGCTGAAAGCTCTGACTCTCGACGATCGCTTATGGCGACTTCTGTGGGGCACTTCATATCCACGCCGCCGTCGTCACTAGGAAACGTATGCACAGGTAAGCCTTCCACTGAACCGCCCGATTCAATACCTCGAATCCGTGAGCACCAGCCGTACTCACTGAATGAACGATTAATGTTTACCGCGAGAGAATAAGCGGCATTGGTCCACGTGTATTTGGCTTCAGACGGGCCACGGGTATCTTCTTCAAATTCAAAACTTTCAACTGGGTTCGATTTGCTACCATACGGCAAACGCGATAACACGCGAGGCATAGTGAGCGTAATGTATTTGGCATCTTCCGTTTCGCGTAAAGAACGAAACGACAAATACTCAGGTGTTGAAAATACTTTAGTTAGCTCACGAGGGTTAGATAGTTCGCTCCAACTGTCCATTTGCATTAAGCCTGGCGATGCCGCTGTCAAAAATGGTGAATGCGACGCTGCACAGATTTTTGACATGCTAGAGAGCAAGTTCACATCGGCAGGGCTGTTGTCAAAGTAATAGTCTCCAACAATAGCGCCGAAAGGCTCACCACCGAATTGACCATATTCTTCTTCATAAAACTTTTTGAATATAGGGCTTTGATCCCATGCTGTTCCCGCGAATTTCTTTAAATTCTTCGCCAACTCTTTTTTCGGAATGTTGAACACTTTCACTTTTAGCTGCTCACCAGAAGCGGTGTTGTCGACTAGATAGTGAAGTCCTCGCCATGTACCTTCTAAGGTCTGAAAGTCGTTGTGGTGCAAAATAGCATTCACCTGCTCACCCATCTTTTTGTCTATTTCTGCGATAATAGCTTCGATAGAATGCACGGTGTCGTCAGAGATATTAGCAACATTTTCAAGGGCATAGCCTGCCAATGTATTCACCGCTTTTTCTACTTCGGTTTTTGCATGGTCCGACTTTGGCTTAAATTCTTTTTGCAGCAAGGCTGCAAAAGAATCTGAATCCAAGGTGTCTACATCACCATTAATCGAGGTATTTAACTCTTGTTCTGCCATGCTTATTCCTCCGTTTCGCCATCGTCTGAATGTTCTTGTTTTGCAGACGCGCTTAATGTTTCAAGCAATGCAGGATCAGCGAGCACCTTAGCAATCAGCTGCTCAGCTCCTTCCTTTCCGTCCATATACGTCACTAAATTAGATAACTGTGTTCTCGCCTCCAATAGCTGTTTAAGGCCATCGGTTTTCTTGGCGATCGCTTCGGGCGAGAAATCGTCCATACTTTCAAAAGTAATATCGATAGGTAAATTACCGTCGCCCGTTAATGTGTTTGGCACGCTGAATTGAACACGTGGTTTTGTCGCTTTCAAACGGTCGTCAAAATTGTCGACATCAAATTCCAACGCTTTGCGCTCAGGAAGGGGTGCCAACGGTTCTTCTGGATTACCTGACAAATCAGCCATCACCCCCATAACGAAGGGAATCTCTACTTTTTTTTCTGCGCCATATAATTCAACGTCGTACTCTATTTGCACGCGAGGTGCGCGATTTTTTGAAATAAACTTCTGACCGCTAGACACAAACTTTCTCCTTTGCGTTTTATAATTTACCAACCGTCCTCATCATCTGACTCGTCTGATGGCTCGGCCGCGTTTTCGTCGATACCACCGAGTTGATGTAACGCCGGTAGCGCATCGGGGTAAATATCTTTCATCACCCCTAAAAAATCTTTGTTCACTAATTTCAACGCCCGATGAATCAATATAGGTAACGGACTGGTCGGCTCATTGATAGCGTAATACTCGGTAATCGCACGCAAGCAGTGCTCTACGTCTTCCCTACTTTTCACCGATGCCACATTTTTTTCATCTACTGCTTGATGCACTTCCTGTAAATCCGTTTGAGTTGTATTTAGCGCTTGCGCAGTAGGCACAGTGGGTGAGATATCTTCATTTTCCTCAGCGTTATGTGTTTCGCTGCTTCTCTCACTAACACGTTCCTCCAACGCTACATGCTCATTCAATACCTGTGTTATTTGCTCTAACGCCATTAAGGTTTTTGAAAAATCTAAAGCATACTCATGCCCCGCTTTTTCGATAAAGGTATTGTTCATTCGAACTAAACTTGAATGGCTATATCGCACGGCATTGAACAAAAGTTGCAAATCGTCGATATTATTTTCTTGAAAAATGCCTTTGATTTGTGAGTCACTCAAAGATGCAGCGGTACCATCGCTCCCAGCAAGAGATAACAGTGATACGGCTCCAACCCCTCTCAAACTGGCCAATGGTAGGTGTTTTAAGGTTTGATAAATAAAGACCTCGTTTAAGTGTGAGAGACCCGCAATGCGCTCGAGTGGGTCTCCATCCTCTTCGTCAAGGGGCGGATAAACCTGCTCCCATTGTTCGTTGACAAGCTCAGCTAGCCCAATCAAACATTCTGAAAAGGGCACAAACCCTTCAGTGTTTAATACCGCTTGAGCAAGCGTACTAATTAGTTTTAGGTCTTTAGTTTGCTGTAAAAATGTAAGCGCTTGTTTTTTAATGGCTCGCCAGTCAGGCGGTTCGGCAGGTAAGGTGTTTTGCCCGTCATATCTTTCAGGCGTGCCTTGGGCTGCGAAGAAAAAATGTTGAAAATCGGCCATATCCTCCAGATTATGACCACACTTATTCTCATCAGAGACAGGGGTTAAAATTAACTCTTTGTATTCCATTGCTTGTTATCTTTTGCGCTTTTTCGCGCTTTCAGTAGAAGCCTTAACCCCCCTTACGCACATCACTAGCAGAAAGGGTGCAACTTTCATTTACCCCGATGCGTAGGCTTAACATTAATCTGTATTCATTAATAACTTTGGACCCTGGCTGGGCTTTATGGCGTCTTTACATGTTGCTCTTTGCTCTCCTGATACCGTAACAGGAGAGCGCAGTTTTGTGTTTACCGAATCAGGTGGAAGTATTGGCCGTTCATCACAATGCGATTGGTCAATTGATGACGGTGAGCGTTTTATTTCTAGTACTCATCTGCTTGTTGCTTTTATGAATGGAACATTTACTTTTACCGATACTAGTAGCAACGGAACTTACTTAAATACCAATCAACTCGACAAAGGTGTGGCGATAAAACCCTCAGTGAATGATGTTTTCACACTCGGTAACATTGATATCAAAGTGACTGCTATTGATGATCTGACTACAGACACCGGAAGTGACACGCAATCAGACTTGCTAAATTATGTGGTGCCTAAGGTCACACAAAATGAATCTTTAGCGCGTCCTCCCATCAGTGACGTCGATAATTTAGGCTTGTTTGATATTTTGGCACAGCATCCATCCAAACCGACACCGAGCCAAGAGCATAGCAAAAAAGTCAGCTCGGAACCCATTTCGCCTACTCTCATCCCCGATGATTGGGATAGTGAAGAACCCTTAGCCCAACCAAGTGTGGAAAAAAATACCCAGTCGGAAGAAAACCGTTCATTTTCCGATAAATGCTATTCAAGCGATGTGAAAGATGACTTTTTTGACTTAGTTTACGAACAATTAGGGCTTCCTAAAGCTAACAAGGCTGAAGTGAACAAGCATCGTTTCGCGGCTGACATTGCGACGCTAGTAAAGCAAAGCACGCAAGGCGTGATGGCTTTGCTGGCAGGCCGTTCAGCGTTAAAACAAGAATCGAGATTATCGATGACCATGATCCAACCTAAGTCGAATAATCCCATCAAGTTTTCGCTTGACCCTTCAGACACCTTAGACATGTTATTAGTCAGAAAAAAACCGGGATATATGGACGTAACCGACGCCTATGCTGAAGCATTTGGCGATTTACAAAACCATCAAACAGCCTTTATTGCAGGGCTTCAAGCATGTTTAGCGGGGGTGTTGAACGAGCTGTCTCCTGACGCCGTTGAACAAGAGGCGCACACTCTCCATCGCAACTTTTTAGGCAAGACCAAGGTCGCTCAGAAATGGCAAGTTTTTACCGCTAAGCAAGAAAATTTAACGGTTAAAGTAAAAGAAAATTTCAATGACATATTAGCCGAACATTTTTCATCAGCCTACGAGTCACAGGTTAAGCAATTACAGCGTAAAGAGAATGAATCATGAAATATAAATCTGCCTACTTAATTTATACCTTGTTGCTGTTATTCAGTTTTTTGCTGTCAGCTTGCAGCCGTTTGCCATTAGAGCCAAAGGCAACGATGACTTACACCATTGCGGCATCAAGCGATATTAATCCAGACATTCATGGACAACCTTCCTCTGTTGTTGTGAAAGTCATGCAGCTTGCCAATGTGGGTAATTTTAATAATGCTGGCTATGAAACTCTTTTTACAGGGCGCGACAACAAACTGGGTAATGAGTTTATCGCGATGGAAGAACACCTTGTTGACCCAGACTCTAAACAAACCTTTAAGCTGGAGCTGTCAAAACGAACACAGTTCCTTGGGGTAGCCGTAGGATATAGACAGGTGAACTCCGTTACGTGGAAGACTGTGCTATCGCTACCGAAAAAATCGCTTCTCGACCCTCGTTCATTGTTAGGAAACGGAGGTACATTGATTGCCGTCGACAAATCTAGCGTCCAAATAATCAACCAATAGGAAGTCACATCATGGTATGGGAAAAACGCGTTGTATGGACCGAGGGTATGATGCTGCAACCCCAGCATTTTCAACAACAGACTCGCTATCAAGATGGTCAATTACGGCTTGCTATCGGTGAATGTTTACCTGAAGACTGGGGATTCACTGAGCTTGAAATCGATGAAGCGTTACTTAAGACGGGAAAACTATGTCTGAGATCTGCCCAAGGCATGCTTCGAGATGGTTCCCCGTTTCAGTTTCCCCAACGCGACCATGCTCCCAATGTGCTGACTATTGACCCGTCTCACTTAAATGCACTGGTCTACTTAGCGCTCCCTTTACACCACTTTGGTACGACAGAATTCAATAAAGTAATGCCATCATCAGGAAAATACGTGCTCTGCGAGCATGAAATACGTGATGTATCTAACAATACCGAGCAAAAAGCGTTGGTTGAAATGTCGGGGCTCAATTTTAGTCTTAGAACTAGCTTGCAAGACAATAGTGAATTTATGTGTATTGCAATTGCTAAAATAGATGACGTGTCGCCAAACGGTGCAGTGAGTATAGACTCGCACTTTATTCCAAACGTAATGAACGCTAAAACAAGCGCGGTATTACGCCATTTTTTAAGCGAACTGCTGCAATTGCAGCAACACCGTATCCAATCTATCGCATCGCGCTTATCGGTCGCGGGCAAATCTAGCCTTAACGAAATGACAGACTTTATGATGTTGCAGACATTGAATCGCTATCTGCCTCTCCTTCGTCAGTTCGATCACTGTGAACATATTAAACCCTACAGTATTTACACAACATTGGTGTCACTAATTGGTGAAATGAGCACATTCATTCAAACCGATAAAATGGTACCTGAATTACCTTACTATCTGCACGGTGACTTAAGCTCTGTTTTCCAACCGATAATGAAAACGCTTCGCGAATTATTCAGTGTGGTGTTAGAGCAAAACGCAATAAACATCGAACTAGAAGAAAGAAAGTTTGGTATTCGCGTAGGAACAATAGCCGACAAAAGCCTGTTCTCTCATGCTAGTTTCATTTTAGCAGTGGGCGCCAATGTTTCCCCCGACGAATTGCGCAAAAATGTGCCAGGTCAAATTAAAATTGGCGCGGTAGAATCCATTAAAGAGCTAGTAAATTTGCAGCTTCCCGGCATTCAGATTAATCACTTACCTGCGGCACCCAGAGACATTCCCTATCAACGCCATTGCGTTTATTTTGAGCTGGTGCAATCGGGTGAATACTGGCAAAACCTAAGCGTATCAGGAGGCATCGCCTGCCACCTTAGCCAACCTTTCCCCAACTTAACACTCGAGCTATGGGCAATAAGGAATTAAGTTCGGTGAACCACGACGACGACTTATCAAAAACGATGCTTATCCCTAATCCCGGAGGACGTCGCACTTCGGCCCCCAGTATTGCGCCAAATACAAGCCTAGATGCGACACAAGTATACCGTTCACCAGAAAGAAGTATGCCCAATGAGCCAGCCATACTGCACAGTGACAATGAAATCCTAAGCTCCGCCAGCGACATTATTTCGCTTGCGGCAAATCTGCAAACGCTTTCCCCTAATGGCTCTGTCGAACAATTACGTATTGAAGTAGAACGCCTATTTAACGAATTAAACGACACACTCCGCCAACGCGGTATAGCGAATGAAATCGCCCTTACGGCGAGATATTTGTTGTGTTGTCTAGTTGATGAATTGGTACTTAACACACCTTGGGGGGCGCAAGGTTATTGGAGTCAGCAAACCTTACTTAGCAAATTTCATAATGAAACGTCGGGCGGCGAAAAATGTTTTTTAATTATCGATAAAGTTTTACAGCAGCCCAACTCGAATACAGACTTGCTTGAGCTTAGTTACGTGTGTCTTTCGTTGGGTTTCAAAGGTAAGTATCGGATTACATCAAACGGTGAAAATGAATTACTGCATATCTGCCAACGATTGTCACAAGCGATCGCGATACAGCGACCTGAAACCAAGATGTTGTCACCTGATGGAGAAAGTGAAAAGGGAAAAATTCAAGCTGCACACACGCGTTTTCCGCTTAATCTTTTCTTTTTCGTGCTCTTGTTTGTTTGCTCAGCATTGTATGCCGTTTATTTATCCAACTTACACACGCGATCTACGCCTATTTTTCAAATGCTTGAAACGATTGCAGCGAATGATTTGCCCTCGCTTGGAAAAAGCGAAACAACATACAACGCAAAAGTCATCCTCGACCGACTTAGTATTCAATTGGCTGAACACATTAGGCGTGGACAAATTGAACTTGCGCAAAGCAATGGTCTGGTAAGTATCCGCTTAATCAGCCCCGCTCTCTTTCCTCCGGGCAGAACCACCATAAATCAACAGGCACTTCCTGCGGTAACGACACTAAACAATGTCATTCTCGCCCATTCAGATTCCGTTTTAATAGTGGGCCACACCGACTCAACGGGTCAAGCGGAATCGAATTGGGTTATATCGCGACAGCGTGCCGATGCAGTTCAAGCTTGGTTGCTTTCTTCTGAGCCAAGCGTCAAATATTCAGATACACAAGGTTTAGCTGATACTCAACCGCTCGTCAATACCACTAGCGCCAGTGAAAATCGAAGAGTAGAAATCATCTTACTGCCCAGAGAGGGGCGTTAATTTATGCTTGCTTTATTTAAACCCTTGGCGACTCGCAATGTGCTCGTTCCTCTATGCTGTTTAATGCTAGCTATTGCAATGATATGTTTTATTGGCCCCTATGTGGCAATAGCTGGAGTCACACCATTATTGAGTTGGGTTGCTCGCATTGTTACCTGCGTCTTTATCTTGCTTTGCTTTGCCCTGTACAAAACCATTCAACATATTTTATCACTTAAAAATGAAGAAAAACTGGTTGAAGAAATCAGCACACAAGACGATGCTGAACAATTAATTGATGCTGAGTATCAAGCACTAAAAGATAAATTCAAGTCTGCATTTACGCTGCGACAACGCTCTAAAAACAAGACCCTGATCGATATTCCTTGGTACATGATCATCGGTTCGCCAGGTGCAGGAAAAACCACGCTGCTTTCAAACTCAGGCTTGCGCTTTCCTTTGGCAGAGAAACTCGATACAAAAGCGCTTCAAGGTGTGGGGGGAACCAAAAACTGTGACTGGTGGATAACACAAGATGCGGTGCTGTTAGATACGGCTGGTCGTTATACCTCGCAAGACAGTTATAAAAAAGTTGATGAATCAGGATGGCAGCATTTTCTTCAGCTTATTAAGCGTTATAGAAAAAAACCGCTAAGTGGAGTCATTGTCAGCATAAGCCTGTCTGACTTACTTCATTTAAATGAGTATGAGCTCACCAAGCACCTAGACCAGTTGAAACAAAGAGTGAGTGAAGTCAATATCGCTTTTGATGCTCGCTTACCCATTTACATCGTGATGACTAAAACTGACCTGCTAGCGGGATTCAGCGAGTTTTTCGAGACCTTCTCTCACAAAGAACGAGAACAAATATTAGGCTTCACATTCGACCCTCAAACTAGCCTTAGTGCTTTTAGCGAAGACGGCGCACTCGGGCAAGAATTCATAGCAAAATACGGTGCGTTATGTAAATCGCTAGCGCGCAGAAAATGGGCACGCATGGCAATAGAGCGTGACCATAAAAAGAAAAGCATGCTATATCTTTTCAGTGAGCAGTTCGGTTTGCTTCAACCTGCGATTAAACAGGTCATCGAGCAACTGAGCCGAGTAGAAGATGGCATACAAAGCAGTATCGTCAGAGGATGTTACTTTACCAGTGGCACGCAAACAGGCTCGCCTATCAATCGTATAGTTACACGCGTGGCACAAGTCACGGGTATGGCAGCGACTCATCAAACACTCTGGAATAATGACCAGCGTAGCTATTTTATAAAAGACTGCCTCGAGCGCGTCATATTGAGCGAAGAAGATCGGTTCAGCTCTCTTTATGGCTATGCAAAAAAACAAAGCCGCATCAAAACCGCCTGCCTTTTTGTTTTCTCGCTTGTAGGTGTTGTTTTTTGCCTTGGCTTGTCATTAAGCTATAAAAACAACCTTGACTATTTATCGGTTGCCGAAGCCAATATTAAGCAGTGGGAAACACGCTATTCAAGTAGCCTTAGCAGCGATTCTATCTTTTCCTCTGCAAAGCTTAATGAACAATTAAAGGCTTTACATACTTTTTCAGCGAACGAACGGGGCTTAGGCGATTTACTAAACCAACGCTTCGCCGGCTTAGGCTTGAACCAGCACCAGTCGCTTGAAAACGGTTTGCAAGCGAGTTACCGCCGTCTATTGAAACGTATATTACTACCGTTCATACAACAGCAATTAGAGCGTGATTTGTTAGATGAATCTGATACCACTCGTCAGTACCAAGCACTGAAAAGCTATCTAATGATGAGTAACAGCAAACGCAGAAACACCCCTTTTATCCAAACTTTTCTTGTTGAGAGTATTAATAGAAACAATTTATTTTCCGCTGCTGATCACGAACTGCTCCGTTTACATATTCAACGATTAGTAGAGATGAACATGGAATTTGATTCCGTTGATGAATCTAAAATTGAAGTTGCTCGAAAGCACCTGAGCAGGCAACAGCTCAGCGATATCTATTATCAACAGTTCAAAAGTGAACAGTTAAGAAGCAATCGACACTCTGAGTCTGGTCGTTTTTTATCTATGGCTCAACTTGCTGGTCCAAACTGGCGCAGCGTATTTAAATATACACAGGACGATGTTAACGCAATCAGCGACTTTTATACGCCCGATGCATTTAACTCACTTTTTAAGCAGGGTATTGATCAATTCGTTAAACATTTGTCGAAAGAGCCATGGGTATTAGGCGATGAACATGTCATCGATGAAAAACAGTTAAAACAAGACATTAGCAATCTTTATGTTCGCGACTATATTAACCAATGGCGAGCGTTGATTGATCGTATTCACATTCGTTCTTTCTCAACTTCCGTGGTCTTAAGTAATAGCATTCAGACGCTATCTCAGCATGACTCTCCATTATTTATCTTGTTAAACAATATTAGTAGAGCGACGGATTTGTCAGTACCGAGTGATCGCTTAGTCAATAGCCAAGCCATCACTAACAGAGCGCCAAAAACAGTAAGCGACTTTGCTTCTACGCTATCGAGCCATTCTCCTAGAAACACAGTAAGCTCAAATTTTGAGACGCTACATAAAGCCTTGAAGCCGGAACGAAAGCAAAGTACCGAACAGTCTTTAGTTACCTTATTACAAGACCTTAATATTGCGCTTAGTTTTCAAATTCAAGCCTCTTCAGACAATTTCACGCCCCTTTCAACAAAAAACTTACAAGGCTTTGGGTATGTACAAATTTCACCTTTAAAGCGCTGGATCAACGAGCTGTCCGGCCAAATCGACAGATTGCAGTTTACACTGCAAAAACAACATCTAAACACACTGTGGATAAACGCAACAGCACAACAATGCGTGTCGATAACAGAAAACACTTACCCGTTTAACTCACGTTCAATGGTAGATGCAAGCCTTGCTGATATAACACAGTTATTTGGTCAATCCGGTGCGATAAGCCAATATTTTAATACGCATTTTTCGCAGCTTATTAATCAGCAAGTTAGCCCATGGACATGGAAAAACGGTGTGCAAGAAAAATATGCCTTTCGTAACGACATACTCCGTTTTTTTGAACAGGTAAGAACAATACAAAACAGCTTGTTTTCGGCAACAAACAGTACACCTCGGATTTCATTTACGCTCACACCTGTTTATTTAGATAACACCTTAGCCCGTGTTTCGATGACCATTTATGGTAAGCAACTTAATTATCAATTTGGTCGGCCCACTCCCCAACAAATAACTTGGCCCCCAGTAAACAATTCGGTAAGCAGTGAAATTCGATTTGTGCGTAGAGATAATAGCGAAATAAGCGTGTCTCAAGAGGGCATCTTTTCACTGATGCGGCTAATACAAAACGCTGACGTTAAACGTGTATCAAACTCTAAAGTAGAAGTTGGTGTCACATACAGCGACTACTCAATGCTTTTTGAGTTGTCAGTCACTAGCCCCGGAGATCCCTTAATGCTAAATCAATTACGTGAATTTTCATGTTTACCGTCTTTGCTGTAAGTGTGCGCTAGTCACTTATGAAAGTGGGTTTTTTTGGCAAACTGCCAAGCTACGGAGATTTTATTCAACGCAATGTGACTGCAGATTTGGTAAATGAGTGGGATAATTGGTTAAGCCAAGGTTTGGATAAATCAAAACATCAATTGCAATTACGGTGGGCTAGCTATTATTTTGCGTCTCCAATTTGGCGTTTTTGTTTTAAATCTAGCTGTAATCCACAAACAGTTGTTACGGGGCTTAAGATGCCCAGTGTCGACAAAGCAGGTAGAGCCTATCCTTTTACCTTGTTTTGCGAATTGCAAGGACCCGCTGACATATTCACCATCTCTTCGGAGATAGACTCGCTGCATCAAAAAGCTGAGTTAGTATTGCTCGCATTGCTTGAGTCAGCATGTCCCGACTTGGATGATTGTGTTGTTGGTCTACAAAATATTTACCGCCCTTTCCGCCCCAAACCAAGCCCATGTACTGCCCTAAACGTTAATCAGCACTGCGTTAGTGAACTCTTGCGTATGGAGAGCTTAAGCTTAGACAGCCATTCTTGTTCTAGTTTGCATAACATGCACTATCAATTTTTATCGAATTACTTAACACGCCATCAAACACAGATATCCATTTGGCATTTCGGTGCAACAAAAACACTCAAACAGCACATTCGCTATTACCAAAATTTGCCCCCTGCCGAAGCCTATTCTTCATTACTGCTTGCTGACAAAGACTGAGCATTGTCAATCACAGTTCGAAATACCCAAGCTTTGTCGGTAAACTATAGGTCTATTTGGTACTTGAAGGTTTGCTAGTTAAAATGCAATGGTTTCCGGGACACATGCACAAAGCGCTGAAAGAAATGCGCGAAAATATCAATAATATCGACGTAATGATTGAGGTACTCGATGCGCGCATCCCTTATTCCAGTGAAAATCCGGAAATCGCCAAAATCAGAGGTGAAAAGCCTTGCTTAAAAATACTTAACAAATACGATCTGGCTGATCCCACTATCACCCTTGAGTGGCAACAAACGCTAGAAAAGCAGCAAGGTATCCTTGCCCTTGCTGTAGGCAAAGAGACGGCAAATATCCGCGATAAAATCACACAATCGCTGATTGAGCTTTGCCCCAACAAACACGCCTCAGTAAAAAACATCAATGCCATGATCGTAGGCATCCCCAATGTCGGAAAGTCTACACTTATCAATACCTTAGCCCAGAGAATAATAGCAAAAACTGGTAATGAACCCGCGGTCACCAAGTCGCAGCAACGAATTAACCTAGGCTCAGGCATTGTACTGTTTGATACGCCTGGCGTGTTATGGCCAAAGCTAGCCAATCCTCAGTCTATTTACCGCCTTGCCGCCTGTGGAGCAGTAAAACAAACCGCCATGAATTACGACGATGTCGGTTTTTTTGCCGCTGAATATTTAATTACCGCTTACCCTGACAACTTAAAACAACGCTACAAACTTGAGCATATTGCTGATACCGAACTAACATTTCTTGAAGATGCGGCTAAAGCACGTGGTGCACTGATGGCAGGAGGACGAGTGAACTTACAAAAAATATGCGAAGTGCTGGTAAACGAATTACAAGCGGGCGTGTTAGGCAGAATTAGCATGGAAACGCCGCGCATGATAGAAATAGAAAAACAACACATGGCTGAGGCAGAAATCCAAAAAGCGAGTGACAAAGGCAAGCGTAAAAAACGGTTTAAGCGCAGCCGTTAAACCCTTTAGCCACCACATACACTTCACGAGAGCGCGGTCGCGATGCGGCGGGCTTTCTTATTACTACTTTCTTAAAACTATTTCGCACGTCTTTGATGTATTCTTCATAACCCACTCCCTGAAATACTTTGGCACAAAAGCTGCCGTTGTTAGTTAACACATTTCTTGCCATATCTAGTGCGAGTTCCACCAAGTACATTGAACTGTATTGGTCCGTTGTATTCACACCGCTCATATTTGGAGCCATGTCGCTGAGCACTACGTCAACCTTTCGATCACCTAACACGCTGAGAATTTGGTTATAAACCGTTTCTTCTGTGAAGTCACCTTGAACAAACTCGACGCCAATTAGGCTGTCCATGGGTAAAATATCAGAAGCGATCACACAACCTGTTTTCCCTACTAGGGGTGCAGCAACCTGCGACCAGCCCCCGGGAGCCGACCCTAAATCCATTACTACACTGCCCGAAGCAATAAGTTTGTCCTTTTCATTTAATTCAAGCAATTTATAGCTCGCTCTCGAACGATAGCCATCGACTTGTGCTTTTTTAACGTAAGGATCGTTTACATGTTCCTCAAGCCATTTTTTACTGGTTTTGGAGCGCGCCATTGCTTAGGTTTTATCCTTATAGTTGAGTTCTTAAGGCTTGCATTGTAATGCTGTCGTTTCAATTTGCCAATTTTCACTTAGGCCATGATAAACTTGGCGACCCTGTTCTTGCTATGACACCTAAAGAATACCTAGCTGCATGAAATTTGACGACGCAAAAAAATTACTCAAAAAAAAATATCGCCAACAATTAGAGCACTTCTTGTTGGAAGGCGAGCATTTGCTGTTGGAATTAGATAAAAGGTTAAATGACTTAGCAAATCCTCCCGTTATTACGCTTTTTTTGACTCAACAACATGCGGCAATAACAACGCGTTTGCATGCTCAATATAATGGTATCGTGATTTCTGAAAAGCAAATGCTGGCTTTAAGTGATACTCAAACTCCACAAGGAATTGTTGCTTGTGTGCCAGTTTACTTTTTGAATATATGCCGTCAAAACGCCAAGCCCCCTTCTCGTTTTATTTATCTGCATGAAATACAAGATCCTGGTAATTTAGGCACCATTATCCGCACTTTAGCTTGGTTTAACGGTTTTGGTTTGCTCATCAGTCCAAACAGTGTTGATGTATTTAATGCTAAAGTGCTGCGAGCCAGTATGGGCGCGTTGTTTCACTTACCTATAGAGCAAGACGTTTTATTTGAAAGCTTACCCTCTCGGTTCAAGCAATTTGCTGTTTTAGATTTGCATGGACAAACCATTCAATCGGATTCATTTGGCCATTTCGATTGCTATTTGTTTGGTAATGAAGCTCGTGGTGTACCCAGACAGTTTTTAAGTGAGCTTGATTCAATCCCCTTCACCATTGAAGGCGATGGTCAGATAGATTCATTGAATCTAGCTATGTCTGTAGGTATGTGTGCGTATCGCCTTAGTTGCTAATTGTCAAAAAGATAAGGGCAAGGTGCTATCTAAAATGTTATCTTGCGAAACAGACGCTAAATGGGAATTTCCTTTGCCTAGTTGGTTGTACACATAAATACACGTAACGTTATCTTTTGCCTGTCGAGCTAAGGCTGCATCTACCAAAACTGATGCCATATTTTTGCATCCATTATTAAGCAGCACATGTTCAAGTTCGTCGTCGTTAATGACCTTATTAAGACCATCGCTACACAACAAAAACTGGTCTTTAGCTAGGAGGTCAACACTTAACACACTGAGTTCTATCGTACTGGCTGCGCCTATGGCGCGCGTAATCACGTTGGCTTGAGGATGCTTTTCTGCTTCTTCGTCACCGATTAGTCCTGCGTCTAATAGGTCTTGCACATGGCTATGATCGCGAGTTAAACAGCTTAACTGTCTGTTTCTCAAACGGTAAACTCGACTATCTCCAGCCCAAATACAATGAGCGTATTGATGATCAATCAACAACACCACCACTGTACTGCCGATCACGCAGTGCTGAGACTGTGCAAGCGCCCAAACTTGCGTGTTAACGCGGTGGAGCGTTTCTGATATTTGTTTAGTCGATATAGGATTTTTCGATGTTGCCAGAGTGTGTAAGGCCTCTGTTATAGTACGACTTGCAAGGTCGCCTTTGGAGTGCCCTCCCA
This sequence comes from uncultured Alteromonas sp., assembly GCA_964429915.1. Classification (GTDB taxonomy): domain Bacteria; phylum Pseudomonadota; class Gammaproteobacteria; order Enterobacterales; family Alteromonadaceae; genus Alteromonas_F. The sequence goes on from CAYSDZ010000004.1 coordinate 108,859, forward strand.
TTCCGTCAGCGACACACCATAACATTTGCTTAGGATTATCACTAAAAGCGTCTTCATTCACTTTTCTTACCGTTCCGATGTCAGTTTTTGCACTAGACACCCACTCAGTTTTACTCATCTGTTTTCTAACAAGCGATTTTTATTGAGACTGTTACGAAACTGACACTCATATTGTTGCAGTCTTGTTGCAATCATACATTTAATGTTCACTAAAGCCACACGACGGGATTATACTTTGCTCATATTTCAGCCAAATAGCGATCACAAATAGGCAGCTCTAAACCTCAAGACCGCTCTGCTTCTGTTCAATATCGATGTTTGCGATACGAGCGATTCGGTAGCAATCGTTAATAAATTTTATAACGTCGTTACCCTCACTCATTTGCATATTTCTTGTCATTGGGGTGTTCGGTGCTGTCGGTGCTTTGTAATTATCCCGCATTGCGTTATAGATTATCGCTGCCCGAGACATACCAAAACTGATGCCCTTAACTCGCTTAATGCCTGCAAAGTTCATAACCGCCGCATCCGGCGTTGGTTGGGCGGTAATAGCAACTCCCTGTAAACCTTTGACTGGCTTGGTTGAAAGTGGACTAATGTTTTCAAAGGCCTGTCTTGCCCCTCCCTGCTCCTGATATACCTTGAGCAGTTTGATACCGTTGTCGAGCTCTTCTTTATTCTGACAATACAAGACAATCTTATCAGCACGATGTTTTGAAAGCGGTCCTGGAACAATGAGTTTTCCTGACGATGGAACATCTGAATGAGCGTCCATATGATAGGCAAGATAGCAAAAGACTATCGGTGAATAAAAGGTCCTCGGAGCATTCTCGTTTCGTTGTCAAAGATACTTTTTGAGTACTGCTTAGAAATCTGCTTTTGCAACAGGACGAGTTTCGACGAATCCTTGTCAAGTAATTCGTTGAGGTAACCGGCCATCTCGGCAATGCTGTTTCCAGAAAGCTTCACGCTCCTGTGGCTTTGAAAATAGAACGTTAGATTTGCACATTTTTGAAAATGTAATTCGATTTCTTCTAGCACCGAGCAAAGACCGGGGTCACGAATACAATCGAAATAATTGTAGTAATTGTATATTCGGCGCGTTCGCGCCTCTGCACCTTGCGCCTGCATTACGTAATGACGGTTGTGCCATGCTTTGAGCGCAAACTCCAAAAAGCCAGCCGAGGGGTCGGACATAAGCTTTCCTGTTAAATAATCAGTCTGAAACGCATTGATTTTTCAACCTACGGGATGCGGTTTTGAGAAGTTGCAGCGCGGGTTACTTACGTATGAGTATCTGTTAAATGTAGATATGTCAGACGGTTTATATCCAACCGGATCATTCGAATAAAACCGCCCGATCACTGGAACATAATATCGTGCCTGCATATACAGTAATCGATTTTATGAGCCGCTTATTCTGAGCAGTTCAAAGACGATTATTTATCTGATGTTAGAGCAGAAGCCATTTTTAAAAGAGCGTCCCAACTATCAGGTGGATTACCTGAGGCCAGCATTTTAGCAAACACTTTATATGCATCGTTTTTGCCTTCATATGCGCGTTTGGTTTTTTCATCGTTAACCCACGCATAAACAATCATTTTAGAGGCTTGATGATAACGAAAAAAGAGTCGATATTGTTGGAAGAACTTTGCTCTGAACCAGTGTTTATTGTGGTCACCTAGTGTTGAACCCTGGCGGTAGTCTGGCACATTAGGGTCGCTTGGAATAATGTCGAAAATGAGTTTTTCTATCGCTGCGAGCCGCTTAGTCGCGTTTTTCTTTTTGTACCCGATAGGGTCTCGTGCATTAAAAGCGTTAACTTGAGCCGTCAACGATGCTAACTGCTCTACAAACAAAGGATGGGCATAAAGCGTCCACCCATTTTTCACAACCCTATTTTTAAAAACATTAACACTTTCCGCCAAAATCAGTCGTCGTCTTCGTCTAGTGGCGCGTTCAAATCAATTTCAACACCCTCTACCAACGATTGAATAGACGCTTGCATAGCAGGACTTAGTGCTTGAATATTCTCTGGGTGTTGCTCGATATCATTGCCTAAAAAAGCCAAAAATGAATTTAACGCAGGATCATCTTCAGAGGGCTCGGCACGCGATAACGTTACACTACCGTTAGGCTCCACCGTAAACCTGATTTTATCTTTTTTACCCAAATGCAGTGCTTTGCGCACAACGCTAGGCACGGTCGTTTGATATCGATCCGTCAACGTTGATTCAGTTTGTAAGGGTAATTGCGGCATGTTGCTATCCTCAATTAAGTACATAAATCAATGGTAATGCATTTGCATTACCATTGCTAGCTTTGATCAATATAAACGCTCATCACTCAAAGCTGAGGGATGACTTTTGTTGTACACCTCACCAAGTTTGGTGTGAGACTCATGCGTGTTCAAGCACTATTTTATGATGGGGCTTTTAGGCGCCAAAGTCGAAATCCCGTTGGATAACATAGTCGTTCGCTAAGTAACCATTGAGCACATCATCTACAAGTAACACCGCACTTTCGGCCATGCGTCTTGCGCCACAGCTTGGGCTTAAGTACGTTTATCTTCTAACTCATCCAAGCAATCAAACATGGTTACACAATTGATCTCACCGTGACTAAGGCCACGAGATAACCTTCACAAGAAGACTGTACTGTGCAACTTATGCCATAACGCTGACGTAACGTTCAATTTATCCTTCATAAAACCGTGTTTAGAGAATGCTGAATAAAAAAATTGGCCGCTACGAAATCAAGGAAATTATCGGTGAGGGTGCAATGGCGACCGTCTATCGCGCATTTGATCCTGAAATAAATCGTTCTGTTGCCTGTAAAATTTTAAAAGCCGAACACTGTATAGACGAGGAATATACCTCGCGATTTCTGCGAGAAAGTAAAGCCGCTGGTGCCTTATCACATTCATCAATTGTCACTATTTACGATGTCGGTACCTTTGAGGGTGCTCCGTATATCATGATGGAACTCATTGAAGGAAACGATCTCGGCGAGACGCTCATTGAACAGCAAACATTTACATCAAAAGAAACACTCAACATTGCCTTGCAATTAGCACAAGCTTTAGATTATGCGCATACTGCAAAAGTGGTACACCGAGACATTAAACCCGACAATATAATTTTAATGTCAGATAAGACAACCATTAAGATTGCCGATTTTGGCATCGCTCGAACCAACGACACGAATGAGTTGCAAGCCACTAGAGTCGGCGCAATTCTGGGCACACCTCGTTACATGTCGCCTGAGCAGGCATTGGGCGATGAGATTGACGGACGTTCCGACCTTTTTTCTGTCGGCGTTATCATGTATGAAATGCTCACTGGAAAAAAAGCGTTTGATGCTAACTCCATGAGCACGCTAATGTTGCAAATTGCACAGAAACAACCTGCTCCACTTAAAACAGTTGCGCCCGAAGTACCCGCTGGTTTAAGACAAATCGTTCAAAAGCTGTTACAAAAGTCTCCCAACAAACGATTTCAAACAGGCCAAGAGCTGGCTGATGCAATAAAAGCTGAACTCGGTATGTTTGAAGTTCAGCTAACAGAACAGCGAAAACAACGGTTAATACCGCTCCGATACAAATGGACCATCAGTGCCGTTGCAGTGGTTTCTTGTGTTTTAGCAGTGAGTATGAAGTTGATGTTCGTTGTGCAATCGTCTGTTATGACAAAGCAAGCAGTAGAAGCAGGATCGTTATTCGCTAAGTTTATTGCAGTTCAAGCACTCCCCTTGCTCAAGCAGCAAAACTGGCAAACCTTGCAACAAACAATGCAAAATGCAGCAGGCAGGGAAAGTTTTGCTTATCTTATCGTTACTGATAAAGAGGGTAAAATACGTGCATCAAGTGAAGTAAGTCGTATCGACGAGTACTATAAAGAAAATGAAAATTCGGTTTGGATAAGTCGTACAAACGATGTGTATACCACAAGTACAAGCTCTCAAGGTGAACCGAGCTTATTTCATCTAGAAACACCCATTTTGGATGGCGAGTCAGAAATAGGCAGTATTATCCTTGGTATTTCACAAAAGCAGCTTGCTGAACTTAAACAAGTCACTGCGATTTTCATGCTAGTTTTGGGGGTGTTAGTAGTGCTTTTAATCGCCGTTGTTATGTTTGTGTTGGGCGGTAGCGTTACCACCCCTCTCCGAGCGCTAAGCATTACTATGCAGCAGCTTCAATCCGGAAATTTTGACGCGCGTATGTCTCTTAAACGCAAAGATGAGTTAGGTAAGGTCTTCGACGTATTTAATGAGATGGCCGCCTCAGTTCAACATCGTTATTCCGATGTAAAAGACGAGCTGATTTTTGCAGAAACTAAGCTAGCTGAATGGCGAATTCATGCGGTGACCCATTCTCTACCACAGGCCGCAGCTAGACATAAAACGCAGGACGAGCGACCAAATGAAAACACCGATAAAACCATTGTCAACATGGGTCGTTCAGCCACACCGCCTATTGAAAATTAAGTAACAATCCCGTCCGCTCAGCAGTTTGTACGGCTTGGGTTCTGTTTTCCGCGCCTAGACATTGAATGACTTTGGATACGTATTCTTTAGCGGTATGTGGCGAAATATTTAGTGCTCTTGCGATTTCTTTATTCGTTTTACCTTGCGCCATATAACTTAAAGTTTGCAATTGTCGCTCAGACAAAGCATAGCAATGATCGCTTGTTGACTCACTTTCTATAACGATGTCGCCCTCTAAAACGCGCTTGATGCCTGCAATGAGCGCTTTTTTGGTCGTACTTTTGGCAATAAACCCATTAACGCCAAGGTCGATGATATTGCGGATGTTAGTGTCGAAATCTAATGATGAAATAACGATTATAATCAGGGTGGGAGACGCGAGTTTAACTGCTTTTATGCCTTCAAGGCCCGTCGCACCGGGCATTTTCATATCTAACATGACTAAATTTATATCGGGATTTTTATTCAGCATGTTCAACGAAGATTGAAAATCTCGCGCTCTATAAATCTGTGCACTAGGAATAAATTCCTGCAAAACGAGCGCTAGGCCATCTCCATAAAGATCGTGGTCTTCTGCGATTAAAATTTTATCTACCGAGTAAGGGTTATTGTTTTCGCCTATCACAAACACAACTCGTTTTTAATATAAAATAGTATACAAAAAGCAAGTTATAACTAGCCTTGAAGATAAAAGCAAATGCTTGGGTTGGCTTTCGACGGATTTCAACCTGAATGCATTTCTGCATATCGGATAAATGCACGCAGTTCAGCTGGGGAGCATTTTTGACTAAGCCGGTGAATATTTTTATGTTTTCTGTCCTCAATGGCTGTTTTTGTATTGGTCTCTGGCAAGCCATACAATCCCACCAAGCAATCATGCCGATTGGTCAATTCGCGTTCTATGCTTGTTAAGTCATCGGTGAGGATGATGAAAGCATGACTGACTGGATGCACATTTGTCGTGGTATATCCCCATGATTGTAAATAATGATCCACCGTCTTTGCCAGTTCAGCATCTGAAATGTTGTTAAACACCCGACTTTTGATATCACGCTGATTATTAACACCATCGTTTTTTAACTTTTCTGTCTTTCTGTCTACCACAGGCGCAAAGACTCTAAGCACACTACCTTTATTTAGCTTAGATTGCATCGTCACTCGCATGCCCAAGGCTTCTGCAATTAATTTAGCGTTTGCCAACCCCACCCCTGTGCCCGTTTGATTAGATTGAGTGGAGGCGCTTCTTGCGTAAAAATTAAAAATACGTGATTGGTCTTCATCAGACACCCCACATCCTGTATCCCATACCTCAAAAATCACTCCGCTTTGTCTCTGTTTTGCCGCTAATAACACTCCCCCTCGAACCGTGTATTTAATGGCATTGGAAAGTAAATTTCGCAGTATACGCCTTAATAAAACTGGGTCGGTTTCCAGCATGATTCTAGTGGGCCGAATGCGTAGGCGTAGTTGTTTAACCTTTGCTAAATCTATAAATTCAGCCCGCAATGCATTAAACAGTAAATCAATGTCAACGGCTGTACTGTGTACATGCATCTTTCCTGCCTCGAGCTGACTCCAGTCCATTAACCCAGAAAACGCATCGTCAGTGGCAGCGTGAACTTGATTTATTTTATCGATGATATGCTTGCGTTTATGGTTGTCGGGCTGGTCTTCCAACTGGTCTAGCAGTAGTTTCATAGTTTGTAGTGGTTGGCGCAAATCGTGACTCACCGACGCAAGAAACGTAGTTTTTGCTTCGCTATGCGCTTCAGTTGCTAGTTTCTCTTGTTTCAAAGCAAGCAACTTCACCATGACCGCGCAGAAGTGAAACAGCATATGCACGATTTTTGCGTAAATATCAGTCACTAATAAATAACTCAATGTGACTTCGCCAGGCTCCGCGGAAGAATACTTTACAAGCGCTTCTTGAAAGACAATTAAAAAAATAGGTAACCAACCCAACATAAATAAAATGTAGTAACTGCCTTTTGAGTACATTTTAGTCGCCCCTGCGTAAAGGGCCAAAAATGTGTTCAGAATCGTTATCGGGATGAGTATTTGAATCCCCGCTTCGTGACTGAGAAACAGCGTTCCGATACCTATCGCACAAGTAACTCGTGCGCTCCAAATAAATATAGTGTTAAGCGTACTAGACTCTTCATATATGCTTAAAAATTTTCCAGCGAATACTAAAAGACTTGCCGATGTTGCGGCAATGTATAGCTTTGTCCATGATGGCGGACCACCGTCTACGGTTTGAATGACGACATCACCGTAGTGACTTCTTAAAATTGTCATTACAACCAATAACGCCGACGAAATAGCAAACCACAATAAGGTACTGTTCCTAATGATGAATGCGCCTAAAAATGCAGTAATTATTAAGCCTGCAATCACTCCTAAACCGACATCAAATAGCGTATCGTATTTTTTAATCCAGCTCGTATAGTACGTATCGGTCATCAAACCGAGATAAACGGGTGGCACATGGCTATTTGCAGCCAGCTCAATATAAAGGTCAATAAACTCGTTTGTAGGCAGTGTAATAACAATGCCTCTTCCCATAATGCTTAAAATTTCACCTTGGTTTTTACTCTGCGTAAAGTCATAAACATATTTTTGCTCACCGTCTTCGCTTCGAACATAAACTGTAGCCCCGTCGATTAATAAGCGACTAATGTGTAACATCCAATCACGTTTACCACTATCGTTATAGATAGAGATGAAAAAACCAACTTGGTTATCTTTCGAAAAATCAGGCGTGACCGTCGTTTTAATTTCACTCGGATTAGCTTTGATCTTAGCAACAATATGTTCCGAATCGTGAGATGTACCTAGAGGGAAAAAACCAGACGCTTGGCTTAAAGCATTCAGGTGATAGTGTTGCTGCTCGGGCTTTAATATAAGTTCTGAGGACGCAAAGCATTGATTTTCCATTGCAATGAAAAACCAAATCACAACTAAGATACCTGCTAAAAACCAATTAGAAAAATGTAGTGAGCCTTGTTTCATTCAATAAAAACCGTCTGTGTCATCCTGATTTTGCTTATCTTCTGCGTTTTTTTGTTTGTACGCCACCCCCTAACTGGCGGGTTTCTGCACGTCAAATGAACGGTAAAATAATCTGCAACTTTTAATGATGTTGATTTGTATATATTACTTGAAGGTAAAGAGTTTTGGACAACAATGAATTGATCGATTTGTTAGCTCATTGCGCCCTTCGTGACCAAAAAGCCTTGCAGTCACTTTATCAAAAAACCTCTGCGTACTTAAACGCAGTTGCTTATAGAATAGTCGGCTCTAAGGAATGCAGCAACGAAGTATTACAAGACGCTTTTGTACAGATATGGGAAAATGCACAAAATTATTCACCGAATCAAGCCTTACCTTTGACGTGGATGAGTAGCATTGTTCGTTACCGAGCCATTGATAAAATAAGGCGAGAAAAAAGGCACAATAATAGGTTGGGCGGTGAAGATGAAGAACACGCGATCCTAAACGTGTGTGGAGGAACGGAACCCGATGTCGCGCTGGAAAACTTATGTTTGTCTGAAGACCTAGAGTCTTGCTTAGATCAAATGAACGAGAAGTTTAAAAAAAGCATTAAGCTTGCTTATTTGTATGGCTACTCTCGTGAAGAGTTAGTCGGAATTTTAGGCGCGAATTTGAATACCGTAAAATCGTGGTTAAGGCGTGGCTCTATTAAATTAAAAGAGTGTTTACAAAACAATTATGACTGATAAACAAAACGACACTACCGCTCTTGCTTTCGAGTATGTGCTGGGCACACTTCGAGAAAGTGAACGCGACGCTTTTGAACAGGCAATGCAGCGTAATTATGAACTAAGGGATGCTGTGAGTTACTGGGAAAATGCATTAGTACCAGAAACGTGTTTAGACGACGCGATTGCCCCCCATCCAGATACGTTCAAACACATTCAACAACGCATTCAAAACACGCGTTCTTCTTCCTCATATAAGCTTGAACTATCAGGTTTTCTTAATAGCCTGCTTTCTTGGAAAACTGCCTCATTTGCTCTTTTTGCTCTCGTACTTATATTAGGTACATTGCACATACCCCCCACAACGCTACCCCAGACCGTGCCAACGCACTCACCCAGCGACTACGTTGCTGTGTTGTTAAACAATGATAATGCACCTGTGCTCACAGCGCTGACCACAGCAAATGAATCGGTGTTGTTTTTAAAGTGGGAAGAGTGGCAACCCCTAGACAATCAGAGTTTGCAGTTGTGGTCGCAATCTCGACGCGACGGAGAAATTCGTCCGTTAATGGTGTTTAATAGCGAGCCTAAAAAGACGATAGAAATAGACGAAGCCACGCTGCGACTTATTAAAGACTCTTCTTATCTGCTTATCACCCTTGAAGAACTCGGCGGTTCCCCCCTTGATGAACCTAGCGATATTGTTTTAGCGAAAGGAGTGTGCGTCAGACTCACTGCCCCAGACAATTCAACTAAGGCAGTTTAGCCATTCTCTACCTTATTGTTCTCGCTATCTATTCCTGCGGCAAAAAATACTGCTCTACCAATTGAGTATGAATATCAGCCAAATCGATTTGTAATTCATCGATATAAAGATGCGACGCTTCACCTTCTAAAGAACGAATATCTTGCGCCAACAGCTCGTCAATACTGTGCCGAATTCGGGTGTCCATTTCTGTGTTGTGAGGCAACATTTCAATGAGTTTATGCATTTCGTTTAAACAAAATAATACTGAGCGAGGAAAAGAAACGTTGTGCAGCATAAACTCTTTTACTTGATTGGGTTTAACTCTCACCCCCATGTGTTGGCGATACATTTGATGTGCCGACAACGAACGCAACACGCTTATCCACTGTATATTTTCATAAGGTTTACTATTTTCCGCCTGAGAGGAGATTTTGGCTGAGCGCACATCTATAATCCGTGTCGTCATATCCGCTCTTTCCAAACAGGCACCAAAGCGCCAAAATAAATAGCCAAAATCGCGATACATACTAGCTTCTAATAAACCCACAATTTTTACCGTCTGATTAATAACGGATTTCAATGCAGAGAATCGACCACGCTTGCTGATAAACGTGCTCTTGCGGTCAGCTAACGACAAATTTAATTGATTGATCGCTTCCCAGACTTCCTTCGGCACAATATCGCGCACAGTGCGGCAATTGTCACGCGCCATTTGAATTGAGTTTGTAATTGAAGAGGGATTGTTTTCTCCCACAGTAAGAAATTCAATCACATTTTGCTCTGAAAAATCTGAAAATGCCTGCTCATATTCTTCGCGACTTCCAATAATATCGATAAGTGGCTCCCAGCCCGGTGAAATACCTCTGGGTAAATCCATTAACGTTAAATTATTTACGTTGACCAAACGAGCTACGTTCTCTGCTCGTTCTATATAGCGTGCAGTCCAGTATAAGGTTTCGGCTACTCTCGATAACATACTCTTTCGCTCCCCTATTCTACGATCCACGTATCTTTACTGCCACCGCCTTGGGAGGAGTTAACCACCAAAGACCCTTTGACCAATGCAACGCGAGTTAAACCGCCAGTTGTCACGTAAGTAGATTGCCCCGAAGACAATATAAATGGGCGTAAATCTACGTGTCTTCCTTCTAGTGTATCGTCTACTAAGGTAGGGACAGTAGACAAGCTTAAAGTGGGCTGAGCTATCCAGTTTCGTGGATCAGCTTTTATTTGTGCCAAACATTTAGCTCGCTCCTCGGCGGTCGATTTTGGACCAATTAACAATCCGTACCCCCCCGATTCGTTAGCGGGCTTAGCCACCAACTTGTCTAAGTTAGCTTCTACATAACTCATGTGTGAGGGTTCATAACATCGGTAGGTTTCAACATTGGGTAGCAGGGTATCTTCACCCAAATAATACTTAATCATTTCCGGCACGTAGGTGTACACCACTTTGTCATCGGCCACCCCTGCCCCCGGTGCGTTGACCAGTGCGACATTGCCAGCTTTCCATGCGCGAACGAGTCCTGCCACACCTAGCATGGAATCGGGATGAAACGCCTCAGGGTCTAAAAACAAGTCGTCTATACGGCGATAAATCACATCCACTCTGCGTTTTCCATGAACCGTACGCATGTACACCACATCGTCGTCGCCAACAAACAAATCCCTACCCTCTACAAGCTCACAGCCCATTTCCTGCGCTAGATAGCAGTGCTCGAAATACGCTGAATTATAGATACCCGGTGTTAATACCACCACTTCAGGTTTATCGTCGGGGCGAGGTGACATAGCACAAAGCATATCGAACAACTGTGAGGTATAATCGGCATTGGGCTGAATGCTCATTTGCTCAAACAACTCTGGGAAAACCCGCTTGATCACTGACCGGTTCTCTAACATGTAAGACACGCCAGAGGGAACACGTAAGTTGTCTTCTAACACATACATCGTACCGTCGTTGTCGCGAACCAAATCCGAACCACAAATATGCGCCCAAATATCATTAGGGGGTGAAATACCCACACATTGAGGCCGAAAATTAACTGATTTTTTAATCAATTCAGCGGGGAAAATTTTGTCTTTCACAATTTTTTGGTCGTGATACAAATCATTAATAAACATATTTAAGGCTTGGACTCGTTGCGCCAATCCTTTTTCAATTTGCCGCCATTCTGTCGAAGGAATTAAGCGCGGCACAATGTCTATTGGCCATGAGCGGTCAATCGAACTTCCATCGCCATAAACGGTAAAGGTGATCCCCATTTCCTTCACCGCCAATTCAGCTGACTCTTGCGCTTGCCTTCTTTCAGCAGGGGACATACTGCTTAAAAAATCATACAGTGGCTTCGCATAATCGCGAGCTAAACCTTCTGCCGTCACTAATTCGTCGAAGAAGGCCGCATCCTTAGAAAAACTCATTACGTGTGCTCCAGTCTTTTCATATCTACAGCTACATCGAGGGTTTGTGTCCCACCGCCATGCATAACCCCTTTGATGGGTGTGATGTCGGCAAAATCCCTTCCTGTTGCTAAAGTTACATGTTGATCGTGTGGACGAAGATTATTCGTCGGGTCGTAATCGAGCCAGCCCGAGCCTGGAACGTAAATTGAAATCCAAGCGTGTGTGGCATCGGCCCCTTCTAATTTTTCTTGTCCGGGTGGGGGAAGCGTTTCTATATATCCACTTACATAACGTGCAGCAAGCCCTAAGCTTCGAATACAAGCCAAAGTAAAGTGTGCAAAGTCTTGACAGACACCTCGTTTATGTTCGAACACAGTTGTAATGGGTGTGCTGATAGTGGAAAAGCTCGGGTCAAACGTAAATTCCGTAAAGATTCGTTGCATTAGATGCTGACAACCCTCAACAATAGACCGACCTTCGGTAAAGGAAAGTTGAGCATAATTTTTCATTTCGTTAGTGAACTGTGTTAGTGCGGTGGGTAGCGTAAACAAAGCGGCAGAAGTGGTGTTTTTGTCTGTTGGACACGCCAACTGTTGCTTAACTTGTTCCCAAGGTAAATACACCGAAAGCAAAGATTGCCCTGCATCTGGCAGCAGTTCAACCTCACTTATAGCAATCACTTTCATTTCTTCATGCGAGGAAAACAATTCAAACACCGTCACTTCGTTACCAAAATGGTCAATATAGGTTTGCTGGTAAGCGGGTGCTGGGATAATTTCAATGCTACTCGTAAAACACGATTGCGATCCCGTTTTTAATGGCGTCAAACGAGCATGATTTTGTGACAGGTTCACGGGTTCAGAATACCGATAGGTCGTCACATGTCGAATTCTATACTTCATGCGTTGTCTCTTGAGGTGCGGATAATTCTGACCACGCAAGCTTACTGGCTGGCTGTGTGTGCGAAAAATAACGAATTTGCATACGCTCTTTAAATTGCAACAGAACATCTTGAGTGGTGACTAAGAAATGCTTTAAGGCTTCTCTGCGCCCCTCTTCTGAAACGACCGCAAGCTCATTCGGCTCAGCAAGTGCACAAGACGTTTTCAACTGCAGCAACAATTTAGTGGGCGTATTTAAAAACCCAGGGCGTTTATGCGTGGGTAAATGCTCAGACAATGCGAGCATCTGTTCTATCTGAAATGCTAAACTTCTAGGGTATTGCGCATCAACAATCAGTAATTCTATGCCTGTTTCTACGTTGTGTTTTATGCGATATCGACGTCGATGTGTCACAGCGCTTACTTGCGTGAGCAAGACAGCATCTAATGCTCCCATTTGTTCTCTATCTACTGATACGTCAATCAGTAGCGCTTGAAGTACACAATTCAGTTGAGTACTTCTTTCAAGTCGACGCCCCATTTCAAGCATGAAAGCACCACTACTCAAGGATAAACTGTCAAGAATGCTACCGTTAAATGCCATCACTTGGGCAATAATTTTATCTAAAAGATTTTGCATACTATGTAACGGTGCAGACTTATCCAACTCTTGAAGGCGAGTATATAACGATTGCAGAGTATCAATAATTCGGAACGTGTCGTAAGACAACAGCTCCCTTATCTGCTTCGCACTGCTTAATACTAAACCTATTGCATTAATTAACGCACCGGACCCATTTGCATTGGTTAAACACTGCCACACCACCTGCTTATGCGGCATGGTCTCGTCGTTATTTTCTTTACTTTGCTTATAGGGATAAACCAGCGTTTGTTCTAAGATACCTTTTTTAATAGCAGATAAAGACCACGAGTGACGTTCGTCTGGGTACATCGACAACTCAGTAAATCTATCAATGTACACCCTTAACAAACGCACCATATTTTCACAGCGCTCTAAACTGGTTCCTAACCAAAATAAATTTTCTGCGGCTCTACTGGGTATTAACCCTTCTATAAGTGCAATATCTGCACCTGCATCGGGAACGTTTAGCGTAGCTGTCACGGAGGGTTTTTGTGGCCCCACTGTTGGCACCCATGTATCTTTAATGCCTTTTGTTGAGCCCGTAGATTCAATCTGTGCTTTGCTGTTAACTGGATCGACGGTCGTGCATAAAGAGGCAGGTAAGACACTAACCTGTTCTCCATCCCAAAAGGCAAAACACCTCAGATAAAAAGGAAGTGCTTGTAAGCCCGATGCAGACCAAAACGGCGCAGTTTCATGCCGAGCTTTTTGTCGCCAAAACAAATCTGACGGTGACGCATTCAAGGTGGCGGATGATGCCTCTTGTACCCAGTTGGGCTGAGTAAAATGTGACAATTCATAATCTGCTTGCATCTCTGACGGTAAGTCTGAATATAGCCTTATATCTAATTGCGGCAATAACAACGGCTGTCCCAGCCAATATTGGGCAATTGACGGGATGGCTTGATGCACCGAAGGAATCTGTAACATGCTTGCGCCGGGTCCGTTGATCACAATTACATTTTTTGCGCGGATTGCAGAAAACAGACCCGGTACGCCAATTTCTGAATATTGGGGTTGCTCAAGCGAGTCGAGCAAATCATCAGGGATCCAACGAATGACCACATCCACCCTTTGCAGACCTTCCAATGCTTTTATCCATACCTTTCCTTCACGCACAGTTAAATCTGCGCTTCTTGCTAAAGTAAGGTCCATAAAGGTTGTCAGGTAAGCTTGTTCAGCATAATTACTGCTGTCTGGTCCCTCACTTAGAATGACGACTCTAGGAGCGCGATTTTCAGTAGTGAACTGTCCAAGTGAATGCTGAATATGCTTGAAAAAGTGAGCAATACGCTCAATTCCTAACTCTGCAAATTCTTCACTCATGACTCGTCGTGAAATAATGCGATTTTCCAGTTGAACGCCCAAGCCCTCTGGAAACTGAAGGTGGTCTCGAATCAACGTGAATTGCCCGTCGGGCTGTCTTGCAATATCAAACCCTGCTAGCAGCATGGGCGAGGGTGAAAACTTGGCAGCTTCAGGCAAGTAAGCGGGATGAGCCATTAACAAATTAGGAGCAAGTAGGCCTTCTGAAATCAATGTTTGCTCACTGTGCAAATCAGTGAGAATTCGCTGTAATAAGCCTAAGCGCTGTACTAAGCCGTTTGAAATTGTGCTCCAGTCTTCAGCCGACATTAAATAAGGAATAGGATCGGGCTGCCATGAGGTAGTATTACTAGCTGTACCATAGCCACTTGTCCGCAATAAACGCCTTATTTCCTTTGCTCGGTTGGCAATTTCCTCTTGCGACAACAGCGTTAAATGTGAAAACACCTGTTCAGAGTGTTGTCCGGAAAAGTTTTGCTCGTAATCTTTTAACCAACTCGGTGCGCTGTTGGAAGCTGTTGTACCTACCATTTTACCTCTCTTTACCTTAGTCCCTGCGCATGTCTAATGTGTGCGGGTAATCTGGGTTCGGTTTCTCTTCGACCGGTAAATCGAAATTAGTCCGATTGCTCGATGTGGTCATGTATTTTGATATGTCACTATTTTCAGGGGTTCTAGCTGGTGTATGTCCATGTGACCAAAAACGAGCAATTCGTCTTCCCTCTGCCTCATAACCGTTTACAGGGAATTGTTCAAAGCTTCGACCTCCTGGGTGGCTAACATGGTAGGTAAAGCCACCTATTGAGCGCCCTGACCACGTATCAAACACATCGAATACCAAAGGTGCGTGCACGCCGATCGTGGGATGCAGCGCGGATGGTGGCTGCCATGCCCTAAATCGAATACCAGCAACAAACTTTTCAGGGTGATCGGTTGACTGCATAGGTAATCTTCGACCATTGCATGCAATTATATAACGCTCTGAGGTTAAATTAGACACCATGAGTTGAACTCGTTCTAATGACGAATCCACAAACCTTGAGGTGCCGCTTTGAGAGGCCTCTTCGCCTAACACGTGCCATGGTTCGATTGCCGCATGCAGCGCCAACTCTAATTCATTGACTTTATGTTTGCCCAAAGGCGGGAAGCGAAAAGTGAAAAAGGCTTGCAGCCATTCGATATCAAATTCAATGCCATGCTGATCGAGATCGTCGCAAACATCTTTAAGGTCTTGATACACATAATAGGGAAGCATAAATTTATCATGCAATTGAGTACCCCAGCGCACCAGTTTCCCTGTATACGGATGCTTCCAAAATCTGACTACCAGTGCACGTAATAAAAGCATTTGCACCAAACTCATTTGTGCATGTGGTGGCATTTCAAAGCCTCGAAACTCAACAATGCCAAGACGACCAGATGCAGAATCAGGGTTATATAGTTTATCGATGCAAAACTCTGAGCGGTGAGTATTGCCCGTTAAATCGGTTAACAAGTGTCTTAATAAGCGGTCTATTAACCAAGGTTCGGGTACTTCGCCTTCTGGAATTTGTGCAAATGCAATTTCCAATTCGTAGAGCCGCTCGTCTCTGCCTTCATCGATACGAGGCGCTTGACTTGTTGGTCCAATAAACGTTCCAGAAAATAAATAAGACAGACCTGGGTGATGCTGCCAAAAAGTGATAAAACTGCGTAACAAATCAGGACGACGCAAAAATGGGCTGTCGTTCACGGAGCTTGCACCAATAGTCACGTGGTTTCCGCCCCCCGTGCCTGCATGCCGACCATCGAGCATAAATTTTTGGGTCGCCAAACGGCATTCACGTGCGATGCTATAAAGTGTTTGCGTGCGTTCAACCAAGGTTTGCCAATTCGACGAAGGGTGAATATTCACTTCAATCACACCGGGGTCTGGCGTGATCGCAAATTTTTCTATGCGACTATCTTGAGGCGGCGTGTAGCCCTCGATGATCACAGCACAACCGATTTGCTTCGCCGTTTGCTCAACAGCGTTGAGTAACAAAGCATACTGTTCAAATTCATTGAGCGGTGGCATGAACACATGCAATAACCCATCCCTCACTTCAATGGCTAAGGCGGTGAGCACTGACGCTTCTGACACATAGCCTTGCTGCTGAGAGGGAGCGATAAAGTTGTTTTCCGGCGCAGAAGGATCTCGTTCATAAAAAGGAGCAGGAGTGCCTAAACTATCCAAGGGTAAGCGATAGCCTATTGGAGATTCACCCGGTAACAAGAAACAGTGACCACGTCGAAAGGTCCAAACACAACTTTGCCAACCCTTATAGACAGGATCGTAGGTAATGGGCACAACACAACCGATAACGGAATCTAAGCCCTTTTCCATTTTTGCCAAAAACCCTTTTCGGCTCATTGCATGAAGTAATTCAGGGTCATCAGGTGATGGCTCTGCAGGTAAATTGCCTTCTTGCCATAAATGATAAAGTACATCTTCGTAGGCATTAACTAATACCTCTTGCGGTAAGCCTAATTGACTCAATAATACTTCACCGAAAGACTGTGCAGTGGCAGTACTAAGTGCACCCGTTTGCGTGGGATCAGCAAGTAGCGTTTTATCGTGCCATAGAGGCTCGCCGTCTTTGCGCCAATAAATCGCGTATTGCCAACGGGGAAGTGACTCGCCAGGATACCATTTTCCTTGTCCATAATGAGTAAAACCGCCAGAAGTGTAGGTGTCGTTTAAGCGCTGAAAAAGAATATGCGCCAAACGGCGCTTTTCTTTACCATCGGCTTCGGTATTCCATTGCGCGCTTTCCATATCATCAATGGAAATAAAAGTAGGCTCGCCTCCCATAGTCAGACGAATATCTTCAATTTCCAGAAGCGCATCCACTTTTTTGCCTAAGTCGTGAATACTCGTCCATTGCTTGTCTGTGTAAGGTTTGGTGCTTCTTGGTGGCTCATTCAAACGAATAACCTGATTGCTGAACACCAACTCTGACTCACATTGATCAATGCCTCCAGAAACAGGCGCAGCCGATGCTGGCTCTGGAGTACATGCCAGTGGGATATGGCCTTCACCGGCAAACAAACCCGAAGTGGGATCTAAACCTATCCAACCGGCGCCGGGAATATAGACCTCGCACCACGCATGTAGATCGGTGAAATCTTGCTCTGGACCACTAGGACCATCGAGCGATTTCTCATCGGCCGTCAACTGTACCAAATATCCCGACACGAAACGCGCAGCTAGCCCTAGGTGTCTAAATAACTGCACTAATAACCATGAGGAGTCGCGGCACGAGCCGGATTTTTTGCTTAGCGTTTCTTCGATGGTTTGAACACCCGGCTCTAACCGAATGGTATAATCAATTAACGAACTGACTGCTTGATTCACTTCAACCAAAAAATCGACCGTTGGCACAGCTTTTTCAGGACGTGCTTGCTTAATGAGATCAGCAAGCGAAGCGACTAAGGGTTCTTTTTCAAGATAGGGAATCAACTCCTTTTGCAAGCTATCGGGATAATTAAAGGGAAAGGTCTCTGCGAACTCCTCCAGAAAGAAATCGAATGGATTAATAACTGTTAAATCAGCAATTACATCTACAGTAAACGAGAATTTTTTTGTAGGTTCGGGAAACACCACTCGAGCCAAGTAATTCCCGAAAGGATCTTGCTGCCAGTTAATAAAATGATTATCTGGCACAATTTTTAAAGAGTACCCTGAAACAGGGGTTCTCGAGTGTGCTGCAGGGCGTAAGCGGAAAACGTGTGGCGCCATATTAACGGCGCGGTCGTACTTGTATTCAGTGTGGTGTGTTATGCCAACAGTAATTGTCACCCTTTTCTTCCCTATAAAGAAACCTTGAGGTTAATAAAAAGCTTACCACTATTCATGGTTGTGACAACTACTTAAGCAGATAACAAAGCTCGAAGCATCCACGCCGTTTTTTCGTGCACGCGCATGCGGTCTGAAATGACTGCTGCTGACGATTCGTCGTCGGCTTCTTGCGCAATTTTAAGGACATCTCGACAGGTTTTAACAACTTGCTCGTGGCCGGCGGTTAATATACGTACCATATCAGTCGCACTAGGAATATCTTCTACTTCTTCAATAGAACTGAGTCTTGCAAAGGCTTTGTACGTGCCTGGGGCGAAAACACCTAAAGTACGAATACGCTCTGCGATTTCGTCGACGGCTAACGCTAATTCCGTATAATGTTCTTCAAACATAAGGTGCAATTCACGGAATTGCGGCCCCTCAACATTCCAATGAAAATTATGAGTCTGCAAGTAAAGGGTATACGAATCGGCGAGTAATTTTTTTAAGCCCTGAGCAATGGCTTCTCTGTCTTGTTTAGCGATACCAATATCAATGTTTGACATGCTGTTTCCTTTTTCATTGTTTTGATCACTATAGTGTCATATCAACAATAGGTACTACAACGTTTAAAGTTTGCCCATCAGCAAAATATAAAGTCAAGGCGAGCGAATTGCCTGCTTGGAGTGGTTTTTTTAAGCCTAACAACATGATGTGCATGCCACCGGGTTGAAATATCGCTTTATCTTTTTTGGCGATGGATACACCAGAAGACATTTCACGCATTTGCATCATGTCACCCGACATAACCGTAGTGTGAATTTGCGCTTCTTCTGCAACTGAGTCAGATACGCTTACCGATAACAAACTATGAGCGACTTCACTGTTATTCACCAGGGTTAGATACACTGCCCCAGTTTTGGCAAACAAAAAGGTAGCTCTTGCTCTCGCATTGTCGACTTGAATCGTGGATTCCGCTTGCAAATTAAAACAAAAGCAGCCTAGAAAAATGAATGAAAACCATTTTATCTTAGACATACTTGCTCTCACTTTTGCTTTTTATTTTAACGGGGGAAGCACAAATTAAACATTGCCATTAAATATCAGCTGCTTCCGATAACAATACGGGGAAATGCTCTAGCGGTAAAAAATTTGCCAGCTTTTCTAATGTCCCTGACAACGCTAAGGTGCTTTCAGCAAGCACATTAATGTGCCCCATCTTTCTCTTTTTGCGAACTGACTTTCCGTACCAGTGCATATGGCAACCCGGTAAGCTGAGCAAGTCTCTTGAAAAACTACTACAACCAATGATATTGACCATTGCAGAAACACCTAAAGGCCTTGTGCTGCCCAGCGCCATTCCAAGCACAGCGCGCAAATGATTATCAAATTGGTTGGTGTCGGCTCCTTGTAAAGTCCAGTGGCCAGAATTGTGTACCCTTGGCGCAATTTCATTGACAAGTAGTTGATTGCCAACTTGAAAAAGTTCAATTGCCAAAACGCCGGTATATTGCAGACCATTCGCCAAGGTATCAAATATTTTGTTGGCTTGTTCTTGCAACGCATCTGTCATTCGCGGTGCAGGTGCAATAGAAACGTGCAATTGACCCTCGTGATGACGATTTTGCGCTAAAGGATAAATGACGGATTTACCGTCTTGATTTCGCGCGCCAATAATCGATAGTTCGCGATCAAAGGGTAAGCATTGTTCAACCACCAAAGGAACCGTTTTCAGGTCGAGTTCGCTTAACGATTGCTTAAGTTCTGGCAAATCGGAAGCTTGCTTTAAACGCCATTGACCATAGCCGTCATAACCATCTCGACTGGCCTTAACAATCAGCGATTCACCTAATGCCTCAACACAGCTATCAAGCTCGTCTACATGGGTAATGACTTTGTGCGAGACATTTGGGATACCCAAGCTTTCAAGTAACTTTTTTTCCTTTACCCTGTCAGCACCTACTAGAATTGCCTCTATAGAGGGGTAGAGCTTGCCCGTTTTATCAGCGTCAGCTAAGAGATGCTCAGGTACGTGTTCAAATTCTACAGTTAGCACATCTGCTGCATTCATCGCTTGCACCAGTGTACGTTCGCTTACGACTTTAGATACGGGATGAACAACCGTTTCGTTGCTCACATCTACTGCCCACACCTCAATGCCTAATGGGGCACCCGCCAAATACATCATTCTCGCTAGCTGCCCAGCACCGTATACCAACACTTGCATCAATTTCTCTCCAATTTGGCGCTATTGAGTACTGTTTGTGTCTGCTCTTGTCTGAAAGCAAGCAGTCTTTCTCTCACCGACTCGTCGTGCAACGCTACAACCTGTGCGGCAAGCAAACCCGCATTGGCAGCACCGGCTTCACCGATGGCAAGGGTACCGACTGCAACACCTTTTGGCATTTGAACAATAGAGTAAAGCGAATCAACACCACTTAATGCTTTTGATTTTACTGGGCAACCGAATACTGGAAGGTGAGTATGCGCAGCTATCATTCCTGGAAGATGCGCTGCGCCACCTGCTCCAGCAATAATAACGTGATACCCTTTTTCGTGTGCAGTAGTGGCGAATTCGGTAAGTAAAGCAGGTGTTCTATGCGCAGAAACAACACTTGCGTCATATTCAACACCCATGGTTTCAAGCATAACCGCAGCATGCTCCATGGTCGGCCAATCTGATGTAGAACCCATTACTATCGCGACTTTCGCCATATTATCAACCTTGTTACCTGTGTAATTTTGCATAGAAAAACAGGCGCTAAAGTTTATACTATTTCGACACTATTTCAAAATACCGAGACTGAATAGGCCTTACAATACGAGGAGCATGTCTACTTTTACTTAGTAGTCGTTCCTCATTCAAAATGCCTAGCTCTTCTGACGACGCATCGCGTCGAAAAACTCTTCGTTAGTTTTGGTCATAGAAAGTTTGTTGATCAAGAATTCCATGGCATCAATTTCTGACATCTCATGAACGATTTTTCGTAATATCCACATTTTCTGTAACTCATCTTGCTGAGTTAGCATTTCTTCTCTTCTGGTACCTGAGCGATTAAAGTCGATTGCAGGAAATACCCGTTTTTCAGCAATCTTACGATTCAGGTGCAATTCCATATTCCCTGTTCCTTTGAATTCTTCGTAGATCACTTCATCCATTTTTGAGCCTGTGTCGATTAGGGCTGTAGCTATAATGGTCAAACTTCCGCCTTCTTCTACATTTCGCGCCGCACCAAAAAAGCGCTTGGGTTTATGCAGTGCATTCGCATCAACACCCCCCGTTAACACTTTACCGGAGGAGGGGATAACCGTGTTGTAAGCACGTGCTAAGCGGGTGATTGAGTCGAGAAGAATCACAACATCTTTTTTATGTTCAACAAGGCGCTTGGCTTTTTCAATGACCATTTCGGCCACTTGCACGTGACGACTCGCAGGTTCATCAAACGTAGACGCGACGACTTCACCCCGAACTAAGCGGTGCATTTCTGTGACTTCTTCTGGTCGCTCATCAATAAGCAATACCATTAATTCGCAATCTGGGTGGTTCGCGGCAATAGACTGTGCAATATTCTGTAGCAACAGGGTTTTACCTGCTTTGGGTGGTGCAACAATAAGACCACGCTGCCCTTTACCTATAGGTGACGCTAAGTCTAACACTCTAGCGGTAATGTCTTCTGACGAACCATTTCCTCGCTCCATTCTTAAGCGCAAATTGGCATGAAGTGGCGTAAGATTTTCAAATAAAATTTTATTTCGCGAGTTTTCTGGCTTATCAAAATTAACATCGCGAATTTTAAGTAGCGCAAAATAGCGTTCGCTGTCTTTGGGAGGTCTAATTTTTCCGGCAATGGTGTCGCCAGTACGTAAATTAAAGCGTCTTATCTGGCTTGGCGAGACATAAATATCATCAGGGCCAGCAAGGTATGAGGAATCTGCTGAACGTAAAAAACCAAATCCATCCTGAAGAATTTCGAGCACACCGTCGCCAAAAATATCTTCGCCGCTTTTCGCGTGAGATTTTAAAATAGAGAATATAATATCTTGTTTACGAGCTCGGGCCATGTTTTCAAGGCCCATTTCTTCTGCCAACGCAACAAGTTCGCTAATCGGCTTATTCTTCAATTCGGTTAAATTCATATTGGTGGGTCTTTGTGCTTGTAGTGTCTTGTTAAAACTTACAGTTGTGAGTTTTTAATTAATTTGTATTGGTACTTTATAGGTCTTGCTTTTTATATCGTACTTTTGGGGTTAGTCGCTGTGAGTCCGTTTGGACAAGCAAATAGCTCAGGGTTGAGCCTGTAGAAACGTTAGCACCATAAATGCCGTTCGTCTAGTTTTACTGAACAAAAATTAAGCCTAAACAAAAATAAGCAGCCGAACATCTGCCAACTGCTTGTTTGAATGTAGGCTAAAAATCAAATGTTTTCGTTTAAGAAATCTTCTAGTTGATTTTTCGACAGTGCGCCAACTTTTGTTGCAGCAACGTTACCGTCTTTAAACAAAAGTAAGGTGGGAATACCTCTAATTCCATATTTAGGAGGAGTTTCGTTATTTTCATCGACATTCAACTTGCCAACTGTTAACTTGCTATCGAAGTCTTTTGCAATCTCTTCCAAGATTGGGGCTATCATTTTACAGGGGCCGCACCACTCAGCCCAAAAGTCAACTAGCACAGGACCATCTGCATTGATAACATCTGCCTCGAATTTATCATCCGTTAAAGTGATAATTTTGTCGCTCATTCTTTTCTCCGTTAAGGTACTATGCTGACTAATTCAGCGCTACCATTTAGTGTTATATAGAAACCGTTATTTATGCAAGAACAGATAAGCTATAAGCTATGCAAACTACTCACTTAACTGAAACGCACTTTTCTGACTTACCGTTGCATAACGATGTAGTCAAAGCTTTGGATGCAGCCAATTTTCATAACTGCACCCCCATACAGGCTATGAGCCTGCCGCCCCTACTCGACGGGCTAGATATTGCTGGGCAGGCGCAAACGGGAACAGGAAAAACCATCGCCTTTCTCGTTGCTACTTTCCACCACTTACTCAATGCGCCTCCTCCGGCTAATAAAAAAGGCCCCAGAGCCATCATTATGGCACCGACTCGTGAGCTTGCAGTGCAAATATTCAATGACGCTGCTTTACTCAGTGAGCACACTGGATTGACACTTGGCCTCATTTATGGGGGCGAAGGATACCAAAGTCAACGAGAAACTTTAGAACAAGGTGTCGATATTGTTATCGGCACAACCGGTCGTATTCTCGATTACTACAAACAGAACGTGTTTTCACTGGAAAACATTCAGGTGGCAGTATTAGACGAAGCCGATAGAATGTTTGATTTAGGGTTTATTAAAGACATTCGATTTCTTTTCAGACGTATGCCTTCTCCAGAAAAAAGACTCAGTATGTTATTTTCGGCTACGCTAAGCTATCGAGTACAAGAGCTGGCGTACGAGCACATGAATAATCCGACTCACGTGCAAATTGAGCCTCAGCAACGCACAGCAAGCCGGGTCGTTGAAGAGTTGTTCTACCCCTCTGATAAAGAAAAAATGCTACTTTTGCTCACCCTTATCGAAGAAGAATGGCCAGAGCGTGCCATTGTTTTTGCTAATACAAAACACGGGTGTGAAACCGTTGAGGCTTGGTTGAAAGCTGACGGCCATAGAGTTGGCATGTTAAGCGGAGACGTTCCGCAAAAAAAACGCTTGGGTATATTGGAAGATTTTACGCAAGGTAACTTAGATCTATTGGTTGCAACCGACGTTGCGGCCAGAGGTTTGCACGTAGACGAAGTGACTCACGTTTTTAATTACGACTTACCCGATGACGCTGAAGATTACGTTCACCGTATTGGACGAACCGGTAGAGCAGGTAAAAGCGGCCGCGCCATTAGTTTTGCTTGTGAAAAATACGCAATGAATTTGCCTCCAATAGAGGGCTATATTCAACATGCGATCCCCGTTACTGATTACGACAGCCGACATTTACTTGAAGACGTTAAGCCTCCTCGTATGCAACAGCGCAGAAGAAACAGCAGCGCACGTTCTGGTAACAGAAAACCGCGTCCCAAATCGAGACGTTAATGGCTCTGCAAGCGTTGCACACAGAAAAAGTGACTCGTGGTGAATATTATGCGGCAGTCGATTTAGGATCTAACAGTTTTCACATGGTTGTTGTTCATGTGTTAAATGGTAATCTTCAAATTGTCAGTAAAATTAAACAAAAAGTGCGTATCGCAGCTGGTTTAAATGAAGATATGGTGTTATCGAATGATGCCATGCAACGCGCATTTGATTGCTTAGATACATTTTCTGAGCGGCTTCAAGATATTTCTCCGTCTAATGTAAGGGTCGTTGCCACAGCTACTTTACGTTTGGCAAAAAATGCGGCTAGCTTTATTGATAAAGCAGAATCCATACTTAAGCACAAAATTTCGGTGATCAGCGGCGAAGAAGAAGCAAGGCAAATATACCTAGGTGTTGCCTACACCTCGGCAAACCAAGGCAATATGCTAGTTATTGATATAGGTGGAGCCAGCACCGAAATCATCATCGGCAACGACATGCAGCCTATTCATTTGTGCAGCCTGAATATGGGTTGTGTTACGGTAATGGAAACCTTTTTTAAGGGTGGCGTGATTAGCCACGCTGCGTTTGAAAATGCAAAAAACCACGCTTCTAAGCTGCTAGCTAATGTAAAAGATACGTTCTTATGCTTCGACTGGTCTCATTGCTTAGGTGCCTCGGGAACACCTCAAGCCATTACTGAAATTTTAGTGTCGCGCGGTATAAGCGATGCAATCCGTCTCGACTATTTGTACGAACTAGAAAAAGAGTGCATCAACTGCGGTCATGTTGATGCGCTTAATGTTCCAGGGTTAGAAGAGTCGCGCAGAGCTATCTTTCCAAGTGGTTTAGCCATTCTCACTGCACTATTTGAACACCTTTCTATCACAACCATGAATATTGCCGGAGGCGCACTTCGCGAAGGCTTAATTTACGGAATGCTAGACAACATCAATGAAAACGATCGCCAATCACAAACCTTAAATTTAGTCATATCTCGATATCATATTGATAAACCACACGCGAAAATAGTCAAAAAAACAGCCCTATTGCTCTGTAATCAGCTATGTGCTCAATCTGACATATGCCATATGGATACTGAAGCAGTGCTTGGTGCTTGCGCTTTACTGCACGAAATTGGCTTGCATATTGAATACAAACGCTACCATTTACACGGCGCTTATATTTTAGAATATATCGACTTACCGGGTTTCACTCGCTTACAAAAAGCGGCCATCCGCGATGTGATTGCTACGCATAGAGGCAATATAGACTTAACTCGCTTTGACAGTTTTCATAAAGACATACGCTCAATGCTTCTTGGCCTAGTCAGAATACTGCGTATTGCTACTGTGTTAAGTATTCGGCGAAGCCATATTGACGTACCCACCGTTAATTTAACTATAGATAATCATAAATGGACGCTGCATTTCCCTGATAATTGGTTAAAAATGCACCCTTTAATTAAAGCTGAATTGAATAATGAAGCGTGGTTACAACACCGAGTGGGTTGGGAGTTAGTACTCAGCTAGGCCCTCAAGACAAACGCATACTGCCACTGCATTGCTAGGTAGCGAATGAGGCGTAAATAGTATAAAAATAAAGCGTCAAAAAACAGGGATGTTTTTTGCCGAGCGCCATAGGGATATGCTCGCAGCGTCTTTATTTTTATACTATTTTCGCCTCATTAAGCTAACACCAAAGTGAAATATAAGTATGCGGTTTTCTTGAGGGCTAGCTGTTCTGTAGAAGACGAGCGGCTTCTTTTGCAAAATAAGTTAAAATGCCGTCTGCACCTGCTCGTTTAAACGCAAGCAGCGATTCTATGATCACCTCATTCCTGCTAAGCCATCCATTCTCAAATGCAGCGCAGTGCATGGCGTACTCTCCACTTACTTGGTAAGCAAAGGTGGGAACCTTAAATTCTGACTTACACCGATAAACCACATCCAAATATGGCATACCCGGTTTTACCATAACCATATCTGCACCTTCATCTATGTCCAAAGCTATCTCTAGCAACGCTTCATCGGTATTGGCGGGGTTCATTTGGTAGCTGGTTTTTTTACCACCTTTTATATTAGCGGCAGAACCCACTGCATCTCTAAATGGGCCGTAGTAATTAGACGCATATTTTGCCGAATAAGCCATAATACAAGTTAATGAGTGCCCGTCCTGTTCAAGCGCTTGACGAATAGCCCCGATTCGTCCGTCCATCATATCAGACGGTGCAACAATATCAGCACCTGCTCGAGCGTGAGATAAAGCTTGCTTAACTAATACTTCAACAGTTTGTTCATTTAACACATAACCCGCGTTGTCAATAATGCCATCTTGGCCATGCACAGTGAAAGGGTCCAACGCAACGTCAGTAATAACCGCAATGCTATCGCCAAACGTTTGCTTGATTGCTCTCACAGCTTGTTGCGCCAAACCTTCATCGTTGTAGGCTTGTTCAGCGTGAAGCGACTTTAAATGAGTCGGGGTAACAGGGAACAATGCTACTGCTGGAATACCTAATTGAATACACTCTTCAACTTCAGCGAGTAACAAATCTACCGATACGCGTTTTTGTGTTGGCATCGATTTAATTGGCTCACTTTGTTGTTGGCCCGGTAAGATAAACAGGGGGAAAATCAAATCGTTGGGGCTTAATCGTACTTCTGCCACCATATTTGACAGGGGAGATGTGCGTCTTAGTCGTCTTGGTCGCTGCAATGGGTATCGGCTTATTTTCATCAATTTACTCCTTTAACTGACTGGCGGCACAGACTCTATTACGTCCGCTTTGCTTTGCTTTGTATAACGCCATATCAGCCTGCTTTAATATGTCTTTTTGACCTTCAGCGACATCGACAATGCCACTCGCAACGCCTGCACTTATTGTCATTGCAATTGACCCATTTCGTGTGGGGCAAGGCGTAGATTCTATTGTCTTACGAATGTCATTTACCAATTTAAAGGCACCCTCTTCAGTCGTATTGGGCAGCACCAATACAAACTCCTCTCCGCCATAGCGACAAACATCATCACTGGGTCGCTTGATAAACGACTTTATGAGTGTAGCAATATGTTTAATACATTCGTCACCTACATCATGCCCATGACTGTCGTTAATGCGTTTAAAATGATCAATATCGAGCATCACTAAGCATAAAGAGGTTTGTTCGCGCCGGCTTCTTCTGCCTTCAGCCATAAAGCGCTTATCAAAATGTCGACGATTACGAATACCCGTAAGAGGGTCTACCGTATTAATACGCTCAAGCTCTGCATTCGCTTCGGACAATTCTCTGAGCGTAATTTCAAGTTCTAAAGTACGCTCTTGTACCTTATATTCAAGTTCATCTTTAGCTTGTTGTTCTAACTCCAACAGTTTGTCTTTTGCTTCTGCTGATTCTTTCTCAGCTGCTAAAGCAATGACTTGTGTTCTTGCCAAGGTTTCGCCTTGGCTGCCATAGCTTAAGGCTAGTACAAACGCGAGTAACAATGTTTCACCTGCCACAGCATACAAAAGCGTACCATTAACGCCGCCTGGTAGCGAAAAAACACCTAAAGCGTCAAGGACTGCTGCGAATGAACAGATAAGCATCATTCCCCAAGCGACATTGTAATACCGAGCAATAGCGACGTTCTTAAATGACAACCAAATACAAACAACAAGCACCACAACAACAGAGGTGAGAAGCAAAGCAGATAAAACAAAGAACTGAAAAGAATAGATAACAAAAGCGGATAGTAAAGCATTAAAAAAAAGTGCTGAACCCATTCCTTTTAGGATTAAGGACACCTTTCGACTATGTTGTTCGACAGCTAAAAGTCGATGAGTAAAAAACAAAGCGAATCCAAGAGTTAGACTGGAAAAAAGAGGGATCGCCTTTTGTTGAAACACTGGGTTATCGGGCCACAAATAAAAATAACCGTAACCGAATAAACTAGCACAAACGATAGTAAAGCTAAGTACATGTGCAGAATACAGAGCAAAGGATAGGTTTCTTGTGGTAAGAAAAAAGAATAAATTGCTGATTGCCATGGCAACTAAAAAACCAAAAAAACAGCCTATTAACAAACGTTGTTTGACCACAAAATGAAAGAAGTCACTTGATCGCCAAACTCGCATAGGCACTTTAAAACTACCATTGGTTTTTACTTTTACTACCGCAAATGTTGGTGCCTCGTTCAACTTATTTAAGTCAACAATAAAATTTTCATATCGATAAGGTCTTGAATGGAAGGAAAGCTCATCCCCCATTCGTTGATGTGAGAAAGGCACCTTGTCATTTGGCAAAGCAAAAAACCACACGTCGATCCGATCTAACAGTGGGTTGGCGATTTCGAACAATTTTTGTTCTTCGCCTCGAACGGTGGTGGGGAGTGTGACTTTTAACCAGTAAACGGCCTCGTGAATACCAGAGCTTATTTTTGTATCGCGTTGCCTCCATTGCGTATCACTTAATGTAATAACCTCTGCGAGCGTTGCAGAAGCCGTCGTATCTTTCCAGACCAAAGCACTGTCTATGGATGTTGAAGGTGAAGACAAGTGAGCAGAGCCGAGCACAAATGCCGTGTAGGCAATCACAAAGCATGTGGCAGCAATGAGCACCCAGCTCCTACGTACCGTTTCTTTCGCTTCATGAAACTGCATAAATAGCCTACATCTCAAATAACGTTAAAGTATTAGTGTAACTTATTTGCTGAAGTGTGCAGAGTTCTTGATGGGTGATTTCTGCGAAATAAGCTGCAATATCAGGTAAATAAACGGGGGAATTGTTCGACTTACGGGGCCTGACATGTTTTGGAAATAAATACGGGGCATCGGTTTCAAATATTAAGCGATTCTGAGGTAAGTGAGCGACAGCTTCACGTAGCGTGTGGCCTCGCTTTGGATCGCTCAACCAACCTGTTATGCCAATGTACAAGCCCATATCAAGATACGTTTGCATTTGTTCTATATTTCCTGTGAAGCAGTGCGCTATGCCTTTGACAGGTGTTTTACCGTATATCTCGTGAATACAGGCGATTTGCTCCTTGAATGCATCTCGTTGGTGTAAGTAAAGCGGTAAGTTATTGGTTTTTGCAATCTGTAACTGCTGTTTAAACGCGTTTATCTGAGATTCAGGCGAAGAAAAATTTCTATTAAAATCTAAACCGCATTCACCAACGGCCACAAAACCAGGTGTGTTGAACGCGTTTTCTAACACGGACCAATTACCATCAACCGCCGATTTTGCATTATGCGGATGAATACCTAGGGTGTACACAATGTGTTCTGGAAAACGGGTATGTAATTGTACGGCTTGTTCCCATTCACGTGGGGATGTGGTTATCACACACAGTTTATCCACGCCGGCTTCGTTTGCGTGTTGTATGACTTCTTCAGGTTTGAATCGACTGTCGAGTAGATTGACTCCAGCATCAAACCAAGTCATTAATCGATTCGCTTTACGCGCATTCGGCGTTTACTGTTCTGATTGCTCAATAGTACTATCCTATTTTATTTGAATTTGCATGTGATTCCTTAGAATACATAGCACCAATAATCACCCCGACTTCAAATAATATCCACATGGGGATCGCTAATAAAACTTGAGAAATAACATCGGGTGGCGTAAGTAACATACCTAAAATAAACGCTATCACAACAACATAAGGGCGCTTTTTTCTTAAGCTTTCAGCTGACGTAACGCCTGTCCAACAAAGCAATACAATCGCGACAGGAATTTCGAATGACAAACCGAATGCAAAAAATATTTTCAGTACAAAACTAAGGTAGCTGTCTATGTCAGTATTCATCACTACCCCTTCTGGGGCGACACTAGAAAAAAAAGCAAAGGCTAAAGGAAATACCACAAAATAAGCAAACGCTACGCCCAAATAAAACAATACGGTACTTGATAACATTAACGGCGCAATAAGCTTTTTCTCGTTTTTATATAAACCGGGCGCAACAAAGCCCCACATTTGATAGAGCACGTAGGGGATCGCAACAAAAAACGAAAAGACCAAAGTGAGTTTAAACGGTGCAAAAAACGGAGACGCCACATCCGTTGCAATCATCGTTGCGTTATCCGGCAATGAAGCCATTAGCGGCTGTGCTACGTACTGGTACAAATCCTGGGCAAAATAAGCTAAACAACAAAATACCACCAGCACACTTAATAAAGCACGTAAAATACTGTTTCGCAAATCGATAAGATGAGCAATAAGAGGTTGAGAGTCAGTCATTTTTCTTTTTGTAGGGATATTGCACAGATTCAGCCGCTTGCTTGAGTTCGTCAACACTTTCTTGTAATTCAGGAGACAAGTCTTTCAGACCTTTAGCCTCTGCTTTTTTTAGATTTTCGTGCAACTCATGCACTTGAAGCTGACGTTCAACCTCATTTTTAAAACCATTTGCGGTTTGTTTTACGGTTCGCACCGTTTTCAAGGTGCTTCGAATGGCGCCTGGCAAGCGCTCGGGGCCTAGCACCAGCAAAGCCAAAATGGCAATACAAAGCAGTTCCCAAAAGCCAACATCAAACATAAAATACTAATTTTCTTTTTGCTTTTCAGATACCGTGCTATTCATCGATTCGTCTGACTTGCTTGACACTTTTTTAGTGTCGTTTTCAAATTCGGCATCATCTTCACTGACCGCTTTTTTGAAGCCTTTTAACGCACCACCCAAATCAGAACCGATGGATTTCAAACGCTTAGTGCCAAATAGCAGCACAACAATAATTAAAATAATGATTAAACTTGCTGGACTAATACCCATTAGCGCCTCTTTTTGTATCTGCGACAATTCTTAAATAGTGCAGTGAGTTTACCTGAATATAAATGGAATAGTACAACAACCAGTGAAATAAAAAAGCCAGCTCACCAGAGCTGGCCCTAAAACTGTAAACTTTTGTTAAGCGTTCATGACCTTACATATTTACGCTCTTAAGGCTCGATCACCACGAGCTAAACCACACACGCCTGTTCTTGATGATTCGATTATCTCAGCACTCAGTTTCATTGTATTCGCAAAGGCGTCTAACTTTTCAGACGTACCGGTAATTTCAACGGTGTAATTGTTTGCTTGAACATCTACGATACGTGCGCGGAATATATCGACATTGCGTTTCACTTCCGCTCTTATCACATCGGTGGGTGTAGCCACTTTAACCAGCATGAGCTCCCTTTCAATATGCTCGTTCTCGGTTAAATCGACCACTTTAAGTACATCGATAAGTTTATTTACTTGCTTAGTGATTTGCTCGATGGTTTTATCGTCACCGTGAGTAATAATCGTTAAACGTGACAAGCTAGGGTCGTCAGTCGGCGCAACACATAAAGAATCAACGTTATAAGCCCGTTGAGAAAATGAAGCGACGATTCTAGATAAAGCACCTGGGGCGTTTTCCATCAATACAGAAATAATTCGTCTCATCAGGTTCTCTCCGTCTTGCTTAAACGCATATCGTCCATTGCACCATACTTAATTTGCATTGGATAGACATGTTCATTTTGATCCACAGCAATATCCATAAAGACCAACTTATCTTTCATTGCAAAGCACGCCTTCATGGCGTCATCTAAATCATCAGGATGATCAACTTTCATCCCAACGTGTCCATAAGCTTCAGCGAGTTTCACAAAATCAGGCATCGAATCCATATAAGAATGTGAATGACGACCTTTATATATCATGTCTTGCCACTGTCTAACCATGCCAAGCGCACGATTGTTAAGCGATATAATTTTTACTGGCAGGTTGTATTGTAAACAGGTAGCTAGCTCTTGAATGTTCATTTGTATACTGCCGTCGCCCGTTACCACTGCCGAGATAGCATCAGGGAAAGCAAACTGCACACCCATAGCAGCAGGTAAACCAAAGCCCATGGTGCCGAGTCCGCCTGAATTGATCCACTGGCGTGGTTTGGCGAAAGGATAATACAAAGCAGCAAACATTTGATGCTGACCTACATCCGAACTTATATAGGCTTTCCCGTCGGTATGCTTATACAACGACTCAATAACTTGTTGTGGCTTTATCACCGAATCGCTTTTTTGATAGTTAAGACAGTTTCGTGCTTTGCATGCGTTTATCTGTTTCCACCATGCACTCAATTTTTCTTTTTGTGCCGCTTCATCAATGTCGGGCATGATCGCATTGATCTGGTCCAATACGGTATCAATAGAGCCAACAACTGGAATGTGCGCCTTCACCGTTTTGGAAATCGACGCAGGATCGATATCTACATGAATAATAGTGGCATCTGGACAAAACTTTTCGACGTTATTTGTTACGCGATCATCAAATCGGGCGCCGAGTGCAACAATACAATCGGCTTTGTGCATGGCCGTGTTAGCTTGCAATGTTCCGTGCATGCCGAGCATGCCCAAGCTTTGTTCGTGTTGCCCCGGAAAAGCACCCAGCCCCATTAATGTTGTGGTTACGGGTAAATTCAGTTTCTCAGCTAGAGCAATAACCTTGTCTTCAGCGCCTGCCATAATCGCCCCGCCACCCACATACATGACAGGTTGGGCGGCATTCAACAAGACGTCGAGTGCTTTTTTAATTTGCTTGGGATGACCTTTTTTGGTCGGCTGATATGAACGCATAGTCACGTCTTCAGGAAACACATATTCGTGCTCCTCTGAAACATTCACCAAGTCTTTGGGTAAATCGACAACAACGGGACCAGGACGGCCTGTATTGGCTAAATAATAAGCCTGGGCTATCGCTTTTGGAATGTCTTCTGCACGTTTAACAAGAAAGCTGTGTTTAACGATAGGACGAGAACAGCCCACCATATCGGTTTCCTGAAAGGCGTCTTCACCGATGTGTGACGTGGGTACTTGTCCAGACAACACAACCATTGGGATAGAATCCATATAGGCTGTTGCTATGCCTGTAAGAGTGTTGGTTGCACCAGGGCCTGAGGTAACGAGCACACTGCCCGTTTTTCCAGTCGCGCGAGCGTATCCGTCAGCCATGTGAGCGGCGGCTTGTTCGTGTCGAACTAGAATATGCTTAACGTGGTCTTGTGCAAAAAGTGCATCGTAAATATCGAGTACAGCCCCACCTGGATAACCAAATAGTATCTCCACACCTACATCTTTTAGTGCCTCCACAACCATGGCAGCACCCGACATCATCTTCACTGTTACTCTCCCATTTTCGGCATTTGACAATTTTTAGGCAAAGGACTATACCCGACCAAGTAGGAAGAAAAAACACTCAGGCGTCAAATAGCGATATTTCTTCCCAAAATAACGCCGTTTATAGGATGAGTAATCTAAAATACACAATGATAAACTAAATATTAGGATCAAACTTCTGTTCGGGTGCATATTCAATCAGCTTAATCGGGTACTCATTGTAGTGAAACAGAAAAGCGAAATAGTTAGCTTTAGAAAAAACGGATTGGTCGGTGCGTTTAACACCTAAGGAGATTGTTCAGATACGAATGAATTAAAAAGTTTGGAGCGGGAAACGAGATTCGAACTCGCGACCCCAACCTTGGCAAGGTTGTGCTCTACCAGCTGAGCTATTCCCGCGTATGAAGTGCATGTTGTCTCTATCAAGAGAGGGGCGCATTTTATACAAATCTTCTCAACACGCAAGCCTTATTTTGTGTTTTTTATCGAAAAACTTTAATCCTCGCTCTGTAAAATTGTTTGCGAAATGTGAAAGATGCTGCTTCAACACGCTAGTACTCAAACTATATTTAATGACTCTGCTTTTAAACGCCAAAGCCAAAATATTTTTATATATCGTCAATTGGAGTTATTTGCTTTGGCTATTTGCAAGCGCAACTTTTAGACAACTCTGTCGTAAGTTTTCGTTTTGATTAACAGCAAATTAAGATATCAATAGAAGGACGTTAACGATGGCTTTATTTACAAAGCATGATAAAGAACGATTCATCAAAATTGGTTATTTTTGGTATCCAAAAGACTTTTACGAAATGTATGACGACTATTTATTGCAGGTCCCCTTACAGCATTTCACTGAGTTCGTGCAAATAAAAGAGGTTTATGATTTTTTGTTAGAGGTGCGACATTTTAAACCAAGTAAAACGTATAGACTTTTTGAGCAATTTATACGGGTTGGGGCGCCTCAAGAAATAAATATATCAAATGAAAGAAGACAAGAGGTCTTAGATTTTCTTGACTCTACTGACGGCTTTACTGCTGGTCACATCCGTAGAAAAGGGCGTCCACGTCAACAAAGGCACAATATATGGAGCACAAATAAAAATCCCATCTTTACAGGGTGTAGACAAGACCTACTGACCGGATTCAAAATCAATTATACAGCAATCATCGACGACCAAAAATTTTGGCGCTCACCCATGTTTTTGGCCATGCATAATTATCGCACAAAAAAAATGTTAAGATTTTGGAAGACCAATCGCAATATTCCTGTAGAACAAATTTCTCAATCTGCTTTCGATTCTTTACTTGCATCATCGACAAATCACGCAAGTCCCGAACAAATGGCCGCTCGTTTTGGCATTACAGTAGAAGAGTATCTCGAAGCAGCTTCAAAATTCTGAGCAGAAGGATAAACGATACTTACTATCCTTTATACCCGTTAAGGTTTAGGCTCACTACACGCCTTCATAAGGCATTATTGCGCATGAGTATGTCTTTTTTCATACCCAACTATATTTTAAACACCTTTTCCCTGTAAAAACGCAATTCTTCAATAGATTCACGAATATCGTCAAGGGCAAGGTGTACCCCTTTCTTTTTAAAGCTTTCGATTGCAGACGGTTGCCAGCGCTTTGCTAGCTCTTTAATTGTGCTGACATCCACATTGCGATAATGAAAGTACGCTTCCAAGGTAGGCATGTACTTCACCATAAACCTGCGATCTTGACCAATGGAGTTACCGCAAAGAGGAGATTTCCCTTCATCAATATAATCTCGAAGAAAAGCTATGGTCATCACTTCTGCCTCGGCAACTGACACAGCACTTTCGCGACACCGTTTAGTTAAGCCGCTTTCTCCGTGGGTTTTCACGCACCACTCATCCATATTGTCTAATATTTCATCGCTTTGATGAATCGCAATCACTGGCCCTTCGGCGAGTACGTTTAATTGTGCATCCGTTACTATAGTAGCAATTTCCAACACGACACAGGTTTCAGGATCAAGCCCCGTCATTTCCATGTCTATCCAAACAAGATTC
The DNA here is from genome assembly GCA_964429915.1 of uncultured Alteromonas sp. GTDB lineage: Bacteria > Pseudomonadota > Gammaproteobacteria > Enterobacterales > Alteromonadaceae > Alteromonas_F. Next base: position 144,112 of record CAYSDZ010000004.1, read on the forward strand.
AAATCATTTTTCACTGAACAATACCTTTCCACTGCGATGACGCGTATCATACACGCAAGTAACACAAGTATGGCAAATAGTGGCTAAAAAACCCAAGTTAACACGCCAGCAAAAAATGCGCGTGGCTGAAAACCGGAAGAAGCGACTGTCAAAGCAACATTCCAATCTCGACAATGCGGTTGCTGGACGAGTCGTGGGCCGCTTTGGTAAACAAGCAAATGTCGCTACCTCAGAGGGCGTATTGCGTTGTCACATTCGACGAACCATTGATTCTGTGGTGTGTGGTGATAATGTGATGATGACGCCAGAAAATGACAGCGATGCGAAGATACAAGGTATCATCGAGCTGGTTCACGACCGCAAAAGTCTACTTTCTCGCCCTGATTTCTACGACGGTGTTAAACCTGTTGCGAGCAATATTGATCAAATAATTATCGTTAGTTCGATATTACCTGAATTTTCGGGTCACATAATCGACCGCTATTTAGTGGCTTGTGAAGATATCGGCATTATGCCTGTTTTACTGGTCAATAAAATCGAGCTTGCTGATAAAACGAAAATTCAAAATATTGAAGAAACCCTTACGCTTTATCGCTCATTGGGTTATCAAGTGCTTACAACCAGTTGTAAGACAGAAAAGGGAATAGAGCAATTAAGCGCGCAGCTGCAAGATAAAACGAGTATTTTTGTCGGCCAATCAGGCGTAGGGAAATCGAGTTTAATTAATCAGATATTGCCCGATGCAGAAGAATTGGTTGGTGATGTTTCAGACAATTCGGGTTTAGGCCAACACACGACTACCGCAGCTAAGCTATTAACCCTACCCGAAGGGGGCGAATTAATAGATAGCCCAGGCGTGAGAGAGTTCGCACTATGGCATCTGCCAGAAGAAAGGGTAACATCAGGCTTTCGCGAGTTTCGACCGTTTATCGGAGGCTGTAAATTTCGAGATTGTAGGCACTTAAACGATCCAGGTTGTTTAATAAGAGCCGCTGTTGAAGAAGGTGAAATATCTCGTCAACGCTACGAGAGCTATCACAAAATCATTCAATCCATGGCAGACCAAAAGCCATCCTACCTGTGATTTTCAAAAGCGTACTTTTATTGCGTACTAGAAAGGAACTTATTGAGATAGACCTAGTGAGTAAAAGAAAGCGTCAAAAAACAGGACGTTTTTTGCCGAGCGCCATAGGGACATGCTCGCAGCGTCTTTCTTTTACTCACTAGGTCTATCTCAATTAGTTCCATCATCTTTGTGTAAGTTCACGCTTTTCTGTTCCTATCCCAAACAAACAGTTATGAGACATAACCTTTTTTCTGCAAGTTAGCGACTTAAGTAAGGTAAACTAATGTCTTGTTTATTTGTGGAGTGAGTTTGTGCTTAAGTGGTTTAAAGTAAATGTGCAATACATTTTGCCAAAACATCCAATATCAAGGTTGGTTGGAAAGTTGGCAAGTGCTCAATGTGGCAAACTTACTACTGCCTTAATTAAATTATTCATTAAACAATTCAATGTAGATATGAGCGAGGCTGAGTTCTCAGATGCTGAGGATTATTCAAGCTTTAACCAATTTTTTACTCGCGCCTTAAAACCCGGTTTGCGTCCAATTGATGATTCAGCTGAACACCTCGTTCACGCTGTCGACGGCGCGGTTAGCCAAGCGGGTAAAATAGAGATAGATAGTATTTTTCAAGCCAAAGGACATAATTACAGCCTCACCGCGTTACTGGGTGGTAAGCCCGAGTTAGCTACGCCTTTTAAAAATGGCGACTTTGCCACGATCTATTTGTCACCTAAAGATTATCATCGCATTCATATGCCGATAGACGGCACACTTACCGATATGATTTACGTACCCGGTGAACTTTTTTCAGTGAACCCTTTAACTGCGCAACATGTGCCTGGTTTATTTGCTCGCAACGAACGCGTGGTGGCTTTATTTGATACACCTGTTGGAAAAATGGCGATGGTATTGGTGGGTGCAACCATTGTCGCGAGCATCGAAACGGTTTGGGCGGGTACAGTCACCCCTCCTGCTACTAAGCAAATTGTACATTGGCAGTATGATGATGACGCTATGTGCTTAAAAAAAGGGGAAGAGATGGGACGATTCAAGCTGGGTTCAACGATCGTGGTATGCTTTGAAGCTGATGCGATCGAACTGAACTCGTTACTCCCCCAACAAATAACTCGACTAGGTACACACTTCGCCTCGTTCAAAAACAAACAGTAAGTGATTTCCTAATGAATGCGGTAAAAAAAAGCCTGATCGGCTTACATATCACAATGGTTCTGTTAGGCGGTACCGCTTTGTTTTCTCAAGTTATTGGCTTACCCGCGTTAAATATTACCTTGGGACGCTCACTGTTTGCGTGTGCAGTGCTTAGCTGTATTTTAGCTGCTCGAAAAGAAAGCATTGCTCTTTCCAACACCAAAGACTACTTGGTTGCATTTATTCTTGGCAGTTTAATGGCCGCTCATTGGGCCACTTACTTTGCTGCCATGCAATATGCTGGAGTGTCGGTGGGTATTATTGCCCTATTTACATTCCCCGTTATTACCGTATTTCTCGAACCATTTTTTGAAACTCGCCGGCTACATTGGCAGGATGCACTCAGTGCTATTGTTGTTTTAATTGGCATTATGCTTATTGTTCCCACCCCAGATTTAAACAATCAAATTACCTTGGGTGTGTCTGTTGGTGTGGTATCTGCCGTGTTGTATTCGCTAAGAAACCTTGCTCACCGTCGCTATTTCTCGCATTACAGTGGGATTAAAGCCATGGCATGGCAAACTGCTGTTATTTGTTTAGTCTTAAGCCCGTTTGCAAGCAGCGAATTGATGACAGCCTCTCACCAAGACTGGCTTAAATTATTAGTGCTCGGCACTTTATTTACGGCTTTACCGCATGCGTTGGTTGCTCACTCATTAAAACATTTACGCGCTGCTACTTTTTCGCTAATCGCGTCAATGCAACCTTTTTATGGTGTGTTCCTTTCGATCGTTATTCTGAAAGAGTCACCGACACTCAGCACTATTATTGGCGGTTTATTGGTGACCTCAGCAGCCATTTATGAGACAGTAATCACTCATAAATCTACTTCATAACAACTATTTCATAGCAACTATGTTAGTGATAGGCCACAGAGGCGCAAGTGGATATGCGCCAGAAAACACTCTAAGCGCATTTGATTTAGCCATTGAACAAGGGGCTGACGGTATTGAATGCGACATCATTCAGCATGGTGATGAGTTTTTTGTTTTTCATGATTTCAGGTTAGACAGAACCACTAATGCGACCGGCTTATTAACTCAATTCAGCCATGAAGAAATACGTTACATTGATGCAGGCAACGGACAGCGTATTCCTACTCTCACTAGTTTGGTTCAAAACTTAGCTAGTGAAAAACTGTGTAATTTAGAGCTGAAATCGGTATCAAATGTAAAGCACTTCAGCGACTGCTTAAGTGATTTACTAAATAAAAACAATATTCCTGAAGAAAATATCATTATTTCATCTTTTCATCATGGCGTATTAAAGCAAGTACATGCGCTGAACAAACGAGTCGACATTGCTTATCTCATTGCGCATTACCCAGAAGATGTCGAACAGTATTTTCTGTCATTACCCTCACATTCAGTTAATGTCGCACTAGACATCATTGACGCTAACATGGTCGACATAGCGCATAGCATGGGTAAACGCGTCATGGTTTACACAGTAAATCAGGTAGATGACATTAATATGTGCAAAGCTATAGGTGTGGATGGTATTTTTACTGATTACCCTTTGACCGCTGTGCAAGTTTTGTATCACCGACAAAGGTAATTGTTTATAAGACTCCACGAGTTATAGCTAAAAAACTTCAAAAGCCCGGTTCAGACAAAGACTAAAACGCTTCTACTTCTACAAAGCTTTGATGTTGTGCTTCGGTTGATGTTTTCTGTTGTGCAGTTGCAGAAGAACGAAGGCTGGGCTTTGGTACTGTAAAGTAGTCACTAACAGAATACAGTTCAACACCATGCTGTTCAATGTTCATTAGTGCGGATTGCAAAAATGCCAATGAAGAAGGGTAAGGATGCGCGATACCTATGGCTCTACCATGTTTTTTTGCAATGCGGATCAAGCGAGAGAACTGCTGCTGATAGAACGCTGCAGTTTGTTGATGGTCCAAAAATATATGCCGCTGATCGGTGGGAATGCCCATCCTTTTGGCTGTTTCATAGGCGATAGAGAGAGGTGTTGTTCGACTATCCAAAAAAAACAACGATTGGCGCTTGAGTGCAAGCATTAGCTTGTTCATGGCGTCTTGTTGCGTGGTTAAGTGGCTACCCATGTGATTATTTACCCCGATGGCATAAGGCACACTATTTAGCGCTTCGTGCAAAACGTTTTCTATATCTTCTGAGAACATTCCGACGGTTAAAGCCGACGGTCCTAACTTATTATTGTTCGTTGCAGACATGGGAAGATGCAGCATTACATCACGTCCCTGCTCGTGAGCCAATTCGGCAAAGAGTTTTGAATGTGGTGTTTTTGGAAGAATCGCAAAGGCAACTTCAGTTGGTAACTTTAATGCTTCTACTTCAGTTAGATTATAGCCTACATCGTCTAACACGATGATTACTTTTCCCTTTTTTTCATACTCCTGCGCATATAAATCTAAAGAATAACCCAAAGCCGCTAAACACAAACAAAACATTAAGCAACAGCGTTGAAAAGAGTAAAGGAGAGAGAGCAAAAGAAATACCATATCCTATGTGATTTTTGTTTAAACCTTGATTGGTAAACGCAGTGAGTAAAATTGAAACAAGATAACCTGAAACAACACCAATCGGCCAAGCTAAAGTACCAAACTAAGCCCTTAAAAAGCAATCCATTCCGATGGATTTAACGCTTTACCCTTGTGTCTTACTTCAAAATACAAATTAGGATACGCTTGTCCGCCGCTTTGCCCCAATAAAGCCATAGTCTCACCTGCCTTTACTAATTCACCCACCTGCTTGAGTAAGGCTTGATTATGACCATACACACTCATATAACCTTCTCCGTGGTCGACGATGATCACTAAACCAAAGCCTTTCAACCAGTCAGCATATAATACTCGGCCTTGATGTATTGCTTTAACGGCACCACCTTCACTGCCTTCAACAATAATGCCTTTCCATCGCACTTGGCCTTGACGACGCTTGCCGTATAATCGCTGCACTCTGCCTGATGCAGGACGAATCAGCTTACCTTTAAACTCCCTTAAGCCATTAAGCGACAAGTCGTTTGCCTGTGTTTTCTTTCTGGCTTGTTCGGCTTTCTCAATTGCGCTAATTAAAGCCTTTTCGTTTTGTTCGAGAGTAGAAACCACTTCAGCTTCAGACGAAATAGTTTTATTTAGCTTTGCTAAGGTTGATTGCCGGTCTTGTTGGCGCGCTTCTAATTCAGCACGCTGTTGTATTTGTTGCTGCAATAATGCATTTAGTTTTTTTGCTGCTTCGTTGAGCCTTGCAGTAATGCTTTCTAACTCAGCGATGTCCTTTTTAAACTGGGAAATAGCAGCCTGACGCGCTGCATTAAAGTATTGATAGTAAGTAAGTACACGCTCAAATTTCAGCGCGTCTTCTTGATTCAGCAACATTTTCGCATAATCGTAATTTCCAGCCATATACGCGCTTTTTACTTGAGCGGCTAATTTATCCTGTTGCTGATTGATGCGTTGTTTAAGTAGGTCAGACTGCTTTGTTAAATTTTCTTGCTCCGTTTTGTTATAACGCAATTCATTTTTAGTATTGTTTAGCGATTTGGCTGTTGCAGCGATGGCTTCCTCAGACCTGCGTAATACGGCTGTTAATTCTTTAGCCGAAGCGCGACTCGACTGTAATTTGCGCTGACGTTCAGCCAATTCTTTTTGTAACGCTTTTAATTGTTCAGATTGTGAAGTTTGCGCACTCACACCAAAAAACAAGGCACTTAAGAAAAGTGTGTAAACAACATACTTCAACTTTCACCCCACTTTTTTATTTCCGATGTTCAACCATGCAAGCTTATCACAGGCCAAGAGCAAATTTTTTAAAGAAATGCTGGAAGCGTCTTTCTTTTATGCACTGGGCGCCCTTCATTAGGCGTGAGCTAAAGTAAAATAAAAGTTTGCACTTAGCTAATAATGAAACAAACCAATACCACTGGTTTTCATCATCAAAATCGCTATACTCTGCGCTGTTTTTGTTTGTTTGAGAGTAAAAAATGCAGCAAGTTATAGAGTTTGCCAGTAACCATTTAATATTATCAGTGGCTTGGGTGGTACTATTCGTTTTAATTATCTATAGCTATATAAGTGGTGCATTTTCACCTATTAAAGCACTCAGCACACACGACGCGACGCTTAAAATAAATAAAGAAGATGCAGTAATAGTGGATGTTCGCGATACCAAGGCATTTAATTCAGGACATATTTTAGATGCCAAGCAGCTTAAACCTGAGGCAATTCGCAATAAGCAGTTCGCTTCGCTTGAAAAATACAAAGACAAACCCATTATTGTTGTTTGCGCAATGGGCAACGTTTCTCGCAGCACGGCAACTGAGCTCCATAAACAAGGTTTTGCGCATGTCAATATATTGCAAGGTGGAATGAGCAGCTGGGAATCGGCTGGGTTACCTTTAAGTAAAAGCTAAGTTAAGTTAAGAGAACGCGATGAGCAAAATTGAAATTTATACCAAGGGTTATTGCCCCTATTGTACAAGAGCAAAAGCATTACTGGGCGAAAAGGGGGCGGAGTACATTGAATACCCCATCGACAAGCAGCCAGAACTTAGAGAAAAAATGCTAAAACGCGCCAATGGTGGGTATACCGTTCCACAAATTTTCATCAATGATAAACACATTGGTGGGTGTGACGACCTCTACGCGTTAGAAAGAAATGACAAATTAGACCCTCTGTTAAAAGGGTAAAAGAAAAAGGAAACAGCCATGGCTGAAGAACATGATCAGAGCGCGGCACAAGGTGCAGCGCAAAAGCAAACAGTACAACTGCAAATTCAGCGTATCTATACTAAAGATATGTCGTTTGAAACCCCTAATTCTCCGACCATCTTCTCAAAGGAGTGGAAGCCAGAGGTGCAATTAGATATCGACACGCGCTCAAATAAGCTAGATAACAACCTTTATGAAGTGGTATTAGCAATTACTGTAACCGCAACGGTTGAAGGCGAAACAGCGTTCTTATGTGAAGTACAGCAAGCTGGAATCTTCGCGATTGGCGATATGCCCGAACCTAACCTAGCGCATACCATAGGGTCATATTGCCCCAACACCTTATTCCCTTATGCTCGCGAAACTATCTCGAATTTGGTAAATCGTGGTACTTTCCCTCCGTTGAATCTAGCACCCGTTAATTTTGACGCAATCTTTGCTGCTTACGTTCAAAAGCGCAAACAACAAGCCGACGCTGAAATGCAATCTGCACCTAAGTTAGATGCATAAACACGTTAGACGCACAAATAAGGCATCGTTGTGAGTAATAAGCGTGATGCCATAGCAGTGTTAGGTGCTGGTTCTTACGGCACCGCCCTCGCTTTGTGTTTATCGCGCAACAAAGTCCCTACGTTCATTTGGGGTCGCTCGCAACCCCATGTTCAGCAATTAATTCAAGACAGGGAAAACAAACGTTATCTACGCAACTTTTCTTTTCCTGATGCATTGCACCCTATATCCGACTTACGCGATATTGTCGGTCAAGCATACGACTTGCTCCTCGTGGTCCCGAGCCATGGTTTTAAAGATCTGCTACTGCAATTAAAGCCCATTTTAACCGACCAACACACCATAACATGGGCGACAAAAGGGCTTGAGCCTGGAACGGGACGATTACTGCATGAGGTTGCCCGAGAAGTGTTAGGCGATACAATCCCCTTAGCGGTCCTCTCCGGCCCTACCTTTGCAAACGAAATGGCTGCTGCATTGCCAACCGCAATTTCTTTATCATCCGACAATCAAGCACTGATCGACAGCATTGCAAGCAAGCTACATTGTAAGCAGTCATTTCGAGTGTATAAAAACGCGGATATTATAGGCGTTCAGTTGGGTGGTGCGGTAAAGAATGTGATTGCGATTGGCGCAGGTCTTGCCGATGGTTTGGGTTTTGGTGCAAATGCCAGAACCGCACTGATCACACGCGGACTTGCCGAAATGGCAAGACTCGGCAGCGCACTTGGCGCGTCAAGCGAGACCTTCATGGGGATGGCAGGATTAGGAGATTTGGTATTAACCTGTACCGACAATCAATCTAGAAATCGTCGTTTCGGCCTGGCCTTAGGTCAAGGAAAAGAGGTTGACTCAGCCATGAAAGAAATTGGCCAAGTGGTAGAAGGGTATCGAAATACGCAAGAAGTAAAGCTGCTGTCTGAAAGTTATTGTGTTGAAATGCCGATTTGCGAACAAATTTACGCGGTGCTTTACCAAGGTAAATCAGCAAAAGAAGCCGCGCTGACGTTACTGAGCCGAGATATGCGAGAGGAATAAATTCAGCTTCCGTTTTTAAAACCAAATTGCCGCCACGCTTCATACACACAAACCGATACTGCATTAGACAAATTCATACTGCGACTCCCTTCCAACATAGGAATACGAATGTGTTGTGCTTGAGGCAATGCTGCGATGACTGAGTCTGGTAAACCTCGTGTTTCCGGCCCAAACAAAATCGCATCACCGGCCTGATATTGAGCCTCTGAATGAAACACTGTACCCGAAGTTTCACATGCAAATAAGCGACCTTTAAGTGCATGTTGCACATAATCTTGTAGACTTTTATAGCGCTGCACGTGGGCAAATTCGTGATAGTCTAAGCCGGCTCGTCGCACGCGTTTATCATCCCAGTCAAACCCTAGGGGCTCAATTAAATGTAAACGAAAGCCGGTGTTGGCACACAGGCGGATAATATTACCCGTATTGGGCGGAATTTCAGGTTCGAACAGAACAATGTCGAGCATAAAGAGGCTTATTTCAGTAAAAATTCGATCGTTTGTTTGATCACAGGGTTGCGGTATTCATCGGCCTCGCACAATAGCTCATGATAAGCACCGTTGACAAGCACGTATTCTGCTTGTTGAAACTGACGAGCGACACTCTCTTGTCGTTTATTATCAATAATCAAATCTTTCCCTGAGCTAAAAACAAGTGTGGGTGTAGAAATTAACCTAGCCTCTTTCTCAATTTTATCCATGGCAGCGAGTGCTGCTGCCAGCCATTCGGTCGTCACTCCACCCAGTCGCAAATCGGGTTGGTTTGCATACAAGGTTACCATGGCTTGATAGCGCGGCTCACTGTGAGTGAGCCTATTGAAAGCAAAAGGGTGCGCCAAATACGCTCGTTGTCCAAAAAAATAATCAGCTTGCTGTTTTTTAAGTTTAGTTTTATACCGCCCTGCACCGAGTAACCAAGAAGAAAGCCATGATGGTAAGGCTGGTTTAATGCCAAACATAGGGGAGCACAGCACCGCCTTTTGAAATAGCTTGGGAGCAGCAAGCATGGTAAGCGCGCCTATTGCTCCTCCCATTGAGTGACATAGCGCAAAAAGCCGTCCATCCCATTTTTTCTCAACGACTTGTTCTACGAAGGTCAAAACGTCGGTGACGTAATCATCAAAACTGTCTACAAAGCCTTTTTGCGTTTCTTGAAGCATGCGGCCTGATAGCCCCTGCCCTCTGTGATCCAAGGTGAATACTGCAAACCCGCTAGCGTAAAGTTCAGCCATCACCTCTTGATATTTCAAGTAGGTCTCAACGCGCCCGTTCATAATTAACACCGCGCTGTGTGCATTGCTTGGTATTGCCCAAGCGTAGGCTATCGGCACATCGCCAAAACCACTAAACACACCCGTTTGATCAAGCACGAACTCAAGCACGAACTGGTACTCTGATCACAATGCACAATCCTCCGTCGTCACTTTTTTTGGCATGCACCTCTCCTTTATGATGATGAATTGCAGCTTGGGTAATAGCCAAGCCTAAACCGATTCCACCCGTTTGTGCGTTTCTTGCATTATCGCTTCGATAAAACGGTTTAAAAACGTTTTCACATTCTTGGTGACTCAGTCCCCCACCATTATCGTGCACTTCCGCTACCCAGTGCGCTGGCTGAAGCGAAAAGCTTACACGCACATAACTTTGAGTATAACGGATAGCATTCCTAATCACGTTTTCAAGTGCGCTTTGCATGGCATCTATTTGGCAGTGTATGGTTACTTGAGGAATGTCATTGACGTGAAATGTAATCCCCTTTTGTGATGCCTCAAACATGGCATTATTGACGACCTCTTCAAACAACTTATCTAATGCAATTTTTTCTTTCTTAGCCATGCCAGCCTCGGTGCGTGATAGCGCAAGCACATCAGCAATTAAAGCATCCATTTTCGCGGTTTCTTTTTCAATCCGTTGAAAGGACAATTTTGCTTCATTCGATGGCGAGGTGTTCGCTTCTGCCAATGCCACTGCCATATTCAATCTCGCTAAAGGTGAGCGCAATTCGTGCGACACATCCGCTAATAAACGTTGTTGAGCGTGCCAATTGTTTTCAATTCTCTGGGCCATGGCATTAAAGGTATTCGCTAAATTGCCCAATTCATCTTTACCAAAATGTTCTGTTTCCACCCGAGCATGCCATTGCCCATTCGCAAGCTCCGTTGCCGCTTTGCGTAAGGCTGAAATGGGACGAAGGACGGATTTAGAAAAAACAAAACTATAAACAAGTGATAAGCCAAACAAAACGACTAGTAGCGTTAAAACCATAGGAAACGGTTTTTGTGCGTTAGGTACCATTTCTAATAAAAACAATAAATACGACTTCCCATTTTGATTGATGGGATGAGGCCCTACTAAGCGATATACTTGTCGCGTAAGCTGTAGAGGTGTCACTTGGCCTGATAAACGCTGAATATCACGCTCTAAGCGTTTTTCAAATGGCGATCTTCTAGCAAATACGATTTTGGTCTCGTTGTCATATAACACGTATGAAAACCGCCTGTTTCTGGCTGAGTTTCTGATTATTCTCGCAATGGGCTGATTTTGGTCAAAAGCACGAACAATACGTGTCTTTGCTCTCGCTAAGCGCTCGATATCACTATTTTCCACTTTGGCAATGTCGAGATCAGAAGCGCTAACCCTAACGATTGCCCACACACATAATAAAGCAACGAGAATAGTGACCCAAAACCCTATCAGTAAACGAGTGCCAACATTAAAAAGCGGCATGCTTAGTCGCATAGCAGTATGTAACCCGACCCACGAACGGTTTTTATGCGTTCTATTTGTCGAATGGCCGACATTTTTTTCCTTATATTACTCACGTGCATATCAATGCTGCGATCAAATTCCATTAGCCTACGCCCCAACACCTTTTCACTGATCGCTTCTTTACTGACTAATTCGCCCTTATTTTCCGCAAGTAGCTTTAATGTCGCAAACTCAGTCCCAGTCAGATTCAAGGCTTCTCCGAAATAAGTCGCGCTATGACTGCTTGGTTTTATATACACCCCACCGACATCAATTTCTGACTGGTTCTGTTTGTCATCATACTGAGTGCGCCGTCGAATGATCGCCTGAATACGCGCGATTAACTCTCTGTGGTTAAACGGTTTGGGTAAATAATCATCGGCACCGAACTCTAAACCCAATACTCTATCGTAATCGTCGCCGCGCGCTGTAAGCATAATCACTGGCGTCACTTTTGATTGTCTGAGGGCTTTTAACACCTCAAAACCATCTTTTTTTGGCATCATCACGTCAAGTAAAATCATATCGTAATGGCTGTGAGAAGTAGCCAACGATAACCCTTCTTCTCCGTCACACGCTACTTCAACGTTAAAGTTCATTGAATGCAAATATTCAGACAACATTGCTGTAAGTTCTGTATCGTCATCAACAATTAAAATACTGGCCTTTGTCATCGTTCCACCTTGCTCATGCCTTACGTGAATAATAACGAATACCTATACCCGTTCCACCTCAACATGCTCGTTTCAGAGCTATCACAGCGTTTTTATGGCAAGGCATACTTGAGAAGGAATGTGGTTAACCTTTCGAACAAGTATAACGCA
>CAYSDZ010000005.1:0-87862 GCA_964429915.1 uncultured Alteromonas sp.
GTGAGTGGCGCAGCTTGGTAGCGCACTTGGTTTGGGTCCAAGGGGTCGTAGGTTCAAATCCTATCTCACCGACCATTGCTTTACAGATTCACTATGTCGCTTTTTTCTAATTATCATCACTGCTTTTTATACATGTAATAGACTTCCTGAAAGACTACCGCTATAATGCTGCGTCATTTTTTAACCCTATGGGCCAAACTGCAATTTTGCAACGCGTTTTCGGCCTGTTTAACACAAATAGAATGTGTGGAAAAAGCACACAGGTATTGAGGTAGAAGCATGCAAGTTTCAGTTGAGACGACTCAAGGTTTAGAACGCCGTCTTACCATTACTGTTCCGGCAGAATCTGTAGATACTGCGGTAAAATCACGCTTACAGCAGTTAGCAAAAACACAGCGAATTAATGGTTTTCGTCCTGGTAAAGTGCCTGTAAGCGTTATTAGAAAACGCTTTGGACAAGCAGTACGCCAAGAGGTTGCTGGCGACGTTATGCAGCGAAATTTTTATCAGGCGATCGTGCAGGAAAAAATAAACCCTGCTGGCATGCCTTCGTTTGAATTAACCAAAGACGAAGACGGCAAAGATTTGGAGTTTGTTGCCAAGTTTGAGGTGTATCCTGAGATTGAAGTGAACCCTGTTGAAGAACTCGAAGTTGAAAAGCTTGAAGTGGAAATACAGGAATCCGACATGGATAAGATGATGGAAACACTGCAAAAGCAGCACGCCACATGGAAAGAAGTACGCCGCAAAGCCAAGAAAGACGACCGAGTCATCATTGATTTCGTCGGTACAATAGACGGCGAAGAATTTGACGGTGGTAAAGCAGAAGACTTTACTTTGGAACTCGGTAAAAATCGCATGATCCCCGGCTTCGAAGAACCGTTGGTAGGCGCTAAAAAAGGCGAAGAAGTAACCGTAGATGTGACATTCCCTGAAGACTATCACGCAGAAGCGCTTAAGGGTAAAGCTGCACAATTTGCGGTGAGTGTTAAGAAAGTTGAAGGTCAATCGTTACCTAAAGTTGATGAAGAATTTGCTAAGCTTTTCGGTGTAGAAGAGGGCGGTGTTGATGCGCTTAAGGAAGAAGTGCAAAAAAACATGCAGCGTGAGTTAGATCAAACCGTAAAAGCAGAAAATAAGGAAAAGGTGATTACTGCTTTACTAGAAGCCAATGAGGTTACTGTTCCTCAAGCGTTGATTGACCAAGAAATTGAAACGCTTAAAGAGCAGGCAAAGCAGCGCTTTGAGCAGCAACAGCCGGGTAATAAAAACATACCAGATTTACCATCTGAACTTTTTGCAGATAACGCAAAGCGTCGTGTTAGTATTGGTCTGTTATTAGGTGAAGTTATTAAGAAGAACGAGCTTAAAGCAGACGAAGCGAAAGTGATGGAGTTAATCGAAACCTCTGCTTCTGCGTATGAAGATCCGCAAGAAGTGGTCGATTACTACAAAGGTAATGAAGAATTAATGCAGCAAATGCGCAACGTCGCTTTGGAAGATCAAGCGATGACTTGGGTATTAGACAAAGCTAAAACCACGGCCGTTGTTAAATCTTTTGACGAAGTGATGAACAAACAGGCTTAAAATTTATTGAGAAGTTTGACTTCTCCCTAAGCCTACTGCTTAAATGCTCGGATACTCCGAGCATTTTTGTATTTCAAGTAAGGTATTCAGGACACTTATGACACAATCTCCATCTGATATTCAAAACGCACTTGTTCCCATGGTTGTAGAGCAAACTTCTAAGGGAGAGCGTTCATATGATATCTACTCTAGACTATTAAAAGAGAACGTAATTTTTTTGGTTGGGCAGGTCGAAGACCATATGGCGAACCTAATTGTTGCTCAAATGTTGTTCTTAGAGGCTGAAAACCCTGAAAAAGACATCTATCTTTATATTAATTCTCCTGGCGGTTCAGTTACCGCAGGCATGGCAATTTATGACACCATGAAGTTTATAAAGCCAGATATCGCTACGGTATGTGTGGGTCAGGCTGCGAGTATGGGCGCATTTTTATTATCAGGCGGAGCGAAAGGCAAGCGCTATTGTTTACCGAATGCGCGCGTGATGATTCACCAACCTTTAGGCGGTTTCCAAGGGCAAGCATCAGATTTTGAAATACACGCGAAAGAAATCTTGTCTATTAAAGAGAAGTTGAATCGTTTAATGGCTGAACATACTGGCCAAGATTACGAAAAAGTGGCAAACGATACTGACAGAGATAATTTTTTATCAGCAGCACAAGCCAAGGAATATGGATTGGTGGATCAGATCTTAACTAAGCGATCTGATACGGAACTTGGTAAGTAAAAAATATCACGCTCCCAATGAGGGGAGTGAAAGAGGCATTTTTAATGAGTGATAAGCACAATAGTGATGGTGACAACAAGTTACTATATTGTTCGTTTTGTGGCAAAAGCCAACATGAAGTACGTAAATTAATTGCGGGACCTTCAGTTTTTATTTGTGATGAGTGCGTTGAACTATGCAACGACATCATACGCGAAGAAATAAAAGAAATATCGCCAAAACAAAAACAGGATGAATTACCCCGTCCTCACGAAATTCACACCCACCTCGACGACTATGTTATCGGTCAAGAACACGCTAAAAAAGTACTTGCAGTAGCGGTTTACAATCATTACAAGCGGCTTCGTAGTGGCGATGTACATGATGGTGTTGAATTGGGTAAAAGTAACATCTTACTCATTGGTCCAACGGGGAGCGGAAAAACGCTTTTAGCTGAGACTCTGGCTCGATTGCTTGATGTGCCATTCACGATGGCGGATGCCACTACCTTAACCGAAGCGGGTTATGTTGGAGAGGATGTTGAAAACATTATTCAGAAGCTCTTGCAAAAATGCGATTACGATGTGGAAAAAGCGCAGCGCGGCATTGTGTATATCGATGAAATAGACAAAATATCACGCAAATCAGACAATCCTTCTATTACTCGCGATGTGTCAGGGGAGGGCGTTCAACAAGCCTTACTCAAGCTCATTGAAGGTACTATTGCTTCTGTTCCTCCGCAAGGTGGAAGGAAACACCCTCAACAAGAGTTTTTACAAGTTGATACCTCTAAAATATTATTTATTTGTGGTGGCGCGTTTGCCGGATTAGATAAAGTGATAGAGCAGCGAGCAAGCAACGGAAGTGGGATAGGGTTTGGTGCACAAGTTAAAGACACAGCGACGAAACAGGCGGTAAGTGAACTGTTTAAGCAGGTGGAGCCAGAAGACTTAGTGAAGTACGGGCTGATCCCAGAATTCATTGGACGACTTCCTATTGTTACCTGTTTGGAAGAGTTGAATGAAGACGCCTTAATTCAAATTTTGAAAGAGCCTAAGAACGCGATTACTAAACAATACGCGGCCCTGTTTTCGTTAGACAATACTGAATTAGAGTTCAGGGACGATGCGCTAGCCGCTATCGCTCGCAAAGCCATGCAGCGCAAGACAGGCGCACGGGGTCTGCGGTCTATTGTTGAGGGTGTGTTACTCGATACCATGTATAACCTACCTTCTATGGACGATGTGAGTAAAGTGGTGATAGACGAGACGGTGATTAAAGGGGAGTCCAAGCCTATCCTGATTTACGACAATGCTGAAAAACGCGTTGCCTCCGAAAGTTAAAGTGATTAGGCCCAATTTGGGCCTTTTTTATTGAACTTTTATCTGCAAGCCCCATATACTCAAAGACAAGTTGATCAACAACACAAATTAGAGAATATTCATGACGAAAGAGCGAGATATTCGCACTGAAATGCCTGTTTTGGCATTACGAGATGTAGTAGTGTATCCGCACATGGTAATCCCCCTGTTTGTAGGGAGGGAAAAGTCGATTCACTGCCTTGAAGCTGCGATGGATGCAGACAAACAAATCTTCTTAGTCGCACAAAAAGATGCCAGCGTCGACGAACCTGAAGCAAAAGATGTATTTCAGGTGGGTACTATCGCCACGATTCTTCAGCTCCTCAAGTTACCTGACGGAACGGTTAAGGTATTGGTGGAAGGGAACGTTCGCGCGACCATCGACGATTTTTCTCAATCCGACCCCTTTTTCATGGCAGAAGTGGCTCAACTGTCTGACGAACCTTTGCCCGATGCCGAGCAGGAAATCTTGATACGTTCAGCCGTTTCTCAATTTGAGGGATACGTAAAGCTGAATAAGAAAATTCCGCCAGAGGTGCTGACTTCATTAAATGGAATCGAAGACGCGGCACGTTTGGCCGACACGATGGCAGCGCACATGCCGCTAAAGCTTGCAGAAAAGCAAAAAGTGTTGGAAATGCAAGATATTAATCAGCGCTTGGAATATTTGATGGCGCTGATGGAAGGTGAAATCGATCTACTTCAAGTTGAAAAGAAAATTCGCACTCGCGTTAAAAAACAAATGGAGAAAAGTCAGCGAGAGTACTATTTGAATGAGCAGATGAAAGCGATTCAAAAAGAACTGGGCGAAATTGACGAAGCTCCCGACGAATTTGAAGCGTTATCCAAAAAAATTGCTGAGGCAAAAATGCCTAAAGAGGCAGAAGAAAAAGCGACGTCGGAGCTACAGAAGCTTAAAATGATGTCGCCTATGTCTGCCGAAGCTACGGTAGTAAGAAGCTACATTGATTGGTTAACTAACGTTCCATGGACCAAACGAAGTACCGTTAAGAAAGATCTTCCCCGCGCAGAAAAGATACTTGATGCTGACCACTATGGTTTAGATAAAGTCAAAGAGCGTATATTAGAATATTTGGCTGTTCAGCAGAGAGTTAAAAAATTAAAAGGCCCGATATTGTGTTTGGTCGGTCCCCCTGGAGTGGGTAAAACCTCTTTAGGGCAATCTATCGCAAAAGCGACCGGTCGGAAATACGTAAGAATGGCATTAGGTGGGGTGAGAGATGAAGCTGAAATACGCGGCCATCGACGAACCTACATCGGTTCATTACCGGGTAAGTTAGTACAGAAAATGGCTAAAGTGGGAGTAAAAAACCCGTTATTTTTACTCGACGAAATAGATAAAATGTCATCTGACATGCGCGGCGACCCTGCTTCAGCGCTTTTAGAAGTCTTGGATCCAGAGCAAAACAATAGTTTCAGCGATCATTATTTAGAAGTTGATTATGACTTGTCTGATGTCATGTTTGTGGCAACATCGAACAGCATGAATATTCCGGGTCCGCTTCTTGATAGAATGGAGGTGATTCGCCTGTCTGGATACACAGAAGATGAAAAGCTTAACATCGCCAAACAGCACCTGCTAAATAAACAAATCGAGCGCAATGGCCTTAAAACCACTGAATTAGACATTACTGATTCAGCAATCATTGGCATGATTCGTTACTATACGCGCGAAGCGGGTGTAAGAAGTTTGGAAAGGGAAATTTCTAAAGTCTGCAGAAAAGCCGTAAAGTCAATTTTGCTAGATAAGAGTAATAAAAAAGTTACGGTTGATGGCAATAACTTAAAAGACTACTTGGGTGTGCAGCGCTTTGACTATGGCAAAGCAGATAAGAACAATCAAATAGGTCAAGTAACTGGCTTGGCGTATACTCAAGTCGGTGGCGATTTGTTGACGATAGAAACGACCTCTGTACCGGGTAAAGGAAAAACCACGTTTACTGGGTCCTTGGGTGACGTCATGCAAGAGTCTATACAAACGGCGATGACAGTGGTGAGAAGCCGCGCTGAAAAGCTACGTATTAATGAAGATTTTTACGAAAAACGAGACATACATGTCCATGTTCCCGAAGGAGCAACACCAAAGGATGGTCCCAGCGCAGGTATTGCGATGTGTACAGCGCTTGTATCTTCATTAACCGGAAACCCAGTGAAATGTGAAGTGGCGATGACGGGCGAAATTACCCTTAGGGGAGAAGTTCTTGCCATTGGTGGCTTGAAGGAAAAATTGCTTGCTGCCCACCGAGGGGGAACTAAATTGGTTGTCATACCCAAAGATAATGAGCGTGATTTGGAAGAAATTCCTGACAACATCAAGCAAGATTTAGATATTCACCCAGTGCAATGGATTGATCAAGTGTTAGATTTAGCCTTGGCGAACCCTGTTGACGCGTGGCAACCTGCATAATTATTTAAAAATAATGAGCAAAATTAGAACATTAAGGTAAAAAAATTAAATTTATTGAACTTTAGTGCTTTCAATAGACGAAAGTTGTGATACCTTTTACATAGACTTGCTGAAAGCCTTGTCACCAAAGGGATGAAAGCAGTTGAAATTAAAAGTTAAATAAATGTAACAGATAGCTTGATGTTTAAAAACAAGCTTGTTATAAAGTCAGTATTGTCATTCTCAGGGTGACGTGGCAAATAATAACAATCGAAGGGGATTATAAAAGTGAATAAGTCAGAACTTGTTGATAGCATTGCTGCAAGCGCAGATATTTCTAAAGCGGCTGCCGGGCGTGCTCTTGACGCATTTACTGAGTCAGTGACGGAAGCGCTTAAAGCAGGTGATCAAGTTGCTTTAGTCGGTTTCGGAACATTTCAAGTTCGTGAACGAGCGGCAAGAAGCGGTCGTAACCCACAAACTGGTGAGACTATTCAAATTTCTGCTGCAAAAGTACCCTCTTTTAAAGCAGGTAAAGCACTTAAAGACGCATGTAACTAAGCCAAACGTTTTCTTTAGAAAAAGGCGATGTTTTCATCGCCTTTTTTATTGCCCCTGACTCGCCATAATGCCAAAGAATGCGTTATAATCGCGCGCTAAATTCAGGCTTGGGCAGTTTTGTTTAACGCGACCTGGGTAAACGTTCAGTACGGAGTATGTAAACGATCATGTTAGAGCGGATCAGAGAAGGGGCCCAAGGTCCATGGGCAATGGTAATTATTGCAATCATTGTCTTAAGTTTTGTATTGGCAGGGGTGGGTAGTTATTTAACCAGTCCGCCATCTAATGCTGCTGCTAAGGTAAATGGTGAAGAAATTTCGCAAAGCGAAGTTGAGCGAGCATATCAAAACCAACGGCAACAAATGGAAGCACAATTTGGCGAAGGTATCTCACAATTATTTGCGGATCCGTCTTATTTAGCTCAATTTCGTCAGCAAGTACTGCAAAGACTAATCAATGATGTATTGATGAAGCAAAAAGCAGAGGATATGGGACTACGAGTGAGTGATGAACAAGTTAAGGAAGCCATCGTATCTTTTCCACAATTTCAAGTGGGCGGCCAATTTAGCAACGAGCGATACCTAGCGGCAATTCGTCAATCTGGGTTTCAAGCGTCAGATTTTCGAGATTACATTCGCAGAGAAATGACACGCGATCAGCTTTCCCGTTCGTTGGGCGGGAGTGGCTTTGCGCTGCCAGATGCGGCACGAAAATTGGCTAAGTTGGAGCAGCAGACTCGTGATGCAAACGTGCTGAATATTGATTCAGCGTCATTTAATGACGAAATAGACATTAGCGAAGACGACATTCAACTGTATTACGACGCTAATTTGCCCGATTTTGATACGGAAGAAAAAGTAGGACTGGCTTACGTTGAGCTAAAAGTGTCTGACTTGATAGATAACATCAATATAACGAATGAGCAAGTTGAGCAATATTATCAAGACAATTTGCTAGCGTTTCAAACGCAGGAAACCCGACGTGTTTCTCACATTCTTGTTGAATTTGGGGAAGACAAAGACGCTGCAAAGGCAAAAATAGACGCATTGAAACAGCAAATTGCAGACGGTGAAGCGTTTGCGACCATCGCGACTAATGAATCTGATGATACCTTTAGCGCTGAAAGCGGTGGCGATCTTGGTGAAATTGGCGATGGCGTAATGGGAGAAGTGTTCGAAAATGCAGCTTTTTCTCTCGAATCTGAAGGGGCAGTGTCAGATGTTATTGAAACAGAGTTTGGCTACCATCTTATAAAAGTAACAGAGATTTCTCCTTTACAAACACAAGCGCTGGATGAAGTTCGAGATGAAATAGCAAGCAATTTGCAACGCGATGCTGCACTAGATGAGTTTTATACTTTGCAATCGAACATGGCGGAGCTCGCCTTTGAAATATCTGACTCTCTCGAAGATGTTGCTGGCGAATTGGGAACAACAGTAAAAACGACTGGATTATTATCTCAGTCTTTTGCGCCTAGCCCGTTTGACCGTGCTGATATACTTAATATCGCTTTTTCTCCAGAACTGGTTGAAGAAAGAGTGAATAGTGAAATTATAGAAGTCAGTGATGAGCATGTCATGGTTATCCGTGTCGCCGAACACGAGCCTCAACGAACACAGACACTGGAAGAAGTGAAAAGTCAAATTACCACAATATTGTCCAATGAAAACGCACAACAAGCAGCCTACAATTGGGCAGAGCAGTTTGTAGCAAGCTATCAGTCTGACAAAACGGCAGCGCAAAATTTATTGGTTGAAAAAGGACTCAGTTGGGATAACAGGTTGGCGGTATCACGAAGCTCTTCCGAGCTATCACCTGCGCTAACAGACGCCTTATTTGCGTTAAGCAATGCGTCACCGGAGGACGCAGTGGAAATTGTTGAATTAGGTTCAGGTCGAGTTGCTGTTATCGAACTACTGGAAGTCAATGAAATTGAAAATGTTTCGGAGGAAACCGTTACACAGTTTCGCCAGCGTTTAGCCTCTAGTAGCACCAACGCTGAAATGGAGGCCTTCGTTGAAGCGTTGAGGGCAAATGCAAATGTCGAAATCTTTCAGACCGCGACTAATTAATCATCACTAAGATGAACAACCAAGAAAACAAAAAGGAGAACTAAAGTTCTCCTTTTTGTTGGATTCTTAATTAACTTTTAATTACCCTTTCGTTAGTTGGGAAATCTCATTACGTAAAGATTTTAACTCGCTTTCTATCGATTCGAATCTTTCAGTATCTAAGTTGACTCCTGCCGTCAGTTCGCTAGTTATTTTGGCTCGAATCGACCAAATTTCTTTCACTTCCTTCATTGGCAAGGAATAGGATTTAAATTTTGGGTTATCACTTTTGAAAATAAAGTGATGTTTTTCGTGAACGTAAACACGCTTCGCAACAATACCTTCTTCGGTAATCGCTACGCAAAGATGCCCGTCATCAATCGATGCTTTTTGAGCGACGCGTTCAGTTATAACGATTTCCCTGGGGTAGATAGTCGGAACCATACTGTCGCCAACTACCTCAAACATGCGAAAGTCACCTTGTTCAAAGCCCGGAATACGATAAACATCTAAAGATGAAATATAATCTGAATTTTCACAATCCTTAATATATCCAGCATGTGCTCCTTCATAAATTAAAGGGATGAGTATGTCGCGGCTAAATGAATGCGAATCGGCTTCCATGTTGTTTTTATGCATCGTATTACTGTTTGAATGTGAAAAAATAGTAGATTGCTCTGAGCCCATCACCAACCAATTGCAGTCAACATCAAATGCATCACAAATCTTTTGTATTGTTGGCAGTGATAATGCAGATTTACCCGACTCTAATTGAGACAGTGCTCCTTGAGTAATGTCTACTTGTTTTGCAAATGCATTTTGAGACAGTTCAAGCATACCCCTGAGCTTTGCTAGTCGACTAGCGGGATTATCTAATTCATTCATAATATTAATATGCTTATAGGGTAATTGAAAGATAAGTTTTATTAGTATGTTAATTTAATCTGTATACTTGTTAATACGCTAGCGTAGTGAAGGTACGCGCCGCTATGCAGTTAAGCTTAAATTACGAACTAACTCAGTGATTAGCCCACATTTTTCACTTTGATTTTTCCTATTATTGTCGTTTACTCTCACAGGTCAATAAAGACTTAAAAAATAGACTCAAATTAACTATTGTTGTTTAATAAACTTACAATCGTTACTTCCTGCCTCTTCAGTGAAATTTCAGCGTTTTTTGTGTCTTTCTCGCCGTCTACAATATATTGAAAGTGGTTGTTTAAAATTCAACTATCTCGTAAGTTACAACTCTAGGTTGGTTTCGTTGTTGTAAGGTATCAATATGATGGTCGAGCAATCGGTCAGCGGCCTTCACAGAGTGTACACTGCCCATTCGAAAGTGTTGGTCTTCATAGCTTTCAGCCAGCTGTAAATAATGCTTTATACGCTGAGCCCGAATTTGATGAACGGTGTTATCTTTTTCAAAAGGTGCAGACGTAAACTTTTTATTCACTTCATTAAACATCCGGTTTTCATTGTCTATTGATAGTGAACCGGAACTAGCTTGCCCTTCGGCTCTAGAAACGGAAGTAAAACCGCTGATGCTCAACGCAGTAAGAAGTAAGGTAATCACAAGAATCGAAGTCAGTATAAGGTGTTTTTTCATAATAATATTCCCACAAGTATCTGTTAGAAAATCGTCAAAGGTGTAGACTTACAAAGGTGTAAACACTTAATTAATTTTTATTCTGATAAGCAGCATTTGCATATTGACCCTTATAGAGAGTCGGATTCGATCGCAGTGTCATTTTATTTTGAGATGTTTCGTAACGCGCAAACCAATTAAATACTGTGTTTTTAGTTAATTTTTTTTGTGTCATTGTATCGGTACTCGTGTAAATTCTGAGAAGTCGCAATGTAGTAAGGCTTTTTTGATATTCAATTTGCAATATGCGAGCCTGATTTTTTACCTATAAAAATCAGTTACGTAGCTTTAAAAAAGGCCGTTGTTTGCTTGGTTTTATGAACAAATGAAAAACAACTCTGCATTTTTTACACTGTGATAAAGAATTATCAGGAAGCGAAACAATAAAGAATAAAATGTGAGGAATGGGAACGGACTCAAGGGAGAGAAATACTGCTGACTCTCTTTTTTAATATTTCAAAGCGCTGTTGGATATCAAGCATATCTGTTCGATGTAAAGCATGTTCGCTTAAGCTCTCTACTAAACATTTCCCTTGTTCGAACAGTGCCGCATTACAATTTGCGTTTGTCGATATTTGGGCAACACTTTCAAGCATATCTAAAAAGGCAATGATGACACTGGGATGGTCATCACAATTTTGTCTTATTTGATCACACGCACTCGCCACTATCCCCTCAATATTAGTTACTTTACGCTCAATTCTAAGGGCATCGTCACCATCAAAAAGCAATGTGGGAGGAAATTGACGACTTGAAATGTCGTTAATGATACTTCCTAGCCGATGAACACATAAGATAGCTGTGAAGGGGTCGTTAATACCTGGGGAAAGCGCTCTGACTGCTATTTCGACAAGCTGATTTATCGCAAATTCAGGATCCTGAATAGGGGTTCGTGTTTTCCCTACAATACAGAAATCCATTATTTTTTCATTCATGTCATCGCAAGCCGTCTTGTTGTCAGTGCGATAAAGGTGTCCTATTCCTTGTTTTGTTTTTATGTAATCGCCAGGTTTTATTGATAGCGACAAAAACAGCTTAGCCTGTTGAAGCTCATTGACTAAATTCTCGTAATCCAGTACTTGAACATACCCATCTTTGGTGCTTTTTATTTCTAGGCTGGTTTGCGATTTGTGCTTGCTTAAATTGATATTGGGAATATTGCTGTTGTGTTTTTTGAAGATGCGTTCAATGTCCACTTTTAAGCCCTGCCAGCACTTATCTACTATGCTCTCGGCTTGGATAGAAATAGCAACATGATGGATTAGATAGACAAGCGTTAAGATTGACATCAGCGTTAGTAATAAAGCCAGGGCGACTCCTAATCCCGGAATGAATACCGTACCTTGATCACTGCTGGTTGAACGGATAAGCAAAAGGTTAAATACAAACGTCGATACAAAAATACCTAACGATAGTTGAGTATTTTTGTCTTGCATAAACCCACGAAGAAGCCGCGGACCGAATTGGTTAGAGGTTAAGGTAAGCGTCACAATCGTCATTGAAAAGGCAATGCTAGTGATAGTAATTACTGATGCTGCACTGGTAGAGAGAAGTGAACGGGCTCCCTCGGCAGAAATAGAATAAAAAAACTTGAAGCCGAAAACGCTTTCTAAAATACGAGAATGGTCTACAACGTGGGTTAGGTATAACGCCATACACGAAAAAACAACGCAAACAAAAGGCACAAACCAAAAGCTAGTTTTAATTGTGTCGATTGATTTTTCGTATCGCGCTTTTAACGAGCCTCCTTTCACTTAAACGAGTCCTTGATGGTTTGATTCAATGTGTCACCCACAGCATAAACGAATAAAACACCGCTATCACAACTGAAAACACAAGAATATAGATAAAACCTTGCTTACCCTGCGACAAACTATATCCCTTTATTTGCAAGTAAAAAAACCAAAGTAGGCTCAGCAAAAGAGGAATTAAAATGATAATGCGCACCATAAAAGCCGCCAACTTACTTAGTATAAATTTAATGATTACTTATATTAACGTATTTGTCGCGACTTTTTTTAGCTATCAGATTTCATGGATTATTTGGCATGTACCGTTTACGGCGTTTTGCATCTAATTTGCTAAGGTCACCGACCACAAGAGCATCGATACAATCAGAAAACAGCGGGTCGACATTAAAATCCAAAAAACTCACACCACCTTCAGTGTACGTTTCAGAATATTGCTTATAAAGAGTAGGGACGGTGACACCCATGTTGGCTAACAAATTTTTTAGCATAGCGAACTCCTCTTTATAGTTTTGCCCTGAAAATGTTTGCAATGCTTTCGGTTCTGTCAAATATGGCAACTTTGCGCTGGCTTCGCAAAAAGACGAAGGAAAATGGGATTTGTAAAAAGCCACTAATACATCTTTTGCAGGCTTTGGATAGGTATTGGAAATACTGACCGCTCCAAAAAGATATTTGTATTTTGGGTATCGTGAAAGAAAGGCGCCAATGCCGTACCAAAGGTAATCGAGTGAGCGTTTACCCCAGTATTGGGGTTGAACAAAACTTCTTCCCAACTCCAAGCCATATTTAAACAGCGCTTCATGACCCTTGCCGTAGTCAAACAGTGTTGCAGAATACAGCCCCGTAGGATGATCGCTAGCGCTCAATGTTTCGGCGTCACCAAAGCGATAAGCTCCAGCAATTTCTAAATCTTCCGGATCCCAAAGAATTAAATGAAAATAATGACTATCGTAGGCATCGATATCACGTTTTGTAAATGTGCCTTCTCCCACAGCACGAAACGCCAGTTCGCGCAACCTGCCAATTTCTCGCATGATGGGAGAACTACCTTGATGCTGGTAGAGATAAATAAGTTTGTTATCGACGGTGGTACCGAGCCGCTCGCATTTATGGATGGCTTTTTTTAGTTCCTGGCGATGCTCAGGCAGGGCTATCGGGGCTTGGGTTTGGAAAATGGCTTTCTTCCCAACAGCAATTTTATATAAGTGCTTTTTGAATAGCTTTACCTGTTCTTTAATGGGTAAAGCCAAACCTTCATAAGAAGAATAAGGGATCGCTTCGCCAACACGCATGGGTAAGTGCTTTTTCCGTTGTTTGAACATTTCTTTTACCAACAGCGCAGTGGCAAGTGGCGTATAGATCATCGAAATGCCGTAAAACAGCGGTGAATTTTTTGCGTCAATAAAAACCGGAATAATTGGCGCTTTTGCTTGTTTGGCTAGCCTTAAAAACCCTGAATGCCAGCGAGTGTCTCTTACTCCTTGAGGGCGTAGGCGTGAGACTTCACCGGCTGGGAAAATAAGCATAATGCCATTACTCGCAATGTGAGCCTGTATGGCATGCAAGTGCTGTTTAGCTGTGCCTCCTTGCATATTATTAACCGGAAGCAATATTCCATGCAGCGAACTAATTTCCATCAGCATCTGATTCGCAACCACTTTTACATCACTGCGCACTTCACTAATCAGCTTTATCAATGCAAGTGCATCTAGCGATCCAATAGGGTGGTTCGCAACAATAATGGCTGTACCCGATGCGGGTATACGGCTTTTTTCACTGTTACGTACTGAATAGGAGATATTAAAATAGTCGAGCACCTGCTCCACAAAGTCGATATCGTGATAGTGAGGGAAGTTGTCAGCAAATTCTTTAAGCTCTTTCTCATGCAGTAAGTGGCGCAAAACAAAGGCCAAAGAAGCTCCTATAAACCGGCGGTTTGCTAAGCGCGGGTAGTGTTTATTTAGGACGTTTTCGACCGTAAACATGGGTATTTCTGCTCGTTTGGGTGGATTAGGCCGCTTTACTGGGCAGCGTGTCTTTGTCATCAATGACTGAAAATAGCGTTGAGCTTTGCATTTGTTCAACCCAACGTAGAATGTGAAGCGCACCTGTGGATGTTTCTACCAAAGCGGTACAATTTTCTACCCAATCGCCATCGTTGATGTAGTGAATACCATTTATGTTGTCGATTTCGGGATGATGAATATGACCACAAATAACACCATCTAGCCCTTTTGATTTTGCATTTGCGCAGCAAGCTTGTTTGTATCGAGCGATAGCCGTATTCGCGCCTTTAATGTGTTGCTTAATGTAACCTGCCAAAGACCAATAATTACCTGTTTTCCACTGCCTTATTGCATTGTAATATCGGTTCAGGGCGAGCAGTAGCGAGTAGCCTTTGTCTCCAACCCAAGATTCAAACTTACCTAGGGTGACGTCACCGTCGAATTGATCGCCATGGAGTACTAAATAGCGCTTTCCATTGCTCATGGTATGCACTATTTCTCTTTCTATCTCTATGTCTCCTAGCGCCATGCCTTTGTAGGTTTGCAATGGTGCATCGTGATTACCAGGCAGGTAGATGATTCGGGTATTGTTTTGGCTCATGGACATAAGTTTGTGCATCACTTGGTTATGAGCTTCAGGCCAATGAAATTGTTTTGACATTTGCCACATGTCTACAATGTCACCCACCAAGTACAATGTGTCCATTGTGTTGTGTTCAAGAAAATGGAGAAGAAACTCTGCTTTACAGTCTTTAGAGCCAAGGTGAATATCAGAAAGCCAAGCCGCTTTGTAGTGGTGCTGTTTCATGTGCATCGCCAAGAGAAGTACTTGGGACGAATATGTTAGACAGTGTTATTTACCGTTGCGTGACATTAATTTGAACAATGTGTGACAAGGTGGAACGGGTATATAAAACAAAAAAGCGAGCATAAGCTCGCTTTGAAATACTGAAAGTTAAAAAACTTACAATGCTTTAATTTGCGCAGAAAGACGGCTCTTATGACGAGCAGCTTTGTTTTTGTGGATCAGGCCTTTAGTTGCCATTCTGTCAAGAATGGGCTGAGCAACTGCAAATGCAGCTTGAGCAGCTTCTTTATCACCTTGTTCAATGGCAGCAACCACTTTCTTAAGACTGGTACGAGTCATAGAGCGGCGGCTTGCGTTGTGCTGGCGACGTTTTTCGGCTTGGATCGCACGTTTCTTAGCAGACTTGATGTTAGCCAAGGTGTAACTCCCAAAAATTAATTAACTCAAAAATCAAGGTCGCGAAGTTTGCCTGTTTAACCGTAATATGTCAACACTCAATGAAGGCTTCTGCAATATTTATTCAGTTTTACCTGTATGCTCAGTGCTAGTGGGTTCGATCATCATAAAGTGTGTTTCTTTTTCAGCAACGGGGCAGTGTTCTACTCCTTTAGGTACGACGAACAGCTCTCCAGGCCCAAGAGACACCGTTCGGTCTCGCATCATAATCGTTAACTGGCCTTTGAACACAATAAACAACTCATCTTCGTTTTCATGTGAATGCCAAACCAATTCCCCTTCACCTTTTGCCACTTTAACCAGTTGACCGTTAGCATCAGCAATCACTTTGGGGCACCACGTTTCGTTAAACGAGGCAAATTGTTCTTCAATATTTATTTTTTCCATAAAGCTCTTTAAATTAACGTAAGTTGTGTTCGAAAGTAGCTAGTAAAGCAATTAGGGGGGACTACTTCGCTTAAGCAATTTGGTCAACGGCGTCTATTTCTTTCGCGGTTTATTAATTTTTGCTCAGCATGTTTTTTCAATAATACGTAGGTTGCGCCTAAACCGCCATGCAAGGGTTGCGCGGTGTGAAATGCAATGACACAGTCAAGCTCTCGCAACCAATGATTGACGTAGCTTTTTTTCAATGCAGGGAAAGGCGTACTGTTTTCCCCCTTGCCATGGCGAATAAGGCCAGCCCGCAGTCCCTTTTGATGCGCATTCTGCAATTGATTAAATAACGCAATGGCAGACATTTCTAAGGTAAGGCCAGCAAGATTTAATTGATAATCTAGGGTATATTTTCCCAATCGAAGATTCTTAAATACGCCATCTTGAATACCCGGCTGTTTAAATGATAGGAAATCATCGGGTGAAACAGGATTAATGGCACCAAGGGTCAGTAATGGTTTTTGTGATTTAACAACATCGTTATTTCTTTCAGCCAGTTGTTGTTTAGATAAGATGGCACGATGGGGATCGTGTGCATCTACTTTGTCCTGAGACAAAGGTTTTACGCCATCCATTTCGTCGAAAAAAGACGAGTTATCGTCAAGTTGCTCGGTCATAACACAGCTCCTTAACATTGAATTCATTGAGAGAACTGGCGTCCCCACCGCGACTCGAACGCAGATCTAAAGCTTAGGAGGCTCTTGTTTTATCCAGTTAAACTATGGGGACTCGCAATATCTCATAGTATAACCATGCTTGCGTGAAGAAGAAGCCTTATTTTAGGGTCACAAAATCATTTGGTTGAATATTGCCCAATAACCCACCTGATTCCGGCTCTACGATTGCATTGTCCACGTTTACATTCACTACACGAAGTTTATCAGGATGCAAATTGTATTGAATATATTGCTTTCCAAACTCGTCAAACAATCGACTTTTTTGGTATAGCGATACAGCGTCGCCTAAATCTAAACCTTGCTCGCGGCCTAAATTGATAAAGACTTGATTGTTATTAACCGCTAAAATTCTGCCAGTTGATGGTTGACACGCAAGCACTTCGTCGACGTCAGAAGCCAGCTCAGCCAATACATTGTGAACCGCTTCTCCGTATTGACTCTGCCAAAAGGTTTGCGATGCTGGGTTTACACTCGCGTGATGAGCAAAAGACCATGTTGCGCTAGTTGTGTAATAAGCGTCGTGAATAACCGCTCCATTTATTGTATCGATAAGCTCAACACGTAAGCGAAATTGGCGGTCTTGACGTTTGTTGACTTGATACCACGCTTTTTCTGTCTGCAATAAGCTAACGTCTTCAATTTCTCCTAGTAGCACAAGTTGAACATTATGCTGTTTACCCAGTGCTATCGCTTGCTCTAAGGTTTTTCCAGAGCGCCATTCAATGGTGAAGGGCAACACAGAATCAATATAAGAGGAGCGCCCGTAGTCTTTAACCAAGCGCTCAAAATGTTGAATTACTGCTCGGTTGAGGTTTTGTATATTGCCGGGTAAAAGCTGGCTGGGATGCCGCACTTTAAATGGAGCGGTAATCAATGAATGTTGCGATGACTGAGAGGAGCAGCTTATTCGTTTAGGGAAAATGTCGGCACGGACGGTGATGAAGAGTATGTTGCCTTGACGACGTTCAGTGACTTTTTCAACACGCTTTACTTCGCCCGTTGCATCCATGTGGAAAGCGTCGTTTGACAATAATCCATTAACCAACGTTTGCGTACTCGATACTGACGCACCTGAAAATAATAAGGCTTGCCTGACTGCATCGTTGGTTGCTTCCATTCTTGCCATTTTCACATCGCCATTGCGAACAAAAGCTTGCCCTTGCGCCTGATACCAAGCGGCAAAGGTTTTCCCTGAGATTACATACAGGCTAATTAACCCGCTAATTAACGCGGATCTCAGCAAGCAGGATACAAATTGGTTTAATCGTTGTTTAAACACACGCATAAGTTAAATAAAGCCAATATTTCGACGATGACGTAGCATTTTTCATCCAATGTTTTCTATTTATGTTCTATCTACACATAAACACTATGCATAAACAATACCTACATTGACGTTTCTTTTCCCGATGATATCTGATTCACGTCTTAGTCTGATTTGGCATAACATTCGCATACTTTCCATCATATGCATATAAGCGCCAAATTGATGTGCTAATCATCAAGACAGTGAGACAAAAATGAATCACGCAACGAAACGTAAAATCAATCGATACCTACCTATTTATATGAACGCCATATTAATTTTTTTGGTAATGACAGGGTGTTCTCATATTTTTGACAAACAAGTTGAATATGAAGCGGTAACGCCAGAACGCTTCCCCGTACTGAAAGCCATTGGCTATGCACCTATTTCATCTCAGCCGGGGATTACCGATGAAGAAAAAATGTTGTTGGCGATGCGAGCTGCAAAGTTAGATGCTTATCGAGAACTTGCAGAACAAGTGTATGGTCAGCAATTAAGCGGTACTCAAACCCTAGGAGCTTTGGCCCTGAATAATAGTGAACTTAGCGCCTCTGTCCAGGGCGTAATTCAAGGTGCAGAGGTCATAAAGTCGTATTCTGTAGGAGCCGATACCTACGTAACGGAAATGCAGCTCGACATGCAGGTAGTGCAAGATTTGTATATTTCTGTCACCCGCCCCCAACGCATTAAAAATGTGATTTATTATTGAATTTATGCTGCTAAGAGGGATTGTTGATAAACGACTTAAACTTCGTTTTTTAAGCTTTAATTCCGCCACCTAAGGAGCTGCCCTTGGGTTTGCCAGACTTGTCATAAGTAAGCGACTCTCTCGCTCTTAAATCCATCAGAACTTGACGTAAATGAGCGAGTCTTAGTTGGCTTTGCTCCAGTGCTTTTTCATTGATTCCCGTTTGTCTTTTACACTCATTAACGCGTTGCTGAATCACTTCAAACACTGTTTTTTCTGAATCAGTGAAAGAAGGGGAAGTTCGTTGCTGTAGCGCGGTATCAATGTCTTTGTCGGTATTTTGAATCCGTTCGAGATGTTCAGACTTAAGGTTAACCAAATCCATTAGCGCGTCTGGCTTTCTTTGGCTTATTAGTTTTAATTCTTTTTCGAGTAAAGACGCCAGCGATAATAGCTGGTCGGCTTGTTGGTTCAACAACGTCTCTACTTTTTCCATTGAAGTGCTGAGTATCTCGTTTTATTTTTATCCAAAAGCACTGAGTGGGCAAATAAGCTAACTCGGAAGCTTATGATAATTCTATTTATTAAAGATTTGTGATTCTAATTGCGTAATTCGAGCAGCCAACGATTCAGCATTAACTCGGTACTCACCGCTCTGTATTGACTGTTTCAAGCGGTCCACTTTTTCCTGATTTACTGGCGCATCTCCACCGCGACGTTGCGCTTGATTCAACTGTTGTGCTGATTGCGTAAGCGTCACTGAATCTTGTCTGGGCGCTTGTGACACCTGAGCAGATTGAGTCGCAGCACTTTGCGCATTCGCTTGATTCTGTGCTTGCTGAGACCCCGTCCTCGCGCTGTCAACAGCAGGCTGCTTCGGCAAACCATTATTGTTAACATTGTTGATAGACATAACTAAACCTATTTCCTCTATTAGCTCAATTAAAGTTATCGGCCTAAGCCGCTGATTCTTTAATTTAGTTTATATGAAAGTGTAACACAGCCTTAAAGGCTTACAACGACTTCTTGTGCGTTAAGCACTTCGCCAAAAATTATTTTTTTAGATCGTACATTCATTACTTCAATGGTATCGCCCAAGGTGCCGTCTTCTTTAGCGATACCTGTAGTTTTCACTTGCATGCTGCCAATGCGTGCAGCAATGGTAATACGGTCTCCTTCACACACATAGCAAAGCATTCTTCGCTGCACGGTCTGACCACCCCGTAGGCGCGTCTTTAATGTGGCACCGAGTAGATCCTCTACACGTGCAAAGCCGGTATGGCGAACTTGTTCCACGTCGACCTTTTCTACTTTAAGATGTTCGCGTCGAAGCACCGTATTTGGACTTAGCGTAGTTTTACTTACCACTACATTCTGGGTAAACATTAAAGCAACGCTGGAATAGGTAAACCAGTTCTGGCTTTCACAGGCGATACGTGCCGAAAATTGCTTTTTTTCCAAGGCATCAGGACTAAGGTGAAAACGGAAACCTTCTAAACACTCTGGAATGGCAATGCGCTCATCAATGCTAGCAGCTTCGACAGTAATATCGCTATCATTGTCGTAACCTAATTGCGATTTAACTTGCTGATGTACATAGTCAGTGAGGTTTTTCTGTAAAATTTGATGAATATTAAATGTTACTATCGGTTCTGCCGGTATTGAATCCGCGGTTATAGGCTCAGCCGCAACGGATTGAAAGAGAAACGGCAAGCTAGTCAGTAGAATCCATGGCAATTTTTTCATTTTATCTTAGACTCTTTAAGTAATGGGAAAACGTTTCGCGACAGTTCAGTGAGAAGTGACAAAATTCTGTCGCATTTTTTGCTGTTTTCCATTTCTGTTCTATTATTAATACGATATTGAATGATGGACGCAAAGTTCATGCCGAAATCACAAAGGGGTACTCCATGTCAGGCATTCTCGACTCGGTAAATCAGCGCACGCAGCTAGTTGGGCAAAATAGACTTGAACTGTTATTGTTCAGACTAAATGGTCGGCAGCGTTTTGGTATCAACGTCTTCAAAGTAAGAGAAGTGCTCCAATGCCCCCCACTGACCTCTATGCCAAAACTTAATCCCTTGGTGAGAGGGGTTGCACATATACGTGGGCAGACGATTTCAGTGATCGATTTGAGTATGGCAACAGGCGGAAAGAAAATAGAAAACCTTTCTACCGCCTTCATTGTGATTGCTGAATATAATCGGTCAGTACAAGGCTTTTTGGTTGGAGCCGTTGAACGCATTATTAATACCAACTGGGACGCCATTATGCCACCGCCCAAAGGAACGGGGAGAGCGAGTTATCTAACAGCCGTCACGGAAGTAGAAAAAGAGCTGATTGAAATTTTAGATGTAGAAAAAATTCTTAACGAAATTTCTCCTTTAGGGACTGACGTAAGTGAACAAGTGGCTGAAGGTTTAGAGAAAGAAAACAATAAAAATAAAATTATTTTTATTGCTGACGATTCATCTGTTGCAAGAAATCAGGTTAAAAAAGCGTTGACCACCTTAGGCATTGAAATAGAAGTGGCTAAAAATGGGCTTGAAGCGTTGAATCGCTTAAAAGAAATTGCCGCAGAAACAGGGGATGTCACTGACAAAGTAGGGGTGTTGGTATCAGATATCGAAATGCCTGAAATGGACGGTTATACCTTGACCGCTGAAATTAAAAACACCCCTGAACTGCAAAAACTGCACGTGGTATTACACACTTCACTCAGTGGGGTGTTTAATCAGGCAATGGTTGAAAAAGTGGGTGCTGACGATTTTATTGCTAAATTTCACCCTGATGAACTTGCAACTGCTGTCGCAAAATGGTTTGAGTCGTAAGGAGCCGCCGCTTTGAATAAAGAGGTGAATGATAGGTGCTATGCTGACTTTACTGCCTTTTTAAAAACCCACTCAGGCATCGTATTAGGTGAAACGAAGCGTTATTTGGTGAGAAGTCGCCTCTCGTCGTTAATGCTTGAATTTAATATCGACGATATTAACGACTTGATCAATAAGATAGTGTCGGGGCGAGATCGTAATATCACTAATGCCGCTATCGATGCAATGACAACAAACGAAACATTGTGGTTTAGAGACAACTACCCGTTTGATTTATTAAAATCCACCATTTTTCCAATGCTAATAGAAAAACGAGGTGGTCAAGCTGTTAAGATATGGAGCGCGGCCTGTTCGTCGGGGCAAGAGCCTTACAGTATTGCAATGACCTTTAAAGAATTTTGTGACTTACAAGGTTCAGGTTCTACTTCTCTTTCTATTACAGCAACCGACTTGTCGCCCACCATGGTCTCTTTAAGTAAAGCGGGCATTTACGATGAATTATCTTTGTCGCGTGGGGGCTTGACGCCTGAACGCAGGCAGCGATTTTTTGACTCGCTTGGAGAAGGCAAGTTATCAATAAAATCAGAACTTAAACGTTTGATTGATTTCAAACAGCAAAACCTGTTAGACAATCACTCGGCACATGCAAAATACGATGTGATATTTTGCCGAAATGTACTTATTTATTTTTCTGCCGAAGTAAAATCATGCATACTGCAACACTTTGCCGCTTCCTTGGCTCCGAACGGTATTCTTTTTCTGGGTGCATCAGAATCTATTAGCACTGCAAGCCAATATTTTAATCTTGTACGATGTAATCCTGGTTTGTACTATCAATTAAAATCTAATTAATTCATATATTTAATTTTTCATTCCGCGTTTATTTAACGCCTTGGCACTTCCTTTGCTTTTTATTCTTCATACACCCAATGATGTGTGATGCAAGAGGAAAATAAAGTGGCAATAAGTTTAGATAAACTCACCGCATTTAATCACC
Organism: uncultured Alteromonas sp.; assembly: GCA_964429915.1. Lineage (GTDB taxonomy): Bacteria > Pseudomonadota > Gammaproteobacteria > Enterobacterales > Alteromonadaceae > Alteromonas_F. The sequence continues at coordinate 22,274 of CAYSDZ010000005.1, forward strand.
GCGCAGTTAACTTGCGAGAAGATCGCATGGAAATAATTGCAGGTAATCTTGCTAACGCCAGTACGCCTGGCTACAAAGCGAAAGACTTTGACTTTAAAAGAGCGATGGCATCGGCTTCGTCTCTTTCATCACATTCATTAACGCGTACTAACGAAAAACACATTTCAGGCAAGGCGCAGACGGGGTACCAAGAACAATATCGTATTCCGCAGCAAGCAGATACGGGTGATGGAAATACAGTAGAAGTGCAGACCGAACGTAATGAGTTTTTGGATAACGGACTTCGCTATCAAGCGAGCCTTCAGTTTTTAGGCGGTAAACTTAAATCAATGAAAAAAGCGATCAGTGGAGGGCAGCAATAATGAGCCTGTTTAATGTAATGGATATATCAAGCACGGGTATGCATGCAGAAAGTGTTCGTTTAAATACTGTCGCCAGTAATATCGCCAACGCGAATACGGTAAGCAGTAGTTACGGCGAAACCTATAAAGCGCGTCATCCCGTTTTTAGTACCACGTTTAATGAAGCCATGGACAGTCAAACTAAAGGTGCAGGCGTACGGGTTATGGGTATTGTTGAAAGCGACAAACCGTTGCAAATTGAATATGCGCCTCACAATCCTTTGGCAGATGAAAATGGTTACATTTATAAACCCAATGTCAACATTATCGAAGAGATGGCAGATATGATGTCTGCGTCTAAAGCATACGAAACCAACGTACAGGTCGCCGATACTACTAAGCGAATATTCCGCAGAGTATTGCAACTTGGCGAAGGCCGATAGGCGGCATTAATGTTAGTTAATCGAGGAAATCGTCGTGTCAGTTAATAATATTCTGGGTAATCTGAATCCCAATTTGTTTGTTGAAGAAGAAACAGTACCCATTGCTGATGGCACTGAACAAACGCTTACTCAGGAAGATTTTTTTGCCTTGCTCACCGAGCAGTTAGCCAATCAAGACCCTACTAATCCTACTGACAACGACCAGCTCGTCGCGCAAACTACGGCGTTTACCACCGCAGAGGGTATTCAGCAGCTGAATGAACAGTTTGAAGCTTTCGCTACTTCGATTACTTCTAACCAGGCATTACAGGCATCTAGCTTAATCGGTCAGGATGTGTTGATACAGTCGAATGCAGGTTATTCATCAGACAGTGCAGGCTTCAGTGGTGTAATAGTTAGTGACACAAGCGCGCAGGACCTAACGATAACCATACAAAATGCGGCAGGTGAAATTATACGTACCATCGATGCCGGTACACAGCCTGCTGGCAACATAGAGTTTAACTGGGATGGTACAGACAATAATGGCAACCCTGCGCGTGAAGGTGAATATTTTGTCACTGCCGAAGGGCGTGTGAACAACCAAAATCAAACCATTCCAGTGGCGGTAAATCGTCATGTACAAAGTGTGTCTCTTGCTTCAAGTAGGCAAGGCGTTATTTTAAATTTGGATGGCGATGTCAGTGTGAATCTGAATGACGTTATTCAAATAGGTAGTTAAGCGGAGATCTGATATGTCTTTCAATATAGCCTTAAGTGGCGTAAATGCAGCACAGCTAGACCTAGATGTTACAGCCAATAATATTGCCAACGTAAATACGGTTGGATTTAAAGAATCCCGTGCGGAATTTGGTGATGTGTTCGCTTCTTCTTTGTTAGCCGGAGGGGCAGCGCAGGTCGGTGATGGGGTATTAACCCAAGACGTTGCACAACAGTTTTCGCAAGGTAGTTTAGAATTTACCGATGCTGCTTTAGATTTGGCTATCACGGGTAGCGGATTTTTTGCCACCGTTCCCGAACTGGATTCACAAGATTTTTCGTTTACGCGAGCAGGGCAATTTCGACTCGATTCTGATAATTTTGTGGTCAATTCTCAAGGCGACCATCTTTTGGGCTTCCCTGTTAACGACGATGGCACCAGTGCTTCGGTCGCATTAAGTACAACGTCACCAGTGCTTATTCCTGATTCTTCAGGTGAACCTTCTCAAACCACTGAAATCGATTTGCGTTTCAACCTGCCTGCGGGGGGACCGGGTAATGATCCAACGCAATTTGACCCTGACGATCCTGCAACCTTCAATGCATCCACATCGGTGACAGTGTTCGATTCATTGGGTGATAGCCATATTAAAACGTTTTATTTTATTGCCGACCCAGCGGCAACCAATGAATGGCTAGTGGCCGTGGCGGTTGACGATCAATTGGTCGACATTTCCAATTCCGATGGAACGCCTGCCGATGTGGCTGATGCGGCTGTTGTTGCATCTGGCAATTTCGCTGGCACAGCTTCGGGCAATCCGGTAACAACAGGAAGACTTATTTTTGATGCGGGTGGCGATTTTGTCGGGATTGAATCAGCTAACGGAGCAGCATCAACTGACTTTACCTTGCTCACCGAAGAATTAGGTGCTGGTATTTTAACCAATGGTTCTGACCCTGCTCAGCAAATTACCATTGATTTTAATTTCAATGCCGGGGGAGCGACGGTGGACGAACCCACTCAGTTTGCTTCCGCATTTGAAGTGACCTCACTTGAGCAAGATGGCCTTCCAGTAGGGCGACTGGTAGGCATTGATATTGGTGCAGATGGCTTAATTCGAGCCACCTTTTCAAACGGGACCTCCGATCCTGTCGCGCGTATTGCCTTGGTTCGCTTTGCCAATGAGCAAGGTTTAACGCAACAAAGCAACACGCAATGGCAAGAAAGTATTTTGTCTGGTGAGGCCTTAGCAGGTGAAGCCACGACAGGTACGTTTGGTGAGATAAACTCATCAGCGCTTGAGCAAGCTAACGTTAATCTAACTAACGAGTTAATAGATTTGATTATTGCTCAACGTAACTTCCAAGCCAACTCACGAGCGCTTGAAGTGAATAACACGCTTAACCAGACTATTCTGAATATCAGATAAACACTCCCAAACCCTATAAAACCGGCGATAGTGCCGGTTTTTTCTTGTCTTTTTCTGATTTTTTCTTACTTGGCACTAAGCTTGCTGAATATCAATTATTAATAACAAAACTGTCAATTTTGTGTCATGGATAAATTGCTATACATAGCGTCAAGTGGTGCCAATCAAGACCTATTGGCAACCGGTATACGTGCAAACAACTTAGCTAACGCGCAAACAACGGGTTTCAAAGCTCAGCTTGAACAGGCAAGGGCCATGCCGGCCTACGGCGAAGGTTTGCCGACTCGCGTGTTCAACATGACCGAAAGCCCTACTAATAATTATGCAGGTGGCGCTTTACAACTTACCGGCAGAGATTTAGATGTGGCGGTGCAAGGCGAAGGTTGGTTTGCAGTACAAGACCCCAATGGAAACATTGGCTACACCCGAGACGGACGTTTTCAATTGGGTCCAAATGGCGATTTAACGGATGCTCACGGTAATCTGGTTATGGGCGATTTTGGACCTATCGTTCTACCCACGCCAATTGCCAATTTAGATATTGCACCTAATGGTGAAATATCCATTCAACCCGACGGTGCCCCCGCAACGGCATTAGAGCAAATTGATAGGCTGCAATTAGTCAATCCTGCAATCGATGAGTTGAAACGCAGTGAGGACGGTTTGTTTCGACTAAAAAGCGGTGAAGAAGCGGACGCAGATAACACAGTGAGAGTATCGAAAGGCATGTTAGAAGTGTCAAATGTGAATGCGATGGAAGAAATGTTATCGGTGATTGGCTTGCAGCGACATTACGAAATGCAGGTAAAAATGATGAAGAAAGCCGAAGAGCTAGATACTCGCGGAAATACCTTACTGAGAATAATTTAATCGCGCGCTTAGTCGTGTTGAGGAGATCATTATGCATCCCGCTTTGTGGATTAGTAAAACTGGGTTAGACGCTGCACAAACCGATGTGTCGGTGGTGTCTAACAACTTAGCCAATGCCTCGACCATTGGGTTTAAAAAAGACCGAGCTGTATTTGAAGATTTGCTTTATCAGAATATCAATCAACCGGGGGGACGTTCTTCAGCCGATACTGAACTGCCTTCTGGCTTGCAACTTGGCGCAGGTTCAAAAGTAGTCGCCACTCAAAAAGCACATATTCAAGGTAATTTATTAACAACGACAAACGCATTGGATATGAGTATTCAAGGCGATGGTTTTTTCGAAATCCTACAGCCAGATGGAACCCTAGCTTATACCCGAAATGGTCAGTTCACGCTTGATGATCAAGGCCAAATTGTGACGCCAGGAGCAGGGTTTTTGCTTCAACCTGCCGTCGCCATACCTGAAGATGCCGAGCAAATTACGATTTCTCAAGACGGAGAAATTGCAGTAACGCTACCGGGGCAGCCCGAGCCGGCTGTGCTAGGGCAACTCAACTTGACCGACTTTATTAATCCAGCAGGTTTACAGCCAATAGGTCAAAATCTGTTTGTGGAAACTGGTGCTAGCGGTAACCCCATTCAAGGTATTCCGGGTTTGCAAGGCTTAGGGACGATTATTCAAGGGGCCTTAGAAACGTCCAATGTCAATGTGACCGAAGAATTGGTGAACTTAATTGAAAGCCAACGTTTGTATGAAATGAATTCAAAAGTGATTTCTTCTGTCGACCAAATGCTTAGTCAGGTTATTCAGCAATTATAGGTGATGGTGTGAAAAAGCGTCTGTTTTGTTTGATATCAGCAACATGGTTAGCAAGTTGCGGGAGCACAGTTTCACAGCCTCCTGTACAAGCAAACGATCCCATGTTTGCGCCGATAGTGCCAGATTATCCCGTGGAGCAGGTGGCTGAAAATGGGTCGTTATTTGAAGCGCGATTTGCGAACAGTTTATACAGCGATATTACCGCGCGTCGAATTGGCGATATCATTACAGTTCAGTTAAATGAAAACACCAATGCGTCTAAAGCCGCCAATACAACCACTAGAAAACAACAAACCTTAGGTGTAGATCCCATTCTCGGTCTAGGCAACGTACCTGCGACAATCAGTGGTCAGTCAATTGCGCTTGATGTGGAATCTGAAAACCAATTTATTGGCGACGCTCAAGCCAACCAAAGTAATAGCTTAAATGGCAATATTTCCGTTACTGTGGTCGACGTACTGCCCAATAACAATTTGGTTATACGAGGTGAAAAATGGTTAACCCTTAACAATGGCAATGAATATATCCGCTTAACCGGTATTGTGCGACCTGCTGATGTGTCGCCAATGAACGTGATCCAATCGACCCAAGTTGCTAATGCCCGCATTCAATACAGTGGAACGGGTGCATTTGCCCGAGCGCAAACCCAAGGTTGGTTGGCAAAATTCTTTGATTCAAAATGGTGGCCCTTGTGAGCCGGTTTTTTGCACTTAAAAAGCTTGTCGCCTTGCTGTTAATTGTAGGTTTGATTGTACCTACACACGCTCAGCGCATAAAAGATTTAGCCAGTATTCAAGGGGTAAGAAGCAATCAACTTATTGGCTATGGCCTTGTTGTCGGGTTACCTGGAACAGGCGAACAAACTATTTTTACTGAACAAAGCTTTCGCGCCATGTTAGGCAACTTTGGCATTGCCTTAGATCCCAATATTATTCCCCGTATTGCTAACTCTGCTGCCGTTGCAGTGCATGCCGAGTTACCTGCTTTTTCAAAGCCAGGTCAAACGATTGATGTGACGGTCTCATCCATTGGTGAAGCCGAAAGTTTGCAGGGCGGTACCCTACTGCAAACCATGTTGAAAGGGCTAGATGGAAAAATTTATGCGGTGGCGCAAGGCAGTTTAGTGGTCAGTGGTTTGGGCGCAGAGGGTGCAGATGGAAGCCGCATCGTTGTGAATACGCCAACGGTAGGGCGCATTCCTAACGGCGCTTTAGTTGAACAATCAGTGCCAACCAGCTTTGGGAATGGCGATACCTTAACCTTGAATCTTCACTACCCTGATTTTTCAACATCAAAGCGTTTAGCCGATACAATCAATGAGCGTCTTGGCGCGACACCAGCGCAAGGCTATTCGATCGCTACGCCCATCGATGCAGCATCGGTTAGAGTGACAGCGCCACGGGATATCGGCCAGCGAGTGGGTTTTCTTGCAGCGCTGGAAAACTTTGAGTTTACTCCCGCCGATGCACCTGCTCGCGTAGTGATTAATAGTCGCACCGGAACCATTGTTATTGGACAAGATGTGCGCTTACTGCCTGCGGCCATTACTCATGGAGGCTTAACCGTCACTATTTCTGAAAATCAGCAAGTAGTACAGCCTAATGCTTTTGGTGGTGGTAATACGGCTGTGGTCAATCAGTCGATTGTCGATGTAAATCTTGCCGATAGCCGTATTTTCAAATTTGATCCCGGGGTCACCTTAGATGAATTGGTAAGAGCCGTAAACGAAGTCGGTGCGGCACCCGGCGATTTAATGGCGATTTTAGAAGCGCTTCGTCAAGCCGGCGCATTGCGCGGCGAATTGGTGGTGATCTAATGGCTGCTGATTTATTTTCATCTGATATTGCTTTGCAGAACAGCGAACTCAGCACGCTTGCCGATCTGCAAAGCAATATACAAAACAATATACAACAAAATGCGTCAAGCGAAGACGAAGCCGCATTACAACAAGCGGCTGAAAAATTTGAAGCTATTTTCGTTCGAATGATGCTGAAGTCTATGCGCCAAGCGTCAGACGTATTGGCTGATGAAAATAGCCCAATGAACTCAGAATACATGAAGTTTTATCGCGATATGCATGATCAGCAGATTGCAAATGATTTGGCCTCGAGTAGAGGGATGGGCTTGGCCGATTTGATTGTGCAACAGCTTGGTCCGCCTAAAGACGGATACATTCCGGCGTCTATATTGCGTTCAGATGGAAATCTTCCTTTTGTTGAAAACGCGCCGGTTAGCAAGCAAGCCGATTTTGCGGATGAGCAAGCATTCGTTGACGCACTCAACCCTATCGTTGAACCGATTGCCAATGAACTGGGCTTACATCCCGACGCGCTGATTGCTCAGGCCGCACTTGAAACGGGCTGGGGTCAGTATATGGTTCACGACCCACTGGGTAAAAGCAGCAACAACTTGTTTGGGATCAAAGCCGACGACAACTGGCAAGGGCAAAAAACACGTGTGCCAACGATAGAATTTGACGGCGCAAGGGCGAAAAAGCAGGTCGCTAATTTTAAAGTATATGATTCGCTTCAAGCGAGTGTTCAGGATTATGCCGCTTTCTTGAGTCAAGCTCGTTATCAACAGGCAAGGGCAGTATCGGATAAGCCCGAGGCATTTTTCAGCGAATTACAAAAAGCCGGCTATGCCACAGACCCAGCATACGCAGAGAAAGTGGTAAATATTATGAAACGGTTAGGTGAGTAAAGCGGATGCCTTCCACGATCACGACCGATTTGTTCAATATCGCTACCAGTGGCGTAAACGCTAGCAACCAGCTTTTACAAACCACAAGTAGTAATATTGCCAATGTTAATACCGAAGGCTATGTAAGAGAGCGTACTTCCTTTGTTTCACAGTTGGGAGGCGGGGTAGGCCGTGGTACGACAGCGAGAGTGATTGATCAATTTGCGCAGAATCAACTGCGCAGAGACACCACGACAGTGGGTGAATGGGAAGTTTACGAAAACAAAATTAATGCGATTGATAATATTCTTGCTAGCGAGGCTAATTCGTTAGCCAGTGGTCTTAGTAACATGTTTGCCGCTATTCAAACGGCAGCAGACGATCCCTCAAGTGTTGTATCGCGTGAAGTCGTGCTGGGTGAAGCGCGTCAGTTTCTTTCTCAAATTGGCAATATTTCGGGTTTTCTTGAGCGCGAAGAAGATGAACTGAATCTTCAATTTAACGACTCCATAGAACAAGCCAACTCTTTAATAGAAGCGATAGGGACATTAAATAAAGCGATTGTTGTGGCAGAGGGGAATAACCCTGATGTTGAGCCAGGCGCGTTATTGAATCAACGAGATTTAGCTATTAATCAGCTCGCGTCCTTACTTTCAATTGAAATACGAGATGGTGCAGGTGTAGGAAATACTATTAATGTGAGTCTGAGTTCAGGTGAATCATTAGTGTTAGATGACGGTTCGTTTAATTTACTTGCGCTTGGCAGCAGTGCTGATCTCACTACACAAGAACTACAATTAACCACTTCGTTTGAAAACAAAAACAATACGGTGATCAATGTTCGAGAAGACAATTTGGGCGGAAGCATTGGCGGTTTGTTTCGATTTAGAGACGAAGTTCTAGGTGTAGCTCAACGCGATATCGGCCAGTTAGCGGTGGCGTTTGGTGATGCCATTAATAGCCAGAATAGATTGGGTTTAGATCTCGACCAACAATTGGGCGGCGATATTTTTGCATTGCCTGAATTTACTGGTCTACCCTTCGACGGCACCAGTGGAGATCTTACTGTAAATGGTCGCTTTACTGCCGGTGAGGGCATTAATGTGACTGACGCAGATATAAAAATAACCGTCACCAGTGTCGATGCCTCGGTGCCACCTCAGCCGGATGAAATCACTATCGAATTTTTAGAGGGTAATGGCGACCCCAAATTGGATGAGAGTGGAAACCCCGTTATTTTTACTGGCGTGACTGTTGGCGCAGGTTTCACTGACATCGAAGGCGGCATTGATATAGGGTTTGATACCACAGAGTCCTATGCCGTCGACAACGAATTTTTATTACAGCCTACAAAATTTGCCGGATCAGACATTGCTTTGGCAACAAACCGACCAGAAGACTTGGCATTTGCATTACCGATTCGCGTCACGCCTGATGTTGACAATTTTGGTGATCTAAAAGTGACTGCAACGCGCGTAACCAACACCACAGTGGGTACGGGCACTGATCGTTCTGCATTTGATGGGACTGGAGATATTGATGATGTTGCATCGTCTCCAAGCGCGACCTTGGGCGCGCCTGCGCAAATTGTGTTTGATTCATCGTCACAATTTACGGTATTTGATAGCGCAGGAAACACAATCACGGTCGTGACAGGTATCAGTGATTATCAAAATCTGCTCGCGCAAGCACAAGCCAGTGGGGCTGGTCCTGCTTGGCCTGCAGCATTCTCCAGTTTAGAAGATTATCCAGGGTACGATGTGTCCTTGGAGGGAGAACCTGCTGCAGGTGACAGCTTTACATTCGAATACAACACCAACGGTTTAGACGACAATCGCAATGCGATACTGCTCGCTCAATTGCAAGAAGAAGGGCTAGTGCAATTAAGTAGTCAAAGTGATAATCAAACCAGAACCTTGCACGAAGCCTATTCATCATTAGTCGGTGCCGTTGGTTCCGAATCTGCGAATGCAGATATTACGCTTCAAGCCGCAGAGGCGCTTAAAGCTGAGTCTAGCGAGTGGTTAAATTCAGTGTCGGGGGTGAGTTTAGATGAAGAAGCAGCAAATTTAATCCGCTTTCAGCAGTCGTATTCAGCCGCAGCTCGAATACTCTCGACGGCTCAAACATTGTTCGATACGTTATTGTCAGCGGTTAGGTAAGTTAGGAGTAGCCGATGCGAGTGCCTACCAGTTTATTATTTGACCAAAATATTCGTGCAATTGCTAACAATCAAAGTGGTCTTATTCAAACCCAAGAACAGCTTTCAACGGGTAAACGAATAAACAATCCATCAGACGATCCTGTCGGGGCTGCGCAAGTGATTCGACTGACCGAATCTATCGATAAACTGACTCAATTTCAGCGCAACAACGATTTGCTTCAAGGTTCACTGGAGCAGCAGGAAGTGGTGCTGTCGGGCATTACCAATGCTTTACAACGCGCAAGGGTGTTAGCGGTTCAGTCGGGTTCCGGTATTTTGTCGCAAGAAGATAGAGAAGCGATTGCCTCAGAAGTGGAACAAATACGCAATGAAGTGTTTGATTTGCTCAATTCTCAAAATGCTAACGGCGAGTATATTTTTTCGGGTTATCAATCGGGCACACAGGCCTATGAATTTAATCCAGCGTCGAGCAATCCTTTTGAATTTTTAGGTGATGCAGGGACTAACTCTGTGCGTTTAAGCGACAGTGTAGAAGTGAGAAGTTCTATTTCGGGCTTTGAGGTATTTGAAAACACCCTCGCTAGATTCGATATAGATATTACGGGTAGCACTGGAACGGCGAACCTGACTGACAACACCATCGTACAACAAAATACCTTTGATGGGTTCTTTGAACGTACTTATGACGCAGTAACACCAGCGAATAACGATTTTCAAATTGAAATACTGGCCAGTGGCGATGTGCAGGTAACAAATCAAGGCACTGGTGCCGTGCTTGCTACTCGACCTTTTACTTCAGGGCAGCCATTTTCATTTAACGGGATTCAATTTACTTTGGAAGGTGCAGTAGGCGATACGGTCGATTTCAGTTTACAAGCTCCACGTAAACGCAATGTGGCAGAGACTCTGCACGATTTAACAAATGCATTAAATAATGGTGCGTCAAGTGGTGCTGATTTTAGAAGTGCAATTTCGGATGCCTTGGTGGGAATAGATAACGGTGTCGCTGATATTGCTCAGGAAATTTCTTCGATTGGCGGGCGTCTAAACACCGCGCAATCCATTTATGAAACGAATCTCGACCTCGATATTGTAAATAGAGAAATTCGCTCTAACATTGAAGACACTGATTATGCAGAGGCCTCAGCTGAATTTGCTCGTCAAGAAACAGCCCTACAAGCGGTTCTCACCACCTTTCCACAAATTTCAAATCTGTCTTTGTTTAATTTTATTTAACGTTTATTAAGCAGGGTCTCAGCTAAATAAACTCGACTTTGGTTGTCTATATGCGAAGAGTAATACAGCACCCTTAATGTATTCTCTTGAAGCACCAAGCCGGGATAACTGTTGTCACCACCACTGGGTAGGATGGTTTTAAGCGTTAACGTTTTTTTGTGTTGGCAAAATTGCCATAAGCAGGTTTTCAAGGTGTTGTTAACCAAGCCTCTACCTGCGACATAGATATTTTCATTGCTATCCACGATCACTTTCGGGCCGCCAATATAAGTGTGCAAATCGTACCACTGCCATTGGGTATAGGGAGCATGGCTAATGCCATAAAGTGCAGAATACGAATCGGCATCTCGTCGCACTATTGCGTGCATCGTAGTTTCGCTAGAAAACCAAATATCACTTTCATTCGGGTAGCCGTAGCCCTGTTTTAATTTCGATAATGCGCCGCGTTTTACACAATTCATTGTTTTAAAAGGGTGCCCTGCGTATAAATCGATTTGTTCGGCACCTCGGTTGTAAGCAAAGCCGTAGGCCATGTCTTTATACCAAGTTAGTCGCCAAAGCCACCATCCTTGAGGACCAAAATAACGAGGCGAAGACCAACTTTTTCCATCTTGGCTTGTCCAGCAAAGGCTTTGTGCAAAGCGCGTTTTATTATCGGCCGTAGTATGACGAGCATAGGCTATCAACACCATCCGTCCATTGGGAAGGTATGATAATTTTGGGTCGCGCAAATCTACATTGTCTAACCAGAGTCTTTGCCTATGGCTTACGTTACCTTCAGAATCAATCAAACACGTTTCAATTCGCCCGTCAGCACTCACATGGTTCGTTGCTTGTCGATAACAAGCTAACATGCCATCTGATGTCCTAAGCAGATCACAAAAAGCGCTATGACAGGCACGTGAAGAAATTCGTTTCATTTCATTTACTTTTTATTTGTTAATTCATTGAGTTAAGCCTAGCACAGCTTATTGTTCTTCTCCTCTGCTTAAAAAATATCAAAATATTCCTCAAGGGATTTTTTCATTCGACGATAACAGTCTTGAGAGAGCCAGTTCATCAGTCTTACATTTGGGATTGATGGTCTACTAAGTTGAAAGTAAGCCGGAAAATCCGGCGGCCAGCCCATGCTGGACTGAAAGTGTAGGGGAATCCCATGAGTTTATTCGTCAATACCAATGTGTCTGCATTAAACGCACAGCGCCAGTTATTTGATGTCAATGATAGGCTGAGCACGTCTTTTGAAAGATTGTCTTCAGGTTTTCGTATTAACAGTGCGGCGGATGATGCGGCAGGGTTACAAATTTCTGATCGTTTAACATCACAAATCCAAGGTCTGAACCAAGCCGTTCGTAACGCGAATGATGCTATTTCGCTAGCGCAAACCGCTGAAGGGGCTTTAGATGAAACCACCACCGCATTGCAACGTATCCGCGTATTAGCGGTACAATCGCAAAACGGTATCAATTCATCTGCCGATAGAGCAGCGTTACAGCAGGAAGTCACGCAACTGCAAAATGAATTATCACGAATTGCCACTGATACGCAGTTTGGAGGCTTAAATATATTAAGCGGTGATTTTTCAACAGCGTTTTTGGTGGGCGCAAACGCAGGGCAAACCATCAGCATTAATTTATCTACTTCAAACGGTGCGTCGTTTGGTGCATCAGGTTTGGGAGTCGGTACGGTTGATATCAGTACTACCGATGGAGCCTCTGCAGCCTTAGCATCAATTGATACAGCGATTTCGTCCATTGGCGGAACACGAGCCGAGTTGGGTGCATTGCAAAACCGTTTCCAGTCGACGATTCGAAACTTAAGTAATATTGTTGAAAACGTATCGGGCGCTCGTTCGCAAGTTAGGGATACGGATTTCGCACTTGAAACGGCAGAATTAACGCGTAACCAGATTATCCAACAGGCAAGTACTACGGTGTTGTCTCAGGCGAATCAGCGTCCTCAGGCTGCCCTTCAGCTTCTAGGTTAATCGAGATAGTCTTTGAGCTGATAAGATTATCGCTATTCGAGATGCCAGGAGTCGGTTTTGAGAGGTCGAATACACGGTTTTCGCTCAATATCTCCTAACGTAGAGCGGTTGGTTGAGGCGTAATGCCTCAGCCTTTTTCCACTTAAAATCAATATAAAACAAACGCTTAATAATTTAGTTGAAAAAAGGCTAAAGAATTTTTTATGCCTGTACGATAACTAAAGCAAAGGGAAACGCAATAACAAAAACAAAGCGTTATCTCATTGGGGAATTCCCCACTATTCACTGAACAAAAATAATAAACAGTGAAATAAAAGGCTTCTAAAAATAACAATAAAAAAGCCTGCTTTAAAAAATCGTTAGGAGAAAAAAAATGGGCTTGTTTGTTAGCACGAACGTGTCGTCGCTGAATGCGCAACGACAACTGTTCAACTCAAATAATGGCTTGACGACAGCGTTCGAGCGTTTGTCTTCAGGTTTTCGAATCAATAGCGCAGCAGATGATGCGGCAGGATTACAAATATCAGACCGCATTACGTCGCAAATTCAAGGTCTTGACCAAGCGGTAAGAAACGCTAACGACGGTATTTCTCTAGCGCAAGTTGCTGAAGGTGCACTGCAAGAAATCACCACTGCCTTGCAGCGTATCCGAGTATTGTCGATACAGTCTCAAAATGGGATCAACACGTCAGCCGACCGCACTGCTTTACAGCTAGAAGTATCAGCACTAAAGCAGGAAATTAGCCGCATTGCTGCAACGTCTCAATTCGCCGGTGGCGACATTTTGACAGGCACCTTCTCAACTGCCTTTTTAATTGGTGCTCAAGCGGGTCAGTTTATTAGTTTTAATTTGTCACGAACGGGCGGCTTTGGCTTTTCGGGGTTAACTAATGGGCAATCCGATCTCAGCGTTGAAACGACCGCACTGGCCTCTGCTGCTTTGCCTATAATCGACCAAGCGATATCAGCCATTAACGCTCAGCGAGCTGAACTGGGTGCGATACAGAATCGCTTCCAATCAACCATTCGCAATCTAAGTAATATATCGGAAAACGCAGCAGCGGCAAGATCACGAATTAGAGATACAGATTTTGCCGTCGAAACGGCAACATTAACCCGTTTTCAAATTATTCAGCAGGCCAGTGTGACTGTGTTGGGTCAGGCGAATCAAAGACCGCAAGCAGCACTGCAATTGTTGCAATAGAACAGGTGGCAATACCAAATTAAATAAAAACGGTCAGTTTGTAAAATGTGGGGACAGGCTACAAGCGACCGCTGAATAAAACGAATTAATACAGAACGAATTTGCAAGACAACGTGTGAAGGCACAGTGTTTTAACACTAAATACGGCTTGAGCTGCTGACTGACGGATAAGACGCCAGGAGGTAGTGAGAGGTATGAGGTCTGGTTCGCCAGACCCGTCCGTCAGCATTGTGCTTTTCACGGCAAAACCATGCAAAAGCGTCGAGAGTGACTCGACGTCTTGAGAGATGCATGGCTCATGCCAACACGTTGATTTAAAACTGATGCGCGAATAATAAAAGCAATAACGCGTTATTTACATCAATTGTTAGGAGAAAAATCATGGGTCTTTTTGTAAACACCAACGTTTCATCATTAAACGCACAACGTCAACTTTTTAACTCGGGCAATGGTTTAGATACGGCGTTTGAACGTCTATCGTCAGGCTTTAGAATCAACAGCGCGGCAGACGACGCTGCTGGGTTACAGATTTCTGATCGAATTACCTCACAAATATCGGGTTTAGACCAAGCGGTAAGAAACGCAAACGATGCGATTTCATTAGCTCAAGTCGCAGAAGGAGCGCTGTCTGAAACGACCAATGCGTTGCAGCGTATACGCGTACTCGCTATTCAATCACAAAATGGGATCAACTCATCAGCTGACAGGGTTGCCCTGCAACAAGAAGTGACAGCGTTACGAGCGGAAGTGTCTCGAATTGCGTCAACCACTCAGTTCGCTGGTGTGGATATTCTAAGTGGTTCGTTTTCCTCGTCGTTTTTGGTGGGGGCTAATGCGGGTCAAACGATCAGCGTCAACCTTTCAAGTGCCGATGGCGCAAGCTTTGGCTTCTCTGGATTGACCAACGGTGCAGACGTCAACGTTTTGACAGAGCCTAATGCCTCAGCCGCGCTGGGTATTGTCGACAGTGCTATTTCTGCGATTGGCGGAGTACGTGCAGAACTGGGTGCAGTACAAAACCGATTTCAATCAACGATAAGAAATTTAAGTAATATTTCTGAAAATGCGTCAGCGGCAAGATCGCGCATCCGAGATACAGATTTTGCCACTGAAACGGCAGCCCTCACCCGTTTCCAAATTATTCAGCAGGCGAGCACGACTGTGCTAGCACAGGCGAATCAGCGACCGCAAGCCGCATTGTCTTTGTTACAGTAGTTTTTATTACAACGATTAGCGAATAGATAAACCACAGAGGGTGGGAGTTGAGAGGCCAACCCTTGCCAAGGAAGGCGGCCCTTAGGGCTTGATTTAAACCTAAAGGGCCTCTACCTTTTAATAAAACGCCGACTTTGCAAGACTAAGAGTGTAGAAGTTATGGTTGAGAGGCCAGTATATATCTACTAATCTTGAAAGCCGACTGAAACCGAATTTGCTCCAATCTCCTAACGTGAGCAAGCTGGCTGGGTTGTTATGACCCAGCCTTTTTTATGCCAGTGTCAAAATCACCACGCCAATGAACGTTGCTAGTATGTTTAAAGCATAGCGCGTGCCAACAACGAATTTCCAGCCTATTTACCACTATTTTTTTCCAAAAACATGAAATATATGTCTCTTAGATAAATTATGGCAATAAAAAAATCAATTAAAACAGAAGTATAGGATTTATCTAAAAATTAATTTAAAAAAAAGCTAAAGAACATAGAGAGTCAGTCGATAGCCTTAGTTGAGAGGAAATTTAACTATGAGGTTGTTGTGTAGGCGTAGTGAACCTGCATAACACAATATTGATTGAGCCATGAGCGATGAGCTGAGGCCCAGGAGGTAACTATGTCTTTATTTGTAAATACTAACACGTCTGCATTAAACGCACAGCGTAACTTGTTTGACGTGAACGATCGCCTGAATACGTCGTTTGAGCGCTTATCATCAGGTTTTCGAATCAACAGTGCAGCGGATGATGCGGCAGGTCTGCAAATTTCAGATCGTCTTACGTCGCAGATCCAAGGTTTGAATCAAGCAGTACGAAATGCTAATGATGCTATTTCTTTAGCGCAAACCGCTGAGGGAGCATTAAGCGAAGTAACAACTAGCTTACAGCGCATTAGAACCTTATCTGTTCAATCGCAAAACGGAATTAACAGTTCTGCCGATAGAACCGCATTGCAACAAGAAGTGACTCAGCTTGTAAACGAGATATCAAGAATAGCGACTGATACGCAGTTTGCAGGTAATGATATTTTAACCGGTGGGTTTTCAGCGGCCTTTCTTGTTGGTGCAAACGCAGGTCAAACCATAAGTGTTAATTTATCAACCAGTAACGGTGCGTCCTTCGGTGCCTCGGGCTTGGGTGTTGGTGCGGTTGATATTAGTACGACTGGCGGAGCATCAGCAGCGCTAGCATCCATTGATACAGCGATTTCATCTATTGGTGCAACGCGAGCAGAGTTAGGTGCTTTGCAAAATCGTTTTCAATCTACGATTAGAAACTTGAGCAATATTTCTGAAAACGTGGCAGGCGCACGTTCACAGGTAAGAGACACGGATTTTGCACTTGAAACCGCAGAGCTTACCCGTAACCAAATTATTCAACAGGCTTCGGTTTCTGTGTTAAGCCAGGCAAATCAGCGGCCTCAGACAGCGTTGTCTTTACTGGGTTAATTTTAAATACTCAAGTAATCGTTGGAATAAGACAGCGGGTGTCTGTGTAAGCAGCGCCCGCTTTGTCGTTTCTACTAATTGGGGGTAGGATTATGACTATTAATTCAATACAAGTTGGCCAGAATATTGCGTTATCAAATATTGGATCGGAAAGAACATCGACACCTCAGAGTGATGAGCAACGAGTCGATGTCAACGCTGAAGCACCGCTAAGAACAGATAATCAACAAGTAAACGTATCAGCAGAGACTCAAGAAAGTGAAACCAATGCCGATACATCTACTAATGAAAACGGAAATACGCAAGCCTTACAGCAAGCAGTAGAAGACGTTGAAAACTTTGTTCAGGCGCAAGCGAGAAATCTGGCATTTTCGGTAGACGACGATACGAATCGTTCTATCGTAACAGTACGAGATACCGATTCGGGAGATGTGATACGTCAAATTCCGTCTGAAGAAGTACTAGCATTAGCTGAACGTATACAGTCTTTGCAAGACGATGTAGGTTCACGGGTAGGAGTGTTAGTAAACGGTCAAGTTTAATGGGGTAATAACATGTCTATAAGTTCTTTGGGTGTTGGGTCTGGGTTAGATCTTGAGGGTTTAGTCACACAGCTTTTGTCTGCGCAAAGACAACCAAGAGAAAATGCGATAAATGCAAGGGACGAAGCCAACGAAGCTGAAATCTCTGCTTTAGGGCAATTAAACTCAAGACTATCAGATTTTCAAGATGCGGTTGAAGAGCTTGAAAACTCCACAGACTTAAATGGACGCGAAACAACGGTGTCAACGCCTGATTTAGAAGAAGGCAATATCACAGCCGATGCGTCTAACAGTGCGCTTACCGGAGATTACGAAATACAAGTTGAGCAACTGGCTTCTGGCAGTCGTATCATCACCGATGCCGCTGCGTTTACCAATTCATCTGATCCGGTGCTGTCATCTGGCTCGGGTTCGTTAACCTTTCAAGTCGGTGGAACGGGAGATTCGTTTTCAATAAACATCTCTGCTGGTAATACATTGGCGCAATTAAGAGAACAAATCAATAACGCTGAAAACAACTTCGGTGTTACGGCTAATATTATCGACACGGGCACTGCCGATGGTGCTAGATTGGTCATTACCTCTGACGTCACAGGTTTAGGTAACGATTTGGTCATTGTAAACGATAACGATTTAGCTGATCTAGAGCGCTTTGCAACAACCGATTCCACGCAGACATCTACCTTTTTATCACCCACGGAAACCGCACAAAATGCAATTGCGTTTGTCGACGGTTTGGAAGTGCAAAGCTCAACCAATGAATTTGAAAATACCATTCAAAACGTATCATTTGAAGTGAATAGCGTATCGGCATTGGACACTGACGGAGTCACACGCGTTGCCACGCGCCTCACCATAGGTTTTGACCGTGAAGGATTAGAGTCGCGTATTCGTGATTTTGTTGATAACTACAACAGCCTCATTGGTGAAATTGATACTTTGTCTCGATTGGGAGGGTCCGAGTTGGAAGAGGATGGCCCTCTAGCAGGTGATTCCTTGTTACGGGGAATTCAAAGCACACTCGCAAGCGTGATCAGTAGAAATGTTTCAAGCTCTGCTCTAGGCAATCTTTTTCAGTTGGGTGTAGAATTAAATGCCGAAGGCGAGCTCGAAATTGGGAACATTGATTTTGGTTTAGGAAGTGGAACAGATAGATTAAATGACGCATTGGATGATAATTTTGACGACATTGCTGCATTATTTACTGATGAAAACGAAGGTATAGCCACGCAGCTCTTAGAAGCGCTGCAACCTTTGACTCGCTCCGGCGGTTTAATTGACCTTCGTGAAAACGCGGCCAGAGAAGAACGTGACGAAATTCTTGATGATCGTGCAGCGTTAGAGTTGCGCTTGTTGAGTTCAGAGCAAATTTTGCGCGATCGATTCTTAAATCTCGATCAGACCGTAGCGAGTTTAAATAGCACGGGCGCAGCGCTGTTTGCAGCCTTGGGTTAACTAGGAGAAGTAGTAATGAAATTGACAGGGATAAACGCTTACAAAAAAGGTAATCTGAAACAAGATATATCAACTGCGGACCCTCACCGCCTGACATTGATGCTGATGCAGGGAGCGCTCGATAGGTTAGCATACGCGAAAGGCGCAATGGCAAGGAAAGAATACGAAGCAAAAGCGGATTTCTTATCTAAAGCTACAGCAATACTCATTAACTTACGTGACACCATAGATTTTGAAACAGGTGGCGAAATCTCACAAAATTTATATGCGCTTTACGACTATATGATTGAACAAATTGGGAATGCTCATATTCAGAACCGTCCTGAGTTGATCGATGAAGCGATTGGTTTGCTACTTCCCATTAAAGAGGCTTGGTTACAAATACCACAAAGTGCCAAAGAAGAAGCCTATCAAATGAAAAAGCAAAAAAGCCAAGCTGTTTAGGAATAATAGCTGTCTAGGAGTCAATATGGAGCGTTCTTCGCTAATACAAAAAATTAACGCAGATATTGACGCCTGTCTTAGCAACGAAGACATCGATTTTTCTACTTTACGATCGTTAATAGAAAAGCGAGACAGTGCAGTCAAAACCCACTTGGCAACACTTGACGAGGCGAAAGCAAAAGTGTTTGCGCAAAAGGAAATAGCCTTTCAATCGTCTTTGCAGGAACGCATCTCTACACTTTTAGCATCAGCAAAAAATGATCTATCTTTATCCATAACAGCACGAAAAGTGGCGGCAAAATATAAATAAGCATTAATTTCGTCAACTTCCCGTCATACTTGTGGTACAAATAATGCTGTATCGCCTTGAATCAACTATAAAAGTGCGATGAGTCATAACAGGGACTAAAGCATGTTTAACGATAAATCAATTCTTATAACCGGTGGAACAGGGTCTTTTGGCAAGCACTTTATTACCAGTTTGCTTAAAAATTATAGACCTAAGCGTCTTATTGTTTATTCTCGAGACGAGCTTAAACAGTTTGAAATGCAACAGGTGTTTGATGCGCCGTGTATGCGTTACTTTTTAGGCGACGTAAGAGATAAACACAGGCTAAAAGCCGCCACACGAGATGTAGACTTTGTTATTCATGCTGCTGCGTTAAAGCAAGTGCCAGCCGCAGAATACAACCCTAATGAGTGTATCAAGACCAATATCAATGGCGCACAAAACGTGATTGATGCTTGTATCGAAAACAATGTAAATAAAGTTATTGCATTGTCTACCGACAAAGCGGCTAACCCAGTGAATTTATATGGCGCAACGAAGCTCGCATCGGATAAGTTGTTTGTCGCAGCTAATAATATTTCTGGCGCGAAAGGGCCTCGTTTTTCAGTGGTTAGATATGGCAATGTCGTTGGCTCTAGAGGTTCAGTGGTTCCTTTTTTCCAAGCTTTGATCGATAAAGGTGAAACAATATTGCCCGTCACTCATCCAGATATGACGCGCTTTTGGATACCCCTTAGCGAGGGCGTCACGTTTGTGATAAAAAACTTTGAACGCATGCAAGGTGGGGAAATATTCGTTCCTAAGATCCCCTCGGTACGTATTCTTGATCTAGTCGAAGCCATAAGTGGAAATAGACAATATAAAGAAGTGGGTATTCGTCCCGGCGAAAAAATGCATGAAATTATGGTGCCTGAAGAAATGGCAAGGCATACGTTTGAGTTCGACGATCACTATGTGATTTCTCCTGCCATCAAATTTTTCGATAAAAATGTAAAATACGATCGCAACAAAGCTGGAGAAAAAGGTAAAACTGTGCCTGATAAATTTGAATACCATTCAGGGACAAACCCAGAGTTTTTATCCGTTGAACAGTTAAAAAAACTGAATGAGTAGTATGATCAGCTACGGAAAACAATCACTCAATGACGACGACTTTGGTGCGGTTGCAGACGTTCTAGCCAACCAAAATCTAACTCAGGGGCAGCAAGTTCCGGCCTTTGAACAGGCACTGTGCGATTACACAGGGGCAAAATATGCTGTTGCTGTAAATAGTGGTACCTCTGCTTTGCATATTGCTTGCTTAGCGGCTGGTGTTAGTCAAGGTGATATAGTGTATACCACACCTAATACCTTTGTTGCCTCTGCCAACTGTGCCTTGTATTGCGGTGCGCAAATCGACTTTGTTGATATCTGCCCCAAAACGCGTCAATTGAATTTTGAGCAACTTGAAAATAAGCTCATAAAAGCGAATCAATCCAATACTTTACCCAAAGCGCTTATCCTCGTGCATTTCGCTGGACACGCCTGTGATATGCAAAAAGCTTACGCACTATCGCAGAAATACGGTTTTGTAATTATTGAAGATAATGCTCATGGCTTGGGTGGTCAGTATCAAGGCCAATATCGCTTAGGGAAACCGGCACATTCATCGTTTACCGCCTGTTCATTTCATCCTGTTAAGTCGATTACGACGTGTGAGGGTGGGGCAGTGCTGACAGACAATCCCGAACACGCGAAAACCTTAAGAATGTATGCGTCTCATGGGATCACGAAAGACAAAACTCATTTTTTATGCGAACCCTTTGGCGCAAGCCATTTTGAACAGCAGCATCTTGGTTTTAATTATCGTTTAAGCGATGTGCATGCGGCGTTGGGACGTAGTCAACTCAAGCGTATCGATACCTTTATTGAAGCGCGTTTTCAGCGTGCGAAGCGCTATCACGAGGCGCTAAGTAAGCTACCTGTTATGTTGCCAGAACTCGACTCATTCAGTGCTTGGCACCTTTACGTGATTGAGCTGTTGGAACACGACCAAGTTGAAGTGTGCCAAACCCTATGGCAACACGGTATTGGCGTCAATGTGCATTACATTCCGGTGCACTGGCATCCGTATTTTCAGCAATTAGGGTTTAAGCAAGGGCAGTTTCCAAACAGTGAGGTTTATTATAAACGCGCGATGACTTTACCTTTATTTCCTACGCTCACTGCCGATGAACAAGAACACGTGATTACTGTATTGACAGAGTGTTTAACATGAGCGTAAAAAGTATTGCCGTTATACCTGCACGGGGCGGCAGTAAACGCATAAAGCGTAAAAATATTCGGCTGTTTGCTGGACAACCGCTTCTCGCCTATAGCATTCAAGCCGCGAAACAAACCAAGGCGTTTACCGATATTGTCGTGTCGACTGATGACGCCGACATTGCGAATATAGCTCAAGAGTATGGTGCCACGGTTGTGATAGAACGGCCCGCATCGTTGGCAGATGATCATACCGGAACAAGCCCCGTTGTTCGCCACGCCATTAGTGACTATCAAAATGCTTTTCCCTCTCCCGATTTTGTTTGTTGTATTTATGCTACTGCGCCTTTTTTAAGTGCTGAAAAATTAGCCGAGGGGTTGACATTATTGGGCCAAAACCGTGCAGCTAAGTTTGCTTTTTCGGTGACAACCTTTGACTTCCCCATTCAAAGAGCACTTAAACTTTCAGGCTCGGGTGTTACTCCTGCTTCACCCGAATTCATAGGTAAACGTTCTCAGGATTTAGAAGCACGTTATCATGACGCAGGGCAATTTTATTGGGGAACAACTCACGCCTGGCTTGAAAAACAGGCTATGTTCAAAGAGCACAGTCTGCCAATCGTATTACCGAGATATTTGGTGCAAGATATTGATACCGAAGAAGATTGGATAAGAGCAGAATTGATGTACAAAGCCTATGTAACGCCGGCGCAATAAGAGGTACCTTAATGAACGAAATACGTTTGGGCGAGCGTCGTGTAGGTAAAACCGCTCCCCCTTTCATTATTGCCGAACTCAGTGGTAATCATAATCAAAGCTTTGAGCTGGCAAAAGACATGATACTGGCAGCCGCTAAAGCAGGAGCTGATGCGATTAAGTTACAAACCTACACAGCCGATAGCATGACATTAAATGTCGACCATCCTGATTTTTTAATTAAAGAACAGGATAGCTTGTGGTGTGGTGAACGGTTATATGGCTTATATAAAAAAGCAGCCACACCCTATGAATGGCATCAAGACTTATTCGAATATGCGGCCAGCTTAGGTTTGGTGGCATTCAGTTCACCCTTCGATTTAGATGCCGTTGATTTTTTAGACAGCTTGAATGTGCCTTGTTACAAAATTGCCTCCTTCGAATTAACGCACTTACCTCTTATTAAAAAAGTGGCGCAAACGGGCAAACCGATGATTATGTCTACGGGCATGGCCTCGTTAGCAGATATTGAGGAAGCAGTCGATACGGCAAAACAAGCAGGCTGCAACGACATTATTTTACTAAAATGCACCAGCACGTATCCTGCTTCAGCCAACAATACCCATCTAGCCACCCTTGCTCATATGCAACAAGCATTTTCAGTTGAGGTGGGTTTGTCTGATCATACTGGTGGTATTGGTGCAGCTGTTGCCGCAGTGGCCTTAGGCGCGACTGTGATAGAAAAACACTTTGTACTGGATAAGAATGACGGTGGTGTGGATGCGGCCTTTTCTCTTGAACCACCGGAACTGGCACAATTAGTCGTTGAAACTAAACGCGCGTGGGAGGCGGTAGGGCAAGTTGCCTACGGAGGAACGCAAGTGGAAGAAAAATCCAAGCAGTATCGGCGCTCAATTTATGTTTGCAAGGCGATTCAGGTAGGGGAGACCTTTACTGAGGATAACTTAAAAATTGTGCGTCCAGCGTTTGGTCTTGCGCCAAAACACTGGGAAACCGTGCTTGGAAAACAAGCAACGGTTTCTTTAATACCCGGCCATGCTTTGACTTGGTCAGATATTAGCGAATGAAACTGGCTTTTTTCTGTGCAGGGTCGGCCACTCAGGGCATGGGACACTTACTGCGCTGCCTTGCGCTTGCCCAAGAAGTTGTGTCACAACAAGGTTCAGTGCTGTTTTGCCTAGATGAGGTTGCATCGAAACTGGCTAAAAGTCGCTCGGACTGGGTGGGTGAAATTATCACGGTTGACGATACTTTTTGTGCGACGAATTTTGAGCATCGTTCCTTTTCCTCTGAACAGCTAATCGATTGGGTTGTGGTCGATGCTTATCATGTTCAAATATCCTTTTTTCGCGCTTGTAAGGCGACACAATCCAAATTACTTTTGTTTGACGATTTACATTATCAACAAGCACTGCATTGGGCGGATGTGGTCGTGAATGTTGCCGTTGAATCAGTTGACGATGTGCCGCAATATCGGGCGGTGAAGCACATAACCCGATTTGCTGTGGGTTCTGAGTATGTGCTGCTACGAAAAGAATTTACTCACATTAGCCCCAAACCCTTTGCAACTCGTCGGTATTTAACGCTGTGCTTTGGCGGCTCTGATCCAGATAATTTAACGTGTGAAATACTTAAAAGTCTTTTTATTAGATACGCAAATGTGGCTTTTTCTCTTCCCATTCAAGTGGTGACTGGACCGGGTTATCAGTATTTAAATGAATTAGAAACTGTCCTCACCCTTTTTCGAGGAAAAGTCGAAATTGTGCATCGTCATAATGTTCAGACTATGGCTGAAATTTGGAACGACACTCGTTTAGCTATTTCAGCTGGTGGGGGTGCACAGTTTGAGTTAAAAGCTTGTCGTACGCCAAGCATTTTAGTAGTGGTGGCAGAGAATCAGCGACAAGCCAGTTTGGCTTCTCAGCGTGAGGGATGGTGTAAAACACTTGTATATCACAACGAGCTTGCTAAATTTAAAGAGCATTTGTTAGATAGTTTAGATTTGCTATTACAAAATCCAAACATTTTAAAGAGCATGAGTGATTATACACGGAAATCTAAGCGCAGTTTGGGCGCACCACAGTTACTTAACTTACTAAAATTATCACCTAAAGAAGAAGCACAATAAATGCTCGAAGACATTAGACTTCACATTCATCCAGACGATGAGACTCAAACTGAAATAGAGCAAGTTGAAGGGAGAAAGATCCCTCAGCGATTTGCTAGAAATAAACGCGTTTTCTTAAGGCATGCGCCTGGGCTTCGCAATGTGTTGGATAAATCAGCGTGGCAAAATTATGGCGTGTTTTTTAATAAGTATGGAGAAGCAAATTTAGTTGAGCAAGTTACGGGCACTGCATTGTATGGTAGACATCCTGGCGACGAAGTCGGGCGTCAAGTAAAAACGTTTTGTGACAATCCGCTTAGCGTAAGCTTATCAATATCAGGCGGCGGAAAACAGGCATCTTGTTTGGTTGTATTGGGCTTAGGCTTGGGTAAGCATCTAAGTCAGCTTATTCAACAAACGTCTTATGAATTTATCATCATATACGAACCCGATTTACAATTCTTCCTAGGTTCATGTTCACTTTTTGAATGGGAAGAGCCACTTCAATTAGCTGAAAAAAAAGGTATTACCTTGTTTTTCCAAATTGGTGAGAGCGGCAAAAAAATTAAGAAAGATCTCTCAGAACTCAGGGCACATTGCAGCATTGATAATGTTGACTTTTTTCTACACTACAACACCCCTGAGTTTCTGAGCATTTACGATCATGCTCGTTATTATAAAAATCATCAGTTTTTTGAATATTCCATAGAATGGCAACGAGGACAAACGTGGTCGCAGTATTTGCCTGTGTGGACACCGCCCACTCAGTTTATGTATTCTCCATCGCTATCTGAAAAGAGTAGGGAGCGTTTTTCTTATAACATAGAGCTTTTACAGGCCTTATTCCCTGAACTAGCAGGTGCATATTCAGATTATATACCCAAAAGATGGCAGCCAGTTGAGTCGGATGACGGGGAATTAACACTTCAACATAAAGAAACAGGGCTTCTGTTTTCGGGGGAAAGGCCAAAAGAAGCCGGAGCAGCCCACTACCGTAACTTTGTAAAATATCCCAACAAAGACGGCCTCATTCTAGATTACAATGGCACAAAGCTGTTGCCTTATTTGCATTATCAATTTGTAAAAGAAGTCGGTGAGATACTCAGCGAGGTTGAAGATGAAAAGGCTGAACTACCAGAGTCATTGAAATCGGTCATTATGTTTGGGATTGGTAGTGGATACCAGTTGTTAGAACTGGTAGAAAATCACCATATTGAAGCTTTGTTAGTCTGCGAACCTGAGCCTGACTTTTTTTATGCCGCCTTGCATGCGATAGACTTTTCCCAAATATTAAAAAAGTTTAAAAATAAAGAGACGCGGCTGTATTTTAATATTGGCGATGATGGCAGCCATTTATTTAGCGACCTTATGCATCAGTTTCATGCGATTGGTCCTTATGTATTGCAAGACACCTATTTTTATCAAGGCTACACGCGAAAAGATTTTGCCGACGCCATCGCATCACTTCGCGAGCAACTTCAAGTGGTGGTCAGTGCCGGTGAATATTTTGATCATGCGCGATATGGTATTGAACACACTCGACGCGTTTTAAAAGAGGGCTGTTACCTTCAAAAGCGCCAAGAGGATATTCACTATCCAGACGAATTTGAAAACACGCCCGTGTTTATTATCGGCAACGGGCCTTCGTTAGATAAAGAGATTGATTATATTAAGTCGGTTCAAAATAAGGTTCTTATTGTATCTTGCGGTACCACTATTAAAACCTTGGCAAAACATGGCATCAAACCCGACATTCACTGTGAGATTGAACAAAATCGCTCAACCTATGATTGGTTAGTTAGAGCTGATTGTGAAGAACTGTTAGCTGACACCATTTTGTATTCTTGTAATGGCATTCATCCAGACGTGGTTGAACTGTTCAAAGAAGTATGGATAGGGCTAAAAAACGGAGAATCTTCCACAGAAATTGCTGAGCTTGCTTTGGGTAAGGATACGTTTGAAAAACTGGAACATGCCTATCCAACAGTCACTAATTTAGCCCTCAATGCATGCGTAAAGCTTGGTTTTACGAGCATTCATTTATTCGGTACGGACTTGGCTTTTTTGTCTGATACACAACACCATTCGAAAGAATCGGGTTATTACGATGATAATGGAAACGAGCTTTATGCGTACGCAGAAAAAAACCAAATAGGTGTGATGGTTAAGGGAAACTTTGGCGGATATTTGAAAACTAAATATGAATTTAAGTTATCAAAGAATTGTTTAGAATTGTTGCTTAGAGAAAGTGATATTTCTTGCTTTAACTCGAGCCACGGGGCCTTGATTGAGGGTGCTACTCCGTTAAGTACCAAAAATGTTAACTTAAACCAAGTCGACTTAAAGAAAGAGGAAATACACGAGGTTATAAGAAGCTGTGCGTTCCTTCCTTCTATTGATGCACTCAATGCTAAGCGAAAACGCGATATTCTGGATAAGTTTGATTTAGATATAGTTAAAGATGATGTGCAACGGTTTATTTCCTTGGCAGAGGAAGTGGCGAGTCAAAAAATAACCATCGATCAGTTTGTCAAACATCAACGTAAAGCGATTGTCGACTGCTACCATAACCCTAATTCAATGTCGTTTTACCTTTTTTATGGAACGTGTAACTTTGTTCTCAGCGTGTTTTCGAAAATTTCGACATTAGGCGCAGAAAGTTCAAAGGCAATTCGAGTTGCGTCTGCTTGGCTGCGCTTTTTAAATCAAGTTTCAAGCGAATATATACCATTTAGTTTGGCATGTGATGGTGTGAATTCGTTAGCGCATTTAAGAGAAAAAATTTACAAAACGAAAATTACCAATCCTTGTAACGTAGGTGTTGTGTGTGATACTCCTCTACCAAACCATATACGTGATCTAATCACTTATTTTAAAACAGGCGGAATGCAATTTGATTTTTCTATCAACCAGAAGAACACCTATACTTCTTTGGTTTTGGTTATCACCAGTCAAACTAAAATCAGTAACATCGTTACGCTTTTGGCGTCTGTTTCGGTAAACAACCTATTGCTTGTAGATACATCTATCACGATGTTTGAAATGCTTAAGGCAAAGTTTTCTTTTCCAAAAATAAATCTGCTTCTATGCCCATATACTCTTACGTCTGAGAAAGAGCTACAAAACGCGATTAAAGGAAATATACCCTTTTGTTTTCACGCCTCTACCGTGAACTTAATTCCAAAGATTATTAATACGCCAACTAATCATTCAATATTCCTACCTAGACTTAAATATTCAGTAGATGCCAAGAGAGAGACCATAGACGAACAGATAGGACAAATTATCGAAACCTTAGGTCCAGTGGCTCCGTTTTTTTACGTTTTCGTAAATTATTGCTGCTTTAATGCAGACAGAGGCAGTTGTTTTATTGATGATATGGGGAATAGAGCGGAAGTTTCATCTGTCACCTATTCAGCCCATCGTTTGACCATGACTAATAAACTTACAAAAGCAAAGTTTGCTCCTTATATTGAAGGAATGGAAAGTGGAGAGCTAAAGTGGACAATCTAGGTTTATTATGCAGCAGATTAAAGTTCGGGTATGAGAGGGCGATAAATTAAATGGTATTTAGCGCAAAATCAGGGTGTATCGATGACAGAAAATAAGAATACGGCTGTTATTTTTGGCGCTGGTTTGGCTGGAATAAGAGCATATAAAAGGCTGAAATCGACAATCGATATATTGGCATTTGTCGATAATGACAAGACCAAATATAGTTCAAGGGTAGAGGGTTTAGCTGTATGGTCTTTGAGCAAGCTGCAAAACGTTTATAAAAATAAAGAAAGATTACATGTGTTTATTGCTAGTGAGTTTAGTGAGCAGATCAAACGTATTCTGGCCGGTAAAATAGCAGCGTCTGACATGTCAGTGTTAAGTGCTGAAAAAATTGCGAAGTTACAATTTGGAGAGTCGCAGGATGTTCACGAAAAAGCCATTACGGTGTTAAAAACCGTTTCCGACTTTTTGAAAAATAATAAGATTCCGCATCATATAGATGCAGGTACACTTTTGGGCTTATATAGAGATAAAAGACTTATTGCTTGGGATGATGATTTAGATTTTTCTATAAACTTTGAGCATATACAAGACTTAACTGAAAAACATTTATTGTTAACTGAGTTACTTGAACAAAGAACGTCGAGTCACTGGCATTTAATAACGTTGTGTAGTCAAACTCAGTGCAGTGTCATTGATGAAGGCAATATAAGGGGGGTTAAACTCGTTCCGTCAGATGATTTTCTTCCTAACGTCGATTTTTTTGTTAAGTATAGGATAGGTAATTTTAAAGATTACGCACTCGCATCGAGGGTGATAAGAATGCCCGCAGAATACACAGAAACGTCAAAGGTTTACTCTGCTTTAGGTTACGAATGGTTGATTCCATGTAAAACGGATGAATACTTAACTTACCATTACGGTGATTGGCAAACGCCAAATAAAAGTTGGTGTTTGGAGGAGTTAAAAAACGCAGAGGTTTTTGTTGAGTGAAGACGGTGATCACTTACGGTACGTTTGACCTGTTCCATATTGGTCATTTGAATCTACTTCAACGCCTCTCAGACTTAGGTGACAGGTTGGTAGTGGGTGTTTCCACAGACGATTTTAATTCGCTTAAAGGCAAGCGCAGCGTATTTGATTTTGATTCGAGGATTAAAATCATAGCTGGATTACGGTGTGTAAACGAGGTGTTTCCTGAACATTCGTGGGAACAAAAGCAAGACGATATTCTTAAGTACGATGTCAGTATTTTTGGAATGGGAAACGACTGGCAAGGCAAATTTGATAGTTTTAACACTGTTTGTAAAGTAGTCTATTTAGATAGAACGGAGAACATTTCTACAACATTGTTGAAAAATTCATTATCTCAATTAGAACCCAATAAGATTGAGCAATTAAAGCAGAGTTTAGACGACATAGTGACTGTCGTTAGAACGATTAAATAGATATATTGCTAGCGATGATAAATATAAATTACACTGACAGTTTTCCTATAATTAGAAAAATAGAGTCATCTTATTTTTTTTTGAGCCACACCAAGATAAAACTTGAAAATCCTTGGACTCTTCCTCAAACAGATGCGCCTAGTGCGTTGTCAGTTCAACGTACGCTAGAATTCTTAACGTCTATGGAAGCGGATCTTGCTCTAAAAAAATATAATGATTTCTTATGTTTAGGCGGTACTCTTGAAGTCTCAGTGCCTGATTTTGATTTTTTTATTGAACGTTGGCAATCATCTGACTGGAGCAATGCGGAGTTGAAGTCTGCAAACTCAAATGCTCGGCAAGCTTTCGCAGGAATATGGGGTGAGCAGAAAAAAGGTAATCCTTTAAGCGATGACTACACTCCAAATACAACGGATGTATACAAGTCTGGCTATAATGAAAAGCGATTATCTTTTTTACTATCAAGGGCGGGTTTCTCTGATATTAGGGTGTTGACTCAAGAAAAAGGAACGCTAGTAATTAGGGGCGTTAAAACAATGGACAGGCGCGAACGTCAGATTGTAGAAAAAGTAGAAGACGTCCGCCCCGATCATTTAAATCGCTACGAGTTTGCATGTGAAAAATTAAGCGGCTTGCAGCAAGGTCAGCTACTCGATTTAGCATGTGGAGTTGGTTACGGAACGAAAATGCTCGCTGATCGTCTAGGCTTGCCCGTTATAGGGGCAGATGTAAACGAAAGTGCAATCTTTCATGCTAAGCGTTATTTTTCAAATACCTTGACCGAGTTCATGCTTGCAGATGCTGAAAAACTGGAGTTTGAAGAGTCAACATTCGACGCAATTGTTTCATTTGAGACGATTGAGCACATTCAGTTTTCAGAATTCTTAATCGGTCAATTTTATCGATGGTTAAAACCAGGAGGCTATTTTATTTGCTCAACGCCAAATCAGGATGTCATGCCATTTGATAAAGATAAGTTTCATTATCATGTTAAGCATTATACCAACAATGAACTACTTAAGTTGTTGAAACAAAGCGGTTTCCATGAAATTTCTTTATATGCACAAAAAGATCCTGTTAACGGAGCAGTGGTAGACGGGGATAATGGGCACTTTACTATCGCAGTTTCAAGAAAATAGCATGAAACGTTCTAATATCAGAATATATGTGGGGTGCGGGCAAGATAGACGTGACGGTTTTTTTCATGCCGATGTCAGAGCACTTGAGGGAATAGACTTTGTGTGTAACGCGTGGGAACTGTCAAATTATGCAGAGAATGTAAAAGAGATCTATTCACGCCACATGCTTGAGCATCTTACAATAAAAGAAGCAGAACTAACGTTAAGCGATTGGTTTCATTGCCTTAGCGACGAGGGAACACTGTACTTAGTCGTGCCGAATTTAGATTTTCATATTCAGCAATGGTTAGATGCTGATTGGTCAGAAAACGAGTCTAGCCATCAATTATCGAACGCAAATTATGCTCTCGGTGGATTGTTTGGTTGGCAAAGGGAATGTGACCCGTCAATGAATGACTACAATAATACTTATTGGGATGTGCATAAATCTGGTTACAATAAACATAGGCTTAAGATGCTATTGGAAAATGTTGGGTTTCACAACGTTCGTATACAGATTAAGTCTGATGTTCACCTAGTTGCAATGGCTTCAAAGTTTGTAGATGGTGCAGTTTGAATTCTTCCGCCATGCCATTTGATTCAAGCACTATTGTAGGTAAAAAGTGCATTGTTGTAGCGCCCTCAGGTTATCTCAACGGAAGAGGGGCGCGCTCCGGAGAGTTTGTTGATTCCTTCGATTTTGTCGTTAAGTGCACAAGAACAATTGACATAACGGATGATAATTACGAACTAGGAAAGCGGTGTGACTTATGGTTTGGTTTACCTTTTTATGCGAAATTGCCTTGGCAGTTGAGTGACGACATTCATTGTAAGTTCGCAGCTAAACACTTATTTTTCCAGCCGAAGTTAGACAGGTACAAAGAGATATGGGATGAATCAATCGCCCATTTTAAGTCGCGAAATCTCGCACAGCAGGTATCTTGGAGCGAAGCACCAACACACTTATACGAAAGGTTAATCAAACAGTTTGACTGCATTCCTTTTACTGGCGTTTTTGCAATTTTCGTCCTATTAGAGTTAGGTGCGAGCGAAGTGTATGCTTATGGGCATGATTTTTACTTGACGGGATACTTTGATAATGTCGCCCCTGCACAATTAAGTAATAGCGATTGGCATAAATTGAAACCGCAGATGCAATTTCTTTGGCATTTGTTGCAAACAGAGCCTCGATTTAAGTGTGATAAGAACTTATCTCAGTTATTAACACGTGAATTTGGTAGTGAAGCAAAAAAGGAAGCTAGCTCACAGGCACTATTGGCGTCAGATTGCGATTTTTTTTTATCACAGTCTCCTTCCCAAACACTTATTTTTAGAAGTAACAACATTCAGTGTTTTACAAAAAATCTGCAAATTATTAAATCGTTTATTGACTGCGAGTTCTTGTTTGTACTAGCACAAATAAGTGTTGTCGATGAACTAGCACTGCATGTGAAAAATATTGTTACCTACCCCTCAGATAAGCCTTTCGATAGCCAATTAGCATTATCGCTGACAACGCTTCATGAGCATGTCTTTCATCAATGCCTTGTTCCTTACAATGGCGAAAAGCTCAGTACATATTTAGAAATTTTTAAGGTTATTAGCGCACTCAAAATAAAACGCACTTACTTAGTGTCCCAAAGAGGTGCGTTAATTGAAATTAGTAACGTAAATAGGATAGTCGAAGAAATTGAAGAATATTTAAGCGTTAGAGAACGATATCAATTGTTAGCGTCCAAGTACGATAGGAAACATTGTGTCTAATCAGCAAAGTATCAACTCTGTAAGGCTAGCTTACAATATACACTTTAAGAGTATCGTGCAGCTTGAACATGATGATTACTGCATTGTTGGAGATGGAGATTACGTCGTAAATCTTCTTGACATAATTACAAAAACACACGGCAATTTACCTAAGTTCATCTACGTTAGACAAGTAAACCCCAAGTTGCCAGAAAAACTCCAGATTGCTGAAAGTGCCATCAATGAATGTCCAACGCGATGCTTAGTGCTTGGAACGAACCTTTTTCAAAAAGAAATAATTGAAAGGTTAGAACAGTACATACCAACGGGTACTGACTTGGTTGATGTTTTAATGGGACGTTACGGTACAAAAACGCAACACTTTTATACTCAAAAAATACAAAATAGCCAACGGTACGTTTTGTTTTATGCAATAAACCCAGTAGAAAATATCGAAAATTATCTCGGTAATTTCGTGTCTTGGTTAAATTCGTTTGACGTGTTTTTTTTTACACGCCACCCTCTTCAATATGTGGATGAAAAAACGATAGCAAATGCACTTGCTATTTTTATGTGGAATGGCGCTATGCCAATTTATCAGACAGCTATTGACCAGTGTAAAAAGCTACAGCGTAACGTTACTTTCGTTGAATGTGGTTTTTTTCCACAAAAATCATTTTTTTATTTTGATAAAGAAGGGGTAAATGCAAAAAGCCAATTGATGAAACAAGACCTCTCATCTATCACTGAAAATGACATATTAAATGTGCAAGATGCGAAACATAGATTAAATAGGCTAAGGGAAAACCACGCAAAACAAAAAGCAGGGTATATTTTCGCTCCGTTACAAGTTCCAACAGATTCTAATGTTGTCTTGCATTCAAGATTTAAAAACGGCATGCAGGAATTCATCGATTTTATTGAAAAAAAGTATAGTGATTACTCAATTATATTTAAACCACATCCAAAAGACAGACATTCAGAAAATTATAGGTTTTATAATGGCGTACTTTCTACAGAACCGACGCTCGACCTTATTATTGGTGCTGATTTGGTGCACGGGATCAATTCGTCAGTACTTTTTGAAGCAGAGTTGCTGGGCAAAAAAGTCATTGCTGAAGGTGAGTGTTTGCTAAATCATAAAGGTAGCGATCGGAAAAGCGTGTTAGCAGCAATGATCAGTAGACAGTTTTCTTCCAGTCAAACTCAATTTCAGTGGGAAAAAATTGAGGCCTATTCGCATTTATCACAAGACAAAACATGTCCAAAACTGAGGCAGTAAATAAAGCTATGAATGTTTCAAGAGAGTTTGTTTTAGGCAATCGGACAATCAGTCATGCAGAGACACCTTTGGTAATCGCTGAAATTGGCATTAATCATGAGGGTAGTTTAAAGGTTGCTAAAGAAATGGTAGATGCAGCCTATGCAGCAGGCGCAGAAGTAATCAAGCATCAAACACATGTCGTGTCAGATGAGATGACAGCAGCGGCTCAGAGAGTGGTTCCAGGGAACACTGATGTATCTATTTTTGACGTGATGGAAAGGTGTGCTCTCAGCGAAAATGATGAGATTGAATTAAAAGCGTATGTCGAAGATAAAGGTTTAATTTATTTAAGTACCCCCTTTTCAAGAGCCGCAGCCGACAGACTATTCAAGATGGGAGTGTGTGGTTTCAAAATTGGTTCGGGTGAATGTAACAACCTACCTCTCATTGAGCACATTGCAGAATTCGGTCTTCCAATGATAATCAGCACGGGAATGAATAACTTAGATTCGGTTAAACAAACCGTAGCAGTCGTTGAAAAATTTAATGTACCTTACGCCTTACTGCACACTACTAATTTATACCCAACACCCAGTCATCTAGTCCGCTTAGGTGGAATGCAGGAACTCCAAAGGGCATTCCCCAATATTAATATTGGACTATCTGACCATACAACTGGCAACTACGCATGCTTTGCTGCAGTTGCTTTGGGGGCAACTATTGTAGAACGACATTTCACTGACAGCATGACGAGAAAAGGTCCTGACATCGTTAACTCTATGGATCCGCAAACACTCACAGAGTTAATTGAAGGCGTGACTGAAATAGCAAAAATGCGAGGTGGCAATAAAGAAGCAGCTCAAGAGGAAACGGTCACTAGTAATTTTGCATTTGCTACCGTTGTGGCAATAAAACCAATTAAAAAAGGCGACATTTTTTCAACAGAAAATATATGGGTGAAACGGCCAGGAACAGGAGCGATTCAGGCTCGGCACTTTAATGAAATTTTAGGCAAGCAAGCGATGTGCGATATTAAATTTGATGCCCATTTGAGATGGAATGATATTGGTGAAAGTTAAAAAAATTGTATTTTTAACGGGCACTAGGGCTGACTTTGGTAAACTAAAGTCACTCATATCTATCACTCAACAGTGTGCCGCTTTTGAAACACATATTTTTGCTACGGGCATGCATTTAAATTCCAAGTATGGAAAAACAGTCATTGAAATTATCAGGTCTGGTTTTGAAAACGTCTTCCAATTTATTAATCATGACACTATTGACAATATGGACAGGACTTTAGCAAAAACAATTGATGGTTTTTCTCTTTACATAAAAGAGGTCCAACCCGATCTGATTGTTGTACACGGAGACAGAGTAGAGGCGCTAGCGGGTGCAATTACGGGAAGCATTAACAATATTCTTGTTGCTCATGTTGAAGGAGGAGAAATATCAGGCACGATAGATGAAGTAATTCGTCATGCTGTTAGTAAAATGTCGCATATACACTTTGTTGCAAACGATAAAGCGAAAAAACGCTTAATTCAGTTAGGAGAAAAGCCAAGTCATGTGTTTGTTATTGGCTCACCCGATTTGGATTTGATGAATCTTGATTCCTTGCCTTCGCTTCATGTCGTACGACAATACTATCAAATAGATTTTTGTAATTACGCGATTGCTATGTTTCATCCAGTAACTACTGAGTACGCTTGTATTGCTGAACATGCAAGCCAATTCGTGAGTGCGCTTATTGAAAGCGCTGAAAACTATGTAGTGATATTTCCCAATAACGATTTAGGCAGTTTAGAGATTCTGAGGGAATATGAAAAACTACAGCCTATAAACAGATTTCGTGTTTTTCCCTCTTTGCGGTTTGAGTATTTTTTGCGCTTATTACAAAGTGCTGACTTTATTATTGGTAATTCTAGCGCTGGTTTGAGAGAGGCTCCCTTTTACGGAACACCCACGGTTGATATTGGCTCAAGACAACTTAATCGAGCAAAAGCACGAACGATACTGCATTGTGGATACCGAAAAAATGAAATTCTTGCATCTATTTGCGATGTTCAGGCACTAGATGGAAAAGCAGAACACGCAGAAAAGTACAATTTCGGTTGTGGTAACAGCGACAAGCAGTTTTTACAGTTGCTAGAAGGCACTGAAATTTGGAAGATCAATCATCAAAAGCAGTTCCAAGAACTTGACATGTAAGGACCTTGTTTGAGACATAAAATTGCGGCAATTATACCTGCCAGAGCTGACTCTAAAGGAGTTCTAGGTAAAAACTTTCGTTCCATTAATAATCAGCCACTTATTTGGTGGTCTATAAAAGCTGCATTGAATGCAAGGTGTATCGAAAACGTTTTTGTTACCACAGATTCTAAAGAAATACTTAAATTTGCCGAATCAAAGAATATAGAGAGTATTGAAAGGCCCAGTCTCTTGGCAAGTGATAATGCTTCTATGCTCGACGTAATAGATCATACGATAAAGCAAGAGTCATTTAAGAAGCATGCATTTTCCCACATTTGTTTATTACAACCGACTTCTCCTTTAAGAACAGAGAAGCATATTGATAGGGCGTTTCAAAAAATGATGGATTTTTCAACAAATGCGGTGATCAGCGTCACGCCGAAAAATAGTGAATGCTTGAAATGGTTTTTATTTGATCAAGACTTTATCAGCCCAGCGGCATGTAACCCCCAGTTTCCTTTTTATCAGCGACAAAATCTGCCTCAAGTTTACGCGGCTAATGGCGCTATATATTTAATAGAAACGCACGCTTTCATAAAATATAGGTCATTGATTACGCCTACAACAGTAGGTTTTGAAATGAGCGCCGAAGAAAGTATAGATATTGATAATATAGACGATTTCACTATAGCAGAAAAGATAATGCGGCAATCAGATTTCGGGCGCTGATTAGCCATAGTTAAAAATAGAGTAAATATATATGACAACAGACATATTTGGATTTAGTGCCGAAAAATGCTGGGATTATGAGAATGGATTTTATCTTACTAGCCATGTTACCCGTATTGCAAAATTACTCGCTCATTATGAGTTGTATAAATCTATCGTAAATTTGCCCGGCCACGTTATTGAGTGTGGCGTGTTTAAGGGTGCCTCGTTAACGCGTTTTGCAACGTTTAGAGAGTTACTAGAAAGTCCTTATTCAAGAAAAATCATTGGTTTTGATGCTTTTGGTACTTTTCCTGTGCCAAAAAATGAATCGGACGCTAAGTTTGTTAAAACGTTTGAAGAAGAGTCAGGTAGTGGGATACCAGTAGACGAATTAAAAAAAGCGTTTAATCTTAAGTCGATTAACAATGTTGAGTTGATTAAAGGCGATATAAACACAACCGTGCCGCAATATGTGTCTGAGCACCCTGAATTAAAGATTGCTTTATTGCATATAGATGTGGATGTTTATCAACCTACAAAAACAACTATCGAGCACATGTTCCAAAAGGTGGTTCCCGGTGGGTTAATTGTGTTAGATGACTATGGAACCGTTGCGGGTGAAACAAACGCAGTCGACGAATTAATAAACAGATGTAAGGTTAAAGTGCAAAAACTACCTATTTCGCATATCCCAGCCTTTATTCGTAAATAACACCAAGAGAAAAAAATGAAAACGATATTAGTAACAGGTGCATGCGGTTACAAGGGGTCGGTGTTAGTACCTAAACTCTTGAATAATGGATATAAAGTGAAAGCATTAGATACTCAGTGGTTTGGCAATTACTTACCGAAACACCAAAACTTAGAATTACTGAAAATGGATGTAAGAGATACGTCAAATATTCCTCTTGGCGGTGTAGATACAATTATTCATCTTGCTTCTATCGCTAATGATCCCTGTGGTGATTTAAACCCAAAATTAACTTGGGAAGTCAGTGCTTTAGCAACAATGCAACTGGCTGACTTAGCAGTGAGAAACCAGATCAATCACTTTATTTACGCTTCTTCTGGCAGTGTTTATGGTGTTAAACAAGAAGAGCAGGTAACAGAAGATCTCAGTTTGGAACCTATTTCTGAATACAATAAAACGAAAATGGTCGCTGAGAGAGTGCTGCTTAGTTACCAAGATCAAATGAATGTTCAAATAGTGCGACCAGCTACAGTGTGTGGGCTGTCGCCTAGGATGCGACTCGATGTGGCCGTAAACATGCTTACCATGCAAGCTATAAAAAATGGCCGTATTACTGTATTTGGCGGTAATCAGGCAAGGCCCAATATCCACATCGAAGATATTACCGATTTATATCTGTATTTTTTGAAGCACCCTGAGATTCAGGGCGTATTTAATGCTGGATTTGAAAATATCACGATACTGGATATTGCTCGTTTGCTTCAAAAAAGAACGGATGCAGAGGTCATCACTACCCCTTCAAATGATCCTCGGTCCTATCGGATAAATTCCGATAAATTACTTCAAACAGGATTCCGGCCCAAATATTGCGTTAAAGATGCAGTTGAACAAATAATTGACGCTTTTAATTCAGGTTTACTGAAAGATTCTACTAACTGGTATAACTTGAAATGGATGGAAGAAAATAAATTAGTGTAGTGCTAAGTTTGGAAAAAAGGCAGTAATAGTTATGTTATGCGAAATGTTAAAAGATATAGACACGGCATTAACATGTGAAAACTTTGAGTTAGCCCTAGATCATGTAGAAAACTTATTAGAATTCGACCCTAACAATAGTGAATTATTAAAATTAAAATTCAACGCTCTCGTTGGATTAGACAAAATTTATTGCGAATTAGGGTTCCTTAGAAAGTTGTGTTGGTATCGAAGTTCAGATGAGGAGGTTTTCTGGTTTTTATCTATTGCATTTGAAAAGAATAAAGAAACTAACAATGCGCTTATTTCGCTCGCTTTTGGACTAAGTTGTAATCGAGATAATAGCGATTTACGAGCGCAATTAAATCTAATTCTAGATGAACTGGGCTATTCTAAGTTAAGGGTTAGTTTTGTTACGTCTTGTCGGATAGGACACTTAGCATCTGAGCCTGAGGCTTGGATACGCCAAGGCCACAATTTGGTTGGTGATACTTATCATTTGTTTCTTGTTGGAGATGATGTTGCTAACACTGCTGTATTGGATGTCTTGAGTAGATATTTGAAAATACATCATACCCCTTTTTTTATAAATTTGCATAAAAGCAGACCAAGATTGATAAGTGAAGAGTTTTACCAGAGGCTTCCCTACGATGTTGGCTCAATGCCACGTGACCAGTTAAGTATTGATAAGCGCATCAAAGAGCTGACTACAATTTATAATCAATATAAAACCAATATCTCTTTAACCAATGCAGAGCTAGAAAAAGGCCAGCGAGAATGGGCTGATAAAGGAATCGATTTATCGAATAAAATTGTTTGTTTACATGTTAGAGATTCTGCTTATTTGGAGCAGCAACAGCCAAATATAGATTTTTCCTATCACAGTATGAGAGATGCTTCGTTAGAAAATTATGTACCAGCAATAAAGTTTCTGGCGAACAATGGTTATACGATTGTCAGGCTTGGGCACGCAACAAACCAGAGGTTATCAATAGACATTCCTGGTTTTATTGATGCTTGTAATGATACTTCGGATTTAATGGAACTTGTCCTGTATGACAAGTGTGAGTTTTTTTTAGGCACCAATTCAGGTCCTTTGGCTATTTCAGCGATGTTGGATAAACCTACTCTTCTTGTTAATTGCGCACCTGCCGTTTTGTTTTATGCAAAATTTGGAAGATGTATCTACAAAACACTGTGGAAAAATAAAAAGATGGTCGATTTTGATAAAATCTGCAAAGGATTGACCATAGATAAGGTAACAAACATTAAAGTAAGAGACTGTTATGATTCTCATCTTTTATCCAAGAATGGGTTTGAATATATAGAAAATACTTCGAGCGACATTTTAGATGCGGTTATAGAGTTTCATAAAGATTTAGTAACGTTTAAAAATGGTGAGGCTATTCTTGGTCCAATGCAACGAAGATTTTTAGCAAAAGTTCCCAAAAACACCGGTGCTTATAACGGTAGTACAATTCCTACGGAGAGTTTTCTCGAGCGTTATGCTAGTTCTTTCGTACTTTAGCTGTGATTTTTTATTCTGGAGTAAATAATTGGAAATAAAAGAGGGCTTTTATACAAATTATGCGAATAGTTTGTCTGAACAATTAATTAAATATGATTGGTCGCTAGTTGAGCAGTTCGCTCAAGACCTACATGTTCTTTGGGAAAAGCGGAATAGATTGTTTTTGTGTGGGAATGGCGGAAGTGCGGCAAACGCTTTACACCTAGCCAATGATTTTATATACGGCGTAAACCCGGAAGGAATGGCTATTGACGCTGAAGCATTAAGTGCCAATAGTGCAGTTGTCACATGTCTTGGAAACGATATAGGTTACGATAAAATTTTCTCTCATCAAGTTGAGCTGAAAGCTTCAGATGGTGATATTTTACTTGTGTTATCAGGAAGTGGGAATTCATCTAACATAGCCCATGCCTTACTGGCAGCCAGAAAGAAAAATGTTAAGACCTATGCGATCCTTGGATATAACGGAGGGAAAGCAAAGTTGTTAGCCGATGTCGCGCTTCATTTTCCTATTGACGACATGCAAATCTCTGAAGACTTACAGGTTATCTTAGGGCACATGTTGATGCGACGTTTAAATCAATTAATTACATCATGAATAAAATATTTGTTTTAGGTTCAGGCTCTTTTGCGGGTAGCCAATTTATTGATCATGCCTTGAAAAATGGGAGCCGAGTGGTAGGGATAAATCGCTCTGCAGAAACTTCGCCATTGTTTTTGCCGTATAAAAATTCTAAAAACATCAACCTATTCAAATTTTATCAATTCGATATTAATCATCACTTTGAAGAGATTTGTGCTTTGTTAAATTCTTTTTGTCCTGATGTAATTGTCGATTTTGCCGGTCAAGGAATGGTAGCTGAAAGCTGGTCGCAACCAGAACATTGGTATCAGACAAATATTCTAAGTAAAGTTAAGTTACACCGTTTTTTAGTCAATAAGCAATGGCTTAAGAAATATATCCGAATCTCGACTCCAGAGGTTTATGGCTCGTCAGATTCTTTAATTAGCGAATCTCAATCATATAACCCTAGCACTCCATACGCAGTGAGTCATGCTGCTATTGATATGAGCCTAAAGGCGTTTCAGAAGCAGTTCGATTTTCCCGTTGTATTTACACGGTTTTCGAATTTTTATGGTCCTGGTCAACAACTATATAGAATAATTCCGAGAACAATTCTATATGCTTATTTAGGAAAAAAACTGCCGTTACACGGAGGGGGGCACGCTGTAAGAGCATTTGTTCATGCAAATGATATCTGTAGCGGAATTCAAAGTACGATATTAAGTGGAGTTATTGGCGAGACTTATCATTTTTCAACCTCCGATTTTGTAACCATTAGGCAATTAGTTCAAAAAATTCATCAAATAATGGATGTTAATCACGATGAATTCGTAGAAGTCACCGAGGATAGGCCTGGTAAAGACTTAAAATACCTTATGAGTGACAAAAAAAGCCAACGAGAACTGTCTTGGAAACCCTCTATCAGTCTAGATGAAGGTCTATTAAGTTGTTGTAAATGGGTTGGTGATAATTTCAAAGAGCTATGTCGATTTCCGCTTAATTATGAACACAAGGTTTGATTAAAAATGTCAAATTTTTATCCAGAGCAATATAAAAAAACAGGCATATACCCCATTAATCATAATTATTTGCCCAAGCAATTCGAAGATTTTGACCAAATCTGGCAGCAAGTGAAGCAGGTGGTTGTGAATGGTGACTTTACATTAGGTAGCGCAGTCGACGAGTTCGAGAGTAGGTTTGCCATGCTTAATGATGGTAAATTCGGAGTGGGTGTGGGAAGTGGGACAGATGCACTCTTCCTTTCCCTAAAAGCACTTGATATAGGTCCTGGCGATGAGGTTATTACTACACCTTTTACATTTTATGCAACAGTTGGGGCGATAGTTACGGCGGGAGCAAAACCCGTTTTTGTTGATATTACAGATGATTACAATATTGACCCCAATCAGATTGAGGCAGCAATAACGCCAAGAACTAAAGCTATCATTCCAGTACATTGGGCCGGCATGCCATGTGATATGAATGAAATTAATGTACTAGCCAATAAGTATAAGATATCTGTTGTAGCTGATGCATGCCATGCAATCGATGCTAGGTTAGATGATAGTGGAATGGCTCAATTTTCGGATTTAACCTGCTTTAGTATGCATCCCCTTAAGAATCTTAATGTATGGGGGGATGGTGGCATTATAGTGACTAATAGTGAAGTATTAGCAAATAAACTTTATTTAATGCGAAATCATGGCCTGAGTGGGAGAGATGAATGTCAAATGTTTGCATACAATTCGCGTTTAGATACTATTCAAGCGGTTGTGGCTAACTATTTGCTGACTAACAGAATAGATAATATTAGTAGTAAACGCATTGAGCATTCTACTTATTTTGATAACGCGTTTCGCGATATAAAACAAATATCGTTGCCCGTTCGTAAAGCAAATAAAAAATGTGTGTTCCACTTATATATGGG
This sequence comes from uncultured Alteromonas sp., assembly GCA_964429915.1. GTDB lineage: Bacteria > Pseudomonadota > Gammaproteobacteria > Enterobacterales > Alteromonadaceae > Alteromonas_F. Next base: position 64,264 of record CAYSDZ010000005.1, read on the forward strand.
ACTGTTTGAATACAGGGACGAACTACAACGCTGGTTACAGACAAAAGGGGTTGACGCAAAGATTCATTATCCTGTTCCAATGCACTTGCAGCCTGCGGCATCAAGATTGGGTTATGAAAAAGGTGATTTTCCTCGAGCTGAATATGTAGCTAATAACTGTCTATCCTTACCTGTCCATGAGTTTATTTCTCAGTCCCAACAAGAGTATGTCGTTGAATCGATAATGTCATTTTATGAGCAATGTAAATGAAAGTACCATTTGTAAATTTAGGGGCTCAATTCGAGTTTTTAGAACAAGAGTTAGTTGAGACTTTTTGCAGGGTAGGTCGCTCAGGAGCATATATCCTTGGAGACGAAGTAGAAAGGTTTGAAACAGGATTAGCTGCATTATGCGGAACTCGTTACGCGATTACTGTTGCAAATGGAACTGACGCTCTAATATTAATAATGAAAGCACTAGGTATAGGTGGAAGTGATGAAGTCATTACCGTACCCAACTCTTTCGTTGCCAGTGCCGGTGGTATCGCTGCAGTGGGGGCAAAACCAGTTTTTGTCGATGTCGGTGAAGACTTTAATTTAGACCCCAAACAGTTAGAACAAGCCATTACAAGCTCAACTAAAGCAATTGTGCCTGTTCATTTGACAGGAAATCCTGCAGATATTTATGAAATCAATAAAATTGCTAATAAGTATGGTATTTTGGTATTGGAGGATGCAGCACAAGCTATAGGAGCTCGCCACCATGGAAAGTGTGTTGGTAGTTTAGGGTTTGCTGCAGCGTTCAGCTTACACCCATTAAAAAACTTTCACCTAATGGGAGATGCTGGATTCATTACCACAGATGACGAGTGTTTGAAAAACAAACTACTACAGGTTCGCAACCATGGGCTCATAAATAGAAATGAAAGCGTCTGCTGGGGGCTAAACAGTAGACTTGATTCTCTTCAAGCTGCAATAGGTAATGCTAAACTTAAGCATTTCGACGCTTGGACATCCCGTTTTAAAGAAATAGCACAGCTATATACCTTTGCGCTTAAAGACGTTGTACGAATTCCACTTATCCCAACCGAAAATGAAGCTGTTTTTCACAACTTTGTAATTCGAGACTCAAATAGGGACGAGTTAGCAGAGTACTTGTTGCAGCGAGGTGTAGAAACTAAGATTCATTATCCAATACCTCTGCATTTAATGGAATGTAGTAAAGGTTTGAACTATAAGTTCGGAGATTTTCCTGCTACTGAAAATCAATCACGAGAGATTTTAAGTTTACCTATTTACCCAGAGTTAACGAACGAACAGGTTAAATACGTTTGTCATACAATCAAAAACTTTAAATGCGCTAAGTGCTAAAAATGCAAGTTTCTATTGAAAAGCTATTGAATATTTTTGCGATGATGAATCTTATAAGACTCACTGAGCTAGGTATCGCTGACAGATATAAAGAAGGGAAAATGCGTTGCCCTACACATTTATCCATTGGCCAGGAATGCGTCCCATCAGTTTTAAGCCAAATCTTAAGTACTCAAGACTTAGCTGTGTCAACACACAGGGCGCATGCTCATTACCTTGCAAAGGGTGGATGCTTAAAGGCGATGCTTGCTGAAATTTATGGTAAAGAAAGTGGTTGTAGTGGTGGAAGGGGCGGTTCAATGCATCTTATTGATGAGACCGTCGGTTTTAAGGGGAGTACTGCTATCGTTGGAAACACTATTCCCCTAGGTGTTGGTTTGGCGTTATCTAAAAAATTAAAGAAAGAGAGTGGTATTGCAGTCGTTTACGTGGGTGATGGGGCAATTGAAGAAGGCGTTTTTTATGAATCAGCTAATTTTGCAGTTGTGCAGCGCTTGCCAGTCCTTTTTGTCTGTGAAAATAATTTGTATTCGGTCTACTCTCCATTGGGTTCACGTCAACCGATAAAACGAAAAATTAATGAACTTGTTGCCGCGATCGGTCTAAACACGAGTTTCGGTGATGGCAACTCTGTACAAGAAAGCTATGAACGTTGTTTTAATGCTTATGACTACGTTTCAGACAATAACGGGCCTGCGTTTGTGGAGCTACAAACTTACAGGTGGTTAGAACATTGCGGCCCCAATTACGATAACGATATCGGATACCGAAGCGAAGAAGAATTTTCACATTGGAAAAAAAGAGACCCCATAGCCCAACTGGAGGCGTATTTGACAAATACAGGTCAAGCTACTAAGCAAGAGCTATCTTCAATAATAAAAGTAACAAAAGAAAAGGTTGAACGTGCATTCGATTTTGCTGAAAGAGCAGCTTATCCCTCATACCGTTCTTCTGAGCAACGAGTGTTTTGTTAATGAAACATATCAAGTCAAACGAATTAATTAGCTATGCTGATGCAATAAATCTTGCAATGCATGAAGCTATGTATTTAGACGATACCGTGATTTGCTATGGTCTCGGTGTAGATGATCCAAAACGTATATTTGGTACCACAACAGGTCTTGTAGAGAGTTTTGGTAAAGACAGGGTTTTTGATATGCCTACCGCAGAAAATGGAATGCTAGGTGTAGGTATTGGGGCGGCGCTTAACGGAATTAAACCCGTTATGGTGCATCAGCGATTGGATTTTTTCTTGTTGACTATGGATCAATTGGTAAATACGGCGGCTAAGTGGTATTACATGTTTAACGAAAAAAGAAGCGTGCCGCTCACTATAAGACTTATTGTGGGAAGAGGCTGGGGGCAAGGACCAACTCATTCTCAAAATTTGCAGGCATGGTTCGCTCATGTGCCTGGCTTGAAGGTAGTAATGCCAACCACTCCGAACGATGCTCGAGGGATGCTACTAACAAGTATTGCAGACCCTAACCCAGTAGTATTTATTGAGCATAGATGGTTACATGGCCAAAAAGGATTTGTTGAAAAAACGGAAGAAAATTTTCCGATTGACAAGTGCAGAATAAAAAAATGCGGAAAGAGTTTGACAATTGTAGCGATGTCATATCAAGTGATAGAGGCAATAAGAGCTGCAGAAGTTATGGAACAGTTTGACATTAATGCTGAGGTGATAGACCTATGCAGTATCCAACCCATTGATTGGGAGACAATTTTTGACTCTGTAAAGAAAACTGGATATTTAGTTACAATAGATACTGCTGCTAAAACCGGATCTGTATCTGCAGAAATAGTGGCTCTAGTTGCTGAAAAGTGCTTTAGTTACCTAAAAAAAGCACCTGTACGACTAGCGTTACCCGACCATCCAGAGCCTACTAGCTACAAATTAACTAAAGATTATTATTTTGATGCCGAAAAAATAGCAAATGAATGCAATAGGTTAATTGAAGATGAGTTTCCTTTAAATAGGTACGAAAGTCTAAAAGTAAGAGGCCATCACGATATTCCAGGTACTTATTTTACCGGACCTTTCTAATCAAATTTGTTTACGTGTTTTAAGGCTTCAATTTAGATATAGAGTATACATAATGTCCGGAATAAATTTAACTTACGCCTCTCAGCCAGTACATACACCTTCTGACTTTTGGTTAGCCAAAAGCAAGGAAGAAAGAATAGATTTAATCAAGCACTTTTTCAAACAGAATGATGTACCTATGGATGTGGTTAGAATTGAAAACGATTCTGATATTATTGTGAAGTTAAATAGTAAGTTAGATGCTGCTCAAAGAGGAGAATTATTGAGGGACGTTGAGTTTCAACTTAATGAGAAAATAGAAAAAAGTATTTCTATATGGTTAGGGATGCAAGCTGACCGTAATACTATTCGTCATTTTCGTGGAGTAAAGATAGATGTCAAGCAAGAGCGTTAATGAACAACTCATTTTAGACGGCCACAAGTTATCTTGGCATACAGACAGAGTCGATGCTTGGGAGGCTGGAGAAAGAATCGCGCCTGTGAGTATAGATATGGCTCTAACAAGGGCTTGTCAGGCCACTTGTAGGGGGTGTTATGCAACACTGCAAGAGTCACAAAGTAGGTCGAGGTTAACAACGGATACTTTTTTTCATTTTTTAGATGATTGTGCTGAGATGGGAGTCAGAGGCATATCCTTAGTAAGTGACGGCGAAAGTACCATGTCAAAATCCTACGAGCCATTTATAAAGCGAGCAAGTGAACTAGGTATAGATATTGGATGCGCAACTAATGGGTGGCTGTTGACTCCGGAACTAGCAACCCAAGTCTTACCCCATATGAGATGGATAAGATTTACAATGCTAGCTGGGAACGCGCGTTCTATGGTTTCAATGATGAATAAAGATCCTGATGACTTGTCTGTTTTTTGGAAAGCGACTTACAACATTTCACAAGCAGTAAGGATAAAGCGTAAGTTGAATTTAGACGTAACCCTCGGTATTCAGACTTATATCACCCCAAAAGATGAAAATGAGATAATGGATTTCGCTAATTTGGCTCATAATTTAGGAGTTGATTATGCAGTTATTAAACATACCTCTGACAACGAAGAAGGTGCGCTTGGCGTTGATTATGCTAATTACGATAAATTAGAGGATGCGTTGAGGAAAGCAGAAAAAACTAGCACAGAGCAAACTAAAATCATTGTCAAATGGAGTAAAATGAAAGATGGAAATAAACCTTCTTATAGTAGAGCTTATGGTATGCCGTTTTTACTCCAACTTAGCGGAAGTGGCCTCGTAGCTCCTTCCGGAATGTTTTTTAACTCAAAATATAGTAAGCTACATATTGGAAATTTTGCTGAAGAACGATTCATAGATATTTGGAAATCGAACCGTTACTGGGATGCGATGAACTATTTGGCATCACCTAATTTTGATGCTGCATCTATGATGGGGGCTTTGCCTATTCAGCACTATGCCAATGTAGCATTGGATAATCATGTAAAAGGTATTAAGCGCATAGAAGCAAGTCCTTTCCCAAATCCACCGCATGTTAATTTTGTGTAGAAAAGCGAAATATTCTTGTCTTATACATAAGCGGTCCTTTCTTAGTCTATTGTTGGGTTGATTGTTCAGATAGAAAGGGTTTGAATAAGTTTCTTTGCAGTTGTTTGCCATGTGCAATGTTTTAGTACGAAAGATCGTGCTTTTTCAGAAACTCTAAAACGCTCAACATCATCGTTTAACCACTTTTTAAATACTTCTTTAAAGTTCAATGGCGTAAACTCACCATAATGAACATTTGGCGTAAAGTATGTTTTGATTCCACCAGGAAGTGTGTCTCTGTAGGATGAGTGAGACATAACGAATGATCCTGACGCCATAGCACTCAGTGTTCTACTATGCATACCGATACCGTGGTTATTATTATGTAATGATATTTTAGATTGATTAAATATGGCGTAGCTTTCTTTTAAGGAACACAACCCTCTCCAATATTTAACTGCTGAGGAGTACTTGTTCCAATTAGAACCATAAATACCAATATTATGGGTAACTGCAGAAGCATTTTGAAGTAACTCAATTCTGTCAATCAAACGAGGAAGTTCTCTAACACAAAGATCTAATTCAAACTGAAAGAATTGGGCTAAGTCCTTGCCAAACATTTTTTCTATTGAAATAGTTAATTCGTCAATGTTTAAAGAACCGCTTAAGCTCGAATATTTTTTATGTACAAGTAAAGCAAACCGTAAAAACATACCTAACTTAGGAATAGAGCGGACGAGCTGCTTCAGGTCTTGTCCATGCACGTTCAAGTTTTGACCAATATTGATGACTAACGCCTCAAACGTTATTTGATTTAAACAGCATCGTTGGATCAATTCAAATAAATAGTTACATTGCCGTTCCGTTAAATTCTGAGCTCCCCTAAATTGTCTAGTTATCTCTTTATATGTTGGAGGTATTAAACAGAATCCGTTTTCTTTTTTATTTAAATTGGCCTGTTTCTCAATGACTAAACTATTAAATTCTTTTTCAAACAGTCCAAAACGATACAGATCTGGTACATAACCTACTAAACAGGTATCGTATTTGAATTGAGTTCTTCGAGGTGAGTAAGAAGCAAAATCGTTAGGATTGATGCAGAGGTCTAAGGAGCCTCCATAAAACTTATCAGGAATATTTAACCCTAGGGTTTCTTTTGTACCTAAAGTAAATACTATATCGCCATCTTGAAAGCGGTTAGATTCAATTTCTAAGGATGGAAATACATCACAAAACCAAGCAATATATCTAAAGTTCGGTGGTCTTGTTTCGGCAGGTGGTGGTAACCTATTTATTCGAAAAACAGTTTGAATATTATTTTCAACTATCAACTCGCAAAGTGCTTGGTTGCCTAAATATTCATTACTCTATTGAGCGTCTACACCTAATGATTGTAGGGCTAATGAAAGATCTCTTATGATTTTTATGTCGTAATGAGTCGTTTTTGCAGGCACTAAATATATTTTTTGTATAGCCAAATTTTTATCCTACAAGTCCTTGTTTGGCATCCAAGTTTGCTTGAGCTAAGCTCTCGTGAGAGCCAATGTCCCTATGATAATTTGTGTTTAACCATGAATTAATTCGATTGAAAAAGAGCGGTATCACGTCACAGCTAAAATCTAACAGTCCCTCTTTTTTAATTAAATTAACCACTTCTTTTTCAATGATATACACAGCACCATTTGCTAAATTTGAGGGTGGGCTTATTACTTTTTCGTGCATATTGATTACTAAGTTATTTTTATTCAACTCGACAATTCCGCAGCTCTCAGGGGAGTTGGTTTCGAATAACATCATCGTCATCACTGCGTCACGGTCTTTGTGTGTAAATGCATGGATAAAGTCTTTTAGTTGGAAGCAGGAGAAATTATCAGCATGGATTACCAGAGTTGGCTCATCACACAATTTTTCAGCATTCTTTGCTATTGTTCCGGCAGTGCCTAACAGTTCAGGTTCAAACCAAGTCTTGATTTTTTTCGTTCCTGACCATTTGTTATCAAGATGCTTAATTACCTTCTCGTGAAGATAATGGAGGTTTATGAATATCTCACTAATTTCATCTTCGTTAATAAGTAGTTCAAGCCAATAATCTAAGAGTGGTTTGTTATTAATAGGGGCTAAGCATTTTGGTATGGTATTGGTTAAGGGTTTTAGTCGTGTTCCAAAGCCAGCAGCTAATAGTAGTGCTTTCACTGAATTAGCTCCTGAATTTTTTTTACCAATTCCTCAGTATTTATTGGTACATTTCCCATCGTATTTACTTGAACAGCCGACGCAACACTACCAATAAAAGAAGCTTGCCATATGGAAGCCCCTGTGCACAGCATGAGAGTTGTCGCCACGAAAAACGCATCACCAGCTCCTGCTGTATCAATGGCAACGTCTGAAAGCGCAGGTAAATTGTCGGTTTCCAACGAACTATTTAAGTCCTCTCGGTGCCTAATTAGAACCCCTTCGGCACCTAGTGTGACAATTAAATTATTCGTGTTTAATTGATTAGCCAAATCTGAAGTAACTTGTATTAATCCGTTATCGTCATCCTGCACAGCGAGCCTAGCTTCTAATTCGGTTGGAGTTGTTAGCATTAGATGGTTAAACTTATTGAGATCGCCTTTCTGTGAAGAGGTTTGACTGTCTGCAACCATAGGGATTGAATGTTTAACACACAACTTTTGAATTTTTTGAATTAGAGTGGGGCATAACACACCGAAGCTAAAGTCGGAAAAAATGACTGCATCAAAACTTGATATTTGTTCTTGAAAACTTGAGACTAAGCTATCAATTGTGGGGTGTTCGATTGCATGTTTTCTAAAGCTATTTACTCTTAACAGTGTTTTGTTTTTTGCCCTATATCTTAATTTGTGCGTAGTTGGTCTAGTTTTATCCTCTATAATTATGCTTTTAACATCATATTCGTGAAGCTTGCTACGGGCAAACTTTCCGGGTCCGTCATTACCTACTACACTATAAAAAGTGACATTTGCGCCCAACCTTCTAGCGTGAGCAGACACAATGCCCGCACCACCAAGATATTGAAAAGATTCTAAGGGGCTAACAGCTATTGTCGGGTCTTCTTGAGACATCCCGATAGGCAGGCATTCTTGGTACTCATCGATAATAATATCACCAAATATTGCCACATTTAGGTTCTCGAATTTTTTTAAATGTGTTCTTAGGGTAGCTTCGCTGATGTTATACCGCTGATGGAATTTTTGTAACTGGACACCAATCTTTGAACTTTCTGCAGCTTGTTGAAGTAGAAGCTCTTTTGTTGAAAATTGTTTTTCACCAGAAGAAAAGAGTACTTTGCCACCAAATTTTGCTGCTATTTCTTGTTCTATATTGCTTAATTGCTCAAACTCTTTTCCTTTAACAATCACTTGTGGTTGCAGTGCGTAAAGGAACTCTTCTAAATCTTCTTCGATAAGAACAACTTCGTCTACAAAAGATAAGGAAGCAAGAGCTGACATTCTTTCTTGGTTAGAAAAATAGGTATTTAAGGAATATTTTTGATCATTCAAGCCTACAACCAGTGTTTCAGCCTGTTCTTTCGCAAACAGTAAAAATCGAATATGTCCTGGGTGTATAATATTAAAATTGCCGGATACGAATGCTATTCGACTATTCAGCTTTCTAATAGAGGTTGCGTGGTCAAGTTTGTCCATTCATTTGTTTTCTTTGATCATTTTTTAAGGGTTGTTTGAGAGTTTGGATAAACAAAAAACCAAATCCACCCCATCCCAAACATGCTCAAATTGTAAACTTTGTCCTAATTTCACCCAACGCTTAATAGCTTTCTGTTCATCAAGTGTTTTAATTACGTTTTTATCGGCATCGTTTAGCATAACTGTACTAATACCTTGAAGTTTATCAATAAGCAAAGGTCGAATATCTTGTAATGTTTTTAAAGATAGCTGGATGAGAGCAAAATTTCCGCAATGAATTTCAATGTCCATAGCATTGACTTCTTGCATATCCACCACATCGAATACTTTGCTTCGCACGTGGGAATGACTTCTTCCTGTCATCGCTAAGTATTGCAAATAAACCTGTTTATCAATGTGTTCTGATACAGTTAGCTTAGTCTCCTTCCAAAGCTTTTCTACCGCATCCCAAAACGCTTCTTTACTCGATTCACTGACGCCAGGCAACCACACTACCACTCTTGGCGAGGCGCAAGCCTGCTGATTAAAGGGGGTTACATCAGTAATAAAGCGCTGAGCAACATGTGAGATTTCATTTTTAGCGATTTCTCCCATTAAAGCGATAGAAAAACGGTCGGGGAAAAGTAGCTTGTTGCAATGTTTTGGCGCAGGGAGCTGGTTAAAATATTCAACAGTTTGGTCTCCTCCCCAAACCACTAAGCCCTCTGCGTAAGCGACCAAAAATCGAGAAATAGCCTCGTTACGGGGGTAGCGAAGTAAACAAATTCGTTGCGCAGCGGCGTTTTGTGTTTGCTCAATAAATTGGGTAAATAGCTCAATCAATAAGTGCGATAAGGCAGATTCTTTGTTACCTAAACGCACAATCACTTTGTTACCTGTTAACACAGCCAAAACGAGACTGTAAAAAAATAGCGTGTCGATATTGTTGGGCGCAATTTGCACTACACTGCCAAGTGCTTGGCGTTTTTCACTACGATATTCATTGCGTATTTTGCTCAAATTCGCCGTGCGTAGCCAAAAGCCAAGTGCAACTAATGCAGGCTCTTGCTTCGCTTGTGTTGAGTGAAGTAAAACCTGCGAAAAATCAGCAAAAAATTGAATGGCTTGTTCGTCCATCAACGCGCAAAGTGGCGCATCGTCATATGCTTGCCTTTGCACTGGCGAGCAAGGGAAAACCCACTTTATTGCTTTAAATGCAGTGAGTTCAGCTAAACGTATCACTGCACCCCCTTGCTTCGGCAGAAGTTACTCTCCCGACCACTGAAAAGTATTTTCCTTTGCGGCCACATTCGCAATCATCTATGCCCTTAAGCACAGCTAAATCTTCGGTCAAAATATTATGACCGGGATAGCTAGTGGGCAAGAGCGAGCGAGTTTGAATTAGGCCTTGTTGATCCAACTCACAGGGTTGCAGTGAGTACGGCTCTAGAATATCAATGTCGGCCCAAACAGGCACATGTAAATGACCTGCTTCGCATTCAACATAAATAGTGCCTGTTTGTTCGGCCATGCCATAAAAATTATGTATTCTGCGCGTGCCAAATAAAGAGAGAATGTGTGACTTTAACGAGGTATTGTCTATCGCTTCATCTTGCATTTTTTTCCAACCACCGCTGTGCAAGACAATGAGGTTGGGATTTGAAAAACGGATGTTATTTTTAAGTAACGGTCTTAATAATTTTGACCACAGAATAAAAGTGAAACCAAATAATAAGATGGGTCCTTGGTGTTCTTCAAAAAAAGCATGCAATAAGTCTATATTTAACTCAAATTCTTCATCTAATGCGAATGCTCGTTGTCGTCCGAAAAACGATAAACCTTGAATGCCAGCAGCGCGTGCACCAAACGACGCCCCAGTGCTTAAAATGGTAGGGCTGTCTGCGACTAAATAAGGCAAACGCTGTTTGCCAATCCATTGCCCAAGAATTTTAGTGAGTACTTTAGACTGTAATGCGCTTGTGTGTCGGTCTAGGGAAATTTGCGACACTGCGCTGCCACTGGTGCCGGACGACGTCACCGTTTTAAACACATCATTGTGCGCAATCGAGCGTAGCGATTGCAGTTTGAACTGCCTTGCCCATAACGGTTTATGTTCACCTTTGTTTGCATCAACCCAATGCTTATAGGGTAAACAATGTTGATACTGCCATTGGTTTAAAGCCTTAAAGGCAGGTTCGAAGTGAGTGGCTTTTTCCTTCTCTGTCCACCCATAGCAAGGCCATTGGATAATATCATCCCAATTTAGCACCATTCCGCTAGCCTCTTATAGTCTGTTTTGCCATTGGTGTTTACAGGAATATGACTTATGCAGCGCAACGTTATGAATCGAGCGTGAATAACCAAGATATTCGCTATATTCTGAGTCAGCTCTCGTTTTTTTCCATCGTCTAGGGGGGTGTCTCGTTCAAGCACGCAAATGAGATTGTTATCTTCCCCAAGCGCTTTCGTATTAGGATAAACGGTAGCTAACAGGCACTCCACCTCGTCCAATTGTGTGCGTTCACCATTGATTTTGATGATGCGTTTTATTCTACCGGTAACAAACACATCACCTTCTTTATCTTGATATCCGATATCGCCTGTTGCTAGCGCGGTTATTTTACTGAAATCTGCCAAGTCACCAAGCGATTCGGCGTAGCCCAACATAATGTTGTCACCCTGAATACAAAGTTCACCCTCGATGCCATGGCGAGCAATTACCTTACCGTTTTTATCCGTCAAAAAAAGCGTGCAACCGGGAATGCCTTGGCCAATTGACTCCGGTTTTTGTGATAGTTTTTCTGGTGGTAAGTACGCTATACGAGCCGTCGCTTCGGTTTGCCCATACATGGTATAAAACAGTCGATTATTTTGAATGCAATGCGAATGTATCTCGCTTTTTATTACTACATCTAAACGCCCGCCTGCTTGAGCAAGGTAGCGCATAGAAGGCGGTAATTTATTCAAACCGTTGATACGTCGTAATGTTTCAAAGACAAACGGCACGCCGTACAGGGCGTTTATATTGTACATATTAACGGCTTGCCAAAAGTCCGGCGCAATCACGCTAAGTTTATTGAAAACAATGCACGCTTTTTTTGCTAAGTGGGTATTGATAATCGACAAACCAAAGCTGTATGAAAAGGGTAGGGTAGTGATCACCTTATCATTTTCACGAATAGGTAAAAATGCACAGATACTTTGAGTATTTGCCGCCAATGCCCTATAGCTCAAACAAACAAACTTAACTGAGCCTGTAGAGCCCGACGTGGTAAGCATTACCGCAAGCTCTTTGTCTAGTCGCAACTTAGAAGCATGGTTCACTACGATGGTTTCGTTTTGGAGGGTGAGGTTCGGCTGATAGTTTTCAAGTACTGCTTCAAGGGTGCGCACTGGCGAAGAATACTCCAACAAAATAGCGCAATGGCCGCTTTTTAAACAAGCCAGATAATTTACTAGCGTGTTGAAGGTATTGTCTGCCATTATTAAACACAAACTGCGTTCATTGGGTAATGCCGAAACACGCTTATCGACTGCTTGGTGCAGCGCAGAATAGGTTATATGCTCACCGCTCTCTGAAACACAGGCTAATGATTCACTTTCAGCCGAACATTCCCAAAATTTCACTAAAACTCAACACCGTGACGTCCGAGAATTCGCTTGGCTTTTGCAAATGAACTCATGTCAATAATATCGTCAGGCTCTAACATAATATCGAACGCGGCTTCTAAATCGGTGATCAAAATCATGTGAGCAGTAGAATCCCAATTGGGATGCTCGGAATAGGCTAAAGTGTCGTTTATTTCTGAATACGCTATATTCAGAGAATCACTGAAAACCTGATTGAGTGTTGAAAGAGACATAAGCTTACCTGTCAAAAAAGCGATAGTATTTTAGTTTGTAGTGATTAAAGTTATCGGCAGATACCTGCATTTTTATATGTTCTGATGTTTCTTCGATTATTTTATACCCTTGATTAAGGTTAAACCGCAGAGCCGCTTTATTGTGCGGTAAAACAGTAGCATCTATTTTTTTTAAACCGAGGTGTTCAAAACCAAATTCAAGCAACATGAGTGACGGTAAAAATGCGTAAGCACTTCCCTTTACTTCCTCGTCACACAAATATAACCCAGCCTCACCCGCATTCTTTCCGGATAGTTTTATATTGGCGACCCCAATGTCGCTATTCTTGTACGAAATAATAAAGTGGAATTCAGTTTCGGAACCACATATCCGCTTGAGCCAAGCTTGGTGTTCTTGAGCCTTGATAATAGAAGTGTTCAACATGTTTTGTCGAACACTTTCATCGTTTCGCCAAGTTAGCACTTGCGCTAAGTGGTTCGATGTTAAAGGCGATAGCTGCATGCCAAATTTTTGCAGGTGGTAAGAATTTTGTTTCATTCCAGTGATGTTTATTATGTCATTCTGCGTTATTTATACGTACTATCGATTTAAAATTCATAGTTTATTAAGCCTACACCAAAGTAAAATAAAAGTATCCGCTTACTCTTGTTAAATCATAAAAAAGAGTGGAAAAACAGGATCTAAAGTTGTCTGTAAAACTAGCTTATTACTGACTTTGTCACTTGTTTTTCATTTTACTTGTGATTTGGGTATGAAAATAAATACGCAATTATATTGCTCAAACTTTGAGCGTTCATGGTCGGCAGTATATACTTGACCTTGAGAGAGAGGTGGACTATGTCATCAATTAATTCAGTAAGTAATTCTTCAATCTTGCAGCAAATACAGCAGCAACAGGAAGAACGATTAGAAGCGTTGTCGTCAGGGCGCAGAATTAACGAAGCGTCTGATGGTGCCGCTGCACAACAGATCATCGACCGTTTAACCACTGAAGTAGAGGGGAACCGGCAGGCGATATCGAATGCCTTTGACGGAATCTCATTAGCGCAAGTGGCTGAGGGTGGGTTGTCGGGCATTAATGACGATGTGAATCGTATTCGCGAATTGACCATTCAATCTGGAAACGGCATCTTGTCCGATGCGGATAGAAGCGCCATTCAGAGTGAAATTTCTGCATTACAAGACAATATTTCGCAAACCGTTGAACAAACCACGTTTGCAGGACAACCTTTGTTGAGTGAGCAGGGCGATATAAGTTTCCAAGTCAGCTCAACCGCAGGCAGTCAAATCGACGTGAGCACCCAAGATTTTAATTCAGAGCTCGATGCGGTATTGAATATTGACGTAACTCAACAATCGACAGAAGATGCCTTAGCCGCTGCTGATGCTGCCATTGAAACAGTGGGTGCAGCGCGTGGTGAATTAGGTGCAGTACAGAATCGCTTTCAAAGCGCGGCAAGTAATTTATCACAAGCCGACGTTAATGCTTCAGCAGCACGAAGTCGTATAGCTGATACCGATTTTGCACAAGCTACATCCGAATCAGCATCGGCTGGTGTTTTAGGTCAGGCTGCGGTCGCACTTCAGGCGCAGGCAAATCAGCAACAAGGGCAAGTATTAACTCTTTTAAATTAATAAATAATTGTTATACCCGTTCCTCCTCAATATAGCTCTGAAACGAGCATGTTGAGGTGGAACGGGTATATATGAAGAAAAAAGCAGCAATCGCTGCTTTTTTTATGTCTCAAATTGCCATAGTCAGTTGCGCTTATTGAACTAGGATATACAATCAATAGAGAAAAGTTGAAAAATAAGAAAAATGTTCTAAAACATTAAAACATGCAGTTAGGGGAATTTGGAGTTCGATGAAGGGTATTCTACTTGTTTGTGATAACCGCTCATTCAAACAAGAACTCAGCACAATATTATCTTTTATTGGGGAAACGTTTAGTACGTGTTCTCAAGAAGAGTTTTTGGCGACGGCGTCTAACAGTGATTTATGCACTGTTTTGTTTGATAGCGTTTTATTTGATGCACTCTTACCGACGATAATGAGCCGTCCAAGTTTGGCTTGTGTTTCTATTGGCTCCATGGAACCTAACGACGCACATCCTAAAAACGTCGTCTGTACTTTGGTGAAGCCAGTGACCTACCCGTCACTGACACAAGCCCTCCACCGCTGCCAAGAGTATGCTAAACAGCATCCCTGTAAACCCTCAAATCCCGTGCCTACCATGGCACTGTTTCGTAGTCTAGTTGGTAAAAGCCAACAAATTCGGCATGTGCGGCATCTTGTAGAGCAAGTTGCACCTACCGATGCCAGCGTAATTATTTTGGGCGAGTCGGGTACGGGTAAAGAAGTGGTTGCTCGTAACGTGCACTACCTTTCAAAGCGTAAAACGGGGCCTTTTATTCCGGTTAATTGTGGCGCCATTCCCCCTGAATTGTTAGAAAGTGAATTGTTTGGGCATGAAAAAGGCGCGTTTACTGGCGCGACTTGTGTGCGTAAAGGGCGCTTCGAGCTAGCAGAGGGGGGCACGTTATTCTTAGACGAAATTGGCGATATGCCATTGCAAATGCAGGTGAAGCTACTACGTGTTTTGCAAGAGCGCTCTTACGAACGAGTGGGGGGCAACAAAACGATAGCCTGCAATGTTCGAATTATTGCTGCGACTCACCGTAATTTAGAAAAAATGATAGAAGAGGAAACCTTTAGAGAAGACCTTTTTTATCGATTAAATGTCTTCCCTATATTAAGTCCCGCACTGAAAGACAGAAAAGACGACATACCTTTGTTACTTCAAGAGCTCATGAGTCGGTTGACGAAGGATGGCGCGCCAGGTTTACGTTTTACAGAACAAGCCTTGGAGTCACTCACATCACATTCTTGGCCGGGAAATGTAAGAGAATTATCTAACTTGATAGAACGTCTTACCATTTTAAATCCCGGTCAAATTATTGATGTGTCAGATTTACCAGAAAAGTACCAACATGGCGATTTCTCTCAGTATGAACCTGAATATCCAGAAGCTGTGCTTGAACGAGATGCGTTTAATGCGATATTTGCCGAATCTGCTAAAAGAGAAGAGGAAGACGAAACTGAAACAGAATTAATCAGTGCGGATAAACTGGGCTTTAATGTGCCTAGTGAATTGCCTGATGAGGGTGTTAATTTAAAAGAATATTTGTCTGACCTAGAGACCAGTATGATATCCCAAGCACTTGAACAAACCGATTGGGTCGTTGCCCGAGCAGCTGACAAACTAGGTATGCGCAGAACCACCTTGGTTGAAAAAATGCGTAAGTACAACATTTCAAAAGAAACGGTCTAGCGCCAAGAAATTGGCGAAATAAACGCTAAAAACTGGCACACCTTCTGCAAATCCTTACAAAAGCTGTTTGTGAGGAAGTATTGTGGCATTACCCGAAACCTTAAAAGCGAATCGTCTTGAAAATTTATTAAACATATTGCCTGCCGGTGTAGTAGTGATAAACGGTAATGGGATTGTTATTCAATCTAATCCTCAGGCAAAAGTGTTGCTAGGTGAACCCTTAGACGGTCAATCATGGCGTAAAGTTATTGCTCGAGCGTTTAAACCAAGAGCCGATGATGGTCATGAAGTATCGTTGACTAATGGAAAACGAGTCAAGTTGGCGATTTCGCCGTTAGAAGGTGAGCCAGGTCAATTAATCCTGTTAACTGACTTAACTGAAACCAGACAATTACAATCGCGCATTAGCCACATGCAACGCTTATCGTCGCTTGGCAATATGGTGGCGTCCTTGGCCCATCAAATTCGAACACCACTGTCTGCAGCCATGCTCTATGCAGCGAACTTAGTTCAGCCAAAAATTGACGACACTACTCGGATTAAATTTAGCCAACGAGTGAATGATCGTCTCAAGGAGCTAGAAAGCCAAGTCAATGACATGCTTTTATTTGCCAAAAGCGGTGAAAACCAAGTGCTTTCTTCGATTTCTGTATCAGAGTGGATGGATTCTGTTTTACCCACTGCACATATCCTAGCGAACAAACACCAAGTGAAATTAGATGTGCAAGCCGCTATTTCTCCCGCTTATATATCGGGAAACTTAACTGCCTTACAAGGTGCTTTGCTGAACTTAATCGATAATGCTATTCAAGCAAGTCAAGCGAACGACACAGTATGGGTGCGCGCGTCGTGGCAACAACAAAGTATTCAAATAGAGGTTATCGACCAAGGTGCCGGTATTCCGTTTCCAGATATGAAGCAAATATTCTCACCTTTCTTTACCACTAAAACCAATGGCACCGGACTCGGCTTGGCGGTGGTCAAATCGGTCATGCAGTCGCACGGCGGAGATGTGAAACTCAAGCACGATACTCGTAAAGGCGCGCATTTTACGCTCACATTACCCGCTCAGTCTGGCTTATCTAAAGCATCAGGAGAATAATAATGACAACTCGAATTCTTATTGTTGAAGACGACGCAGGTTTACGTGAAGCTTTGTCAGACACCTTAGCACTAGCAAAGTATCAAACCTGTGTTGCGAGTAGCGGTGAGCAAGCATTAGTCGAATTGAATAAGCAATCGTTTGACATGGTGATCAGCGATATTCAAATGGGAGGCATGGACGGCTTGTCACTCCTTACATCAATCAAAGCCAAATATCCTCAGGTGCCAGTTATTCTGATGACAGCCTATGCAAAAATCGATGACGCGGTTAAAGCAATGCGCGAAGGCGCGACAGACTATTTATCAAAGCCATTTGCTCCACAAGTCTTAATCAATCTGGTTGAACGTTATGCGCCCTCTAAACCTATTGTGGGAGGCGAGCCTGTGGTGGAAGATGACAGCAGTATTCGTTTGCTGAGCTTAGCCAGAAAGGTCGCAAAAACGGATGCAACGGTGATGGTGCTCGGCCCTAGCGGCTCGGGTAAAGAAGTGATTTCTCGGTACGTGCACGATACGTCGCCACGAGCAAATGAGCCTTTTGTAGCAATTAATTGTGCGGCTATTCCTGAAAACATGCTAGAAGCCACTCTGTTTGGATACGAAAAAGGCGCGTTTACTGGGGCGGTGCAAGCGTGCCCAGGAAAGTTTGAACAAGCTCAAAATGGCACCTTGTTACTTGATGAAATCACTGAAATGGATTTGGCACTACAGGCTAAGTTGCTTAGAGTGTTACAAGAACGGGAAGTAGAGCGCTTAGGTTCGCGCAAAACGGTGGCGTTAAATGTTCGCGTAATTGCAACCAGTAATCGCGACGTAAAACAGGCGGTGAGCGAAGGCGTGTTTCGTGAAGATTTATATTATCGACTTAACGTGTTTCCTCTAGTTTGGTTACCCTTGAATAAAAGGCCGGGTGACATACTGCCACTTGCTGAACATTTAGTTCAGCGATATAGCACAGAGCAGGGAATAGGCAGCTGCAAGTTGACTGCATCAGCGAGAAATAAACTTGTTCAACACGCGTGGCCGGGGAACGTACGAGAATTAGACAATGTGATCCAACGCGCACTGATTTTGTGTGAGCATGGAGAAATTGATTCTTCAGATTTACTCATTGAAATGGATACGGTTTGGGATCAAACCAGCGAATGTGACATGTCTGAACAAGAGGCCGACAGTAAGCTTGGTTCAGAGTTACGACAACAAGAGCATCAAATTATTTTAGATACCTTGGCCTTATGCAATGGAAAGCGAAAAGACGTGGCTGAAAAGCTAGGTATTAGTCCGAGAACACTGAGATACAAGCTCGCGAAAATGCGAGAGTCTGGTTTGGACGTGCCAGCTTAATCTACCGCTTTTTCGCTCCCCCTCTCTAGCTAAAAATCACAGTAAAATCACTTATGCAAAGAGCTTTGGCAAGCTCTTTGCAACATCTCAAGTAAGCAATAAAAACAAAGCACTATCGCCAAATAATTGACTGCAATTTTCAACTGAAAGCTCAGTAAAAAGGCAGATAGACTTATCACCGACAAAGAGAATGATCATGGATATAAAAGGCAATAATTTATATCAAGAAATGCAAGCCATGATGGGTCAGATACAGTCTGACGCGACCAACACTATTCCAACCGTTACACCTGAAAACCCCTCGCAAGAAAACTTTGCTGAGATGCTTGGCAGCGCCATTGATAATGTCAATTCCATGGGGCTTGAATCAAAAAGCATGCAGCATGCGTTTGAGTTAGGCGAGCCCAACTTGAGTTTGGCTGATGTAATGGTAGCGAAAGAAAAAGCAGGTATTGCGTTCGAAGCGACAGTCCAAGTACGAAATAAAGTGCTTGAAGCGTATCGTCAAATTATGAACATGACTATCTAGGGGACTAAACGGTGGCAGACGCAAACACGCAGTTAGCCCTCGCAGACGGTGGGCAGTTAGAAGACAACGAACCCGAACAAAAATCAGGGTTTTTAGATGCCTTAAGCAGTGCCGATATGATGCGGCAAATGACCCTAGTGGTGGTGTTGGTTATATGTATTGCTATTGCGGTTTTTATTTTTATATGGGCACAGGAGCCTGACTACCGTCCGTTGGCAAAAATGCCTACCGAAGAATTAATCGAGACCTTGGATTATTTAGATGCTAACGCCATTGATTATAAGCTAGAAGGCAATACCGTATTAGTACGTGGCGATCAATTTCAGACGATCCGTTTAGGCATGGCCCGTCAGGGAGTGACCCAAAACCCCGATTCCGGCTCAGACATCATCATGCAAGACATGGGATTTGGCGTCAGCCAGCGTTTGGAAGGCGAACGATTAAAGCACGCCAGAGAACAACAGATTGCGCGCACGATTGAAGAAATAAACAGTATTCATCGAGCAAAAGTATTAATTGCTATGCCAAAAGAAAATGTGTTTGCTCGTCGCGAAAAGCCAGCAAGCGCAACTGTGGTACTGACCGCGAAGCGCGGTCAGATTATCGCTGGTGAAGAAGTGGATGCAGTGGTAGACATTGTTGCGTCTGCGGTGCAAGGAATGGAACCCTCAAAAGTAACCGTGACAGACAGCAATGGGCGCTTACTCAACTCCGGCTCTCAAGATTCGATTAGTGCACGAGCGAGAAAAGAATACGAGCTAGAGCGTAAGCGAGAACAAGAATATTTAGAAAAAATAGACTCTATTCTTATTCCTGTTTTGGGCTTGGGTAATTATACCGCACAAGCTGATGTGAGTATGGATTTCACCGCAGTAGAACAAACGCAACGCCGCTATAATCCCGATTTGCCTGCTGTTCGCAGCGAAATGATAATAGAAGAAAACAGCACAGGCGCTGTAAATGGAGGGATCCCCGGTGCATTGACCAATCAACCACCTCTCGATTCCAATATTCCCCAAGAAGCAACAGGAGCAGGGAATGGGCCAGTGCCTGTACCTGGGCGAAACAGCAAAGAGCAAACTCGAAATTACGAGTTAGACACCACAATAAGCCATACTAAACAGCAATCGGGTGTTATGACGCGTTTGAGTGTATCGGTTGCCGTAGACCACAAAAATGTGACTGCTGAAGATGGCAGTGTGTCGAGTCAGCCTCATTCACAAGAAGAAATTATGAACATTCGTCGCTTGCTACAAGGGGGCATTGGCTTTGATGTAACGCGTGGCGATTCTTTAGAAGTGGTGAGTATTCCGTTTAGCCGAATAGACAGCGGCGAAGATATAAACCTACCGATTTGGCAGCAAGACTGGTTTTTACCAGTGGTCCGTTACGTGATGAGCGGGCTGGTCATTATAGTGCTAGTATTTGCAGTAGTGTTACCTTTGGTGCGTAAACTACTTAATCCTGATGAAATGAACGATGGTGAAGATTTCGACGCTGATGAAAATCTAGACCTTGGCGATGAAACTATCAGTATGCTTTCTCAAGAGTTTGATGAAGGCCAAGTAGGCTTCGCAGCAGATGGCTCGCTGATGCTACCAGACTTACACAAAGACGAAGACGTATTGAAAGCGGTGCGTGCATTGGTTGCAAACGAGCCTGAATTGTCAGCACAAGTGGTCAAAGGCTGGCTGCTTCAGGATGAATAAAGAGGAATAACCATGGCCGAAGAACTCGCTCAAACTGATGCAGTGCAGGAACCCTCCTACGACGTAGGTAAATTAGAAGGGGTAGAAAAAGCCGCAATATTACTGTTGAGTTTATCAGAAGAAGACGCAGCGCAAATTTTAAAGCACCTTGAGCCCAAGCAAGTACAAAAATTGGGTTCTGAAATGGCAAAAATCGATGACATGACGCAGTCAAAAATAACGGCTGTGCATAAGCATTTCATCGAAGAAATCCAAAACTACAGTACCATTGGTTTCCAAAGCACCGACTTTGTAAAACGCGCTTTAACCGCCGCATTAGGCGAAGACAAAGCCGCCAATTTAATCGACCAAATATTAATGGGGTCGGGAGCCAAGGGTTTGGATTCGTTGAAGTGGATGGATTCCAAGCAAGTTGCCAGTATTATTCGCAACGAACACCCGCAAATTCAAACCATTGTTTTGTCGTATTTAGAACCTGAGCAATCCGCAGAGATTTTGTCGCAGTTCCCAGAAAAAGTACGCTTAGATTTACTGATGCGTGTGGCTAATTTAGAAGAAGTTCAACCGGCTGCATTGCAAGAATTGAATGAGATTATGGAAAAACAATTTGCAGGTCAAGCAGGCACGCAAGCAGCGAAAATGGGCGGCTTGAAATCAGCAGCTAACATTATGAACTACTTGGATACGAATATCGAAGGTCAGCTAATGGATGCTATTCGTGAACAAGACGAGGAAATGAGTCAACAAATTCAAGATCTCATGTTTGTCTTTGACAATTTAGTTGATGTTGACGACAGAGGCATTCAAGCCATACTCCGAGAAGTACAACAAGAAGCTCTGCTTAAAGCCATTAAAGGCGCAGATGACGAACTTAAACAAAAAATCACTAAGAATATGTCTAAACGTGCGGCTGAAATGTTGCTTGACGACTTAGAAGCCATGGGCCCAACCAAGGTAAGTGAAGTTGAAACCGCACAAAAAGAAATTCTTTCAGTTGCGCGACGCTTGGCAGATTCAGGTGAAATCGCCTTAGGCGGTGGTGGTGGTGATGAGTTCTTATAAGCTTGAAAATGATGAGGCAAAAGCATGGGACTTACCCAATTTAAGTGATGCTGAGCAGCTAGAACAAGAGTTTGAAAATGCTTTCAATATCAAACCCAAGTGGAAATTTGAACCACCAGATGACAAGCCTGAGGAAATATTACCACCCACAGCCGAAGAGATTGAGCAGATACGTAAAGCCGCCTACGATGAAGGGTTTGAAGAAGGCAAGCAGCAGGGAAGTGAACAAGGCTTTGCCGAAGGCATAGAAAAAGGTCTGGCCGAAGGCACTGAAAAGGGCTTGTCTGAGGGAAAAGCAGAAGGCCTTGAACAAGGCATGCAAGAAGCACAAGGCATTATTGATTCATTAGAACAAGTCGTTCAGCAACTGCATGTTCCGCTCGACCAAGTCAATGAGCAGGTTAAACAGCAGGTGTCTCAATTAGCAGCAACCTTAGCCAAAGCGGTGATCCACACCGAAGTGAAAACCAATCCTCAGGTTATTGCAACCGCATTGGAAAAAGGCTTGGAAGCGTTACCGTTGAATGAAGTTAATATTCAAATTCAGCTTAATCCAGACGATTTTTTAGCCATTGAAACCGTTATTCCAAAAGAAAAACGCGAAGAACGCGGCTGGGTATTTGTTGAAAAGCCCAGTCTTGGTCAGGGCGGATGCGAAGTGATATCAAAAAACAACGCAGTCGACGTGAGTATTGAGCGACGGACGCGAGATGTTATAGATGCGTTTTTATTGTCTCATGGCTTAACTGATGACAACGCTTGAACAGCATTTCGCTGATCTTTCCCAACGAGTCGCGCCCGCGCCCATTGTTGCAGCTGGCAAATTAGTACGCGGTATTGGCTTAACCTTGGAAGCTGTTGGGTGTCAATTACCCGTTGGCAGTCATTGTTCTGTGTCAACGATAGACGGTGAAATAGAAGCAGAGGTGGTGGGTTTCGATAACGACATCACCTATTTAATGCCGACCGAAGCCGTACGCGGAATTATTCCCGGCTCTCGTGTTATGCCCCTCACTCGAGATAATGGCTTACCTGTTGGTAACGCACTGCTCGGTAGAGTCATAGATGGAAATGTACAGCCTCTCGATGGCTTAGGCCCGATTGATACGTCTACCGTAGTGCCGTTTAGTCGCCCGCCCATGAACCCTTTGAACCGTCGCCCTATTAATACGCCTATCGACGTAGGTGTGCGCGCCATTAACAGCGCTATTACTGTGGGGCAAGGTCAACGCATGGGCTTGTTTGCTGGAAGTGGTGTGGGCAAAAGTGTGCTGTTAGGCATGATGACCCGAGGCTGTAAGGCCGATGTTGTGGTGGTTGGTTTGGTGGGCGAGCGAGGCCGAGAAGTTAAAGAGTTTATTCAAGATATTTTAAGTGAAGAAGAGCGTCAAAAATCAGTGATTGTGGCCGCGCCTGCCGACACCTCGCCGCTTATGCGTTTGAAAAGTTGTGAAACGGCGGTCAGCATTGCTGAATATTTTCGCGATCAAGGTCTCAATGTATTACTTTTGATCGATTCCTTAACTCGCTATGCCATGGCTCAACGAGAAATTGCTTTAGCGGTGGGTGAACCCCCAGCAACTAAGGGCTACCCACCGTCTGTATTCGCCAGATTACCGGCACTGGTTGAAAGAGCGGGTAATGGCGGCAAAGGGCAGGGGTCCATCACCGGGTTTTATACGGTGCTAACCGAAGGCGATGATCTTCAAGATCCTATTGCTGATGCCGCTCGCGCAATTTTAGATGGTCACATTGTACTATCGCGAGCATTGGCTGATGCGGGACATTATCCTGCTATCGACATTGAACGTTCAATTAGCCGTGTTATGCCTCAAGTCACTAGCGAAGAGCATGCTCAAGCAGCAAGACGCCTAAAACAGGTTTACGCACTGTATCAGCAGAATAAAGATCTGATTAGCATTGGCGCTTACGCAAAAGGCAGTGACAAACGAATTGATTTGGCGATACGCGCTGAGCCTGCGATCAACGCCTTTTTGCAGCAGTCTATGAAATCGGTGTTGACCTTTGAAGAAAGCCTAAATGCGATGATGACCTTAGCAAAAGGTTTGGGATAAAAAGCAATGGCGAATGCACAACTTGAAACAGTACTCAGAGTGGAGACAG
>CAYSDZ010000005.1:87962-135814 GCA_964429915.1 uncultured Alteromonas sp.
GGATAAAAAGCAATGGCGAATGCACAACTTGAAACAGTACTCAGAGTGGAGACAGAGCGCGAACAAAGAGCCGCCGTGAATTTTCAATCTGCACAACAACAACTTATTGCTCAACAAAAGAAGCTGAGTCAACTACAACAATATAGAGTGGACTATATCGAAGGTATAAAACGCGATGGGCAATCAGGCTTAGGTGCATCGCAGTATCAGCAACATTTATCTTTTGTTGGTAAGTTAGATTTAGCGTGCGAACAACAAACCAAGGTCATTACCAAAGCAAATTTGTTAGTGGATCAAAAACGGCGTGAATGGATAAGCCGCACTCAACGTAAAAAAGCCATTGAAATGTTAATAAAAAAACGCCTCGAAGAAAATGCGCTAAGGCAACACCGGGCCGAGCAACAAATGATGGACGAGTTTGCAAATCAACAATTTTTTCGACGTACGCACGCCATAAAATAAAAACTGGAATAAGAATTGCTGAAAATTAATGAGGATTGCAGACTGGCAAAAGGAATTGTTACAAGAATGGCCAAATATTGGGTGTCAGTTCGATACCAGTATGGGTATTTACCGACTAATAGGCTGAAATAAGCCAAAAATCGGCCTGATTGAATCGGATGAGCGAGAATACTATGCAAACAATTGCCACGAACAAAAGTGCTGTTGCCGCAACCGCATTACCTATTGAAGTGGAGCAATCGACTTCTTTGTCGGATGGAGGGGGGAATGGCATATTTAAAGGTATACTCTCGAGCGTGAGCGAGAGTGATGCTAGGTTCGGTCCTTCGCCGAAATCAGTGCCTGAGCCTGCGAAGCAGCAAGTAGAGGCGACTGAGCAAGGTCAATATCAGATTGCTGATGAGGGTAGGGCGGACAAGCAAATAGCGTCAGGCAATGAAGCCCGTTATAGTGAGCGCAATAATTCCAAACAAGCTCATAACACTAACATCCAAGCTAACACTGATACGCATCAATCGGAAGAAGAATCTGATACCGATTGGGTGGCTTTTGTAGAACGTATTATTGCAGATGCAGATGCTGGTGCTGATGCCGACAGCGGCGAAAACACTATCGTTGACGGGGCAGACTTTTTTGACAGCCAATCTAACAGCCAGGTATTTAATGTAGATATACTTAACGCGGACAAAGAGTATAAAGCAATCAAAGGGGAGTTTACGCTCACGCTCCCCATCGACACTAATCTACCTATTGAACCAGACAATGGGCGAGTGACACAAGATTATAAAATTACGCTCTCAGAGCAAGAAATCGCGCTTATCCAATCCGTTCACGATGACAAAATACCCACTTTAGGTGAAAACGACAAAGCGAATCTGACCCAGTTGGCTGAGGATATCATTCATAGTTTGGCATTGCCTTCGGAAAATATAAGCTCATCAGGGGACGGTGTGACACGCTTGTCTAGCATTAATTCAGACAATATTGCGGATAGCAAAGAAGAAACGAGCAATGGCGAGCGACTAAACCCGCAAGTCACTCTGTTGAGCACCTTGTTAGGAGAAGAACAAAAAGCCAATAGCCAAGGCGCAGAAGCTCTGGAAGATATCAATTTACTTCAAGACGGTACACCACCTTCTGCAAGTCTAGCATCTGAAACCAAACCTGCTGAGTTTGCAAAATTGGCAGATAAAAAAAGTGAACAGAATCAGCTGGTATTACAGTCAGCCAGCGAGCACATCGAGTTAGTCGTCGAAAGCGTGTTGTCAGAAGTGAGTGACTCGCCTGAAAAGGTGCAACTGACACAAGGGCTTAGGGCGGATCTCAGTTCGTCAATTGTTGAACAGTTATCAAAAAATCAAACCAAAAGCGATAAGCCTACCTTGTCATTTCAACAGGTAGTAGAAGAAGCACTCAGCGCGCAAACCAGTGAGGTGGCAGAAGAGAACTATGCAGGCATAGCGCTGCAAGCATCAAAAACAGAACAGGTGATTGCGATTGCACATGCGATCACTGATGCGGTTGTGAAGCACCAAACATCACCTACCGGTGCGCTAGATCAAAATAATCCTGCTAATAACTCCTCTATTAATAACGATGCCACCTTCATTGCTTCACTCGACAAGCTTAGCGTAGAAGGGGCTACCCAAGTGTCTGAACAAAATAAGTTAACCAACCCTATTCCTCCTGAAAAAGCGATCCCCCTTCACCAACCCGAAGGGCAAAAACAGGTAGCTGAGAAAATACGGTGGATGGTCGGTGCTAGGGTAACTGCGGCGGAAATACGGCTCGATCCTCCAGAACTGGGCAGTATGCAAATTCGCATTAACATGACGGGTGATACCGCTTCTGTGAACATGGTAGTGCAATCGACTCAAGCCAGAGATATGTTGGCTGAGGCGCAGCCAAGGCTAAGAGAAATGTTGTCAGAACAAGGGATAGATTTAGGTGAATCCTTTGTTTCGACTCAAGACCAACAAAGTTCCGATCAGCAAGCAAGCGAAGACGGCAATGCGTCATCACATTTTGGTACTGAACACGATGAGGAGCTGTCAGTCATTGAGCAACCCATTCAGAAAAAACAGTCGCCTTATAACGTCGATGCTTATGTATAAGCTTGCGATTTTTCAATGTTGGCTGATAATTAGCTCACATTAAAGCGAAAAAAGAGAACATCATGGCTGAAGAAGAACTGAAAATTGAAGAAGGCGGAAAAAAAAGCAAGCTGCCGCTCATTATCATCGCGGTGGTAGTGTTGTTAGGTGGAGGTGCCGCCGCCTACTTTTTTCTATTTAGTGGTTCAAGCGAGCCTGAGCAGGTTATGGAAGAAGGAGGAGCTTCTGAAACTGAGGGCGCGGCGGAAAACCAAGCTCAAGCGAAAAAAGCGCAAACAGGCTCAGCAGTGTACGTGGCAATGCCTAGGCCTTTTACGTTCAACGCACCAGGAGCGGGGCGAGACAGATTAGTACAAATTAAAGTGCAGTTGATGATGCGCGGTAGCGACAACGAAGAACAAGCTAAATCACATATACCTTTGATTGAAGGCACCTTGCTACAAACCTTTAGTGCTAGCAATGCCGACGATCTGGTGACAGAAGTGGGTAAAGTGGCACTAAAAGAGGATGCGCTTTCTGCTGTTCAAGAAAGCCTCAAAGAGGTGACTGGCAATACGGTCGTAGAAAGGGTGTTATTTACCAGTTTTGTGATGCAGTAGTAGATTGGGATAAAGAGGAATAATTCATGAGCGACTTACTTTCCCAAGACGAAATTGATGCCTTGCTTCATGGTGTTGATGACGTTGAGGAAGAAGACACATCTGACCCCGAATCGGGAAAGTCAGCGCTTGAATACGACTTTTCTTCGCAAGATAGAATCGTTCGTGGGCGCATGCCTACACTGGAAATTGTAAATGAGCGATTCGCTCGGCATATGCGTGTTAGCTTATTTAATATGATGCGTCGATCAGCAGAAGTGTCGATAAACGGCATTCAAATGATTAAATTTGGCGAGTATATCCATACCTTGTTTGTTCCTACTAGCTTAAATATGGTGCGTTTTAGACCACTGAAAGGCACAGGTCTTATTACCATGGAAGCGCGGCTTGTTTTTATTTTAGTCGATAACTTCTTCGGCGGTGATGGTCGCTATCATGCAAAAATTGAAGGACGAGAGTTCACGCCTACCGAACGTCGTATTATTCAAATGCTACTAAAAATTATTTTTGAAGACTACAAGGAAGCGTGGGCACCCGTCATGGATGTATCATTTGAATACCTCGATTCTGAGGTAAACCCTGCAATGGCAAACATTGTTAGCCCGACTGAAGTGGTGGTGATCAGTTCATTTCATATCGAACTCGATGGCGGCGGCGGTGATTTTCACGTTTCTCTGCCGTATTCCATGTTAGAGCCAATCCGTGAATTGCTTGATGCCGGTGTGCAAAGCGACAAAGAAGATACCGATTTGCGATGGAGTAAAGCCCTTCGCGATGAAATTTTGGATGTCGATGTTGAACTCACTACCCACATGCTCGATTTTGATGTGAGCCTGCGTCAAATTATGGAGTTTAAAGCAGGCGATATTATTCCTGTTGAACTTCCCGGCCACATTACTGTGTTAATAGAAGGTTTACCGACGTTCAGAGCGAAAGTGGGACGTTCACGAGAACATATAGCATTAAAAATTACCGAGAAGATTCCGAGACCGACTTCAGTGAAATCAGAGTTGCAATTATTAACCCGAAACGGACGAATTATTGACAACGATGCTGAACTACAAGTGTTAGAAGAAGATTTATAAATCGAACCCAAGGGGAAAACGATGAGTAACGAAGAAGATATAGACGATTGGGCTGCGGCAATGGCCGAACAAGCTGAATCAGAAGAAACGGAAGGGGCAGAAGACAGTGATGAAGAAGTCAAAGCCGCAGAACTTGAATCGTTTGACGGTGATGATCAAGCGCCTATCACTCAAGAAGAAAAGAAAAAGCTCGATACGATATTAGATATTCCCGTCACTATTTCTATGGAGGTGGGGCGAAGCCAAATTAGTATTCGCAACCTGCTACAGTTAAACCAAGGCTCGGTGGTAGAGTTAGACAGAGTCGCAGGCGAACCGCTTGATGTGCTAGTAAATGGCACGTTGATTGCTCATGGAGAAGTAGTAGTGGTCAACGACAAGTTTGGTATTCGCTTAACTGATGTTATTAGTCAAATCGAGAGAATCAAAAAGCTTAGATAAAAAAGCTTTAAAATCAATTGGGTATATCGTTTTACTTTGTGCCCTTCCTTCTTTTTGCTGGGCGCAAGGCAGCACGCCAAGCAGCACACCAAGCTCAGATCTCGCCACCATCCTGTCCATTTCTTTGTCGCTTTTCGTTGTGATAGGCGTCATTTTTGGCTTGGCATTTGTGATGCGTCGGTTTACTGGCGGTTCATCAGGCAATGGGCAGATGACCGTTGTGTCAAGCATGATGGCAGGAACCAAAGAACGCATTATGGTGTTACAGGTTGGCGCTGAACAACACCTAATAGGCGTGACAAGCCACTCGATTAACCACTTAGCCACGCTCGCTGAGCCAATAGAGCCCAACGCTAAACCCTCATCTAACCCTACTCACAGCTTCAAAGAGAAATTAATTGAGGCAATGGCAGCTAATATGCAGGGAAAATCGAAGGTGCAGAAAGGTAAGGACAATCAGCATGAAAATTAAGCTTAGTTTTCTCGTAATATGCCTGTTGTTTTCTTTTGATCTTTTTGCTCAACAAGGCATTCCTGCCGTTACGGTTACTACTAACGATAACGGTACCCAAGACTATACCATGACCTTACAAGCGCTGTTTATTATGACAGCCTTGAGCTTTATCCCTGCCTTTATTTTAATGATGACGTCGTTTACGCGCATCATTGTAGTGTTATCTATCTTGCGACAAGCTATTGGTTTACAGCAGTCACCCTCCAACCAAATTCTTATAGGCGTCAGTTTGTTCTTGTCGATGTTCATTATGGCGCCGGTGTTTGAAGAGGTAAATACCGTTGCATTGCAGCCCTATTTAAACGACTCCATGACGTCAAGAGAAGCATTTGATAAAGCCAAAGAGCCCATGCGCGACTTTATGTTATCGCAAACCAGGGTGAAAGATTTAGAGTCGTTTGTGCGTATTGCAGGTCACGAGGGAAGGTACGAGACCCCAGAGGAAGTGCCAATGACTATTTTGATCCCCTCTTTTGTGACGAGCGAACTAAAAACAGCCTTCCAAATTGGCTTTATGTTGTTCATCCCTTTTCTTATTCTCGATTTAGTGGTGGCTTCGGTATTGATGGCAATGGGTATGATGATGCTTTCCCCTATGATCGTCTCGCTGCCCTTTAAGTTAATGCTCTTTGTATTGGTAGACGGATGGAATCTTATTTTCGGTACGCTTGCCAACAGTTTTGGTATGGGAGTCTAGACTCATGAGCCCAGAGGTATTTGTTGAAATACTGCGAGAATCCATGTTTATGGTGATTTTGTTGGTTTCAGCCATTATTCTTCCGAGTTTGGGAGTGGGCTTGATTGTTGCTGTTTTTCAAGCTGCTACCTCGATTAACGAGCAGACCATGAGTTTTTTACCTCGGCTGATTGTCACTCTTTTGGCACTGAGTTGGGGCGGAAATTGGTTGGTGACTAAACTGATGGACTTTATGTACCACATGGTTGAACTCATTCCGCAGGTGGTCGGTTAACTGTGGTTTTTACACTGGATGCCATTAATCAGTTTTTAGCTGATTTAATGCTGCCTTTTTTGCGAATATCGGGCTTGTTTGTGGCCATGATTGGTTTAAGCGCTCGCTCGGTGCCGCCGCAAATCCGTGCATTACTGGGCATTGTGCTTGCGTTTATTATCATGCCTTTAGTTCCCCCTGTTGCGGTAGATGAATTATTCAGTGCAAAAACGGTATTACTTGGTATTCAACAACTCCTTATTGGCGTAGCGATTGGTTTTTTATCAATGATGGTTTTGAATACCTTTGTGTTGGCAGGGCAAATTATCGCCATGCAAACCGGTTTAGGATTCGCTTCCATTGTCGACCCCGTTAATGGAATCAACGTGCCCGCGGTAGGGCAGTTTTATTTGATTTTAGCGACCTTGCTGTTTTGGGCGATGGACGGACACTTAATTATGATTGAAATGATTGTTGTGTCTTTTGAGGCGTTTCCCATAGGTGGTCCATTTTTAACTAAAGACAATATGCGAGATATTGCGTTGTGGGCTGGCTGGATGTTTGTTTCCTCGCTCACGCTATCGCTTGCGCCTATTGTATCGCTACTCATTGTTAATTTGGCTTTTGGTGTGATGACCAAAGCTTCACCCCAGCTAAATATTTTCAGTATAGGGTTTGCAATTGCACAAATTATGGGTTTGGTGATCATGTGGATCACACTTTCTAATTTCGCTTCACACTTTAATTTACAGTGGAATCGGGCAGAACAGTTTATGTGTGAACTACTACGCATTTGCCCCACTTAATAGCGTATCAAAGATAAGGCGTAGGCATGGCCGATACTAACGAAAAAACAGAAGACCCCACAGCGAAGCGTCAGGAAGACGCCAGAAAAAAAGGTCAGATTGCGCGTAGCCGAGAATTGTCTACGGTATTAGTGTTGATTACCGCGGCGGTGGCACTGATCGTTTTTGGTGGACAGATCGCCAAGGCCTTGTTTCAAATCACGGGGCGCGTCTTTACCCTATCTCGTGACGAAACCTACGATCCAATGCATATGTTCCAAGCCATAGGTGAAGTTATTCAAACCGTGGACGGGCCACTGCTCACTGTGCTGTTGATTATTATGGCAGCGGGTATCTACGGCTCTATTGCCATTGGAGGCTATAACTTTACTTGGTATAGCGCTAAACCTAAATGGTCGAAAATGAACCCTGCATCGGGTTTCAAACGCATGTTTGGGATGAATGGTTTAGTTGAGTTGCTTAAATCTATTGGCAAAGTATTGGTTATTGGTGTGGGTGTGTTGATTGCGCTCAATCTATATAAAGACGAAGCTCTGCATCTTGATTTAGAAATTTATCCTACCAATTTGTTTCATGCGATCGACATGATCAAGTGGGCGTTTTTATTGCTGTGTATTTCACTTATCCCTATCGCATTAATCGATGTGCCGTATCAAAATTATAAGCACAACGAAGAAATGAAAATGACCAAGCAAGAGGTGAAAGACGAACGTAAAAATGCGGATGGCGACCCGCAAGTCAAACGTCGTATTCGTACTTTACAGTATCAAGCTGCAGCCAATCGAATGATGCAGGCCGTGCCCGAAGCTGATGTTGTGGTCACCAATCCGACACATTATTCTGTGGCACTTAAATATCAGGATAATGGAGACATGGCACCGGTTGTGGTTGCCAAAGGAAGCGATGAATTAGCCATGCACATTCGAAAAATTGCTACCGCTCACGAGGTACCGTTGATCCCTTCGCCAATGCTAGCAAGAGCGATCTATTATTCTACTGAAGTAGACCATCCTATTCCTCACGGTCTGTTTATGGCCGTGGCCCAAGTCTTGGCGTATGTATATCAGTTAAAACGCTACAAAACAGGAAAAGGCAGCCGTCCTCGACCTTTATCGAAGAACCTGCCGATACCACCGGAATTACGTCGATAGTTTTGTGCATTATCTCCCAAGGATCAAGCGCAGCCTTTGTTTGAGAAAAACACGCCGTAAATCCATCTATGGAGGCTCGGGTTCGGCTTCCTGCCTCACACGGTTTGTTTCAAACAAAGGCTGCGCTTGATTCTAGGATACGACTATTCTTTTCGTGAAATGTTTGCCAAAATAAACAATTAATGATTAACTTACAACATAATGTTTATTATGGTAAACAATATGCTCAATTATACGCTGCAAATATATTTTGATTACGCTTGGCATGATGCGGTAACGATTAAAGTTCACCCAACAGATCATTCAGTAGAGCAAATCACGGCTTATCGCCTTGAATACGCCGTTGAACATCTCAGCGAGATTGGCGCTTCAGCATGTAGTGTAAACTGCCCTGTCGAGCTTGCTGAGACCTTTCGACAAAGACCGTGGTTTGGTTATCTGGACGATATTTTGCCCGCAGGTGCTAGTCGTCGATGGTGGGTAAAACAGTTAGGTATCGTTGACTTGCCTTTATATGAGCAAAAGCTTGCGTTATTGAAGTATGCCGTCATCGCCCCAGTGGGTAATTTAAGAATTAAAGAATGTGTTGACACAGTCCCTACAAACATAAAACAAATCTATTTTAGTCTTGAAGATGTAACTCGAAACAGTCGCGAATTCTTAACTTATGCACAGCAACGTGGCGCGGCCAGTGGTGGCGCAACGGGGGCTGGGGGCGAAGCCCCAAAACTGCTGCTCGCAAAAAACTCCGATAATCGAATTTGGATAGACACCTTACAAGCTCAAAGTGTGGCAGGGTGTATAAACTACCTTGTAAAGTTTCCACGTGGAAAATCGACGGATATTGATAAAGACATTCTTCGAGCTGAATATCACTTTTATCATGAATTACACGCTATGGAAGCCGATACCATCGATATTGGAAATATGTTTCTGGTTGAAAGTGATGAGGGGCCCAGCCTTTGGTTACCGCGCTTTGATATAGAAAGTCATCATGGCCAGCGTGTTCAATATGGTTTGGAATCTATTTATTCGATGATGAAAAAGGCGGAAGGGGCGTTACGCCATCAAGACGTATTCGCTTGTTTGAGCAAGGTGCTGCATTGTGAAACAAAAGAGGCTCGTAATGCCTTAGCAACAGAATATGTATGGCGAGATCTTCTGAATATTGTATTTTCTAATACAGATAATCACGGACGAAACATGTCTATTATCAAAAAAGGAGTGGACGTTAGGCTCGCACCAATTTATGACTTCGCTCCAATGAAATTCGACCCAGAGGTGGTGACACGTTCAACAACGTGGGGGCAACCCTATGAGGTGGGCGGAGAATATGATTTCCCTAATATCTTGGCTAGTTTAGATGGAATAGATCCCATTGTGGTGCTCAATGCATTAAAGAAAAAAGCGATTAATTTGCTTGGACTGTATGAGCGATTAAGCGCTCGTGGTGTTCCAAAAAGCATCCTCGATGCCCCATCAGCGTGGTATAACATGATTGATAAAAAGCTTCATGAGTGGGGTGTGATGTAATGGATGCATCAAATTTAGAAGAAAAATTAATAGCGCTCGTCGCTTTGCATATAGGTGGAAAGCTTAGCAGAGGGGAGCTACTAAAAACCTTGCGTAAAGACATTCTTCGTTTAAATCAGACTCGCTACTGTCGTCTTGTAGGTATTGGACGAAACTCGCTAGTTGATATTGAAAGAGACCAAGGGGAGCCAAGTGAGTTTATTGTCAGTAAGGCTTTTTCTCCGTTTAAGCTAAAGCCGATGATGATGCGTTCAGATGTCACCTTTTTTAAAAAATGTTTAGAAACAAGCTTTAGATAACGCTAATTTATTTTTATTCAATAAAGATTATTTTTTCGTATTGTATTCAATTTTGAATAATTTATAATTAAGCGCTCATTTGTGTACCAAAAAGGTGGCGTATGCGAGCTCAGGCTTCATTAGATGCAAAGCAACAATTCACCCACGTTGCTGAGGCAATCAACAATTTGTTTGAAAAATGGGGGATGACCCAAAAGCAGCGTATGCAAATATTAGGCTTCACTTCAACATCTATGCTTCATCGATTTGAAAAGGAGCCAGAAAAAATCTCTGCGCGGCCCGATTTGGAAACGCGCTTAGGGTTGTTGCTTAACATCCACCAAGCGTTGAGATTGTTGTTTAGCAATCCTGAAAATGTTTACGGATACCTCTCAATGCCTAACCACAACCCACCGTTTAATGGCCAAAAGCCTATCGAGATAGCGTGCCGAGATTTCATGGGTTTGGTTCGTGTACATGACACGCTTGACGGAATGAGAGGGGGCATGTGGTAGTGCGTTGGCATCGGCTGAATAACAGTAAATATCCCACTATTGATATTTTTGACGATATTGCCTCGCCGGAGGCGTTTGAAGCTATTTATGCTATGCAAGCTAGAGTTAATCCACGTTTACGGCTGCTTGATGTTGGGGAGGGTGCGATAAGTACGAGCGAAATTCCAGCAGGTACTCAGCAAGTGCACTCGGCGATTGCGCCTTTTGTGCATGTACCCGTGACTCCTTCTCGATTCAGCGCAGGGGGTTTTGGTGTGTTGTATGGTGCAAGTAATGTGCATGCTGGTCTTGATGAAGTGCGTCACCATATCGTTAAACACTTATCCAATGTAGAGGGCATTGCGTTTGATAATATTCAATTGCGTGAATACGTGTTTAAGTACACTTCGCCCCTAGATGATGTAACGCACGTTGAAGAATTCCACCTACCAAACGATTACAGTGCACCGCAGGCTTATGGCGCTAAGCTCTGGGTATCAACACGCAAAAAAGTAAAAGCAGGGCTTCAAAAGACAGACACAGTAGGGGCATTATACTGCTCAGTAAGAAGTGATAATGCGCGATGTATCGCTTTGTTTTCCCCAAAATTCATTGAAGGAATGAAGCAATCTCGCCATTACGGAATGAACTACGATCCTAAAACAAAAAAACTGTCACCAGCAAATGAAATAAAAACCGCTTAGCGCTTTGCGTTGCGGAGAAACAGCACCACAGCAAAAGCCAATAAACAAAGCGGAATGGCCCATTTTGCAATATAAGCAAAGGTTTCAAAATAGTATTTTGTAGTGATAAAGTGCGAACGGCCTTGCCAATGTTTGAAACCTTGGGTTTCTAGATTGCGGGCTATCATCAACTCACCATCGTTGACTCTGCCTAACTGCTGTTGGTACGTTTTGATTAACTCGTCGATATTATTTTTGTAATATTCAACGCTCTGGTCTAGTACCACACCAAAATCGGGATCTAATAACAGGGTTTGATCATCAAATTGAGCTTGCACTAATACATGGCCAGGTATGGTAACTATTGTATTGTTTATCGTTTGCTCGTCTAATAAGCCCGACAAAATCATCGATGCGTCACCACAAACCCCAATACCTCTCTCAATACCTCGGTAGGGGTTACTGTAATGATAACGCGTAAACTCGGGAATACCGCTGAATCGTCCCATCAAATATAAAATATAATTTTCCCAAACGGGAATGCGTTGATGAAACATGTCAGGGTCATAGTCGAGCCATTCTACATGGGCTAATCCGTTGGCAATCACTAAGGTAAGTCGCTTGGCAAAATCGCTGTCTGATTCCTTGGGAGCTCGCACAATTTTCTGCTCAAATTCGAATGGAGTTAGTTGCAGATCTAACTCGCCAAAACGTAAAACTTCAGGCGATAAATTGGCAGGGCGAAGGCTTTGAAAACTTCCATATATATTGATACCAATTAACCCCATTGCCAAACACATGGCAAACATACCGACATATTTCACACTTTTCTCCTGCATCAAACTAAGCGTATTTGCTGTATATGGATAAGCTTCACTTTATCAAAACTTTGCCATTCAAATAGTACAGGAAAATGAGTACACTGCTAAGTTAAATGGCTTCATATCACCATTTGTTTCAGATGCGACAAGGTAAATACTTTTATTCTCCTTTTCCGGAGATACCGAAGAGCGAATGAAGGACACCTAGTCTGTAAAATAAAGCGTCAAAAAACAGGACGTTTTTTGCCGAGCGCCATAGGGATATGCTCGCAGCGTCTTTATTTTACACACTAAGTGTCGCTTTTGCGCTTCCACCACTGGAGGATAAAAGTATGCGTTTGCCTTGGCAGGAAATACGGCTCATTAAAACGAATTAGGTTCTTGTTATTTATGAATAGACTTATCGGGTTCCTTGTTTTTCTTATTGCTTACGGCTCTTTTTTTCCTTTTGAATTTTCTCCTCCTGCTGATGTGTTTTCTGAATTAAAGAAAGCCCTGAATTTTAATGTGTTCGCTACAGGTATTCCCGACATGGTGGCTAACATTGCGCTATTTGTTCCATTTGGTTTGGCATGGTCGAGCCAAAACAACCGCCAACGTGGCAAAGCACTTCTGTACTTCATTACCATCACATTTGCGATTGCTTGGTTAATTCAGTTGGGGCAGGTTTGGCTAGGAAAGCGCATTCCTTACGGAGGCGATGCTATTTTTAATACGCTAGGTGCTTGTATGGGCTTTTACCTTCGAGCTCATGTGTTGGATAAAGCATTTTCTTCGTCGCATCTCACACGATTCCCTAAGCTTGATAAAGCGGTCATCATTGGGCTTGTACTTCTCAGCTTGTCGCCTTTTGTTCCCACGATTGACGTTTCGACTGTCATTAATAATGCCAAGCGTTTGTTCTTTTTTTCTACCTTCAACCTTATTCCTGCGTTGGCCATGGCGAGCTATGTTTATGTCGTCTTACACTTAGTTCAAAAGCAATGTAGTCAGCGTGTTTATTATTTGTTTCTGCCTATTATCGCGCTGGTGTTTACATTAGGGCCTGTGTTTATTCTGCAAAGCGGTGTATCGGTGAATAGTCTGATAGGTACTGCGCTGGGTATAGCGAGCATGGTTGTTTTCAATCATGTTTTAAAATTTAAAGCCGATTATTCGATACTGTCTAAGCTTTTTTTGGCTTTTATCGTACTAGACGGTTTGGCTGCGTTTACATCTAGCCCGTCATGGCGGTCATTTAATCTCATTCCTTTCGCGCCAGCCTTGGGAAACAACACCTTAATCAATCTGTTTTCTTTTGTTGAAAGCGCATCAGTTTATTTCGCTTATTTATATTTAGCTTACAAAGCTAACTATAAACTGGAACACGCAAGTAAAACCTTGTTTCTGTGGGTACTAGGAATAGAGGCATTTCAGATTGGTTTAGAAGGTGTGACGCCAGATGCCACCGAAGCGTTTTTGGCTATTGCAATGGCGAGCGTGAGTGCTCGTTGGCTTTATCGCGAGCCTATTTCGACTCTCATCGAGCCTTACACTCAGTCTGTTTCGTTTAAACGTGGTGTGCTGTTTTGCGTAGCTGCCGTGCTTGCACAAGCTGCCTTTTTTAGTTTGCCCAACTTGCCTTATAACTTACAGGAATTATATCGACACACTAATCTCGTTTCATATTTAGCCGTTGCAATAAGCATGTTGGTTTTTGCCCATGGGCTTTCTAATATCGCTATACGACATGCAACGGGTAGGTATTCTTCATTCCAATTAACACTTCATTGTGCATGGAGTTTAATGCTGACCTTACTAGCATTACGCATTGGGATTAGCAAAGAATCCATCGCTGATATCAATGGCTCGTCAAATATCACTTATCAACTGGTGGGGCAGCAGGTGCTAGGACAATTCGGTGCTGATATGGTGAATGTGTTTGGTCAGAACAAGGTGCACAACCTCAGTCAAATTATTGAGCCTTTCGTGCGGTTTGCAGCGCTTTTGGGGCCATTAGCGATTGCGCTAACTGTTTCGTTATCATTGGTTTACTCAGCTCGCTTTGGCAAAGCTCGACCGTATTCAATAACAAGTCTAGTTTTTAGTCTTTTGCCTGCCCTGTTTATGTGCAAAGTAGTTACTTTTGATTTTTCGTCAACCGACAACTTAAATGAACTGATTGCCAGACCTAACGCACTTGGTATAAGCGGTGGATTGTATTTGTATGCGCTTATCGCTTTGTTGTCGGCTAGCGTTGCACTGCTTTACAAAGGTTTTTATTCCAAGGGAATGTCAAGCAAACTTTTGGGTTCAGTGTCGTTACTACTTAGCATACCGCTGAGCTGGTGGTTGTTAAATGCGGGTTTGGTAGACAATTTTACTAAGTACAATCATACTTTTTCTGGCGTAGACTTCCTGATAGGTGGTAGTCGATCTGCCTTGCTCTCTGATTGGATTTTATTTGTTCGGTGGGCGGTATTTTATCTTGTTAGCGTGTTTGGATTGGTGAGCTTGTTTGGCATCGTTTCAGTTTCACCCACACCTACACCTACACCTGCACTTAAACCTACATCTATACAGAAGGATAAGCAAACGCCCAAACAAGTAGTGGTTCCCAATAAGCACGCTGCTATTTCATCGGGGCCTGCCACTCAAACTACGCCTCAACATATTGCTCAGAATCGCAAGATGCAAAGCTCCCTATTGGCTTACTGCGTGCTAGGAGGCATAGTGTTGGTTGCTGGCGTCCTGGTTATGCGATTTGGGTTTTCGTTGGGTGAAGAAAAAACGGTTCAATATGCGTGGTCGAATCAACCAGCCAATATGCTGTTTGATCATCATGCCCACACTACTTACTCCGACGGCAAGTATTCAGTTGCCGAGCTAGTGACGTTGGCGTCCGAAAATGGTTGTGATGCAATAACAGTGAGTGATCATGCAGACGTAAAACGGATGCACAGTAAAAAGCGATTACAAGAAATACAGCAAGCGCGACAAATCAGCAAAGCCCCTCTAGTGCTTGCCGGTGTTGAGTTAAACCCTCCATCGTATCAAGGACGTGAACACGTAAATTTGCTGCTTTCGCCTGCGGTGGAATCTTCTTTTCTAGCGGCGTTTAATCAAAAAATGCTATCGGGACAATTGTCGCAATCAGACGAGGTTTTATTTAATTCAATCAATAACTTAATAGCTGAACCAACAAACGCTGCGCTTATTTATAATCACCCCTCCCGTAAGGATGCAAATGCTTCAGAGAATCAACGGGATTATGTGAAATGGTTAACTAACAATCCGCTTTTAATCGGATTAAGTGGGGCACTCGGTCATCAAGCAGCTGAAAATAAAGGGAGCTATAACGAACTGATTAAAACCGTTCATGGTTGGGACCCCGTAGTGGCTAACATTGGTGGAACAGTCGATCGCTTGTTAGAAGCAGGTATTGACGCGTATGTAGCCATTGCATCTTCAGACTTTCACAGCGACAACATAGATTATCCGCCTTGTGCGTTTTCAGCCATTCACGTTATTGCGCCTGAAAAATCGTATTCCGGATTATTCCAAGCCTTACACAGCGGCACGTTTTGGGCGAGTCATGGACGTTTTTTGAATCAATATCACTTAACGACTGATGTCAATAAAGGAGCATTTAGTCCTGGGGAAACCGCGGTCGCTGATAAAGGAGAATTTGCACTGGTCACGCTGAAGTTTGAGCGTAGTCGTCGTTTTTTTGATTACCCCTTAAATGCGGAACTGATCACCAACTGTGTATCAGGCAAAGTCAGCGCGCTTAAACCCATTACACTCGCACCCTTTGAGAATGAATCATCAGTTATCGTACCTATTAATCATGTCGGCACTGATGGCGCGTCTTGTTACTTACGGAGTAGGGTATTTATAGAAAACCCAGACGGCGCTCGCTTCTACGCATACAGCAATCATGTAAGGGTGCGCTTGCAGTAATTACCTCAAACAAGACGTTTAACACAATTTAGAAATCATTATATTGTCTTTTTAATTTAGTCAATACTTTAATGTCTTCATTTTATTTAAATGCTTTTATCTATGTCTTTATTCGCTATAATGGCGAATATTGAGGTAGTTAATATGTCTATGTTAAGAGATTTGACCGTTCTTATGGCTGACGCAGTTCGTCATGGTCATGATGGTTTTTTTACCACGCACGAACTTTCTTTGTTGCTCGGCCGCGACGCGAATTCGTCTATTAGAAAGTATCTGCACAAAGCAGTAAAAGAAGGGGTGCTTAAAAAAGTGGCGAGAGATATATACTGCAGCGAAGTCGCCGGCTTCTCGGATACCTTAAGCGGTACACTCGAGCGAATAGCAACCAAATTGTATCCTTCGCACTTTATGTATGTTTCACTTGAAAGCGAGCTATCTCGCTTAGGCGTTATCTCCCAAATTCTGATAAAGCGCCTCACGGTGATGACGGTTGGGCCAGCAAACCGCGTATCTACGCCATTTGGTGAGATTGAATTTACGCATACGGCGAAAACAGGCGATAAACTTACGCGCGGTGTGTATTACGATGACGTGGCGCATATTTATCGTGCCGACGAAGCAAGAGCAATTAGCGATTTAAAACGCGTTGGCAGAAATCTTCACATGTTAAACGATGGGGAATAGTCATGATCATAGAAAAAGTTAATAAACTTCTTTTAGCGAACCCCAAGCTACGAGGGATGGAAGATGTGATTGAAAAGGAATTACTGCACCAGGATATCCTGTATGTGATGTTAAGCGAGGGCTTTTTAAAGGATTTGGCCTTCATGGGTGGTACCGCGCTTCGACTGTGTTATGGCAACAATCGTCTTTCTGAGGATCTTGATTTCGCAGGTGGGTTCAATTTTGAGAAGGAAACTTTTAATACGCTGGCGCCAAAAATTGAGCATTACTTACAATCTCGCTATCAGCTTCCTGTCGAGGTGAGAGAGCCTAAAGTGGATAATAGCGACACCTCAACTTGGAAAATGACGATAGTCAAACATCCTAAAGACAAAAGTCGGCCGGCGCAAAAACTCCACATCGATATTTGTAAGTACCCCGCGATTGATAAGCAGCTAAAGCCTGTCTCAGATCCGTACCAATCCGGCTCTTTTATGACCGGTATCCCTATTGCTGTTGAAAGTATGGAAGAAATATTGTCCGACAAGCTTATCGCGTTTGCTTTTCGAGAACGAAGAATCAAGCCAAGGGATGTCTGGGATATTGTGTGGCTTACCCAGCAGCATACAAAATTAAACGCGGGATTTGTGGCACAGAAACTCGCGTTTAGAAACAAAGACACTGATCATTTTCTGAACCTGATTGAAAAACACGCCACACAGGTTGAGAGTGACATGGACACGAAGCAGGACTTTTACCAGGAGATGTCGCGCTTTCTTCCTCCTGATGTAAAACAGCGAACGCTTGATACCGATTCATTTTGGCA
Source organism: uncultured Alteromonas sp. (assembly GCA_964429915.1). Taxonomy (GTDB): domain Bacteria; phylum Pseudomonadota; class Gammaproteobacteria; order Enterobacterales; family Alteromonadaceae; genus Alteromonas_F. Next base: position 105,325 of record CAYSDZ010000005.1, read on the forward strand.
GTACATTGGCCAAGAGGTGCGCGCGCATGTGACTAGTGCGCATCGTGAAATGAAGCACGATATTATGAAATCAAACGATATGAACCGTAATTTCACGATGTGACGAGTAAGCGAACATCTTTGCAACCCATGATGACATTATTATATAGTCTTTTTGCATGAAAAAACCAGACAACAATCAGGAAATGATGCAGGCCATCGCATCAATATTGGGTGCAAAGCAATTTACGGAACTGGCTGAATTGGTGGGCGTCGACAAACGTCAGATTTATCAGCTCAAGAACAATAATGCGGATACGGTAACCATCAGGCTTCTCAAAGAAGTCATAGCCGCGTTCCCAGAGCCGCAAGAAGATGGGGCGTGATGGTATAAAAATCTCTCCTTTAGCGTTGATGAATATCAAGCAAACTGCTAGGCGCAGTGTGCTTAGGACTTGGCATACCACTCAGTTAGTTGTTATTAAATGCTAGTTTGGTAAACAGTTTCACTAAGTACAACCAAACGTTTTCTGGCGTCGACTTTTTGGTCGGTGGGCGGAATGTTATCTTATTTGCGTGTTTGGATTGGTGAGGTTGTTTGGCATCGTTTCAGTTTCACCTACACCTAAACAGAAGGGTAAGCAAACGCCCAAACAAGTAGTGGTTTCCAATAAGCACGCTGCTATTTCATCGGGGCCTGCCACTCAAACTACGCCTCTACATATTGCTCAGAATCGCAAGATTCAAAGCTCCCTAATCATCATGCCCACACTACCTACTCCGACGGCAAGTATTCATACACGTAATTGCGCCTGAAAAATCGTATTCCGGATTATTCCAAGCCTTACACAGTGGCACGTTTTGGGCGAGTCATGGACGTTTTTTGAACCAATACCACTTAACGGCTGATGTGAATAAAGGGACATTCAGTCCTGGGGAAACCGCGGTCGCTGATAAAGGAGAATTTGCACTCGCACCCTTTGAGAATGAATCGTCGATCATCGTCCCTTTTACGCATACAGCAATCATGTAAGGGTGCGCTTGCAGTAATTAGCCGTGAAAAACGCACCCTATAATGAATTACACTACACCTTTACTTGCTAAAAATTCGTCGTAGCTTCCATGGAAATCAGTGACCTCACCATTTTTAATCTCTATGATGCGGTTTGCAAGGGAAGAGACAAATTCACGATCATGCGACACGAAGAACAGCGTTCCTTCATACTGTTCAAGCGCCATATTCAATGATTCAATTGATTCCATATCCAAGTGATTGGTGGGCTCATCCATTAGCAGAATGTTGGGTTGCGCCATCATGATTTTGCCAAACAGCATTCGCCCTTGTTCACCACCCGATAATACCTTGACCGATTTTTTGATGTCATCAGAAGAAAATAGCATACGTCCTAAGAAGCTGCGTATTGTTTGTTCGTCGTCTCCTTCACGTCGCCATTGGCTCATCCAGTCAAACAGGTTCATATCTGTTTCAAAATCGCTAGAATGATCTTGTGCGTAATAGCCTATTTTTACATTTTCAGACCACTTTACGTCACCCGTATCTGGTTCAAGGTCGCCAAATAAACACCGAAGCAAGGTGGTTTTACCTGCACCGTTTTCACCAATAACGGCAACGCGCTGACCCACTTCAAATAAAAGATTTAGCTTTTTAAACAAAGGTCCTTCATCAAAACCTTTACTGAGATTTTCGATTTCCAAGGCATTTCTAAACAGCTTTTTTTCTTGCTCAAAACGAATAAAGGGATTCACTCGGCTTGATGCTTTTACTTCCTCAAGCGTTATTTTTTCCATCTGTTTTTGTCGTGAAGTGGCCTGACGGGCTTTAGATGCATTGGCAGAAAAGCGAGCAACGAAGGTCTTAAGTTCGTCAATTTGTGCTTTCTTCTTGGCATTATCAGCCATTAATCGTGCTCTAGCTTGTGTGGCTGCTAACATGTATTCGTCGTAATTGCCGGGGTACACACGCAATTCACCATAGTCTAAATCTGCCATGTGGGTGCAAACTTGATTTAAAAAATGACGATCGTGAGAGATAATGATCATGGTCGAATCACGTTGGTTTAGCGTGGTCTCTAACCAACGGATCGTATCAATATCAAGGTTGTTGGTCGGCTCGTCTAGCAACAGAAAGTCGGGGTCAGAAAAAAGCGCTTGCGCTAAAAGCACTCGCAATTTCCAACCGGGAGCAATATCACTCATAGGGCCATAGTGTTGATCACTCGGAATGCCTACAGCTAGTAACAATTCGCCCGCGGCTGAATCGGATTCATACCCGCCTAATTCAGCAAACTCGGTCTCAAGATCGGCTACTTTCATACCGTCTTCTTCGCTCATTTCTGGTAAAGCGTAGATTCGATCTCTTTCTTGCTTAATATCCCATAAGGCTTTGTGCCCCATTATTACTGTATCAATAACCGAAAAACCTTCAAACGCAAATTGGTCTTGATTTAGCACTCCCAAACGAGAACCTGGGGCATAACTCACGTTTCCTCCGCTAGGAGTGAGTTTACCGCTAAGTATTTTCATAAACGTGGATTTGCCACAGCCATTGGCACCAATTAAACCATAACGGTTGCCGTTGCCCAGCTTAACAGAAATATTTTCGAACAAAGGCGCAGAGCCAAATTGCATGGTGATGTTTGCAGTTGTGATCACAGGAGGAAATTCCGATATTGATTTAACACGTTGACGAGATGTGCAGTTACACCTCAATGCTGAACGCAGAGTTTACCTTATTTCGAGCAGCCAGTGCTGATTTTCTTTGTGCAACATAATAGACTCGCAATACGTAAATCAATTCTTTTGTCGTTTAGTCATGTATAGCAGGTAATTTAATGACAATAGCATTGGAACATTTTGTGTTTGAAGCGCTTAAAAAGGTGTCATCATTTGGTATTCATCTTTATAAAAACAAAAGTATGGTCGAGCAAAACGCGCCACACATGGCAACGGGCGCACCTTTTCGCAATTTTCAGTGGGTAAAACACTTTAAATTGGCACGTTGCGCTCAGCCAGGATACGACGGAATGCATGATACAGTACAGCACATTACCAATGAGCAACTTGCTTTTTTACGTAAACATAATTTTAAGCGTATTATTAGCTTGAATCAGCAGCCTATGCACCCCGATTCTGTGCAGCAGTTGAAATTGTATGGTATTCGGGTAACACAAATTAGAATAAGAGACTTTTGTGGTATTGGTGTTGCGAACTTGCAAATGGTTGTTAGTGATATAGAGGCGTGTGGACAGGCTTCATTGATATACTGTGGCTATGGTGAGGGTCGCACCGGAACGGCCGTTGCTGCTTGGGCTGTTAAACAAATTGTACTCAAAGATAAAATGTTTTTTTCTAAATTTGATTGGATAAAATTGGGTTTTTTTCTCAGCGAAGGCTTTGGCTCTGAAAAAAGTGTACAGTTTAAAGATGTAGGAGAATATTTAAAAACGCTAGCGCCCCCACCCGTAAAAGTGGGTCGTGTTAAACGTAGCCTCGGCATTCTTAATCAGAAACACATTGGCGACCTACATCGCACTCCAGTGAGTGACGTTTGGCAAGAATATATGGCTCAAGAAACGCTGGGTAAAGCAACGTTTCACGATGCTGCTTTAATTTTGCAAACACGCAATCGCATTAAACAGTTTGACAATAACGATGATGACATTGAAGTGGTATATGCAAACGCTGCATTGCATGCAAGTATTCTAGGTGAGCTTCGTTCACTTGCCGGATATAAAGGGGGGATTAATAAGATAGAGTCAGATTTAAAGAAAAAATTTGATAGCAACTTAAAGAAAATCGAAGGAAAACTTGTTCAATTTAACCCGCCACCGCCTCCGCCACCCGAAAACACGAAAAACTTCTGGGACGATTTTGAAGACTATGAGCCAGACGCCAATTTTGATAGTGGAAATGACAATATGACGATTTGGTCTGACACCCAAAACTTTGGTTTACTCGCGTTCGATTGAATTAACTAACCGCAATAAAAGCGCAGTGCCATTTGAATTTGACGAAGTACTGGCACCCACAGTTGGCAAGCTATTTAAGCTGTTCAAAAAGATACGTTTGCGCCAAAAATGTTATGTTATACTATAACGTAAAAGCTTATGGCTAGTTTCAAGCCTTTGTTGAGGGATGACTTATGAATGCGATAGAACAAAAGCTCGCAGATGCACCCGAGTTAGAGTATATGAACGATGAGCAATTGGCGTTTTTCAGACAAAGACTCATCGCCTTACATGACTCTACAAGAGAGCGTATTCGCGACGCAAAAGAACAAATCTCTAGTCCACCTGATCTTGCAGATCCAAGTGATCGCGCGTCTTGGGAAGAGCAAAGCGCTATTTTGATGCGCATTGTCGATAGAGAACAAAAGCTGCTTCCTAAAATCCAGCAATCACTTGAGAGGATTAGATTAGGAGACTATGGTTATTGTTTGGAAACGGGCGAGCCTATAGGCGTTCCACGTTTACTTGCAAGACCTACCGCTGAGTTTTGTGCAGAGGTTAAAGAAATAAAAGAACTGAAAGAACATGTCTTTCGTGAATAAATCATTTTTAAGGGAACTGGAATATGAGTGACACGTCGCATTTTTATTTTCAAAGCTACACAGAATGGCGAGACGCGCTAACACAGCGTTGCAAAATCAATTTAACCAAAGACTATGCGCGCGCTCGCATCGATTCTTTGCGAAATGATAGCGACCCGCATACGCAAGAATTTGCTGCAAAATACGGTGATGCGTACTTACAACAAGTCATTCAATGGTTTGAACGCGCTGAACAACAAGAGTAGATGCACTATTGGTATGATTAATATGGCGCTATGAATAAGAAAATGAATCACTGTTTTTAAGCCATCTACTCGCTCAACCCGCTCAAAATGCCCCACAGCAGAAAAAACCGTTTGGCCGCTGTACCACACTGTTGAACTAACGCGTTAAAAAACAACGCCAAATTTACGTCATATCAAGCTGGCCTAGTAGTTGCTAAACCATTCTAAATCGAATTAAAGCTGAGGCTTTGTATCAGACAATACTTATCCCTACTGTTTGATAGCGCCAACAGTTAAAACGACCAGTCGAGAAAAAAACGTGCAACTACCTGCGTATTTTCAGAATTTTGATAAAGCACAACTACAAAACTTTACTGGAGGCTTAGGCGCTCCGGTAGTGTTGTTAGCTATTATGGGTATGGTGATTTTACCCATGCCGCCTTTTTTATTAGACGTATTATTTAGTTTCAATATCGCGCTTTCATTAGTCATTATCTTAGTGGCTGTATTAACCAAGCGTCCTGTTGATTTCGGTATTTTCCCTCTCGTTTTGTTGATTGCGACAGTGTTACGGCTTGCGTTAAACGTGGCATCAACTCGCGTGGTGTTGCTTTATGGTCACGAGGGTGGCGCAGCAGCAGGGCAGGTCATCGAGGCGTTTGGCGAGGTAGTTATAGGTGGCAATTACGCAGTAGGAGTGGTGGTGTTTGCTATTCTTCTGATTATCAATTTTAAAGTGGTTACGGCTGGTGCTGGGCGTATTTCTGAGGTCAGTGCGCGTTTTACCTTAGACGCCATGCCCGGAAAACAAATGGCCATTGATGCTGACTTGAATGCGGGTTATATCGACCAAGACGAAGCGAGAGCGCGGCGTGAAGACATTACCTCAGAAGCCGATTTTTACGGCTCAATGGACGGTGCGTCGAAGTTTGTAAAAGGCGATGCTATCGCAGGTTTGTTCATTATGCTGATTAACATAGTCGGTGGTTTATTTATTGGCATCATTCAGCACGATTTGCCTTTCGGGCAAGCAATGGAGGTGTATACCATTCTGACCATTGGAGATGGCTTAGTCGCGCAGATACCCTCTTTATTACTGTCGGTCGCAACTGCCATCATCGTGACGCGTGAAAACGATAGTCAGGAAATGGGCGATGAAATTCGCTCTCAGTTAGGTAATCATCAAGCTCTGTATATTGCGTCTGGTATTTTATTTGTAATGGGTATTGTACCGGGCATGCCTCACTTGGCGTTTTTAAGTTTTGCATTCATTATTGGTGGATTCGCATTTTATTCCTCTCGCTTGCAAAAAACCAAACAGGAAAAAGCGAAGGCTACCAATCTGGTAGAAAACGATACGCCTGCGGTACCCGAACTTAAAGAATTGGGTTGGGACGATGTGCAGCCAGTCGATACAATTGGATTAGAAGTGGGTTACCGACTGATCCCTTTAGTTGACAAAGCACAAGGTGGGGAATTGTTGACTCGGATTAAAGGGGTTCGAAAAAAATTATCTCAAGAGTTGGGTTTTTTAGTACCTGCGGTGCATATTCGAGACAATCTTGACCTCGACCCCAATGTTTATACCATCTCTATGCTAGGCGTGAGTGTTGGCGAAGCGCAGATAAGCCATGATGAAGAGTTGGCGATTAACCCTGGACAGGTGTTTGGTCAATTGGAAGGCCGCAAAACCACAGACCCAGCTTTTGGACTAGAAGCAGTATGGATAAAGCCTAGAAAACGCGAACAAGCACAAACTTTAGGTTACACGGTAGTCGACGCCGCCACGGTTGTCGCCACGCATGTTAGTCAATTATTGATGACCAATGCCCATCAGTTATTAGGCCATGAAGAAGCCCAACACTTACTTGATATGCTAGAAAAAACACACCCCAAACTGGTCGAGGGGTTAGTGCCTGACATTATTCCGTTAAGTACCTTGGTTAAAGTGTTGCAAACCTTGCTCTACGAAGGCGTGCCAGTGAGAGATATGAGAACGATTGTTCAAACTCTCAGCGAGTACGGTCCAAAAAGTCAAGATCCTGACGTTTTGGTTTCAGCGACACGTATCGCTTTAAAACGGCTTATTGTGCAGGAAGTCAGTCAGGGCGCGGCAGAAGTGCCGGTTATCACGCTTGCTCCAGAATTGGAACAGATGTTGCACCAATCCCTACAGGCAGGAGGAGAAAATGGCGCAGGTATAGAGCCGGGCCTTGCCGAACGGCTGCAAACGTCGCTTCGGGAGGTCAGTCAACAACAAGAGTTAGCAGGAGAGCCCGCAGTATTGTTGACATCTGGCATGCTTAGACCCGTGCTGTCTCGATTCTTAAAAAATTCTGTTTCGGGCTTGCATGTATTGTCTTATCAAGAAGTGCCTGAAGATAAGCAAATAAAAATTGTAAGTGCGATTGGTCAGTAGGATAGGTGATATGAAAATTCGTCGTTTTTTTGGTAAAGACATGCGAGAAGCGCTCAAAGCAGTGAAGGAAGAATTAGGTCAAGATGCTGTGATCATGTCTAACCGCAAGGTTGCTGACGGGGTTGAACTGGTGGCAGCCTATGACAAGGAGCAGGATACTTCGGTAGCGTCGGCTTCGGCAAAACATGCAAACGAAACGAAAGCAGTGCCTACACTCAGTGAAATTATTGGTGATGATGGGCCAGATAGCCTAAAAGCACTACTAGAAAAACAAGCTAAAGCTACTGCATCAACGCAGCAGAATGCGGCAGCACAGTCTGCCGTTCAAACGGAAAGACAAGCCGCACCCGCATTTTCATCTGCGCTAGAATCAGCAAAACACAACGCAACCCTTAACGCGTCTTTGCAGCCTGAATTAAATGCGCATTCAGATAGCGAATCAAGTATTCCTAAGCATACTAGCCATAATCCAAGCAATTATGACGATTGGCAGGACCATCAAGAAGAGAGTGCCAACCCAAACTCTTTGTCTCATATAAAAGAAGAGCTAGCGACCTTGCGTCAAGTTTTGCAATATCAAGTCGCTGATTTATTTGATGCCAAAAAACAGCGTCAAAAACCGATTCATGGCTTTATTCGCAATCAGCTGCTAGGTTTAGGCTTAAGTTATTCTTTAGCCGAGCAGCTTTCAGAGTTCGTGCCAGCCACAGCGACAGAAAGAGAAGCATGGCAGTATGTACTGCAATTAATGGTCAATAGGTTATCGATGAGTGGAAACAATCTTCTCTCACAACGCGGTGCAGTTGCATTGATGGGGCCTACCGGAACTGGAAAAACCACTACAATTGCGAAATTGGCAGCACGATATGCAAAAAAATATGGGCCTGACAGTGTTGCTATGGTAACCATAGACACTTATAGAATTGCAGCATTTGAACAGCTGCAAACTTACGGGAAAATTATAGGCTGTGTCGTAAAACGCGCAGAAAACGCACAAGTTTTGTCAGAGATTTTATTCCAATTAAGACACAAACGTATGATATTTATCGACACTGCTGGTTTCAGTCAAAGAGACAAACGGCTCGTTGAACAGCTTGAGCAGTTGTCTAATACCAACGTCGATGTTAAACGGTATTTAGTCTTGCAAGCCAACACCCAATATCCTGCGCTAAATCAAGCAGTACAAGCCTATGAGAGCGAAACCATGGACGGATGTATCGTAACTAAATTAGACGAATGTTATAGCTTAGGAGAGACCTTAAGTGTGGCTATGGAGCATCAACTTCCGCTCAGTTTTGTGACCGACGGACAGCAAGTTCCTGAAGATATTCGACCCGCTGATGCAAAATCTTTAGTAAGTATTGCTGCAAAGCTTTATAAAAAGTTCGGTATGAACCATACTAAGAGCTATAATCAAAATTCGACAACTCGGGCAGTATGATCGTTGACCAGGCGAGCACATTAAGAAATATGAACCAGTCTCGATTAATTAAAGTTATTGCAGTCACCGGCGGAAAGGGCGGTGTCGGCAAAACTAATATCACTTTGAATACCGCAATTGCCATGGCAAAGCAGGGCAAGCGGGTAATGGTACTTGATGCCGATCTCGGTTTGGCAAATGTAGACGTCATGTTGGGGCTGCGGGTGGAGAAAAATCTTTCACACGTACTCAGTGGCGAATGCACCCTCGACGAGGTCTTGGTAACTGGGCCGCATGGCATAAAGATAGCGCCTGCTACGTCGGGTGCACAAGCCATGACTGAACTTAGCCCTACTGAGCATGCAGGCCTAATTCGCGCATTTAGCGAGCTGCAAACGCCTATTGACATACTAATCGTCGATACCGCTGCAGGCATATCTGACATGGTGTTGAGTTTTTCGCGCGCATCTCAGGACATTCTCGTTGTGGTTTGCGATGAACCCACTTCACTCACCGATGCTTATGCACTCATAAAACTGCTTAATCGAGAGCACGGTGTGTTTAGATTTAAGGTTGTTGCCAACATGGTGCGCGATGTACGAGAAGGCAGAGAATTATTCAGTAAATTGTCGAAAGTGACGGGCCGCTTTTTAGATGTTGCATTAGAGCTGGTAGCAACGGTTCCTTTCGACGAAAACATTCGAAAAGCAGTACGCAAACAAACTGCCATTGTCGATGCTTATCCTAGTTCACCTGCGGCAGTAGCGATTAGCCAGTTAGCAAATCTAGCAACCCGTTGGCCCATTCCAGACCAACCCGGTGGGCATCTTGAATTTTTCCTAGAACAACTCACCCTCAACAAGGCAATGGGTGATTAACAGTGATGAGCAAAGCCGCTGCTTATCAGCAGCCGTCTGACAAAAATTTACTCGTCGAGCAGCACGCTCCGCTCGTAAAGCGAATTGCACATCATTTAATGGCTAGGTTACCGGCAAGTGTAATTGTAGATGACTTAATTCAGTCTGGAATGATTGGATTGCTTGAAGCAGCTAGAAATTTTGATGGTTCAAAAGGGGCGAGTTTCGAGACGTTCGCTGGCATTCGAATACGTGGTGCAATGTTAGATGAAATACGCAAAGGAGATTGGACACCGCGTTCTGTACACAAGAACAGCCGTGCGATCACCGATGCGATAAATCAAGTTGAGCGGGAAACAGGTAGAGATGCTCGCGATTCTGAGATTGCAGAAAAGCTAAATGTTAGCTTAAATGAATACCATAGCATGTTAAATGACGTAAATGTTGGCAAGTTAGTTGGTATAGAAGATTTGGGAATTTCTGAGGATGTACTATCATCAGAACAAGAGAAAGGTAGTGATAGTCCTTTAGAAGACTTGATGCAAGGTGCGTTTCAAAAAGCGCTAGCGCACGCAATAACCACATTACCAGAGAGAGAGGCAATTGTTTTGTCACTGTACTACGATGAAGAACTGAACTTGCGCGAAATTGGAGAGGTGCTGGAAGTCAGCGAATCCAGAGTCAGTCAGATTCACAGTCAGGCTATGTTAAAACTTAAATCTCGAATGCAAGCATGGCAACAAAACAATTAAATAACGAATCACACAATAACATCCTCATCGGAGGCGGCATTGGATAAAAGTATGAAGATTCTTGTTGTAGACGATTTTTCTACAATGAGACGAATAATTAAAAACCTTTTGAAAGATTTGGGCTTTTCAAATATTCAGGAAGCAGACGACGGAAGTACGGCTCTGCCTATGCTGCAACAAGGCGATTTTGATTTTGTTGTAACAGACTGGAACATGCCGGGCATGCAGGGTATCGACTTGCTAAGAGAAATACGCAAAGACGATAAACTTAAGCACATGCCAGTGTTAATGGTGACAGCTGAAGCCAAAAAAGAACAAATTGTTGCTGCCGCTCAAGCAGGCGTAAATGGTTACGTTGTGAAACCGTTTACAGCAGCTACACTTAAAGAAAAGTTAGACAAAATTTTCGAACGACTTGGTTAAGTAGCGCACTTATCAATACAGGAATCCTGGATGATAGATAATAACAACAATGTGCCTATTTCCCTTGAAGAGGCAAAACAATTAGTTTCGTATTTGGAAGAAGGTGACAACGAGTCAGCGAGTGCTCTTTTAGAAGCGGTTTCGATGAAAGAATCTATTGAGCTGTTCGCGGAAGTAGGCAAATTGACTCGGCAACTTCACGATTCACTCAACAACGTCCAGATTGACGAACGTATTGCCGATTTAGCGTCTGAAGAGATTCCTGACGCAAAAAGTCGACTCACCTATGTGATTGAAGAAACCGAAAAAGCGGCCAATACTACGATGGATGCGGTTGAGGCAAGTATGCCAATTGCAGAAAGCCTGTCAGAAAGAATTGAGAAAATTCAGCCTGAATGGCAAAAACTGATGACTCGGCAGATAAAGCTAGAAGAATTTAAACCGCTTTGTCACGACTTAAATCACTTTTTGAGCGAAGCCTCGCAGGAGTCCGATAAACTCATGAGTTTGTTAACCGAAGTGTTGATGGCTCAAGGTTATCAAGACTTAACAGGCCAAGTCATTCGCAGAGTGATTGAGTTAGTAAAAGAAGTCGAAGACAGCCTCGTTAATATGCTCACAATGTTTGGCGGAGAGCCCGATTCTGTGGCAACTGAGAAAAAAGCCAAAAAGTCTGTGGATAGTGAAAGCCCTGAGGGTCCGATTATCGACGCAGATAAAAGAGACGACGTGGTGAGTGGTCAAGACGATGTAGACGATTTGTTGTCTAGCTTAGGGTTTTAGGGGAATAACGACATGTCTTTCGATGTAGATGAAGAAATTCTTCAGGATTTTTTAGTTGAAGCAGGTGAGATATTAGAGCAACTGCAAGAGCAGCTTGTCGATCTCGAAAACAATCCTGAAGATGCCGATCTGCTTAACGCCATATTTCGCGGTTATCATACGGTAAAAGGCGGAGCAGGGTTTTTGTCTCTCACTGAGCTGGTTGAAATATGCCACGGTGCAGAGAACGTGTTTGACGTAATGAGAAACGGTCAACGCACACTCACACCTGAATTGATGGACGTCATTCTTCAAGCAACCGATGTGGTTGTAGACATGTTTGAGCGTGTGAAATCGCAGCAACCTCTAGAGCCAGCAGACCGCCAGCTTATCGATATTTTACATAAACTCAGTCAGCCCGAATCGCCTGATGAAGCCATTTTCGACAACAGCGCTGAACCTGCTCCCGCCGCACCCGAGCCCGCGCCCGAGCCGAAACCTGAGCCCGTAGCACCTTCAGAGCCTGTGGCAGAGAGTGACGGTGATTCCAGTATTGATGAAATTACCGAGGATGAGTTTGAGGCGTTGCTAGATGAACTTCATGGCACGGGTGGTGCGCCTAATAAAACGACAACGATAGAAAAACCGGCTGAACCTAAATCAGAACCCAAGGCAGAATCACGTGCCGATTCTGACGATATTACTGATGAAGAATTCGAAGCGTTGCTAGATGATTTACACGGTAAAGGCAAGTTTGGCGGTGATTCAGCAGAATCAGACGTGTCTGCTAGTGAAGCGAATCAAACCGATGACGATGAAATCACAGACGATGAATTCGAGGCATTACTTGACGAGTTACATGGTTCAGGAAAAGGACCAGCCAGTGCACAGCCATCCGCATCTCAAGCAAAAACACCCGAACAACCAAAAGCAGAGGCCAAGCCGACAGCGAAGCCCGAAGCAAAACAGTCGCAACCAGTAAAAGCTGAGCCGAGCAAAGCTGCAGCGCCATCTGAGCCGGCTAAGCCAGAAAAAGCACAGGCAGCTGCGCCTAGGGCAGCGGCGAAGAAAGACGACAAAAAGCCTGCGGCTGCTGCGCCCGCTGCCGAGACAACCGTTAGAGTTGACACCAAGCGGCTCGATCAAATAATGAATATGGTCGGCGAGTTGGTATTGGTTAGAAACCGATTGCTGAGCCTAGGGATCAACGTAGCTGATGAATCGATGGGCAAAGCCATTGCCAACCTAGATGTAGTAACGGGTGATTTACAAGGCGCGGTAATGAAAACGCGAATGCAGCCCATTAAGAAAGTGTTTGGGCGCTTCCCACGCGTTGTTCGAGATTTAGCACGCTCCCTCAAAAAAGAAATCACTTTGGAGCTTCAGGGTGAAGAGACAGATTTAGATAAAAATTTAGTAGAAGCACTGGCCGATCCGCTTGTTCACTTAGTTAGAAACTCCGTTGATCACGGTATCGAAATGCCTGATGACAGGGCCGCAGCGGGCAAGCCTAGAATGGGAACCGTTACCTTAGCCGCGTCGCAAGAAGGCGATCATATTTTACTCACCATCGAAGATGATGGTAAGGGTATGGACGCTGAAAAACTAAAAGAAATCGCAATTAACCGTGGCGTGTTAGATGTTGATGCAGCGGCAAGAATGTCTGATGTGGAAGCGTTTAATTTGATTTTCGCCCCCGGATTTTCGACTAAGACTGAAATCAGTGATATTTCTGGTCGTGGTGTCGGAATGGACGTGGTTAAAACAAAGATTAATCAGCTAAATGGTACGATTAATATCGACTCGCAATTAGGCAAAGGAACGCGCCTCGATATTAAAGTGCCTTTGACATTAGCTATTTTACCTACACTTATGATTATCGTGGGTGGACAAACATTTGCATTGCCCTTGGGCGCAGTGAACGAAATCATTAATGCGGATCCAAGTAAAACGAATACGGTTGATGGGCAGTTAACGATGATTGTGCGCTCTAAAGCCATTCCACTATTTTACTTGGGTGAGTGGTTGGTGAGAGACCCTAACCACGTTGTGGATAAAGATAAAGGGCATGTTGTCGTAGTACAAATTGGCACGCGTCAAGTTGGGTTTGTTGTCGATGCACTGATAGGTCAAGAGGAAGTGGTGATCAAACCGCTTGACGCCTTGCTTCAGGGCACACCTGGAATGGCTGGAGCAACGATTACCTCAGATGGGGGGATTGCTCTAATTTTAGATATTCCTAGTTTGCTTAAGCGGTATGCTAAAAAGCCGCTAAAATAAACGAGAAAGGGACGAGTTAATGGCATTTAAAGTGCTTGTGGTAGATGACTCGGCATTTTACAGACGAAGCCTGCGAAAAATCTTAGAAGAAGACCGTATGCTTACCGTGATAGGAGAAGCCTCTAACGGAAAAGAGGCTATTCAGCTTATCCAATCTTTGTCTCCCGATGTTGTCACCATGGATGTGGAAATGCCAGTGATGGATGGTATTTCAGCGGTTAGGCGGATTATGAATGAATGTCCGGTTCCCATTCTCATGTTCTCGTCTCTTACCCACGACGGCGCTACTGCAACCTTAGATGCGTTGGATGCAGGTGCGCTTGATTTTTTACCAAAAAAATTTGAAGATATCTCGGAAAATAAGCAAGACGCCTTGCTGCAACTCAGAACTAAAGTTCGAATTGTCGCACGCCGCAAAGCCTACATGCGCCTCAGTAAAAAGAGTCATTTGCCATCGCCTAAATCTACAACCTTTATGCGAAGTAGTAGCATACTGACCGGGCAAAGCAATGTGTCTGAACAGGTGTCGGTTTCATCAGTCAGTGCGTCTGGGAAGACTTACCAATGTCTTGCTATTGGTTCGTCAACAGGCGGTCCAGTGGCACTACAAACGATACTGACAAAGCTACCAAAATCGTTCCCGTTGCCTATTCTGGTTGTTCAACACATGCCAGGCTCGTTTACCGAAGCATTTGCAGAACGCCTAAATTCCTTATGCGCGATAGAAGTGGTGCACGCGGAAAGTGGTATGAAATTGGAGTCGGGTAAAGCCTACATCGCACCGGGAGGCATGCAAACCGAAGTGAGAGGATATGGCGAAAATGCCGCGATAACGGTACGAGACACCTTAGACAGTGAAAACCTAAACTACAAACCCTGCGTAGACTTAAGTTTTGAAAGTCTTGTGAATGTGTTTTCTGGTAAGGTGTTAGCCCTTATTTTAACGGGCATGGGTTCTGACGGCAAACAAGGATGTGAGAAACTCAAATCAGTAGGTGCAACGGTTTGGGCACAAGATCAATCCAGTTCTGTTGTGTATGGAATGCCACAAGCGGTAGCGTCGGCCGGTATCTCTGAAAAAAGTATAGGGCTTGAGCACATAGCCGATTGTCTTTTGTCGGAACTAGTCCAAACATGAGCGGCATGCATGTTTGGACCGTCGCCAACCAAAAAGGAGGGGTGGGTAAAACGACAACCTCAGTGACCTTGGGGGGTATACTAGCCCAGGCAAAAAAAAGAGTGTTGCTTGTTGATACCGACCCTCAGGCTTCATTAAGTTATTACTTCGGTATTGATTCAGAGGAACTCACCGCATCTATTTATGATGTTTTCATTCAGGCCCCTGATTTGACGTTTGACGGCATCATGGATTGCCTTTGCTCTACCAAATTCGACAGCTTATTTATCCTTCCCGCTACGATGAATGTGGCCACTCTAGATCGAACCTTAGGGGCCAAAAGTGGTATGGGCTTGGTGCTGTTTAAAGCCTTGAGCTTAATAGCCAAAGAGTTTGATTATGTGATTATTGATTGTCCTCCAGTGCTAGGCGTGCTGATGGTAAACGCCCTAGCCGCATGCGATAGAGTAATCATTCCCGTGCAAACAGAATATTTAGCATTAAAAGGGCTAGATCGCATGATGCACACCTTGGAAATTATGAGTAAAACGCTGTCGAAACAGTTTAATTCAATTATTGTTCCTACCATGTATGATAAACGCACTAAAGCTGCGCTTGAAGCCTACGATAAACTAAAAGAAGACTATGGCGACCAACTATGGGATCACACCGTTCCTATCGATACACGATTTAGAGATGCCAGTCAGCAACAGACGCCCGCATCGCTTGCGTATCCAAAATGTAGAGGTGTGTTTGCCTACAAACGTTTATTAAAAGAGTTAGAGAAGAATCATTAATGAGTAAACCAAAGCGTTTTGCAAACGAAGATGTAATGGAAACCTATTTGGGAAGTTTACTCGATGGGCACGACAACATTGATGAGCAAAAAGAACAGGCTGCTAAACTGCTATCTAATGTAGAGTTGATCGAGCTTCCTGTCAGCGAGCGCGCTGATGATCCTGTTGTAAAAGAGCCTGTTGTAAAAGATCCTATTGTAAACGATATTGTTATAAAAGCTGCAGACGAGCGCAAAGCCGACAGTGATTTGCCTACGAATTCGCAAGCATTGCAAGCGTCGCTGGAGTCAACGTTTCAAGCATTATTTTTTGACGTAGCTGGTTTAACCTTAGCTGTTCCATTGGTCACGTTGGGGGGAATTCATCAGCTTGATAAAGTTGGCCCTTTGTTTGGTAAGCCTGACTGGTTTATGGGCGTGATGCTTCACAGAGACGAAAAACTCAATGTGGTCAATACTGCAAAATGGGTAATGCCAGAAAAAACAACGCAAACATTGGAAGACGGGTTAAACTATAAGTATCTGATCATGCTGGCAGAAAGCCAGTGGGGTCTGGCGAGTGAAAACTTAGTCAATACGGTTACTCTGAATAAGTCAGATGTCAAATGGCGAGACAACGACAGTAAACGTCCATGGTTAGCTGGAATGGTAAAAGAGAGAATGTGTGCTTTAATTGATGTATATCAGTTAGTATCTTTGCTTAACAAAGGCTTAAGCAGCGATTCACAAGACTAAATGGGAGTCGAATAAATGAGTGACGATAGAAATACAGCCTCAGCAAGCGGTAACAATGATGAAGTGTTGCAATGGGTAACCTATCGCTTGGGTGAGGAAACCTATGGTATTAACGTAATGCAAGTACAGGAGGTGTTGAGATACACCGAAATAGCACCTGTGCCAGGCGCTCCCGATTATGTTATGGGAATTATAAATTTACGTGGCAACGTGGTTACCGTTATCGATACCCGCGCTCGTTTTGGTCTACCTTCCAGTGAAATGACCGACAACACGCGCATTGTGATCATTGAGTCAGACGAGCAGGTTGTCGGCATTTTGGTAGACAGTGTTGCCGAAGTTGTTTATCTGCGATCATCTGAAATCGACAGTGCACCCAATGTTGGCACCGAGGAAAGTGCTAAATTTATTCAAGGTGTTTCAAATAGAGATGGTGAGCTACTTATTTTGGTTGACCTTAACAAGCTACTCAGTGACGAAGAGTGGGAAGAAATCAGCAGTCTTTAAGTTGTTCTTTTGAGTTCCCACTTTATTCTTCTATTAGGTGCAGCAGCTTTGAGTATAAGTTTGTTTGCTGCACTGCTTGTTTGTGTTTTCTTTTTGCATAAAAAAGTAAATGCTTTAAAAGCCGAACTCGATGTTCAGCGAAAGCACAATTTGCATATTCAAGTCGATATCGATACTTTATTTTCAGCATCAGAAGAAGTGAACGCGAACATACGCGCAGTACAAACGTCTATTGAACCCCTTCCTTCAAAAATTAATCAGTTAGAGGGTAACCTGCGCGAACAGCAAGCCGAAGACCCTCAAATCAAACTGTATCGAAAAGCCGCCAGTATGGCCTCTCAAGGTGCATCTGCCGACGACATTGCATCGGAATGCGATTTGCCGTTGGCCGAAGCCAACGTGTTGGTGTCACTCAATAAGTGAAAAAAATCTCTGAAGATGTTTAGACGTCTAGACGTAAATAATTTGACTTTAAAGGCGAGTTTAATTACCTTTAGCCCCGTCTAAATTACCGGTTTTTTTTATGCCTATTCGTATTCCAGAAGCATTGCCAGCACAACAACTGCTGCTGCGTGAAAATATTTTTGCAATGGATAATGCGCGTGCCGCCACGCAGGATATTCGTCCTTTAGAGGTGGGTATTTTAAATTTAATGCCGAATAAAATTGAAACTGAAGTTCAATTGTTGCGTTTATTATCTAACACACCTCTACAAATCAACGTTGATTTGATCAGAATCGACTCCTTGGCACCGAAAAATACGCCGAAAGCGCACATGGATACTTTCTATACCTTGTTTGACGATGTGGCACATAAACGTTACGACGGATTAATTATTACCGGTGCTCCACTCGCCATGATGTCATATACCGAAGTGAAGTATTGGGATAAAATTGCAATGGTGTTTGAATGGACAAAACGTCACGTACAATCAACTTTGTTTTTATGTTGGGCGGCGCATGCGGCAATGTATTATTTTCACGGCGTCAATAGAACACTACAGAAAAACAAAATTTCAGGTGTATTTTCTCATACCGTAAACGATTGCTTAGATGAATTAGTAAGAGGGTTTGACGATACATTTTATGCGCCTCATTCTCGTTTTGGTAATATCCGACCTGAACAATACAACGCCATTAATGGTTTGAAAGTGTTAGCAGCATCCGAAACGGCAGGCGCATATTTAGTTGCGTCTTCAGACAAGCGAACGGTGTTTGTTACAGGGCATCCAGAGTATGAACCGGACACTTTAAAAGATGAATACAATCGGGATTTACAAGAGGGATGCAACCCTTCCATACCCGAGCATTATTTTAAAGATAACGACCCCAACAACAAACCGATAGTGAACTGGCGTTCACACGGCAATTTATTATATTCAAACTGGTTGAATTATTACGTGTATCAAACCACGCCATTCGATCTCAATGCAATTAGCCCAAGCAAGGATATCGTATAATCATGGGTGAAAATTTATTAGACATTGCAAAACAACGCATTTTAATTTTAGATGGGGCAATGGGCACCATGATCCAGCGCCATAAACTGGAAGAAGCCGACTACCGAGGTGAAGAATTTGCTGATTGGCACTGCGATGTTAAAGGCAACAATGATTTGTTATCGATTACGCAGGCCGCGCTGATAAAGCAAATTCATTGCGATTATCTTAAAGCAGGTGCTGATCTCATCGAAACAAATACCTTTAACGCCACGTCTATAGCGATGGCAGATTACGACATGCAAGCTCACTCAAAGGCGATTAATCTGGCAGCAGCTAAAATTGCCAGAGAAGCCGCTGATGAATACACGGCCAAGACGCCTGAAAAGCCTCGATTTGTTGTGGGGGTGTTAGGTCCTACCAACAGAACGGCTTCAATTTCACCCGATGTAAACGATCCCGGCAAGCGCAATGTTACCTTTGATCAACTGGTTGAAGCTTATACTGAATCTACATTAGCGCTTATCGAAGGCGGCGTAGATTGTATTATGCTCGAAACCATTTTCGACACACTCAATGCCAAAGCGGCCGCATTTGCCGTAGACACTGCTTTCGAACAAATAGGTAAAACCTTACCAGTAATGGTTTCAGGTACGATAACCGATGCCTCTGGTCGTACATTGTCGGGACAGACAGCAGAAGCGTTTTACTATTCGCTTCGACATGTTAACCCCGTATCGTTTGGTTTAAACTGTGCGATGGGGCCAGATTTATTGCGACAATACGTCGATGAGATAGCACAGGTCGCAGAGTGCTTGGTTTCTGCACATCCCAATGCAGGCTTACCCAACGAATTTGGCGAATACGACATGACGCCAGACGAAATGGCGAGTCATATTCAAGAATGGTGTGAAAGTAAATTGGTGAATATTATCGGTGGATGCTGTGGTAGCACGCCTGAGCATATCGCAAAATTGCTTGAATGTTCGCAAGGCTTAGCGCCTCGGCCGCTCCCGTCCATCGAAACAAAAATGCGCTTGTCGGGTTTAGAGCCCTTTATTCATTAAGGTAAACAAAGTGAGTTCAGAATTTTCTACATTTGTGAATGTGGGTGAAAGAACCAATGTCACGGGTTCAGCAATGTTTAAACGCTTGATCTTAGAGGGGGATTACGAAACCGCTCTAGATGTGGCAAAACAGCAAGTTGAAAACGGTGCACAAGTGATTGATATCAACATGGACGAAGCCATGTTGGACTCTCAATTAGCCATGACCACTTTCTTGAATCTTATTGCATCCGAGCCAGACATTAGCCGTGTTCCCATCATGATAGACAGCAGTAAATGGGACGTGATCGAAGCAGGCTTAAAGTGTGTTCAAGGCAAAGCTATTGTTAATTCAATTAGTTTGAAAGAAGGCAAAGAAAGCTTTGTGCAGCAGGCTAAGCTTATAAAGCGTTATGGTGCGGCAACGGTGGTGATGGCGTTTGATGAAACAGGACAAGCCGATACCGAGGCGCGGAAAGTCGAGATTTGCCAACGTAGCTACAAAATACTCACTGAAGAAGTGGGCTTCCCTCCTGAAGATATTATTTTCGACCCCAACATTTTTGCCGTTGCTACAGGTATTGAAGAGCACAACAATTACGCGGTTGATTTTATCGAAGCAACCCGAACAATTCGAAAAACTTGCCCTTATGCGCATATTTCAGGTGGCTTATCTAATATATCTTTCTCTTTTAGGGGTAATAACCCAGTGCGTGAAGCCATGCATTCGGTGTTTTTATATCATGCCATTCGAGCGGGTATGGATATGGGGATCGTCAATGCAGGTCAGCTTGAAGTCTACGACGAAATTCCCAAAGAACTTCGCGATGCTGTTGAGGATGTGATCTTAAATCGCAATGACGGCGCAACCGACGCGTTGTTGGAACTTGCGCCCAAGTATCAAGGTGGCGGCAAAGCTCAAGCTAAGGAAGACCTCGGCTGGCGAGAAAATTCAGTTAACAAGCGTCTGGAATACGCTTTAGTGAAAGGGATCACTGACTACATTATTGATGATACAGAAGAGGCACGAGCTCAAGCAGAAAAACCCTTACATGTAATAGAAGGTCCATTGATGGACGGAATGAATGTGGTGGGTGACTTATTCGGCGAAGGGAAGATGTTTCTGCCTCAAGTGGTAAAATCGGCTCGCGTAATGAAAAAGGCCGTTGCTTACTTACAGCCATACATTGAAGCTGAGAAGTCGGGTGGCTCGAAAAGTAATGGGAAAATACTGCTCGCTACGGTAAAAGGCGATGTGCACGATATTGGCAAAAACATTGTTGGTGTGGTTTTGCAATGCAACAATTTTGAAGTGATCGATATGGGCGTGATGGTGCCCGCAGCAACTATTTTGAGTACCGCCAAAGCTGAAGACGTCGATATGATAGGACTGTCGGGTTTGATCACGCCTTCGTTAGATGAAATGGTTCACGTCGCCAAAGAAATGCAACGCCAAGACTTCGACATGCCTTTGTTAATTGGCGGTGCCACGACGTCCAAAGCGCATACCGCGGTCAAGATTGAACAGAATTACGATCATCCGGTTGTTTATGTACCTAATGCTAGTCGGGCAGTAGGCGTGTGCCAAAAGTTGCTAAATCCAGTCGCAAAGGCAGAGTTTTCCGAGCAACTTTCAGCTGAGTACGACCGAGTTCGCGACCAACACGCGAGAAAGCGACCGCGATCTGAAGCGGTATCGCTAGAACAAGCCCGTCAAAATGCATTTGAACCTGATTTCTCGGCACTTCCTGTCAAGCCTAATCAGCTTGGTGTGACTCCCGTCGAGGCAGATCTCGAAATCTTGAGAGATTACATAGATTGGACGCCATTTTTTCTCACATGGTCCTTAGCAGGTAAATACCCTCGTATCCTCGATGATGAAATCGTGGGCGAAGAGGCAAAATCTTTATTTAAAGATGCAAACGCCATGCTAGATAACGTAATAAAAAATCAAAGCCTTAAGGCAAAAGGGGTGGTGGGTCTGTGGCCTGCCGCTCGCATTGAAGACGATATTGAAATTTATGCAGACGAATCTAAGGGCACGCGTTTAGGTACGGCACATCACCTTCGTCAACAAACCAAAAAAGACGCATTTTCTAACTATTGCTTGAGCGATTTTATCGCCAAAAAACAGTCAGGTATTAGCGATTATATTGGTGCATTTGCAGTGACCGCCGGTATTGGCGAAGATGCATTGGCAAAGTCGTTTGAAGATGCAGGTGACGACTACAATGCAATTATGGTTAAAGCGATTGCCGATAGACTCGCTGAGGCCTTTGCAGAATTCCTGCACGAGCAGGTACGCAAAACCTATTGGGGCTATGCGCCCGATGAAGCGTTAGATAACGATGCTTTAATACGAGAAAAGTATCAGGGCATTCGACCTGCTCCTGGCTACGCCGCTTGTCCTGAGCACACAGAAAAACAACTGATTTGGGATTTGTTAAGCGCCGAAGAACATACTGGCATGAAGCTGACGGAAAGTTACGCCATGTACCCAGGCGCATCGGTATCAGGATGGTATTTTGCTCACCCTCAATCCAAATATTTTGCGGTGGCAAAGATTCAAGCCGACCAAGTGCACGATTACGCCACGCGAAAAGGATGGTCAATAGAAACGGCGGAACGATGGCTATCCCCCAATATGTAAAGTCCAACATGTAAAGTAGAGTGTGAATTTGACTGTCGAATTTTGCCTTTCCTTTGTTAAAAAGCGTATCAGTTGTTTATTTTAAAAGATGAGCTGAGTGGCGAGTTTATGGATATGCAGTACACTACTCAGCACAATAACTAAGATAAAAACGTTTCACTTCTTAGCTTGTAATCAACAGGCTGAATACGAAACATCAAAACAAAGGGCGGAAAATGAAAACTAAAATGACGCTAGTTGCCTTGGGTGTGAGTGCAGTCTTACTCAGTGCTTGTGGGCAAAAACACGACGACGCTGCAATCAATCAGGCTGAAACCGAGCAGGTCACTGTGCCGGTTGAGAACGCATCAAGCGATACTCAATCCGTGGCTGATGAACAAGCCAACGTCTTGTTTGAAACTATTTTTAATGAAAGGGTAATGCGTAGTCCAATCACGCAAAGTTTTTTGGGAATTAAAGATGACCAAGATAAATGGGACGATTTATCGGAGGCCTTCGCAGAAAAAACACTCGAACTGAATAAAATGTATTTGGAGCAAGTCAACGCTATTGATGAATCTGCATTAAGCGCTCAAACAGCGGTCAGTTATCAAATGATGAAGCAAAGCCTCGAACAAGAGATCGAGGACTACCAATGGAGAAACTACACTTATCCGGTAAATCAAATGTTTGGTATTCACTCAAGAGTGCCAGCGTTGCTAATCAACCAGCACCCCATCAGTTCCAAAGACGATGCAGAAGATTATATTGCAAGGCTTCACGGTGTTAAGGCCTTGTTTGATGAAGTGGTTGTAGGCTTGGAGAGACGAGCAGAGTTGGGTATTTCTGCACCTAAATTTGTATACCCCTACGTGATCAGCGATAGCCAAAACGTCATTAAAGGTGCGCCTTTTGACGACGGTGAAGAGAGCACGTTGCTTGCTGATTTCACAAAGAAAGTTAATCGCTTAGATCTACCAGAGCAAGAAATTACTCAGCTTGTCGAGCAAGCAAAAGAGGCTTTGGTTGCATCATTCAAACCCGCTTACGTCAAACTAATACAATCAGTCAACGACCTTGAACGTCAAGCCGACACGAAAGATGGTGTCTGGAAGTTCAATAGGGGGGGAGAGTTCTACAACAATAGACTTGCCCGCATTACGACTACCTCTATGACATCAGATGAAATTCATCAAGTTGGTTTGAATGAAGTTGCACGTATTCACGACGAAATGCGTGTGATCATGAAAAAGGTAGGTTTTGAAGGAAACTTACAGGAATTTTTCGAATTTATGCGAACGGATGAGCAATTCTTTTATGACGAGACTGCCGCGGGTAAAGAGCGCTATCTGTCAGAGGCAACAGCGTTAATTAATACTATGAAAACGCGCTTGGACGAATTGTTTTTGGTAAAACCCAAAGCCGATCTCACGGTGAAAGCGGTGGAACCGTTCAGAGAAAAATCAGCGGGCAAAGCCTTTTATCAACGCCCTTCAATGGATGGTACGCGCCCGGGTATCTATTATGCCAACCTTTACCGCATGAGCGATATGCCCATTTACCAAATGGAGGCATTGGCCTATCACGAGGGTATCCCTGGGCATCATATGCAGCTTGCTATCGCTCAAGAGTTAGAGGGGATCCCTAAGTTTCGCCGCTTCGGTGGTTATACAGCCTATACAGAGGGCTGGGGTTTATACTCAGAGTTTGTCCCTAAGGAAATTGGCTTATACCAAGACCCTTACTCAGATTTTGGGCGTCTTGCAATGGAGTTATGGCGCGCGTGTCGCTTAGTTGTTGATACGGGTATTCACGCGATGAAATGGACGCGAGAACAAGGTATTGACTACTACGTTAGCAATACACCTAACCCTAAGCCTGATGCAGTTAAAATGGTTGAAAGGCATATAGTGATGCCAGGCCAAGCTACCGCATATAAAATAGGCATGCTAAAAATTCTCGAGTTGCGAGAAAAAGCAAAAACAGCGCTAGGTGATAAATTTGACATACGAGAATATCACGATGTGGTACTCAAAAACGGGCCGGTTCCTTTAAATATACTTGAAGACTACGTTGACCAATATATAGAAAGAAAAATATAGAAAGCAAACAAAGCTAGTGATTAAGTAAGACTTACTTACAAGGCCGCTTTTAAAAAAGGCGGCTGTTTTGTTTTTATACCCGTTCCACCTCAACATGCTCGTTTCAGAGCTATCACAGCGTTTTTGTGGCAAGGCATACTTGAGAAGGAATGTGGTTAACCTTTTGAACAAGTATAACGCAGTCATAAAAACGCTGTGAAGCTCCCAAGGGCGAAGTCTAAAAGGATTTACTCTGCGTCAAATTGTTTCGACATGGAACCACCATGCCTTCTCGTATTTTCCTTGTCTAAATCCTTTTATTCGTTCGCTGAATCGAGCATGTTGAGATGGAACGGGTATATATTCAAAAAAAACAGACTTTTTGATAATTATTTGTAATTAATCTCGCTAATTCCCTTTCTATTATTCCGACAAAACAATTTCATACATTATTTTTAGGAACAGCAATATGAAAATTAAAGCACTTTTCTCAGCAGGAATGTTGGCATTGGGTTTAGCGTTTAGCGCAGTGGCCAATGCAGGCAATATAGAAGTAAACACCGACGATAACGATGTGGCAGTAGAAGGCTATGATACGGTAGCGTACTTTACACAAAATGCAGCCGTTGAAGGTTCAGCGGAATATACCGCAGTGCACCATGGTGCCATTTACAAATTTTCCAGTAAGAAAAACCGCGAATTATTTAAAGAAAATCCAGAAAAATATTTACCCGCATACGGTGGTTTCTGTGCTTATGGTGTGACCAAATATCGTAAGTTCGATATCGACCCAGAAGCCTTTAAAATTGTTGACGGCAAGCTGTACTTAAACCTTAAGAAAAGTGTACAAAAGCGTTGGGTTAAAGACCTAGACGATAACATTTCAGAAGGCAACGAAGCGTGGGGCGAGATTGTTTCTCTGACCGACAAAGAACTGAAAGATAAGTTTTAATCAACTTTTTAAACTCAAAAGGCCTTAAGCAAAACTTAAGGCCTTTTTTATTCCAGATTTTTAGCTTTCTATAGTAAACATTAGGTATGATTTTTCAGTTGAATTTTCGCTTTTAGCCTTTATGATTAAGCTCCTCAACAAACAGAAAAGGGCAATAACATGGGATTACTGGACGGATTACTTGGCAATGCTTCGGAGGTGAATACTGATGAGGTGGCTGAGGAGCTATCTCCAATTATCGGCGATAGCGAATCGGTCAAACAGGTATTTAAAGTGATCAGGGATATGTTCGTATTTACTGATAAACGCCTTATTTTGATTGATAAGCAAGGCATGACCGGCCGCAAAGTTGAATATCATTCTATTCCGTATAAATCCATCACCCAGTTTAAAGTAGAAACAGCGGGACATTTTGATTTGGACGCAGAGTTAAAAATTTGGATTTCGGGGCAGTCTGAGCCAGTACAAAAAGAGCTAAAAAAAGAGACCGCTGCGGGGATCCAACAAACCCTCGCTACTAATATGTTTTAGCCTACTTGCCCTTTTTTGCACTCAGCCATTGCTTCTTGATTAAATGGCAAGCTCGCAAGTGCACTTTCGTAGTACGCTTGCATTGCGCCTTGCTCTCTTATCAAGAAGTCATCTACCGCTTGGTGAAAACGCATGTCGAACATACAATGAGATGAACGGCAGATTAATGGTTCAAATCCTCTTAGCAGTTTATGCTCGCCTTGTGTGCCAGGGTTGAAAAGCGGAAGTTTTTGCTCAATGGCAAATTCAATTCCCTGATAATAACAGCATTCAAAATGCAAGCAGTCTTTGTCTTGCAAAGCGCCCCAATAGCGTCCGTATAACCCTGTTTTGTCATACAAAAATAACGATGTTCCCAATATTTGCGCTTCGTCTTTAGCGATGACCACCATGATATTGTCTTGCATGGTTTGAAAGAGTTGCTTAAAAAACGCTTCAGTCAGGTAACCGTGATGCCCACTCCGTTTTAAGTAGGTTTGTTGATAACATAAATAAAATACATCTCTAACGTCATCGGTGAGAGAGTTCCCAACGATTCGTTCAATGGTGATCCCTTGTTGCGCTTTGGCGCGCTCCTTTTTGATATCTTTACGTTTTCTCGATTTAAACGTCGCTAAAAATTCATCAAATGAAGCGTACTGCTTATTCCACCATTGAAACTGTACTGAGTAACGCGTCGGTGAATGACAGTTACTTAAATGCTGCTTTAGCGAGTCAGTATGAAACAACCAGTGGCAAGACGAGATTGTTTTAGGCTGTTTGAAATAGGTGTGGATCAGTGTGATTATTGGGGATAAGTCCTCCAATTTCGTTAAAATGCGTTGGCTAGTTACTGGAGTAAAGGGGATAGCTGAAATCCATTTTGGGTAGTAATTCAATCCGTGTTGTGCGTAAGCATTCGCCCAACTATGGTCAAATACATATTCTCCGTAACTGTGCGTTTTTTTATAACCGGGTACAAGTGCAAGAAGTTCATCTTTCTCGTTTTTGACTGATAAAATACAGGTTTGCCATCCTGTATTATCAATGTGAGAATTATTGATAGAACCGCTGTTTTCTAATGCGGCTAAAAAGTGAAATTGTAAAAAAGGACCTGCATCAACGGCTAAGTCGTCCCATTGCTTTTGCGTAAACTCGTGTATTGTGGTGTGCTCACACACATACATAGATATCAACCTTAAATAAAATAGTAATTGTATGACTAACAATAATGATGAAAACGAAAGCAAAATCATCAGACACACTATCACACAACTGCTCTCTAGAAGGGAACACGGGTTTCAGGAACTTTTACAAAAATTATCTGCAAAAGGCTTTCTTAAAGACGATGTTTTTCCTGTGTTATCCCAATTTAAAGATGCTGAACTTCAGTGCGATACGCGTTTCGCTGATATGCATTTAAGATCGGCGATCAGTAAAGGTCAAGGCTACAAACGCATTCAAGAAACATTACGTCAATTGGGAGTGGCTGAAGAATATACTCAGGCCGTTCTGCAAGAAAGCGAGATAGACTGGTTTGACTTGGCACTGCAAGTTAAACAGAAAAAATTTGGTTCTCAGATCGCGAGTGATCCCAAAGTCATTTTGAAACAGCAGCGATTTTTACTTTATCGCGGCTTTTCCCTTGAACAAGTAAAACACGCGCTGACAACCGAGGGTGAATCGTGATACATTTGCTCAAAAAATTGTCTGTAATTTAGTACTAAGGACTCAGCATTCAATGACACTTTCTACCGCAGGTCTCCGCAAGAAATTCATCAATTATTTTGCCAGTCATCAGCATCAAGTGGTGAGCACTTCCTCGCTAGTGCCGGCAGATGATCCCACCTTGTTATTTACTAATGCGGGAATGAATCAGTTTAAACATGTCTTTCTAGGTCAGGAAAAGCGGAGTTATTCACGCGCGGTGACGTCCCAACGTTGCGTTCGTGCGGGGGGGAAGCATAACGATCTTGAAAATGTAGGTTATACGGCACGTCACCATACATTTTTTGAAATGCTAGGAAATTTTAGCTTTGGCGATTACTTCAAAAAAGAGGCCATTCGATTTGCGTGGACCTTCTTAACAGAAGAACTGAAGCTGCCTAAAGAAAAATTATTGGTCACCGTTTATGCAGAAGATGAAGAAGCCTTTCGCATATGGGAAGACGATATTGGCGTTCCAAAAGAAAAAATAGTGCGTATCAACACCTCAGACAATTTTTGGTCGATGGGTGACACTGGTCCTTGTGGACCTTGTTCAGAAATTTTTTACGATCACGGCGAACATATCTGGGGAGGCCCTCCCGGCTCGCCCGAGGAAGACGGTGACAGATTTATTGAAATCTGGAATCTAGTTTTCATGCAATATAACAAGCAGGCCAATGGCGACATGCTGCCGTTACCTTCGCCGTCCATTGACACAGGTATGGGCTTGGAGCGTATTTCTGCCATCTTACAAAATGTGCATAGCAACTATGAAATTGACCTGTTTGTTAACCTTATCAACGCTGCCGCCGACATCGTCGGCACCAAGGAACTAGATAACAAGTCGTTGAGAGTGATAGCTGACCATATTCGCAGTTGTGCATTTTTAATTTGCGACGGTGTCATGCCATCAAATGAGGGTAGAGGCTATGTGTTACGTCGTATTATTCGACGAGCTGTTCGTCATGGATCAAAATTAGGGGCTAATTCTGTTTTCTTCTACAAACTCGTTGATCAATTGTGTCTTGAGATGGGCGAAGCTTATCCAGAGCTGATCGAACAACGCCCTGTTATCGAAAAAGTGTTGAGAGTAGAGGAAGAGCAATTCAGTAAAACGCTAGATAGAGGAATGGCAATACTGAATGAAACTTTAACTGAGTTAGAGGGAGATGAGCTGCCGGGAGAGCTTATTTTCAAACTCTATGATACCTACGGTTTTCCTATTGATTTAACCAATGACGTAGCCAGAGAACAAAACATTAAATTAGATGAACAAGGCTTTGAAGCAGCAATGCAAGCGCAGCGTCTTCGCGCCCAGCAAGCCTCCAATTTCGGAATGGATTACTCTAAAGATATCGCCATTGATAGCACGACAAACTTTGTCGGTTATGAACTTGAATCAGAACAATGCAAAATTGTAGGTATTGTGAGTGGCGATAAAAAACAGACTAGCATTGAAGATGGCGAGGAAGGCATTGTCATATTAGACAAAACGCCATTTTACGCTGAATCAGGAGGTCAAGCAGGCGACTCGGGTACGCTTACTATAGGCGATAACACTTTCGTTGTTTCGGATACTCAAAAGCTAGGTAACGCCTTCGCCCATAAAGGCAAGGTTAAAGGACGGCTTTGTGTTGGGGATACGGTTGATGCTCTTATTAATCAACAAGCCCGAGCACAAATTAAGCTTAATCATAGCGCTACCCACTTATTGCATGCTGCTTTACGAGAACAGTTAGGTGAACATGTCACGCAAAAGGGGTCGTTAGTTGAACCACAAAAATTGCGCTTTGATTTTTCTCATTTTGAAAGTCTAACGCCACAACAGCTTAAACGCATTGAACAGCGAGTTAACGAAGAGATTCGAGCGAATCATGTATTATCAACGGAATTAATGGGCTTGGAAGAAGCGAAAGCGTCAGGTGCAATGGCCTTATTCGGAGAGAAATACGAAGAAAAAGTGAGAGTGGTTTCTATGGGGCCTTACTCTATAGAATTGTGTGGAGGCACTCATGTCGATGCTACAGGAGACATTGGTTTGTTTGTTATCACCAGTGAAAGCGGCATTGCGTCTGGTATTCGACGAATTGAAGCGACTACTGGGGCATTTGCACTGGAATTCATGCAACAACACAATGAGCAAGTGCGCCAATCGGCGTCTCTGTTAAAAGCAGATACAGAATCAGTGGCAAGCAAAGTCCAAAGTTTGCAGCTTCAGCTCAAGCAAACTGAAAAAGAGTTACTAAAGCTAAAACAGCAAGCTGCAAGTCAACAGGGCGCTGATCTTCTCTCACAGAAAAACGTAATAAACAATGTTAACGTTTTGATTACACAAGTCGAAGGCATTGAAAGCAAAGCGCTTCGGCCCATGATGGACGATTTGAAAAACAGAATGGGCTCAGGCGTGATTGTTCTTGGCGCTGTAGTTGGCGAAAAAGTCGCTCTAATTGCAGGTGTAACAAAAGACTTAACCTCCAAAGTGAAGGCCGGAGAGGTAGTAAACATTGCTGCCGCTGAAGTTGGCGGAAAAGGAGGAGGTCGACCTGATATGGCTCAGGCAGGCGGAGACCAGCCAGAGAAATTAGAGTCAGCACTAAAGGTCGTTAACGATTGGCTTAAAGATAAGCTATAAAACGAAAGATAAGCTATACTTGAAAGGTCTTGTTTGTTGTAAGACCGAAAAATAGAGACATTCTTTTCAATAGTTTGAGTCGTGTCAGATGTTATTGAAATGAAAGAATGTCATAAATGGAATGATAAAGGAGCGATATGCAATGCTTATATTAACACGCCGTGTAGGTGAAACTCTTATGGTAGGTGATGATGTGACCGTTACTGTACTTGGAGTAAAAGGCAATCAAGTTAGAATTGGTGTTAATGCGCCTAAAGAAGTATCTGTGCACAGAGAAGAGATCTACATGCGGATACAAGCTGAAAAATCGGGTAACGCCATCGAGGCTCCGAACGGAAATCAGTAAGTGTCATTACAACATTTATGCATCCCAAAAAGGCTGATTTTCAGCCTTTATTTTTTTCAACTGAAAAAATTGTTTGTTTTACCGGCAAGTGAATTGATTTAATACAAAAAAGCATTGACTTAGTTTTATGAATCAGTAAACTTCGCTCCCACATTACGGAGAGGTGGGTGAGTGGCTGAAACCAGTTCCCTGCTAAGGAACCATACCTATTACTGGTATCGAGGGTTCGAATCCCTCCCTCTCCGCCATTGTATTGCGCGTGCGTAGCTCAGCTGGATAGAGTACCTGGCTACGAACCAGGCGGTCGG
>CAYSDZ010000006.1:0-117821 GCA_964429915.1 uncultured Alteromonas sp.
AACACAGGTTCTTTCAAGGTGCATATATCCGCACAGGACAACCGCATACTTTTTTGTTCATTACTCCTCCCTCGTTGAGCCTGTTCTGGGATTGAATAAAAGTGTGCGGTTGTTCAATTTGCTATGCTTAGACAGGTGTATCTGTCACAAAGCTGTAGTATTTCTGTCAAACACTGTTCATATTTTGTGCGTAACCTTTCAAGCTATAAATATTCGTCTACCGTAAGGTGGTTATGAAGTTTCTAGCGGACTATGACACTCGCTTGTTTTATTGGCTTTTTCAATTCACCAGTCAACAAAATTGCAAATGGGTACGACTTCTGTCAAAGACAGGAGACGGCCACCTTTATGTTCTTACTGGCATTACACTGAGTGTTTTTGAGCCTGAGCATGGCAGCGTTTTCTTATTTACCGCACTAATGGCGTACGCTTTTGAACTTCCCATTTATCTTGTGTTGAAAAAGTCGCTCAAGCGCCCTAGACCTTGTGATTTTTTTCACAATTTACCGGCTTTCGTTACGCCGTCAGATAAGTTTAGTTTGCCTTCTGGCCATACGGCAGCGGCGTGGTTGATGGCCAGTATCGTTGCACATTTTTATCCAGCTTTTGCCGTATTGGTTTATCTTTGGGCTGGGCTGATTGGTTTGTCACGTATATTGCTGGG
The DNA here is from genome assembly GCA_964429915.1 of uncultured Alteromonas sp. Classification (GTDB taxonomy): domain Bacteria; phylum Pseudomonadota; class Gammaproteobacteria; order Enterobacterales; family Alteromonadaceae; genus Alteromonas_F. The sequence continues at coordinate 665 of CAYSDZ010000006.1, forward strand.
CGTGCATTATCCTTCTGACGTGCTTGCTGGGGCATCGTTGGGTGTCATCATTTCCACCCTTTGTCTACTAATATTAGGATGAAAATTCTCTACGGAGTGCAAGGCACAGGAAATGGCCATATTGCTCGCGCTCGGATTATGGCGAGAGCATTGGCCGAACGTGACGATATCGACATCGATTTTGTGTTTTCGGGTAGAGAACCCGATAGCTATTTTGATATGCAATGCTTTGGTGATTATTCAACGTATAAAGGTCTAACGTTCCACACGTACAGAGGCCAAGTTGATGAACTAAGAACCTTGGCGCAAGCCAAACCTAAAACGCTATTCCGCGATATCCGTCAACTTGATGTGAGTCAATATGATGTTTTACTCAACGATTTTGAACCGGTAACGGCATGGGCTGCGAGGTTTAACAAGCTGCCGTCTATTTCAGTCAGTCACCAAGCTGCATTTAATTATCCTGTACCTAAAGCGGGTGCTCGGCTGTCAGACAAAGTGATTATGCGCTTGTTTGCGCCGACTGATATTCAACTTGGTGTGCATTGGTTTCATTTTAATCAGCCTATTTTACCTCCGTTTGTGGCTGACAAACCTATCGATATGCCCACTAATGACCATGTTTTGGTTTATTTACCTTTCGAATCTATTGACGATATTCACACGCTCTTAGACCCATTAAGTGATGAGAAATTTACCTGTTATCACCCGAAAGCGCCCCTTGACACAGAGCACACCCCAAGTCATATCGAGTGGAAACGGCCCTCGAAAGAAGGGTTCAGGCATGCCTTACAGCACTGTTCCGGTGTGATTGCCAATGGTGGGTTTGAACTGTCGAGCGAAGCACTTCAACTCGGTAAAAAGTTATTGATAAAGCCCCTTATTGGCCAATTTGAGCAGTTATCGAATGTTCGAACCCTAGAGAGGCTCAACTTGTGTCATCCTCTTTTTCGTTTAGATACCGATATCGTAGAAGAGTGGTTGACACTGCCTCCTGGCGAACCTATTACCTATCCAGATGATCCGCATCCTATGCTTGATTGGCTACTTAAACGTCAATGGAATGACACCCAATCAATCACTGACTATTTGTGGCAACAAGTGCATTTTCCAGACAAATTACGCGAACGTTTAATGACACTTGCATTTTAAATCTGCAATGCGATGATACGCCCATTACATCGTTCAAGTGAAGTTATCCGAAATGAGGCGTCTATTTGCTATTGCTTTTATATTGCTGCTTTCTAGCTGCGGCTATCGCGGCGCATTGGTTTTACCTGATAAAGCATCACAACAGCAATCAGCAAATCAAGCTTCCGCAAATACGTCACAAGATAAGAAGTAGGAACATAAGTGGATTTTTTTAACTATAAAGACAATATTCTATTTGCCGAAGACGTTGACGTTCGCGACATTGCTCGCACCCACGGAACGCCAGCTTATGTTTATTCAAAAGCGACGCTAGAACGTCACTGGCATGCTTTTAATAAAGCCTTACAAAGTCATAAACACCTAATTTGTTATGCGGTAAAAGCCAACTCCAATTTGGGCGTACTGAGTGTGCTAGCGCGTTTAGGTTCTGGGTTTGATATCGTTTCAGGCGGCGAACTTGCGCGTGTGATCAAAGCGGGTGGCGACCCCTCAAAAGTGGTATTTTCAGGCGTTGCAAAACAACCTGAGGAAATCCGCTATGCGCTAGAGCAAGGGATTAAATGCTTTAACGTAGAGTCACACCCAGAATTAGATAGAATTAATGCCGTTGCTAAAGCAATGGATGTTGTGGCGCCTATCTCGCTACGGATCAACCCCGATGTCGATGCTAAAACGCACCCTTATATTTCGACTGGGCTAAAATCAAATAAATTCGGTATTGCTGCCGACCATGCAATCGACTCTTACCAATACGCAAATTCATTGAGCCATTTAAAAATAATCGGTATGGATTGTCACATAGGCTCGCAACTAACCGATTTGTCACCGTTCGAAGATGCCTTAGATAAGTTACTGCTCCTCGTCGATCAGCTATCATCATTGGGTATCACTATTGAGCATCTTGATTTGGGTGGTGGTTTGGGCGTGAAATATCAGGCGGAAACGCCTCCCGATTTGGATGAATATGCAGCAAGGCTTGCTAACAAGATTGCAGACCGCCCCGATTTGACCTTAATTCTTGAACCGGGTAGAGCCATTGCTGCAAACGCAGGTATTTTAATTACTCAAGTTGAATTTATTAAAAAAGGCGAAGAAAAGCATTTTGCCATTGTCGATGCCGCAATGAACGACCTTATTCGTCCTGCACTTTACTCTGCTTGGCAAGCGATATTACCCGTTGATAAAAGCGAAAAGGCTGAGCGTAAAACATACGATATTGTAGGCCCAGTATGTGAAACAGGCGATTTCTTAGGTAAAGATAGAGAATTAAGCATTTCACCTGATGATTTACTTGCAGTAAGAAGTGCAGGAGCCTATGGTTTTGTTATGGCGTCGAACTACAACAGTCGATGCAAGCCGGTGGAAGTGATGGTTGATAAGAACAAGGTGTTTGTTGTACGTCAACGAGAAACGTTGGAAGATTTATGGCGAGGTGAATGCTCACTTCCGCTAGAGGATTAAAATGAGCGTGCAGTTGCAGTTTTCTAAAATGCATGGCTTGGGCAACGATTTTATGATGGTGGATGGTGTCACACAAAACGTGTTCCTGTCTCCAGAAAAAATACGCCAATTAGCAGACCGTAATTTTGGCATTGGGTTTGATCAATTACTATTAGTTGAACCTCCGTACGATCCAGAACAAGATTTTCATTATCGTATTTTCAATGCAGATGGTTCAGAAGTCGAGCAATGCGGAAATGGCGCTCGGTGTTTTGCTAGTTTTGTTAAAATGAAAGGGCTGACAAATAGAAACAAAATTGCCGTGAGCACCAAAGTTGGCAATATTATTCTATACATAGAAAGAGACGGCCAAGTTACGGTGAATATGGGCAAGCCAGTTTTTGAGCCTTCTCGCATTCCGCTTATTGCGAATAAAGAAGAAAAAACATACTTGATGCGTATTGAAGAAAAAACGCTATTTTTTGGCGCCGTTTCAATGGGCAATCCTCATTGCGTGCTAGAAATTGAAGATATCGATACCGCAGATGTTCATACCCTAGGTCCGATAATCACTAAACATGAGCGCTTTCCTGAGGGCGTCAATGTGGGCTTTATGCAAATTGTCTCTCGCAACAAAATCAAGCTTCGTGTATTCGAGCGCGGAGTGGGAGAAACACTTGCCTGTGGCACGGGGGCGTGTGCAGCCGTTGCAATAGGACAAATTCAAGGTAAATTAGATAGAGACGTCAGTGTCACACTGCCAGGTGGCACCATGAGTATTCGCTGGAACGGGCCAGGCAACGTGTTAAAAATGACAGGCCCAACACAACATGTGTTTGATGGACAATTACAACTATGACAGACGCTTCAACGCCAGATAATGTAGCTATTGATTTTTCACAAAAAGTAAACGAATCCTCTCATAAAGATGTCACAACAATGAGTGAGATTGACGTGCGTAATTATTTGACTACAAACCCCGAGTTTTTTCAAAAGCATGTGGATTTGTTAGAAAAATTAAAGCTATCTCATCCGGTAAAAGGCTCTGTATCTCTGGTTGAAATGCAAAGCGAGCAGTTGCGTAAGCGTATTAAACAACTTACTCAAAAGCTGAACCAGCTCATTAGCGTTGCGAAACAAAACGAAAAAATATATCGCGTGTATGTTGCTTTGAATTTGCAACTCATGGCCTGTAAAACCATTGAAGACGTACAAAGCACGCTTGAAAACGTCATGATCCAAGAACTACATTTAGCGTCAGTGCATGTTAAACCTTTTAAAGGTCCTCATGCTTTACCTGAACTGCAGCAGCGCCTGTTCATTGAAAAACGCTTTAAAAACGGCCCTTATTTTTTTGGTCGCTTAAGCCAGCATGAAAAACAGCTGATATTTGCCGAAGAGATTGCCGAGTCGGTAGCTTTGGTATTGATCGGCGAAAAAACACCGCTTGCCATACTGGCCGTTGGTAGCAGAGACGCGAGTCATTTTGCACCTAGTATGGATACCCTAATGTTAAAACAGCTACAACAGATGCTGTGTATTCTTCTTTCTGATTTTTACAATTATTAAATGACAGTTATCTTTTGTTGCGTTGGGCTACTACCGATAAAAACATAAACTAACTGCATTAACTCACTAATAACTATGATCATTTTCCGCCCTTGCTCGCCACCAAAAGCGCTAACGTTCGACTTAGACGATACACTTTACGATAATTACCCTGCTATCAAGCGAGCAGAGCAATGCTTAGCGGAAGCCATGAGGCAACGCTTTCCTCGAGCGGCAAAGGTGTCTAGCGAACAACTGATACAAATAAAACGTAATTTTATTTTAAAAGAGCCCAGTTTGGCGTGGGACATGGGGCAGTTGCGTTTGAAAACACTGCGACACCTTGTTTCACTGGATACGCATGACAATATTGAGCAAGCGGCACAAGACCTATTTGCTTTATTTTATAGAGAACGTAGCAAAGTAAGTATTCACTCAGACACGATCGCAGTTTTGGAAACGTTAAGCAAACAACTGCCTTTAGTGGGTATTACCAATGGTAATGTAAATGCTAAGCAAGCAGGCTTTGACCACGTTTTCACGCAGATTATTCATGCCAATATCGATAACCCAGCCAAACCCGACAGCAGCATGTTTAAACAAGCGGCAAGCGTATTGGCGCTACCTTCGTATTCAATATTGCACGTTGGAGACAGTTTAATAAACGATGTTTACGGGGCGTATTGTGCAGGATTTAACAGCGCATGGTATGCAATAAATAGAACCATGAACATGAACAAAGAAAAGGTAAGCGTATTACCCAACTTTCAGTTATCAAACTTAAACGAACTACTTTTACTCCTGTAAGTCGGAGTCTTCAAATACGTTTTGATCCATGGATTGGCAGGGCTTTTTGCATTTAGGTTTTCCAACGACGTTTGCAGGCACACCCACTACAGTAACATGAGGCGGAACGTTATTGAGTACCACACTTCCAGCCCCTACCTTAGAGCCTCTCCCTATTTCGATGTTGCCCAGAATTTTTGCGCCTGCTCCTACCATCACGTCTTTGCGAATTTTAGGGTGTCTATCTCCGCTGTGATTGCCAGTACCACCTAAGGTAACGTTTTGTAGAATAGACACGTTGTCTTCAATAACCGCTGTTTCGCCCACCACAATGCCAGTGGCATGGTCAAACATCACTCCTTTTCCAATGGTGGCCGCAGGGTGAATATCGACACCGAAAGCTTGAGAGTTACGGCTTTGTAAGAACAAAGCCAATTGATGACGGCCTTGATACCATAAATGATGTGCCAAGCGATGTACTTGAATAGCCTGAAACCCCTTGAAGTACATTAAAACCGTTAAATGCTCTGTCACAGCAGGGTCGCGCTCAAACGCGGCCTCTACATCAGCAATGGCAGATTCCACAATGGCAGGATCGAGCAGATAGGCTTGTTCAAACACTTCACGAATAGCAATGGCAGGCATAACATCATCGGCGAGCTTATTCGATAAAATAAAACTCAGCGATGATTCAACATTGAAATGAGAAAGAATACTGGCGTGCACATAACTCGCCAACAGCGGCTCTTTTTCAGCAACGGCTTGTGCTTCGTTTTTTAACGTAGTCCAAAAGTTATTGCGAATTCGCGATGTTGGGATCATAGATAAGCGCTCTTGCCTTTAAACAAGCCGTAATTGTGATACTACACACAAATAAATCAAGAGTTAGAAGCCGATATCCTTACTTTTTTTGTTGAATTGCAGAAAGTTTAGCTTTTCATTTTCTTAGATGCTGTATAAAAGCACAGCTTAATGGCATACTTCACAATATAGTTCGATGAAATAGCCACGACAAAAGATAATTTGAATGGACGTATCAGAATTACTTAACGACCTCAATGACAAACAGCGAGAAGCTGTCGCGAGTAAACCGCAAAACACTTTGGTATTGGCGGGAGCCGGCAGCGGAAAAACAAGGGTATTAGTTCATCGCATTGCTTGGTTGATGAACGTTGAAAATATTGCTCCGTTTAGCATTTTAGCCGTCACCTTCACTAACAAAGCAGCGCGAGAAATGCGGGGACGCATTGAAGCAGTCATGAATCGTCCACTTAACACCATGTGGATTGGCACGTTTCATGGGCTTGCACACCGCTTGCTGCGCAGTCATGCCCAAGAAGCTGGCTTGCCGGATAATTTTCAAATTCTCGATTCAGACGACCAATACCGCTTAGTGAAACGCATTATTCGTTCCTTGAATCTCGACGAAAAGCACTGGCCTCCAAAGCAAATTCAGTGGTACATCAACGGTAATAAAGATGAAGGGTTAAGACCGAATCAAATTGAGACGCATAATGATGTTACCCAACAAAAAATGCGCGATATCTATCAAGCATACCAAGAAGCATGCGATAGGAGCGGACTGTTGGATTTCGCAGAGCTACTTTTACGTGCACATGAACTTTTGCTCAATAATCCAGATTTGCTCGCCAATTACCAACGTCGATTCCGTGCGGTATTGGTCGATGAGTTTCAAGACACCAACAATATTCAATATGCTTGGTTACGTTTACTTTGCAGTGCCAACAATCACATTATGATTGTTGGTGATGACGACCAATCTATTTACGGATGGCGCGGTGCGAACGTACAAAATATTCAACACTTTTTGAGAGATTTTGACAACGTTACCACCATCCGCCTAGAACAAAATTATCGCTCTACACAAACTATTCTAAAAGCAGCCAATGCCGTTATTGACCATAACCAAGGACGCTTGGGAAAAGAATTGTGGACCGAGGGTGAAAAAGGCGAGCCCATATCGATCTACGCAGGCTTTAATGAACTAGATGAAGCTCGCTTTATTGTGAGTCAGCTTCAGGACTGGCAACAACAAGGCAATTGTTTGCAAGACAGCGCCATTTTGTATCGTAATAACGCGCAGTCTCGTGTTTTAGAGGAAGCCTTACTTCAACATGCTATTCCCTATCGTATTTACGGTGGATTACGCTTTTTTGAACGACAAGAAATTAAAGATGCCTTGGGGTATTTACGCTTGATCAGTCTGCCGCACGACGATGCGGCGTTTGAACGTGTTGTCAATACACCCACTCGAGGAATGGGCGACAAAACCTTAGCCATATTGAGAGAGCAAGCGCGAGAACACAACGTTTCTATGTGGCAAGCAGGCAAAGTGTGTCTAGAAAAGGGCTTACTGGCAGGACGAGCAGCAAAAGCACTGAGTGCATTCTGTGAACTGATCGTTGAACTGGAAAGCAAAGCCTTTGAGCAACCCCTTGAAGAGCAAGCTAAAATTGCCATTCATCAGTCGGGTTTGTATGCCATGTATCAAGCCGAAAAAGGGGAAAAAGCACAGGCAAGAGTCGAAAACTTGGAAGAGCTCGTGACTGCGTGCAAACAATTTGAGGCGCCCGTTGAAGAAGAGGAACTGAGCCCTCTAGCTGCTTTTCTAACCCACGCCTCATTGGAAGCAGGTGAAACCCAAGCCGACTCGCATCAGGACGCAGTGCAAATGATGACCATACACACAGCCAAAGGACTTGAGTTTCCTCTAGTAGTGCTTGCCGGTGTCGAGGAAGGGATGTTTCCCAGTCAAATGACCAACGATGAACCAGGACGCATGGAAGAAGAGCGTAGGCTTTGTTATGTCGGCATGACGCGTGCAATGCAAAAGCTGTTTGTCACCTATGCGGAAAGCAGACGGCTTTACGGACAAGATAAATTTCACATGGCCTCGCGCTTTATTCGCGAAATGCCCACAGACTGTGTGGAAGAAGTACGCCTTAAATCAACGGTTTCAAGGCCCGTGCACAACCGATTCAGCCCTGCCACCTCTCACGAAGCGTTTGAAAATAGTGGGTTTAAACTTGGCCAACGCGTTTCTCACCGCAAGTTTGGCGAGGGCATTGTGCTTAATTATGAAGGCAGTGGTGAACATGCTAGGGTCCAAGTAAGCTTTGACGAATACGGAAATAAGTGGTTAATTTCAAGCGTTGCTAAACTACAAGCGCTACAATAGGCTTATGTCAGTTCCTTTTTTAAAATCAGTGGCTAGTAAACCTGCATGCAAAACAAGGTTTTAATTGTTGAAAGTATCCCTCGATTAGCAAATATGTTGTCGCGTTTAGTGATGCAGGCGAACCTTCATCCAATCCGCTGCCATAGCTTTCACGACGCTAAAAAACAGTATTTTAGTTGTTTACCTGAAACGCTGTTGTGTGTACTTGTCAGCCACGTGCAAGACGACGCCGAACCGTATCAAGCCATTGAGTTTTTTTCGCAAGCTTCCATTCCTACTATAGCCTTATCACAAGCCATGCAAAGCGACATTCGAGAACGCGTGCTAGTTTACGATATTGTGGATTACATTGGCCTTGAAAACGCGCAAACCGCAGACTATTTGCAGCGGCTTATCCAACGCATTTATAAGAATAAAAATATTGCCGTAGTGCTGCAAACCACCAGCAAAAAAATGTTGCGTCAAACCGCGCCACTATTACAACGTCATGGTTTTCAAACGTTTTTATCCGACAATAAAGCGCGCACTCAAGAATTATTGGATAATCACAATCATATTCAATTGGTCATGATAGATGCACTCGGCGAGCCTAATTTATCTGAATTTATTGCTGACATTAGAAAAATCGCACCCAAGGACGAATTAGCTGTAGTAGGGATGGCGTATAACGCAGATGACTTCACTGCGGCACACTTCATCAAATGCGGTGCAACGGATTTCTTTGACTTACCTTTTGGACATGAAGAGTTTTTACTTAAAACCATGCAGATGCTCGAGGCCATAGAGCATGTTGCATTAATCAGACGAACGGCCAATCAAGATTATTTGACTGGTTTGCCAAACCGCCGTCATTTTTTTTATGTCACCAATAAATATACGGTCAACCAAAAACAACAACAAACCCTCGCGCTTATCGACTTAGATCATTTTAAAAACGTCAACGATACCTATGGACATGACGCTGGCGATGCAGTGCTAAAACATCTTGCCAAATTACTTGAGCAAACCCTGCCACATTGGTTGTTAGCGCGCTTTGGTGGCGAAGAATTTTGCGTGTATATTAATGGAAAAGACAATGTGTCAGCTATTAAAGAACTCGAAAAATTGCGTGAAACGATCGAACAATCTCACGTTGTTTTTGAAAAAGAGCGCCTTTCCATCACTAGCAGCATTGGCGTAGCGTTTGGTAACAATGCTGAGCTTGAAAACTTATTATCAGACGCTGATGACTGGTTATACAAAGCGAAACGAGAAGGGCGAAACAGAGTGTATTACGATACGAGCTTGGTTCGTCTAGATTGTTTATAGCTTCTTATGTCGATTAAATGCAATTTTGTCGATATATCTTCTTTACATGTCGATGCCATCGACATAAGGTGGTTATAATGTCGATAAATTAAAGATTTTTAAACATGACTTGGCAAGCCGAAGTGCCTTTCAACACCATGCCAAAGTTGCCACCCAAAGGCCAAGTGCTGGAAAGCATTGAAATACTCAAAGCCTGCATTCCTGCTAGAGCGGCTTTAGCTGAATTAAAACAAGCTGGCGAACTTTTGCCTAATCAGGGCCTATTGATCAACCTTATTCCATTACTTGAAGCAAAAGACAGCTCAGAAATTGAAAATATAGTCACCACCTCTGACCGACTATTTCAATTTGCTCAGGAAGACAGCGCAGCAGACAACGCTACTAAAGAAGCACTTCGCTATCGCACGGCTCTTTACGAAGGATTCAAGCAGCTCGCACAACGGCCACTAAACACAAACACCGCAGTCGAGGTGTGCAGCACTATAAAGTCAGTAGCAATGGATATAAGAACCGTTCCGGGAACGGTGTTGAGCAATCAAGCATCGGGTGAAATAATATACACGCCACCTGTAGGTGAAGATGTGTTGCGTAATTTGCTATCGAATTGGGAGCAGTTCCTTCATGCAGAAGATGATATCGATCCACTGATAAAAATGGCGGTGTCTCATTACCAATTTGAAGCAATCCACCCTTTTACCGACGGTAACGGTCGTACAGGAAGGGTAATGAATATCCTGTATTTAATAGACCAAGAATTACTCACTTTACCGATTTTGTATTTGAGCCGTCATATCGTTCAGAACAAACAAGATTATTATCGATTGTTATTGTCTGTCACCCGTGATGGCGAATGGCAGCCGTGGATAATTTATATGCTCAAAGCTGTTGAACAAACAGCTACATGGACAAGCAATAAAATTGCAGCAGTGAAAAAGTTGATCGAACACACTACTGAATATATTCAAAGCCAATTACCTAAAATATACAGCCATGAATTAGTGCAAGTGATCTTCGAACAACCGTATTGCCGCATTTACAACTTAGTAGAAAGTAATATAGCGAAGCGACAAACAGGCTCTGTTTATCTAAAGAAACTCTGCGACATAGGAGTGCTAAGCGAAATAACAGCAGGAAAAGAAAAGCTATTTGTTCATCCTAAACTAATCTCGTTAATGACAACTGACAATAATAATTTCTCGCTTTATCAAAACGCTTAGAGCCGATTCATAGAGAAAGAATAAAGAAATAATTGACTTAAATGCCCGTTCCACCTCAAAGTGCTCGTTTCAGCGAACGAATAGAAGGATTTAAACAAGGAAAATTCGAGAAGGGCGAAACAGGGTGTATTACGATACGAACTTGGTTCGTCTAGATTGTTTATAGCCTCGTAGAGAGTCGATACAAAACAACACAACGCCAGACCATACAAAACCAAAGATGATGGCTTTTTGCGTGCTAAACACCTCATCGTAAACCGTTACCGCAATAATGAACATAATAGACGGGCCGATGTATTGCAAAAAACCCACGCTTGAATACGTTAGACGCTTGGCAGCAGCAATAAAACAGAGTAACGGCGCGGTAGTAAGCGCTCCCAAACCAATAAGTAATACATTTTGTTCTATTTCGTTGCTGACCATGTTGCTCTGTTGTGACGCGAAAAAAAACAAATACACTAAAGCGACAGGAAACATAAATACCGTTTCTACTGCCAAACCGGGCACGGGCGCTATTGACACCATTTTTCGTAAAAGCCCGTAGGTGCTGAAACTTATCGCAAGGCTTAAGGCAATCCATGGCAACGAACCAAAGCCAATCATTAAGGCAGCAACCCCGACGACTACCAACCCAACAGCCACATGCTGTAAAGGTCTCAGGCGCTCTTGCAAAAATACAGCGCCAAATAACACATTAATTAATGGATTGATGTAATAGCCTAAGCTGGCTTCTAATATACGGCCATGATTGACTGCCCAAATATAAATCAACCAATTTACGGCTAACAATACACTTGCAGTAAACAAAATAAGCAAGCGCTTGGGTGAACGAAAGCCTTCAATAAATTCCGGCAAGCGCTTAGTGACAAACAATAAACCCAACAGTAAAAACAGTGACCACACCATTCTGTGCGTTAAAATTTCAAATGCAGGTATGTGCCCAAGCTGTTTAAAGTAAAAAGGTGCCAAGCCCCACATTATGTAGGCAACAATACCGTATAGCACCCCTTCTTTTGCTGTAGAACTGACAGAATTTTGGTTCATCGACGTACGCCTATCAAAACAATATTTTTACACATTTAAGACTAATGTACAGTGACCCTGAGAGATAAAATACGTAAACTAAGGTCATGAAAGCATTCTCTACTTCTTCTTGCCAAGATGCACTGAAAAATGTATTTGGCTACGACAACTTCCGCGACGGCCAACGGGCGGTGATCGAACAGATACTCGATGGTAAAGACGCACTGGTATTGATGCCAACTGGCGGAGGAAAATCAATTTGTTATCAGCTTCCTGCGGTCTTATTGGACGGAATAACTCTGGTTATTTCACCCCTTATTTCGCTGATGCAAGATCAAGTAGAGCAAGTGACTGAACTGGGCGTTAAAGCAGCTTACTTCAACTCATCACAAGATGAAGAAACACAACATACTATAATTCAACAGATTCAAAGCAACGAACTCGACTTATTATATGTATCACCAGAAAAAGCGCTACAAGGTTATTTTCAATCTATTTTAAGTACTGCGTCTATCTCCTTAATTGCCATTGACGAAGCCCATTGCGTTTCGCAGTGGGGGCATGACTTTCGCGCAGATTATCGTTCTTTACACCAGTTAAAACAGCGCTTTCCTTCTACACCAATGATAGGGCTTACCGCAACTGCGGATGTCACAACGCAAGCCGATATTGTCGCCCAACTGGGTATGGTTACACCCTATATTCATAAAGGTAGTTTTGACAGACCCAACATACGTTATCGGGTTATTCAAAAGTACAAGCCGTTTGAGCAAGTGGCGAAGTATGTAGAGCAGCAAGATGGCAGCGGAATTATTTACTGTAACAGTCGTGCAAAAGTAGACGATCTCGCTGAAAAATTACAAAAGCGCGGTGTTCGCTGTGGGTCATATCACGCAGGTATGGATGCAGACGAACGCGCTTGGGTACAACGTCAATTTATCACCGATGCATTGCAAGTGGTTGTTGCTACAGTGGCATTTGGAATGGGTATTAACAAATCTAACGTACGTTATGTCGTGCATCACGATGTGCCCCGTTCGATAGAAAGTTATTACCAAGAAACAGGAAGAGCGGGGCGTGACGGGCTTCCCTCAGAAGCCTTATTACTGTTTGATGAAAAAGATGCCGCGAGAGTCAAACAATGGATAGAGCAGGGGGAAAATGGTGACAGAGTAGCAGTATGTTTGCAAAAATTTGCCGCCATGGAATCGTTTGGAGAGGCACTGACATGCAGGCGTATGGTGCTACTGAACTACTTTTCGGAGTTTTCCAGTGAATCCTGCGGAAACTGCGATATATGTCTCGATCCCCCCAAAATGTTTGACGGTTTAGAAATTGCTCAAAAAGTGTTGTCCTGCATACTGCGTTTACAACAAAATGCGTCCGCACAATATCTCATCGATATTTTACGCGGTAAGAAGCATCAAAAGCTTGCGCCCGAGCATCTTGATTTGTCAACACATGGGATTGGCAAGGATAAACCTGACGCATTTTGGCACAGTGTTGTGAATCAATTAATTCACAAAGGTATTATTCGCGTCGATATGGACGCACATGCGACCTTACGATTAACAGAGGCAGCGCGCCCCATATTGAAAAGTGAAGTTGCTCTGCAATTAGCGACACCGAGGTTAGATTTAAAAACCAATACGCAAACACAGGTTAAAGATTACGACAAAGCACTGTTTGCACGTATGAAGCACCTTAGAAAAGCGATTGCTGATGAACACAGCGTGCCTCCATTTGTTATTTTCAGTGATGCGTCACTCATAGACATGGTGCAAAAAATGCCTCTAAATAAAGACGACATGCTAAACGTTTCTGGCGTAGGGAAAACTAAACTGGAGCGATATGGCGATTCCTTTCTTACGCTTATAGAAGAATATGTTTCGCGTGATCAGGTTGGTGTCGCATAAGCGTATGGCAAGGTCGTTTTAAGCCCTTTTTGATACGCTGCCCGCTGATGTATACGCTTAACATAAGCTTTAATCGCCGGGTAATGATCCGCCTGCCCCGATGCCACAATCGCCTCTAATGGAAATATCATCTGAAAGTCAACACCGGTAAGCTGTTCACCGATGAATCCATGATGATTAGCCAAATGCTTTTCAACGTAATCTAAACTGTCGGCTAAATTTTGGCTAAAATAAGCCTCGTTGACACCATCGACGAACTTGCTTGTAATAAATGAAAAGGGAAAGGGGACCTTTTGGCTCGCTTTAGACATCACTAATTTTGCTACAACTGGCGGCATTAATGAGCCTTCTGCAAAATGCAACCAAAAACGATATGCTTGCTGATCTTTCACGTTATCGGGTACCGAAAATAAATGCTGCTCATCGAACTGTTCAATCATAAATTCGATAATGGCAGCAGATTCAACCAACACTAAATCGTCAGCACAAATAATTGGCGCTCGTCCTAAAGGATGGATGCGTTTAAATGAATCTGGTGCTAACCCTGTTTTTGGATCTCGCCGATATTGTTCAAGTTTGTACGTTATGCCCAACTCCTCTGCGAGCCAGACGATGCGTTGAGAACGAGAATTTTCTAAATGATGGATCGTGATCATGAGTTGCTACATGTTGATATTGAGTACTATTTACACATAAACACGAGTAATAGATTACTTTTTTAAAAATTCGTGCCGTACAGTCACGCATAGAATGCCAAGACTCATGGGCTTTGCTGTATTTTAACAAAAGTATACGGTAGCCCTGCCTTGTTTTGGTATAATTCAACGCCATAATGCTTCTGGTTAATATTTTAGGTCTTGATTTATGCATTCAACATACGAATACGTTTGCTCAGCAAAGCTACCGACACGCTTTGGTGAGTTTATGATACATGCATTTGTTGAGCCTAACGGCAAAGAGCACGTTGCATTGTCTTATGGACAATGGGAGACAGGAAGTACAGTACCCATTCGCATTCACTCAGAATGTTTAACGGGCGATGCGCTATTTAGCACACGTTGTGACTGCGGATTTCAACTAGAAAAAGCATTAGAAGACATTGTTAACCACGGCTTTGGTGTCATTCTCTACTTACGTCAAGAGGGCCGTGGTATAGGCTTACTAAACAAAGTGAAGGCTTACAAACTTCAAGATTCAGGACTTGATACGGTCGAAGCTAACGAACACTTAGGTTTTGATGCAGATTTAAGAGACTATACTATTTGTAAAACGATGCTAGATACCTTGGTGATCTCTCGCGTTTCTTTGATGACTAATAATCCTCGCAAAGTCAAAGCACTCACTGAACTTGGTATTGAAATTGTAGAACGCAAGCCTATTGATCATGGCGTAACACCCGATAATGAAAGATATATTGCAACAAAACGAGATAAGCTAGGTCATGCTTTCAAATCTTCTATTTTTAAATAGTTAATCCACGATTCAGGTTTCGTTAATTTTTTTCTTTATATGCTCTTCACAAGTCCAGTGTAAGACGAATGTGGAGAAACAACATGAAAGTATTTTTACTAGCGTTCTGTTTATCAGTAGGCATGGTGTTCAATGTGCCGTTTGCCGAAGCGCATGGCAACTCGTACCGCAATAGTTTAGACTATTATTTACAGTCCGCTCATCGCTACCCTAACCAACTCCAAGCCGCGATGATTTGGCGTATAAATAACTCGCATATTAATCTGTCATCTAATTCTTTCGCATTACGTAAAAAAGGGTGGCATCCTAGTGTAATAGCCGTCATACGCCATCCCGATTTTTATTCCTTTGCCTACAATCAACCGCAATTTCGTAAACAGGCCCCTAGAATAAGAAAAACAGACATGTGGAATAATCGTCGATTTAGTACGCAACCATTTAGCAATTTTGATCAGCGTTTTAATCAACGAAGACGTTCTGTTAGACGGAATTATTGTCGGTAAAAAGGCGGGGAGCTTAATTTGCTGCCCTCACTTGATCAATTTTAGATGGCAAAAGCTGTAATGCCGACACGAGAGAAAAATTAAACGCAGGCCCCTCATCTTGCAAGGTACCCGTGGGGAGGTAAAACAGAGCAGTATCCTCTTCCTGCTTCAATTCATACAGCGCAGCATCTACTGTTTGCCACTGATTGTCGTACCAAATTTCTGACCATGCGTGGCCAAATGCTTGGGCCTCGGCATGTTCGCTATCATTGTTGGTATGAACGACAATCACGGTGCCTAACACAATGCGCGAGGGAATATTATGTGAGCGTGCTAGCGTGGTAGTTAAAACCGCATGCTCTGTACAATCTCCACTTTTTTGTTTGGCGACTTTCGAAGCAATATGAAAACCGTGTATAGACGTAGTGTCGGTTATGTAATTGGCAACATACTGGGCGAGGTCATCTGTCGGGTCGGGAAAGGCTGAAGGAGCACGGCTAACAAAGCTTTGTGTTTCGGGTTCAGAAAGATCAATAACGAAACTCTCTTCACTATATGCGAGAATGACCTCACTGTCAGCCAGTGGTATCTTTGGCAGTAAAATCCCGAGTCTTGTTTCATCAAGCTTTTGAACCTGAATCGTAGGCCATTCTGCCAGTATTTTGATCGCGGTATCGGGCGAATGAACCGGCATTTCAAACCCGATTTTTTCAAGCTCCGTAGTAGACAGTTCAATCGTGCTAGTAGTCGGTATTTCAGATAAAAATGTACGCTGTTGAGCATCTACAAAATATGATGCTCCGCTTAATACTAAAAGTAAAAGCAATATGACACTGTTTTTCATTGCTACTCACCTTGCTGCTCGACAAGTGTAGGGCTTCCCTCAGTAAAAAGAGGTGTTGCTTTTAATATCATGCCACCCACTGCCATACTGCCTTTTTGTAACACACCTTGTTTGTTTGCAAGAAAGGTCATTGATAGAGGCCCCATATCCATCACAAGATTTGCATTTGGATTATCTTTTACTTTTGTCAGCGTAGCTTCTATGACGCCAGTTGGGTTTGCGTCTGATGACCATAAAATAATTTTCGAGCTGTCTTCTTTCGATTCAAGCAAGCGCTGAATTTCTAGGTATCCACCAAAGGCAGACACAATTGGACCTGTATGTTTCAGATCGGCATTCACTGTTTTTTGTTGAAGCTCACCGGAAGAGGTCCATTTTTCATCAGCATAAGACAAGGAGAACCGTGAGCGAACTTCATGATTATTAACCGAATAAGCATAGCTATTAATTAATGAACCATCCGGGCTACTCCAAGAGCTATCGACCGAGTCGGATTTAGATAAATTGCTTTGATCAACCGGCAGTAGCATCGAACTCGACGTTCGTATTTCCACGTCTCCGTCGGCATCGATAGCAAAGCGTTCGCTAAAGTAGCCAACGGGAATATCATTTAACGAAAACTGGTAAGCATTTTTAAAAAAGTGTTCGTTTTTATTCGCTTTTTGAAGCGCTGTGACAAACGATTCAAATACCGTAGTAAAGGCTTTTCGATACCCCAGTTCGTTGTGAACACAAATAAGCAAGCCTTGTTCAAGCTCTGCCGAGGCCGATTTTATAATTCCCGATAGTGCTTTTTCTGCCTCACCAATGGTGTAAAAAGTTTCAACATTGAAATAGGGAACATTCTCAACCTTATTGACGTTTAAAGAAAAATTAAACTTTGAAGCAATGTCGAGCTTATTTTCTTCTGCCACCACTTCCAGACTGGCATCGGATATCGCAAGTAGTGAGTTTGCCGGGCCGTCATATTCATTAAAAAGGTAACATTCAACGGGTACATCACTGCCAATGTCTGACACATAGTAACGAAAGGTTTCGTCCTGTTGAGCAAGTGACACCTTGCCTTTTACTTTAGCCTCTACCCCTAACTCTTCAATTTTAAGCTTTGATGTTTTTTTCACTTTTGCATCACGCGCGAAGGCGTCTTTAAACCATTTTGGAAAATCGTCGAGAGGCACGAATTGATGGGCCAAAGAAGCTGAACTGAACATTAATGAACTCAACAGCATGACGCTGAGGAGCATTGAAGTATAAAAGCTAAATTTCATAGACATACGTCCTTGTGCTTACTGCACTGAGCTAACTTGTTCAGCGTTACGTTATTCGAAAATTCATATTATCAGGGTAAGACTTTGGCTAAAAGAGCAATCCATTTAATAAAAAAACAGGTATTAACACTACATACATTAAGGTAACAGAAAAATGAAAAAAACGCCTATCGTTAAAGTTATTTTCACATCGAGCTCTTTATTGCTGCTTACATCTATAAATGTTCAGGCAAACGAAGTAGGGTGGTTTTTTAAACCTGCCGTTGGTGCAGGTTATTTAAGCGACAAATCAGTCGAGCCAAGTCAATCTTCTAATTTAAACGGCTTATTAAATATTGAGACAAGCGGTGGTGTTTCTGCTGGGTTGGGCTTTGGGTATCAGCTTACTGAGTCATTGAGTACGGAGATATTCTGGGAATATCGAGCAAACGATACAGAATCGACACTCAGCGCGAGTAACGACACCTTTACCGGCGATATTACAGCCAACATTATTTACGCTAATGTTTATTATCATTTCTTTGCCAATAATGAGTGGCATCCATACTTGGGTGCGGGAATAGCTTGGGCACCAACGATTGAAGTTCAATTGGAAAACCCTTCCGCTAATCGGTCTTTTTCTAGCGATGGCGATATTGGCTTTCAATTTATGTTAGGTGCTGATTATCGATTAAGTAACAAATGGCATTTAAACGCTGAGGGTAGATACGGGTTTATTAATTCGGTTTCGTTGGAGGGTGAGAATAGCACAGTGGGTGCACTCAATGAGTTAGACTATACTCCATTTACATTTAGTGTTGGATTTACGTATACCTTTTAATCTCAATGGCTTGCACAGCCAGTCAACCTTCAATATTGCTAGCTGTGCATAACGAATCATATTAATTAAGTAAATTTAAATTTAGAGGCAACACCATTTATATGAGATGCCTCTTCAGCAAATTCAGACGCGGAGCCATTGACTTCTATTACGTCTGAAACGACTCGATTACAAAGTGCTTGAATATCTGCCACACGTTGTGAAATCTCAGCGCTAGCAACGGCTTGTTGATCTGTCATCTTAGCCATTTTTTCGGTCATAGTTAGCATGGTTGCAGACTCTTCAACTATTTTATCTAGCGAGTCACCGGCTGAGCCGGCCAATTCAACGCCCTGAGATACAGATTCTCGTGAGGTAACCATTCCCTCTCTGGCTTGTTGCGTTCCGTTTTGCATGTCGGTAATAGAGTTCGCGATCTCCTTTGTCGCTTGTGTCGTTCTGTCTGCGAGATCTCGCACTTCGCTTGCTACAACAGCAAAACCGCGACCTTGCTCTCCTGCTCTGGCTGCTTCAATGGCGGCATTAAGTGCAAGTAAGTTGGTTTGTTCAGCAATATCACTGATCACCTGAATCACTTTGCCAATAGAGTCGCTTTTTCCGCTCAATTCTGCTATCACTTCGTCAGACTTATTCACACCCGTTGAGATCGCTTGCATTTGTTGAATGAGTTTTCCAACAATATCTCCACCATTTTGCGCATTTTCTTTGCTGCGTTTAGATGCTTCTGTAGCCTGAACACCTTGCGCTGCAATTTGTTGAATCGAAGAAGAAAGTTCATCAACCGCGGAGGCCGCTTGTGTAGTTTGGTTAGCCTGCTCTTCTGAGCGCTGCTTAATGTTCTTCGCCGTTCCAGTTAAGCTATCAGATGAACTAGCTAAGGTGTGAGCACCCTCTGCTACAGCCCTCATCGTTGCACCTAAGCGACCTAAAAGCTCATTACAAGCCTGAGCAATAATATTCAACTCATCATTAACTGAGGTGTCTACCTTAACGGTTAGGTCGGTTTCGCCTGAACTGCGAGATACAGACGATAACGAGTCTTGGATAGACGTAATACGTTTTTTGATGCGTGACAATATCAATGCACTGGTACCGCCACCAATAATCAATGCGGCGCTGGCAAGCACAATTACCAAAATAGTGAACGAAGAGGCGATGGCAGAAACCTGACTTCCTAACTCAACGTTGTCTTTTTCTTTAAGATCAATAAATACATTAACAGCGGCCAACCAATCAACAAATAACGGCCGAGCAAGATCAAGCGCTGCCAATGCTTCAGGCGAATTACTGCCATCATTGGTTCCCGTAATGATTTGCTCAACCAACGGCAGTGTCGCATCCTCTATACGCTGAATCTCTCGGTAAGCTCGAGCTTCATTATCAGATGGATAGGTATTCATAAATTCGTCTAGCACATTCCTAGCACGGTTATAGGCTACTTCTAATGTTCGTATTTCAGCAACAGCTTGGCGAATATTTGCTGGATCAGAATACAAAATCAGATCGCGAATGAGAATCGACCTATCGTGAACACTCCCCCTAAAGTTTATGGCTTGACGTTGTTTAACACTGTTTACATCAGTGATTTGTTTGAGAGCACTGTTAAGAATATCTATTCGAATGGCTGCGATTAATAAAGACACAATCAACAAACCGAACATAAGCCCAACGGCAAAGTAAAAACGAAAACTGATTGATTTTATATTCATAGAATTATCTTGTAGTGGAATGGGTTATTGAATAGAGCAATCAAACTCTTGTTAGTCAATCACACATAAAAATACTGTTACTCTGAGCAGAGAAATTTAGATCATATACATGGACAGCCAATATTGCTTATGTATTTTCGAATGAAAGCTTTTCAAACGGAACCATAGTCATTGCTACCGAAAAGCTATTTGGTCTGGGTAGTGACCGATTTATTGGTGTCAGTGGCTCGGTAGCGCGTTCAGAGATAGAAGGAGCTGCATTTAGTTCAATGTCTGATTCTGATATTGAAGGCGTCGAATTTGGCTCTAGTGAAATAATAAATGACAGTATTGAAAGTTATTCATTGGGCTTAACCTATTATTTTAACCGCAATATCTCAGTTGGTGCAGTGCATAATTGGTCTGGTGATTTAGGTGATATAGACGTTGGTGGCACTGCGTTTAGTTTGAATTGGTTTGCAACACCAACGCTTGCCGTAAATGCAGGTATTAGTGTATTTGCTTCAGGTAGTACACCAAGCAATTTTCAGCTTGGTATAACAGGCCGATTTTGATAGGTTCAATTATCAAACCACTTGACCAGCGGCCCAGCCGCTGCTCCATGCCCATTGAAAGTTATACCCACCTAACCAGCCGGTAACGTCTACTACTTCGCCGATAAAATATAAACCTTCAACATTGCGCGCCATCATAGTTTTTGATGAAAGTTGGTTTGTGCTTACTCCACCTAAAGTTACTTCTGCGGTGCGGTACCCCTCCGTACCGTTGGGTTTTATTTGCCAAGTGCTCAAAGTGCTAGCAATCTGCTGTATTTCTGCCTGAGTAAATTGGCGCATCGGCTTATTTTCCCAACGATGGCGCTTGAGTAGCATACTGCTCATTCGTTTAGGGAAATGCATTGAAAGGCAGGTGCCCAGTTGGGCGTCTCTGTGTTTTTCCTGCCAAAGCAAAACCAATTCATCTGCATTTTGGTTTGGCAGAGTATTGACGGTAATTGCTTCACCCGGATTCCAGTAACTTGAAATTTGCAGCATCGACGGCCCACTTAGCCCTCTGTGAGTAAACAGCATATTTTCACGAAACCCTGTATGGTTTGCTTCGGCAAAGACTTCTAGCGACACACCACTGAGTTCAGCAAAATCCTGTTTATCGTGCTCATGCAATGTAAACGGCACCAAGGCAGCTTGAGTAGGCTCTACGTTCAAACCAAACTGCTCAGCCACTTTGTAACCAAAGGCAGACGCGCCAAGTTTTGGCATACTTAGCCCCCCTGTCGCAATCACTAGCGATTCGCAACGATAAAAGCCATGAGACGTTTCAACTACAAACCCGTCGCTAGCGGTATCTATTTGTAAAACCTCACATTGCGTGCTGATTAATACGCCACTTTTCGCGCATTCTTGGCTAAGTAGATGAGTAATCTCTTTTGCAGACTGGTCGCAGAACAGTTGACCTAAGGTTTTTTCGTGATAAGCAATGCCATATTGCTCGACTAAAGCAATAAAATCCCATTGGGTGTAGCGACTCAACGCTGATTTACAAAAATGCGAGTTTTTACCTAAAAAATTATCATGGCTAGTGTACATGTTGGTGAAATTACACCGTCCACCACCAGACATGAGGATTTTTCTGCCAATTTTTTTCGCGTGATCAATCACTTCAACACGACGCCCTCGTTTGGCGGCTTGCGACGCACAAAATAGCCCCGCTGCACCTGCTCCAATAATTAGCACATCGCGCTGTTTATAGCCCTTGTCAGCTGTATTTGATGAAAAACTGGGCAATTATTCACTATCTTCTGAGGGGGATTCTTCGAGAAACGCCAATAAAGTTTTTGCGTCACTCACCTCAAATCGACCGGGGTCATCAATTTGAACCATCTCAACTTCACCATCATTTACCACCATCGAGTAGCGCAACGATCGCGTTCCACCGAACGTACCCGTATCCATATTCATGCCGACTGCCTTCGTAAAACTACCATCGCCATCACCTAACATAACAATGTCGTTGGCATCCACCTGCTTTCCCCATGCTTCCATAACAAATGCGTCGTTAACCGACATGCAAATAATACTGTCTATGCCTTTGGCTTTTATCTTATCGGCTAATTCAATAAAGCAAGGTAAGTGTGAATTTGAGCAGGTTGGAGTAAATGCGCCAGGCACAGCGAAAAAAGCCACTCGCTTACCGCCAAACAGCTTTTGCGTGTGAGGGTTAGTCATTTCTCCGTCTTCTAAAAGACTAAAGGTCATTTCTGGTAAAGTGGAACCTACTTGAATCATCGTCTTCTCCGAACTAAATAGTAAAATATACGTCGAAACGGTACTTCTTGCCTTTTATACTCATATTAGGCGGCAAGTGGTTTAGCGGCTCAGCATAATTGGGGCGCTTTACCACCACTCGTCGCTTGGCTACCTCTAATGCCGCTGGCAGTAGATTATCAGCATCTGCATCATCACCCAACAGCTTTTGTAATAACTGCATGTCTTTTTTAACCAGTGCCGATTTCTTTTTGTGCGGAAACATGGGGTCGAGATATACCACATCGGGAGAGGCAATCCCTTTTTCATCCAAGATCTGCTTGTTTAAAGTAGCAATGCTATCGCAAAGGTATAGTTGTAATTGTTGAATAACGTCACCGTTTGACACCTTTATTTGGCGAAGACCATCTGCGAGTAAACAAGCCACCGCAGACGAGCGTTCAAGCAAGGTAACCTTACAACCAAAATGCGCCATAATCATGGCATCTCTGCCCAAGCCCGGAGTCGCGTCGATAACATGCCACGGCGCCTGCTTGTTGCCAATCGCGCGCATAATAATTTCTGATTTTACCGTGCTTGATTGCAAGCGATATTGCATTTCGGTACTACAAAACTCTGCATAAACGGGTGCTTGCTTTAACAAACTGGCATCGCATAAGCCGACACCGCGATCATCCGCCACTAAAAAAACACCCTGCGAAGGCACATGAGTTAATACAGGCATTTGATAGGTTTCGGCAATACCATAGTATACGTCTTTAACTTCCTTAACATCTGACTTAACAAATAAACCCAAACAGGAATTAGGCTTGCCCATATTGTTCCTTTTGCCCAATCCAGCGTTGAATTAATGCGGTGGCGTTATCGCGGTAGTTTTGCCACAGTAACTGTGCCACAGACTGAGAAAGAGGGATAAGTTCAGCGTCTCGAACTAAGTCAGCGATCCGCAAATCGGCAAGCCCTGTTTGTCGGGTTCCCATTAATTCTCCCGGCCCGCGGATTTCCAAATCCATTTGTGCGATGTAAAAACCATCGGTGGAGTCACGTAATACCGCCAAGCGTTTCGTCGCTGTTTTAGACAACGGACTTTGGTACATTAATACGCAATGGCTTTGCGTTGCTCCCCGTCCGACTCTTCCACGCAATTGGTGCAATTGAGCAAGACCTAGACGCTCTGGATTTTCGATAATCATCAAACTGGCATTGGGTACATCTACACCCACTTCGATAACAGTGGTCGCGACTAACAAATCGAGTGCACCCTGTTTAAAGCTATCCATAATCGCTTTTTTTTCTTCAGCTTTTAAGCGCCCATGCACTAGACCAATTTTGCAATCAGGCAAAGCCGTTTTTAACGCAGTCGCGGTGTCTTCTGCGGCCTGACTTTGTAAAAACTCAGATTCTTCAATAAGAGTACAAACCCAATAAGCTTGACGCCCGTGCTCTTTACACGCTTCATGCACCCGAGCTATCACATCCGCACGTCGTGTATCGGGGAGTGCCACCGTGGTTACGGGTGTTCTGCCGGGAGGAAGTTCATCGATAATTGAGGTATCTAAATCGGCATAAGCCGTCATGGCAAGGGTACGAGGTATGGGCGTTGCAGTCATAATAAGTTGATGTGGATGACAACCCTGCCGTTCGCCTTTGTCGCGAAGCGCTAGTCTTTGATGTACACCAAAGCGATGTTGCTCATCAATGATCACCAACGCTAAACGTTGATATTCAACGGCATCTTGAAAAAGCGCATGAGTTCCCACCATCATGCTGATCTCGCCTGATTTCAACTGCATTAGCGTGTTTTTTCGCGTATTGCCTTTTTGTTTGCCAGAAAGCCATCCGACTTTTATGCTTAAAGGCGCAAACCACCCCTCAAAGTTTTTCGCATGCTGTTCCGCCAATAATTCTGTCGGTGCCATTAATGCGACCTGAAAGCCGGCCTCAATCACTCGAAGCGCAGCAAGCGCAGCGACCAACGTTTTACCCGATCCCACATCGCCTTGCACCAATCGCATCATCGGGTGAGCCTTGCCGATATCGTTAATGATATCTTGCACAACGCGCTGCTGTGCAGCGGTGGGGCTAAACGGCAACGTGTTTAAAAATTGTGTGGTTAGCGCAGATTCAACACTCCTAATCGCAAAGCCGGGTTGTTGATTAACTTGATCGCGCAGTTTAAGGGTGCTTAAGTGATGCGCAGCCAACTCCTCTACAATCAAGCGTTGTTGGGCAGGGTGCTTGCCTTCTTCTAGCAGCGAGATATCCACTTCGGGCGTGGGTCTGTGCACTAACATTAGCGCCTCTTCTAACGATAATTGCGTTGAATATGAGCCCTGAGGAATAAGATCTTCGATACTGTTGTTAGATATTCGGCTAAGCGCCTCCTCGGTGAGACTTCGAAGAGAAGCTTGTCTTAATCCTTCGGTCGTAGGGTAAACCGGTGTGAGTGATTCTTCTACTTGTTGATGTTCAGATTGTAAGGCTTTAAATTCTGGGTGCATCATTTCAAGCCCGTGTTTTCCGGTTTTGATTTCGCCAAAACACCGAATTAACTGGCCGGGCGTCATCACTTCGCACTGCGCTTTACCAAAATGAAAGAAACGCAGCGTAATACTCGAACTGCTGTCGCTTAAGCGCACAACGAGCATTCTTTTTTTACCGTACTGAATATTCGCATTGACCACTTCACCTTGAATGGTGCAGTGCATACCAGAGCGAGTATCTTTTAAGGGATAAATACGCGTACGATCTTCGTAGCGATAAGGCAAATGAAACAACAAATCCTGAATCGAGGAAATATTGAGTTTTTGTAGCTTTTCAGCAACCTTAGCGCCAACTCCTTTTAATTGAGTGACTGGCGCTTGTGACAAAGGCTGGAACGCTGGCACGAATTATTTTAAGGCTTTTGCGGCCGCTAAAATAAGTTGTTCAGAAGGACGATGCTTAAAGTCGGGGTTAACGTAACTAAAATTGACGGCCCCTTTTTTGTCTACAATAAAAATAGCCGGTGCAGGCAATACAGGCTGTCCATTTGCAGATTTTGTTAGTTCGATACCGTACCCTGTGTAACGTTTTTCTGTGTCCTCATCAACCGTAAAGCCAATGCCGAAACCAGTAATTGCTTCTAAGTTCTTGTCTGAAATAAGCGTAACAGCAAATTCCGTTTCTAGCTTTTGTTCTTGTAATTTTTCGGGTGATTCGGGTGAAATCGCCAACACTTGATAGCCCAAATCGACCAATTCTTTTTCTATATTTTTTAACCCTGCTAATTGGCGATTGCAATAGGGGCACCAACCGCCTCGGTAAAACAACACCACACTGGGTTTTTGCATAACTAAGCCTTGCAAGCTGACAGGCGTTCCATCAGCCAAAGCAACATTGGCATTAGGCACTTTATTACCATCTAACAAGGGAGTGACGTCGTTCGCACTGCTCGCCAATTCAGCTCGGTTTAAAGCAACAGCATCAACAGCAATCACTAGCAGTAACGCAATTGAAAAGAGGGGGGTTTTAAGATTCATTGTTTAATTCTCTATCTTGAAGGGTTAGTTTGGATGCGCGCATTGCCGCCCACCATTGTTCATCTGCATCAATTTGCCCGTCATCGTCGATAAAAGGATACGGAATACGTTTTTGCCTACATAAATGAGCTAGCTTAGGGTATCCCCCCTCAAACAAGACTCGCTGGCATTCAACTTGGTCTAGCTTAGCTTGTTGATACATCCCTGCTTCCTGACGCTGACGCTGGGCCTCATACAAAACTAAAGCAGCAGCCACCGATACATTTAACGATTGCACCATACCGACCATGGGGATAACGATGTTGTAGTCAGCCGCATCTATGGCCGCTTGCGTTGCGCCGTATTTTTCTTGACCTAGCAAAATTGCAGTAGGCTTGGTGTAGTCGATGGTTCTGAAATCGACTGCAGACTCACACAAATGTGTCACCAAAACCTGCATCCCCTGCGATTTAAACTGCGACACCGCTTCGCCAATACTATCATGCTGTGCACAGCGCACCCACTGTTGACTACCCATAGCCGTGCCACCGCGCAAGCGATATTTATCTTCCCACACTGCGTGAATATAATGAACACCAATCGCATCGCACGTACGCACCACCGCAGACATATTGTGTGGTTTATGCACATTTTCCAAACACACCGTTAAATCGGTTTGTCGTTTGGCTAACATACTGCGAATTTTGGCATTGCGCTCTGGCGACATCATTTATTCTGGCAATTCCATGATACCGTCAATTTCTACCTGTGCACCTTTAGGCAATTCATTAATTCCGATAGCAGCACGGGCAGGGTAAGGTTGTTTAAAATACGTTGCCATTATTTCATTTACCGTTGCAAAGTTAGACAGGTCGATAAGGTAAATATTCACTTTCACCAAGTCTTGCATATTACCACCAGCTGCTTCACACACCGCTTTTAGGTTTTCGAACACTTGTTTAGTTTGCTCGGCAAAATCCTCGCTAACGAGAACCATAGTGTCTGCAACAAGCGGAATTTGCCCTGAAAGATAAACCGTTGTGCCTGCTTTTACTGCTTGGCTGTA
Organism: uncultured Alteromonas sp.; assembly: GCA_964429915.1. Taxonomy (GTDB): domain Bacteria; phylum Pseudomonadota; class Gammaproteobacteria; order Enterobacterales; family Alteromonadaceae; genus Alteromonas_F. Next base: position 27,680 of record CAYSDZ010000006.1, read on the forward strand.
GGTGCCGATGGCAGCAGGTGCTGCATCAGTATGAATAATTGACTTTGACATATTTATTCCAAAAAGGTTATTGATAGCGAGATTTACTATGACGAGATACTTTTTGAACTTCCGGCATAGTGCGTATTTTTTTGGTAATCCGCGCGAGGTGAGCGCGATTTAAGGTGGTGAGTTCGATATCGACGAAATACACATTACTTTCTTTTTCGTCGGTTTGAAGACTCACAATATTCGAGTCCATTGCAGTAATGGAGTTTGTTAGTGTTGCGAGAGTGCCTTGATGGTTAATCAACTCTATGCGCACAGACGCTTTGAACTCTCCCTGAGGTTCATCGTCCCACACCATGGGTAGAATACGCTGAGGCTCTTCTTTAGCTAGTTTGCGAATATTTTTACATCCAACTTGATGAATCGCCATGCCTCTACCTGGGCTCAGTACAGCTACAATTTCATCGTCGGGGATAGGATGACAACAACGCGAAAACGTAACCAACAACCCTTCAGTGCCGCGAATAGCAACATTGCCTTTTTTCTCGGGTAGTTCAGCATTTTCACCCAACAAACGACGAGCAACGATAGCGCTGAGCTCATTGCCTAAACCGATATCATTGAGTAAATGATCAAAATCGTTATGTTTTGTTTCTTTCACAACGCGATCTTTATCGGCTTGCGAAATTTCGTCTAACTTAACCACGCCTAATGCATGCCGTAGCAAACGATTGCCTAAGCTTATCGCTTCTTCGCTACGCTGTTTTTTAAGATACTGGCGAATATGAGAGCGTGCGCGCGACGTTACCACAAAATTCAACCAATTCGCGTTTGGTTTTGCTCTTAGAGACGTGATAATTTCAACCGTTTGCCCGTTTTCTAAGAGCGCGCTTAAACTATAATTTTTTCTTTCGACGCGTACACCCACGCAACGGTCACCAATATCGCTGTGGACTGCATACGCAAAATCGACCGCAGTCGCACCTACGGGTAACTCAATAATTTGTCCTTCAGGCGTAAATACATAAATTTCTTCAGGAAATAGGTCGGCTTTAACATTTTCAATAAATTCAAACGACGATGACGCGCTTTGCTGCAATTCCAGCAGCGACTGCATCCATTTTCGAGTGCGACTCTGTGCAGTGGTCGCTTCTTGTCCCTGTTCTTTATACCGCCAATGCGCAGCGACTCCTTTATCTGCCATTTCATCCATGTCTTGCGTTCTTATTTGAATTTCAACAGGAATACCATGAGGGCCGATCAAAGACGTATGGAGTGACTGATAGCCATTGATTCGAGGGATAGCGATGTAATCTTTAAATCGATTTTCGATGGGTTTGTACAAACCATGCATCGCACCTAAAGCTCGATAACAGGCGTCAATATTATGGGTAACAATACGAAATGCGTAGATATCCATTATTTGCTTGAATGACAACTCTTTGTTACGCATTTTTCGATAAATGGAGTAAAGATGCTTCTCTCTACCGATCACTTTTGCTTCTATATTGAGAGAATCTATCCTAGTGGCAAGTTCGGTGCGAATGTTTTCTATAAAGTCTCTACGATTGCCGCGCGCTTGTTTTATTGCCGACTTCAGAGCCCTATGCCGCATAGGATACATCGCTTGGAACCCTAAATTTTCCAATTCATTTTTAATATCATGAATGCCTAAACGATGCGCGATGGGCGCGTAAATTTCTAGAGTTTCAAGGGCGATTCGCCGGCGCTTATCTGGCCTAAGGGAACCTAAAGTACGCATATTGTGCGTGCGATCGGCAAGTTTCACTAAAATGACTCGCATATCTTGCACCATTGCCATCATCATTTTACGAAAATTTTCCGCTTGGGCTTCTTGTTTACTTGAGAAAGCCAGCTTATCGAGCTTACTTACGCCCTCTACTAATTCTGCTACCGTATTACCAAAGGCTTCAGCAAGGTCTTCTTGGCTGTAATGCGTATCTTCTATGACATCGTGAAGTAGCGCTGCCATAATTGTTTCGTGATCTAAGCTCATGTCGGCCAGAATACATGCGACAGCAACAGGGTGAGTGATATAGGGGTCTCCGCTTGAACGCATTTGCCCGTCGTGCGCGTCTTTTGCGAGAACAAACGCATCCTGAACCAGTAGAACTTGATCATCTGGCAAATAGGCGGATATTTTTTGTTTTAGCCCTTCAAATAGATACACGTACGTTCGTTATTTTCATCGTAAAAGACATAGAATACGTAGAAAGGAGTGTGTTGCCAATGAATAATACACAGCCCATGGTTATGAGCTGTGTAAAAGTAAACTTACTTACCGAAAATTACTCGCCTAGGATATTGGCTACAGAAGCAAAACTCACTTCTTCTTGCTGTTGGTCACGCATGTCTTCTTGCTCGATAGTTTCAGCATTCACCAAACCTTGCTCAATTTCTCTTAATGCCGTGACTGTAGGCTTGTCGTTCCCCATATCAACTTTGGGGTCTTTCCCTTCTGTAGCTAACTGACGCGCACGGCGAGCTGCAACTAATACTAAATCAAAACGATTGCCAACTTGTTGTACAGCATCTTCCACTGTCACTCGTGCCATGGTTTACTCCAGCCTTAATTTTTATGGTTTAAAAATATTGGTTTAAAAAAGAGCCGCACAGTATAGGTTAAAAATAACGCGGTTCCTAGCGAAAATTACAGCTGTTATTCTTCTCCAATGTCTTCATTCCACAATTCAGGTTTAGCCCTAATAAAATCTTGCATCATTTTTTTACAACTAGGGTCGTCAAGCATTTCTATCTCAACCCCTTTGGCACGCAATAACTCTTCTTCACCCAAAAAAGTGGTATTTTCACCTATCACCACCTTGGGTATGCCATACAACAAAATGGCACCACTACACATTGAGCAAGGTGACAAGGTGGTATAAATCACCGAGTTTTTGTAAACATTTGCAGGCTGACGGCCTGCACTTTCTAAGGCATCCATCTCGCCATGCAAGATAGGACTACCACTTTGAATGCGCTTATTGTGTCCTCGGCCAATAATTTCACCTTCGTACACTAGTACCGAGCCAATGGGGATTCCCCCTTCTTCAAGACCTTTCCTCGCCTCTTCAATGGCGGCTTGCATGAATTTATCCATCAACAAACTCTCTTGTTTCAGTGTTCAGCGTTTTCGTTAATAATAGTATGTCTACGTTTGCTAGGAAATATAAGGAATACTGTGAGCTGGATTTTTTTCACTTTGGGTGCGGTAGTCATGCAAACCCTTCGTAATGCACTGCAAAGCCAGTTAAGCGCTCATATAGACACCGCGGGCGTAACACTAGCTCGTTTTATTCTTGCGCCGCCAATCGCCTTTGTTTATCTCTGTATTCTTTATTTTGTCTTCCCTCAGCCAATACCTCACTTTACGCCGTCTTTCACTGTAACCATTTTTGCTGCTGCACTTTTACAAATTGCAGCCACGTTTTTCATGGTCTTATTATTCAAACAACAAAACTTTTCAATTGGCGCAGGGCTAGCAAAAAGCGAGGCATTAGTTGCTGGTGTGTTGGGCACCGTGTTTTTTGGTAGCCGCTTAAGCGCATCTGGCTGGGCGGGTATTATGGTAGGCGGAATTGCGATATTTATTCTGTCGGGAGGCGGAAAACGAGGGCAATTAAGCTTAAAAACCGCAATGATTGGCCTGACCTGTGGAGCCTGTTTTGCTCTCACCTCTCTATTTGTGCGCGAAGCGAGTATCATGCTTAAGGTGCCGTTTCCCCATAGTGCAGCGTGGGTGCTGTTGTGTGTTTTATGCCTGCAAACCGCAATATTGTGTCTGTATTTGGTCGTCAAGAATCCGCTTACTTTACGCCAACTTAAGCAACACGCTGGCATGACTACTCTTACAAGTACAACCAGTTGTTTAGGTTCAATTTGTTGGTTTAGCGCCATGGCCCTTCAACATGTTGCTTATGTTAAAACTTTAGGGCAAATTGAAGTATTGCTGACTATTTTAATAGCGTGGTTATGGATGAAACAAACCATCAAAGTTAACGAAGTCATAGGCTTATTACTCATCGCTTTCGCCGCAATATTAGTGATGTGGGCTTAGTTGTTGTAAATCTAGCTACTATAAAAGTAGCCACCAGCCCAAGATTCATGGTTGAATTTTTCGGTGTTGTCCTCCATATCTCTTATTCAACAACCAAAAACGGAAATTCTCATGAGTAATGCAACAACGTCATTTAAAGGTAATCCCGTTCAATTATCGGGGAGTGTGCCTGCTGTAGGTAGTTCTGCGCCAGATTTTAAAGTAGTCGGGGCGGACTTGTCGGAAGTATCATTGTCTAGTTTCAAAGGCAAAAAAGTAGTTTTAAATACCTTCCCTAGTGTTGATACCGCTGTCTGCGCCACTCAATTAAAGCAATTTAGTAGCAAACTTGCGAATCGAGATGATGTTGTTTTAGTGTTTGTATCTATGGACTTGCCTTTTGCATTTGGACGCTTTTGCGCAGCAGAAGGCGTAGAGAATGCTGTTACTGGGTCTGATTTTAGATTTGACGAGGTAGCGTCTAAGTATGGACTAGCATTAACAGAAAGTGCCTTACAAGGTTTGTTAGCGCGTTCTGTATTTGTGATTGATGAAGAGCAAACTATTGTGCATGCAGAGTTAGTTTCGGAAGTCACAGAAGAACCCGATTACGACGCTGCACTCTCTGCGTTGTAGAAAAAGCACGTTTGGTTTAATTAAAATTTTTACTCTTGAAGAGAAATTTATTTTACTTTTATTTTGAGACAGTTCATCAATAATTCGTTAGCAGCATGAGCTGTGCTTAACGAGAAAAACTGGAAAAAGAAATGAGTAAAAGTTTTCATTTTAAGAAAGATGATTATGAATCCGCTCAAGGTGCAAAAAAACACCGCTTTAACGCTGAATACAGCGACGAATATGAGTCAGACTATAAAAAGAAGCAAAAAATAGCTAAACGAAAGAGTCGCAGAGAAACGTTTGACTATACAGATTTACACTAACTCATATTTCTTATTTCACAAGGCGCTTACGCGCCTTGTTCTGTTTTTGCAGTAAGGAAATCAATGACGTCTTTCATACTGCTATTCGATGTTTCTTTTAAATACATTGCATAACACGTGAGCGATAAACCCGTTAAAGTTTGACGCTGCTCTAATCCAAATTGCGCGATTTCCCGCTGACACAAATCGACCGGCAACACCACGGATCCCGGTTGCTGAGCAAGATGCTCGAACACAATATTAAGTGCACTCGTTCTTAATTTGGCATGTTTGGCAAAAGGTAAGGCTTTATCCACTAACTCGTTATACTTCTTTCCCCATTCTAGATAAATAAACACCTGTTTAAGTTCGTCATCAGATAATTGAGGTGAGGCATACAGCGCAAGTGGGCTTTGGCAAAGTTGGATCGTTTTCACATCGTCCGACTTGAAGGGTTGCGTCGCGATTGCAAAGTCTATCGCATGTTCATGCACCGCACGCACTAATTGCTCATTAGTGCATAAGTCGGCTTTAATGACGACATCGCTAAATGTGCGTTGAATATCCGGCAAACGCTGCTTTAAAAAACATCCCCAACCATTGGGTGTGGCGGCAAGTGTTAGTTGCTGAATATTGTCATCACTCAGCGACTCGCGCGCTTGGCGAAGCGTACTTGCTAAACTCTCAGCAAATGGCACGAGCTTTTCTCCAGCATTAGTTAGCTGCAAACTGTTCCTATTGCGTATAAATAAGGCTGAATTAAAGTATTCTTCAAGCTGTTTTATTCTAGCGCTGACCGCTGACTGAGTAAGATAAAGGTTTTCAGCCGCTTTTCCAAAATGACGTGTTTCAGCAACTTCCAAAAATGTGACTAAGAATCGAACATCCATAACATGCACTCGTTAAGTTCAGTAATTTAAATAGCTTGAATACGCGCATTATTCAAGAAAAAAACTGCTCTTCACCACAAAAATAACTTGTCATAAAAAGCATTCACAAACAACCTAAAAAGCGTAGGATTCGCGACACAAACTAAGAACCGCTGTCGTTTTAAACAGCTAAATAGAGGTAGATGTGAACGCCAATTTTGCACATTCAGAAGTCGAAATCAGCTTAATAGGCAATGGTGTGAATTTGCTTGCACTAAAAACGCAACTGAGTGAACAGCACAACACGCAAATCGTTGTTCGACAATTTCGTGATGCTTTGAGTATTCAGGCATCGGCCGTGCATTTGTTTATATTTGATTATGGCGTTGTCATTACTTGGGGAGGAGGGTCAGAACTGCACTCTAACGAGCTTTATCCTGCCATTCATGCTCACGTCAGTGACGAATTTAAAGCAATTGCACCCGAGAGATATCATTTTAAAGTGTGCGAAGAGAGCAAGGTGAATTTTGTCGATGATGTACTAACTATCCCAGACAGCAACACCTTAACTTTGTTAGCGGTGAGCCACGGCTTGGCACAATCTACAAAGCTCGAGAAATTCGAGAAAATTGCAGAGTCAACGATAAAAGATAATGCTTTTCTTTCTGAATCGCTGGCGAAAACGGGCAAAATCCCACTCACTCGAAAAGCCTTATCTAAATTACGCGGCGCGTTGTTTTGCACCAAAAGCGACATATTGCTGCATTTCAACTTACTCGACACACCAGAATTTTTTTGGGAACACCCAGAGGAAGAAAGCAAATATTTAGCCGTCACGAAATATTTAGATTTAACTCCCCGTGTTGAACTGCTCACCATGAAGCTCGCAACGATCAACGAGATATTCGACATGATCGCTGCGGAGCAACATCACAAACATTCTTCGGTATTAGAATGGATTATTATCATTCTTATTGCTGCAGAAATTGTGATGTATTTTGGGCACTAAATACCTACGCTGCGCGAACTAAAATATCACGTGCTTTTTCAAGGTCAATATCGCCATGTTCGCCAAATGCAGTTTGCCCATTGCGTTCAAGGTTATCGACAAGGCCATCAATTGCCGATGTTTCGATATTGTAGTCTGATAAGCGCGTTTTTATTTGCATCGACTCGAAAAAGCTTCGAACAGCATTAATCGTTAAATCGACCGCTTTTTCCTTATCGTCTGACTGTATGCCAAATACGCGCTCACCGAGCTGCAAGATTTTTTCTTGCTTCTTTGAGCGCTGAACAGACATAAGCGAAGGTAAAACAATGGCGAGGGTGACGGCATGATCTAAACCATGTAAAGCAGTGAGTTCATGTCCAATCATGTGTGTACCCCAATCTTGAGGTACGCCTTTGCCAATGAGCCCATTTAATGCCATGGTGGCTGACCACATTACATTGGCACGCACATCGTAATTTTCTGGCGTTGCTAATGCTTTTGGCCCTTCTTGAAGTAAGGTTTGTAGAATACCTTCTGCAAAACGGTCTTGTAGCGGTGCATTGACGGGGTACGTCAAATACTGCTCAATAACATGTACGAACGCATCAACCACGCCGTTCGAGACTTGGCGTGGCGGCAATGAATAGGTGAACTCTGGGTCTAGAACAGCGAACACAGGCTGCACGGTTTCTGATGAAAACGCGCGTTTTTGCGACGTTTCTTTGCGATTTACCACTGCATTGCCGTTACTTTCAGACCCCGTCGCAGGCAAGGTAAGGACGGCTCCCACTGGCAATGGATTGTTAAATGCTGCGCCTTTAACCAAGATATCCCAAGGGTCACCCTCAAAATTAACCGCAGCTGCAATAAATTTTGCGCCATCGATCACACTTCCCCCACCCACAGCGAGAATAAAATTAATGCGATTTTCGCGAGCAACATGCACGGCTTTCATAAGCGTTTCAAATTCTGGGTTTGGCTCTACGCCATGAAATTCAACCACCTCAACGTCTTGTAAAGCTTCAACGACTTTATCGTATATCCCATTGTTTTTAATTGAACCACCGCCGTACAAAAAGAGCACGTTAGCTTGTTCAGGCAAGCGTGAAGACACTTCACTTAACTGGCCTTTGCCAAATAAAATTTCGGTTTGATTTTTAAATGTAAAATTAAGCATTGTTTTGCCTACCTTATTCGCATTCCAACATTTATATAAATGTATGCGGTTGCTATGACGTTGTTGTTAAATGAACCCTATTTGTAGGGTTTCAATACCCAGCTAAGCACCGCTAAGTTCAATTAACCAAAAAACAAGTTCGTTTGAAGGTAGGTAACCGTAAGTATTAATCGATATGCAAGTTTTCGAGCAATGACCGATGTTGAATTGACTGATTACTGCTTTCACAATCACAGCTCACCACAATGCTGTAAAAGCGCTCTAAGGTGAGTTTGAAATCGTCATTGATGAGTAAAAAGTCGAACTCATCGTAATGCGACATCTCTGACACGGCTTGCTGCATACGTTTGTCTATGACATCAGTGGAGTCTTGGCCTCGACCTGTTAACCGAGCTTTAAGCGTTGCAAGTGAAGGCGGTAAAATAAAAATACTTTTTGCTGAAGGCAAATGCTGCTTAACTTGTCTGGCACCTTGCCAGTCAATGTCTAAAAACACATCGACGCCTTCTTGCAAACAGGCATCGATGGCGACTTTCGATGTACCATAATAATTGCCAAATACTTCGGCCCATTCGAAAAACACATTGTCATTGATCAGTTTCTCAAATTCCTCGCGGCTAACAAAGTGATAGTGTTCACCATTATTTTCACCGGGTCTTGGATTTCTTGTGGTATGCGATACCGACACCTGCATTTTATGCTCTTTCGAAGGGTAAGTGTCTAACAGAGCTTTAATTAAACTAGACTTCCCAGCACCCGACGGTGCTGACAATATAAACAGGTTTCCTAATCGCGACATGATTTATTGAAGTATGTAGATTCAAAGATGATATTGTTGACAGATAATAGCATAATGCCAAGCAAATTAAGTGAATTCGGTTTTGTCTTTATGTCTCTTGCAACCCCTCAACTTCAATTTGTTGACGTTCCAGCGCCTTCAACCCATTCTGCCACCGTAATTTGGTTACATGGCTTGGGTGATTCTGGAAACGGATTTGCACCCATTGTTCCTGAGCTAAAGTTACCTGCCCAGCATGGTGTTCGATTTATTTTTCCACATGCACCTGAACGCCCCGTTACCATTAACGGAGGTATGAGAATGCGCGCATGGTACGACATCACAACAATGGACTTTAATCATCGCGCCGACCGAGCGGGGGTGGAAGAATCAAGCGTTCTTGTAAACCAACTTATCGACGCTGAAATCGCTTCGGGTATTGCCCCAGAAAACATCATTGTGGCAGGGTTTTCACAAGGTGGCGTGATTGCTTTACACCTTGCTACGCGCAGTCAGCACCCATTTGCTGGAGTGATGGCACTCTCTACCTACATGTGTGAACCGCACACACTCGGTCAAGAAGCTAGCCCTAGCAATCGCCTAACGCCTTTCTTTTTTGGGCATGGTCAGTTTGACGACGTGGTGCCGCTTGTAATGGGTGAAGCGGCAAAGAAAACCTTAGAAGAAAATGGTTTTAACGCGTCGTTTCACACTTACGGTATGCAGCACAGCGTATGCTTGGAAGAGCTAAACGATATAAGACACTTTATTATCCAACACCTAAAACTTGAAGCCTAAGCAAATGACAAGCCCCCTCTTTTCTAGACCCCTTCGTATTGCCACCCGTAAAAGTGCCCTTGCATTATGGCAAGCTGAGTACGTAAAAAGCGCACTTGAATCGGCTCATTCAGGCCTTAATGTCGAACTTGTACCAATGAGCACACAAGGCGACAAAATATTAGATACCCCTTTAGCAAAAATTGGTGGCAAAGGATTGTTTATTAAGGAATTAGAAATTGCCATGCAAGAGGGAAGGGCTGACATGGCCGTTCACTCTATGAAAGATGTGCCTATGGCCTTTCCAGAGGGCTTTGGACTTTATGCTATTTGTGAACGAGACAATCCTTATGACGCCTTTGTTTCCAACAAAGTCGCAGCATTCGCTGATTTGCCCGAAGGTGCGGTCGTCGGTTCATCCAGTTTGCGCCGGCAATGCCAATTGCGCCGAGTCCGTCCCGACATCCAAATAAAAGATTTGCGAGGAAACGTAAACACCCGTTTAGCAAAACTGGATGACGGTCAGTATGACGCCATTATACTTGCTGCGGCTGGCTTACGCAGGCTAAACATGCATGATCGCATTCAACAAACGCTTACTAGCGAGATTAGCTTACCTGCTGTGGGCCAAGGTGCGGTTGGTATAGAGTGCAGAAATGATGATAAAGAATTGCATGCCCTATTGGCACCTTTGAACCATAAAGATACCGCGCAATGTGTGCTGGCTGAAAGAGCGATGAATGCCAAGCTGGAAGGCGGCTGTCAGGTTCCAATTGCCGGTTTTGCTACGCTTACGTCTTCGTCTGACGCCACTCCCCTACTTCATCTTGTAGGTCGAGTGGGCAAACCAGACGGTTCTTTGCTGCTAGAGGCCGAGGCATCAGGCAATGACCCACATCTGCTAGGTAAACAAGTTGCCGACCAGTTACTCTCACAAGGCGCTAAAAGTATCTTGGCCGCGCTCAGTCATTAAGGTTAAAAAGCCCATGCTAGCGATTGTTAAGCCGCTCCCCAAAATTACGCAAAGTGTGCAATTTTTCGAGCAACATAACATCGCAACTGTGGGTATTGCACCCATTGATATTCGGTCTAATCAAGACCAGTGTCGTAAGTTAGAGCAAGCAATAAGCTCAGGTCTCCTTCACACATCCACCTGCATTGTAACAAGTACAGAGGCTGCAAAACGGCTTGTTGCTATGCGACAAAAAAAGATGTCTCTATTTCATTCGGTTCTGTGCGTCGGGGAGAGTTGCGCGGCTATACTTGCTCCTTTTTTTCAATCGGTACATTATCCTGTTGTTCAAACCTCAGAAGGTTTGGTTGCTGAACTGTTACCCAAAATAAAAGGCTCAGTTACCCTGATTAAAGGGCAAGGCGGAAGACAGGTAATTCAAACCTTTCTGCAACAACACCGTATTCATTACACGGAATATAATGTATATCAACGCATTGAATTACTTCCGCCATTTACCACCTCTATCCTGAATTGGTCAAAGGCTGATATGATTGTGGTAACAAGTGCAAGTTTACTCACTCATTTGTTGAGCGCTTACGCTGAAGAAAATCTAAGAACAAAGCCTTTAATTGTGCCTAGTGAGCGAGTAAAGCAAGTAGCGATCGCCAATGAATGTGAAACAATTTACACGAGTGATGGTGCTACTGACAAACATCTATTAGGATGTATTAAGGCGTTGCTAAGAGGTCATACATGACAAAAAAAGAGCTTGAGTCTCCGAAAAATAAAATAGAAAGCGAACAAGCGAGCGAAACAAAGCAGAATACAAGTAATCACTCAACACTCTTGTGGTGTGCCATTGGCGTCATGTTTATTGTTGTTTGTTTATTCGGAAGTACCGCTTTTTGGTTTTACCAACAACACTACCAGCCCTTACTTCAAACAGTACAGAATCAACAGTCGGTTAGCAGTGAGCTTGCTCTTGTTGCTAGCCATCAGCAGCAACAAGACCTTAAGCTTTCACAACAACAGCAATCACACCGCCAGATCCTCGCGTCAGTCGAAGAATTGCAAGGCGCATTGTCTGTTCAAGAAGTTCAGCTTAGCTCACTAAATACCGATTTAGCCAACATGAACGGTACGAGAGCATCAGACTGGCTCATCGCAGAAGCTGATTACCTTACCCGAATGGCAGGCCGAAAAATTTGGCTGGAAGACGATACGCAGACCGCTATTTTATTGTTAAAAGAAGCCGATTTACGTTTGGAAGAGGTGGGCGATCCCGCTTTGATCCCAGCTCGAAAAGCGATTGCCTCCGATGTCCTTTCGATTAAGCAAGCGTCAAACAATAACACTCTATCAATCGCATTAACGTTAAACAGTATTATTGAACAAATTGATACGCTGCCATTGAATTCAGTATCACTTCCAGTAAAAGAATACTCAGAGAACAAACAAGTGACTAACAATGTAGAAGATTGGAAAGATAATCTTCTCAGCGTTTTTGACTCTCTCGCAGACGATTTGTTCAGGTATGAAAAATTAGGCAGCGATATTCAACCTTTTTTAACACACGAGCAGCAATATATCGTTAAAGAGAGACTCAGGCTCGCATTGCTGCAAGCGCAAAATTATATAATCCAACGAAGAATATCTGAATATAAAGTGTCTTTGAACGTAGCTATTTCACTGATTGAGCAGCATTTTGCAGTTGAGACTCCAAGAATTGTTGAAATAATTAAAATACTTAATACAGAAAAACAGAAAAACATTGAAAGTTCGTCACCTACAGAGTTAGCAAGCACCAAAATAATGAAGAATATTACATCCAATAGGATTCAAAAAGGTGACGCATCAAATGTCGATTTAGACGGCGAATATTAATGAAGACGGCCATTAAATATACGTTAATCATAATACTTGGACTTTGTGTAATTGCTACTACTGAGCAATTTGTTGGGCGTGACCACTATCTGGTTATTGCGTTTGGAACTCACTTTGTTCAGTTTCGTGTGGTTACATTAATCGTTGGCTTGTTGCTTTGCTTTTTAGTTTTTTATGTTTGTATAAGGATTTTTTCAAAAAGCTTTGCTTTTTCAAAGTCTTTAAGAAGACTAATGAAAGGAGGGCATTATAAAAAGCAATCTAAGTTTTTCTACAACGGCCTGTTTGCCCTTGCATTAGGCAACAATGAAAAAGCTAAAGCTGCGATGGAAAAAGTGACTAGCGACGATTTTCATGGCTTTCATTACATTGCACTGGGGCAGCTTGCACTTCAAGAAGGTAAATTTGACCTTGCCATGATGTGGTTTGATAAGGCTAAACAACATCGCGACCCTGCCTGTGTAAACTGTGCTGTACTTTTGAGCGCGCAAACTTTGCTTCAGCAAAACGAACCGCAAGACGCACTTAAAATATTAGATAGCGTAGATAATCAAAAAGATGCTGACCTTATCAAACTCCGCGCACAAGTCATGGCAAAAACGAACCAGTGGCAAGCCTTAGAAAATGAGTTGCCTAAATGGAAAAAATTATTGGGTGACGACGTCGAGCAATTTAATTCACGCATAGCGACGAACAAGTTTGCGGAGATTGCAAGCAAAGAAGGGGCAAACCAGCTCAAAGCGCATTGGCAAACACTCGGGCGGCAACAAAGAAATGACGATGATTATCGGGCAGCCTATTTACAAGAATTATTACACCAAGGTATGCATGTTGATGCTTTAAATCATCTCGTGGACTGGTATAAAAAGAAACCGGTTTCCCTTCGATATATTAATGTGATTAAACAAATACAAGTCGCTCAACCTGCTTCACTTATTCAGACCTTGGAAAATAGCATCAAAGCCTTTCCACAAGAGGCTTGTTACTATGCAGCGTTGGGGCATGTTGCCTATCGATCAGGCGATTATTCATTGAGTAAAAAAGCCTTAATGAAGGCGGTGGAGTTGAACAAAACAGAAGCAGAGCTTTTGTTGCTTGCTCAATTGTTCGAAACAACGGGCGACTATCAGCAAGCTATACAGGCCATGAGAAACATTCATGCGCTTAGACACTGATAAAAAGCCAAGCAATCAAACCTTAGCGATAAGGCTTATTCGTGTATTGCGCTACAACAAAGCGCGTATCGAGCGCACAATTAGTTTGCTGCCCGACAAACACAAGCCACTTTTTCATGCTATTCCGTATTTGCTACATGTGAATCACGAATCGTTACCGGGCTTCGTCGATCACCCCGACACACCGCATGGCTTAGGTAACTATACCTTAAGACCGGACGTCGCAAGGGCTTTGATGTTTGCCTTTCCCTTTATTTCCGATGTTCACCAATTTGCGAAGAAAAGCTGGCCAAAACGTAGGTTCATTGATTCGATGTTATTGATGGGAAGTGTCGGCACTATTGCACAGGACGAACATTCTGACTTTGATTACTGGGTGTGTTTAGACAGTAAAAATATCGGTGAGCACGGTATACAACTCTTACAGCAAAAATTGAGTAAAATCGAACAGTGGGCCTTGGACAAGCACAAACTCGAAGTACATTTTTTTATTTCCGACATCGACAAAGTTAAAGCGAACGATTTTGGTGTTGCCGACGGCGAAAGTGCGGGTTCAGCTCAAGCCTTATTTTTAAAATCAGAGTTCTATACCACCAACATTGTGGTATCGGGAAAAGCGCCTTTTTGGTGGCTTACGCCAAATCATACAACTAACGAACAGTATGACGCGCTCTTCAAAACGCTTAAAAAAGGCCGTTCTCCAGACCCAGATTGGGTAATGGATTTAGGTAACTTAGAGAAAATGGACCCGAGTGAGTTGTTCGGTGCAGCTATTTGGCAGTTAAGCAAAGCGATGGATAGCCCGTTTAAGTCTGTATTGAAAATGGCCAAACTAGAGGTGTTTTTAGAAGGCATTGATAGCCATCAACCGCTATGTAATGAGCTGAAATATCGCGTTCATCAAACTAACGAGGCATCTAGTCAAGTAGAGCCCATTGACCCCTACGCCTTGATGTTCGATCAACTGATCAATCACTACACGCTTGAAGAAAAGCCGAGCATTGTCAGGTTGTTACAAGAGTGTTTGTATATTAAAAGTCATCCACAACTAAGCGTGAAGCTTCCGCAAGGGGGGCGTACTTTTAAGCATCAAATTATGTCGCTGTATGTCACTCGCTGGGGCTGGAGTGAAGAGAAAATACGCGAATTAGATCATATTGAATCATGGACCTTTACTCAAAACGTTGCGCTAAGTAAGCGTATTCATAGTTTTCTTATTCAGTGTTATCGACGCATGTCCGCTAAGTTTCGCAACTTAAATCATTCAGTCAGTAAACAAGACATGACCGTATTGGGTCGACGCTTAGAAGCCTTTTATGCCAAGAAACCGCATAAAATTGAGTTCTTGCGCAGCGGATTTGGCGAAGAATTATATTGCCCTGTGGCAACTATTCGTTCAAGGCGCACAAAAGAGGGTCAACGACTTTGGACCTTGTATTCAGGTGATTTACTGACCGCCCCAGACAATGAAGCAAAACCCTACAAAGTACGTACCGATGAAACAACAGCCCACTTAATTACGTGGTGTGTGGTAAACAAAATTATCGATAAAAACACCAAAATATTGCTGGATTACGATTCAGACCCTGTCACAGAAACCGATTTACAACGTTTAACTCGGACTGCGGTTCAGTTATTCAAACCTGTTAAAGTTAACGCCATACCTCGCGAACAGCTTTTAGCAAAAAGTGTTATTACCTCCTGCCTTGTCGTGCTGAATTTAGAGTCTTCGCGCTTAAAAGCGTATCCCGATGAAATAACTACGATTTACGCCACATCATGGGGCGAGCGCTATATTGAGTTTGGAAAAGCAGCATTTGATAAGGTAGCGGAGACGATTCAAAACCAAGAGGCGATAGCAAAACGATACTTAGTGTCACCTGAATACAGCCACCAGTCTCGTCTAGAGTCAGATTTTATATCAGCTTCGCCTATCAGTTTTGACACTACATTAGATTAATAGCAAAATACCAGTGCTAGAAACCCGCATGCAGTTAGCTGCCACCCACCTTGGTGCTGCTGTTTCAACATTAAATCGTGTTGTTAAGGGTAAAAGACTTAGGGCATCATAACTTTATCAATAATGTGAATGACGCCATTACTGGTAGTGATGTCAGTTTTTAGTACTTTAGCATTGTCGACCATAACTGTAGACCCACTGACTTTAATTTCAATGTCATTGCTTTGAACGGTTGTTGCGTCAGACAAATTAACTACATCGCTCGCCATCACTTTTCAATGTCCGCACCAAATCGGCCGCTTTAACTGCCGAAACCAATGTAGCAAAGTCAGGTGTGTTTGCTGCCGTATCTACAATATCTTTTTTATAACTGTGATCACTGCCATGATTACCTGCGAAAACGGCTGCTGAAGCTAGGGTGGCGAAGGAAAAAATAAGAACTTTAAGCTTGTTAAACATTTCAACTCTCCAAACAAACAGGCGATATTGCCTGTCATTTGGTACATTTTCTTCTCAGATTTAGTTGATTAAAGTTTTGTAATTTTACCCAAGAATTAAATTTGACCAGTTTGTATCCACTTATCCAAAGCGTTACTAAAAGCCTGTTTTTCGCTGCTTGACATCGGGGGCGGCCCACCTGTTTGCACGCCCGAGCTTCGCATTGTGTCCATAAAATCTCTTATATTTAAGCGAGATTTGATGTTGTCTTTGCTCAGTATTTCGCCACGTGGCGTCAGCACAAACCCTTTTTTGTCAATAATTTCATCGGCTAAGGGAATATCGCTAGTGATCACCAAATCACCTTGTTTTGCTCGCCTCACCAATTCGTGATCAGCTTCGTCAAAGCCTTTTTCTACCTGAATAGCGGTAATCCATCGCGTTGCAGGTGTGCGTAAGTATTGGTTGGCAATTAAAGTAAGCGGTATTTTGGTACGGGTAGAGGCTTTAAATAAAATGTCTTTGATCAGGTTAGGGCAAGCGTCTGCGTCTACCCAGATGGTGCGTTCAGTCAAGAGGAGGTCTCACTCATTTTTTCTTCCACGGCGCTAGCAAGTGCGTCTTGCAAGCTTCTAATACGCGAGGCGTTGGCCCCTAAATCACTTCGTCCGATCCTCGACTTGCTGCGAATATCTACAACGGTTCGACCATTTTGTTCTTCAATTCGAACAATAATATCGTCTTTAAATCCAAACCACGTAGACTGATGCGTTGCTTCAAGATTATACCCTTTGCTATTTTCATGTAGCGTCCATCCAAAGCCATTAATTACTGATTTAGCGGCCTGCTGCACGCTTTCAGCACTCAAGTCAAACTGTTGAGAATCTAAATCGGGATAGGCTTTTTGTTGTTGTAACGCCACGTCTTCACCGGCATATTCTGCTGGGTTCCTAGCCCCTTCCCGTTCAGATAAAACAGCAATAAATTCGGGAGGACGAGCTATGTCGGTGGTGATATCGTGAATAGGGGGAACGGAACTAGCTTTGCTTTTCATTGCAAGAGGCACACCGACTGCCAACCCGATGCATGCAAGAGATAACACGCCTACTAGCAGAGATAGCGTTTTGCGAAAAAACAGCAGTTGTACAACAAACACGGCAAGCGCAGCAAAACCTACATAAACGCCCAAACGCAAACTCGCGAATGCTGGTCCTAGTGCTAACCAATCATATTTGAACAGAGGTCCGGGCAGTAACACCATTAGTGCTGCGACAACCGCAACCAAAAAAGAAAGTTTGCTCATGATATATTCCTTGCGCTATGCACAGCAAAGTAGATGCTGTGCATAATAGGTAAATATACGCTGAAATGCACCTGTCTTATTTATCTAAGCAAACTGAAACTATTGTGCTTCGCGTATTGGCTCTCTGTTTTCGTTTGCACTGGCTTCAATGATAATATCTTGTCGTGTTTCACGAGCGGCATCATTGTCTCTCCTTTGCAATCGACTTTCAGCCAACACAGGAGGACAGGCGGCTACACCATCAACCATAAAATCAAGGGCAGTTGCCAACAGCGCTTCGTTTTCATTACCCAGTGCTTGACTGAAATCATCTTCAACCGCGCAACCTAACACTTGCTCACCAACAACAGGGTTTTGTGAAGGAACGAAGCCGTCTTGATAATCACCAAAACCTAGCGCATTAATACTTTGAAATTGAATGGTGAAGTACGTGGTTCCACAATTATCAGTAGGGAAAAAGCCAAATGGCTTGCCGCAGGTTGTATCACCAATCAACACCACGTCCACACCAATTCCACGCAGACCATTAATTAACGATTCACTTGCCGAACAGGTGTTTTCAGTGGACAACACAAACACTCGCGAAAGTGATGGGCTGGGTAATTGTGTTGATAAGAATACGCCTTCGTCATAGTCGATTTCTCTGTCAAAAAACGGCGTTGGCTCATCAGGTCTAAACTTGCCGTTATACTGCAAAACTTCAAACGCGCTTCCCTCAGACTGTTCACCTGCAATCATGTAGCCAAGTTGTGACGCTAGCGCGAGTCGACCGCCGCCGTTATAGCGCATGTCAATGACCAGTTCACTTACATTTTGTTCGCTAAATTGTTCAAACGCATCAATAAGGGCAGGTTGTGCGGTTACATTAAAGGCATTGAATTGCATGTAGCCCACTGGGCCAAAGTCCGTCTCTATGAGCGAAACATTTTGAACGGGAGAAACGACGACATCCTCAGAAACCAAAGACACAGTTATGTCACTGCCATCTTGCAAGCGGAAACCAAATTCATGAGTACTGCCTGCTTCGCTTGGAAACAAACCAGCATTAATTATGTCTACCTCACTTGAAGAAATAAAATCGACGCCATCCACAGAGGTGAGCAATGCTCCACGAGGAACACCTGCCTGCGCCGCAGCAGAGCCGGGTTCAGTAAAACGAACAATAAACTCTCTTGGCGCAGACGCTCTGTTGCGCTGAAAATTAAAGCCGTAACCACGAGTAATCCCCGATTGAGTGAGCTGATTAAACTGCTCAGTATTTTGACTGAAGTGAAAATTATCTCTAGGACGGCCTGAATCTGTTAGTGCCTCAGTTCTTAGCAAGTTAAAATATTCAACCACGCCAAAATTTGCAGGGTCTCTGTCTTCAACTTCATCAAACCATAAATACGTTTCAAACGTCCAAGATCGTAACCACATTTTTTCCAAAAATTCAGAGCCTTGGCGATCAGGGAAAGGGGCATTGCTAAACGGGTCAATTCCCGCACGCGGCGTTTCGCATTGCGCTTCTAGACTATCACTATTAGGAAATACACCCGGTTGAAAGCTCACCCCTTGAACAGGATTTTGCTCTGATGGCGGTTGAGAAGTATTAACGTCGTCACCCCCTCCGCCACAGGCAGCTAAACCAATAACAACTAAAAAACACGCTGCTCGATACGAATATAACATCATCTTTTAAAATCCTTCTCCCTCAGGCTTTGAAAGCTTTACATGAGGGGTATATACAGTCATAGAGTTTTAATTATAAGAATAACGAGAATACCAAACTACTTGGCCAAAAACTCAACACAATTTTATCACAACATCATGCAAATTCAGGACGGGTATAAACTAAAGAGAGTGTCATTCTTCTCAGAGGTTCATTCGTGATACAGGACAGCCGTATACCTGTTATTACAAATTCGGTAAGCGAAAAGCACACGGAAGACCACACGTGCGCTGAATCGAGCATGTTGAGGTGGAACGGGTATATACCTTGTCATAATTCTCTTATTCGCTCGCTGAACTGAGCATCTTGAGGTAGATTGCTCATATTAGCTAAGCTATATAAAGTAAATTAGAAAATAAATGAGTTATCACATTGGATAAAGCGGAGTTTACTCAAAAACGTCGGTTAATTGTAAAGTTGGGTAAGATGCTTCACAAATACGGTACGCCTTCGTTTCGCTTGGAAGCTTATTTGCTCGAAGTTGCGACTCATCTTGGTTTACATGCTTCTTTTATTTCTACTCCCACATCGCTCAATTTCGTCATTTGGACAGACAAACATGAGGACGAATACAATCTTTCATTGCGTCTACAACCCGGTGATTTAGATATGAATTCCTTGTCTCTGACTGACGAACTGGCTAGCCAGTTGTTAGCAGGAGATGTGTCTTTAACCGATGCAGATCAAAGCCTCGATAGAATAGATAACATGGGCAGTCCTTATGGAAAATTGCTGACTTGGTTAGCCTTCGGTTTTTCAACCGCTGGGTTTTCTGTATTGATGGGCGCGAGTGCTTTAGAAATTCTTTGGTCAGGAATATTGGGTAGTATTGCTTATTTTTGGACGCTTTGGTCACAATACAGCAAGCGTATACACATGATGCTTGAGCCTGTTACTGCCATTGTCTCTGGCTTCGGAGCTTGTGTGATCAGTCGATTTTTCGACCCCGGCATCAATATACCGCTGATTGTTCTGTCATCCATTATCATTTTAGTACCCGGACTTGCGCTTACCATGGGACTTGCTGAGCTTTCGTCTCGAAATATGGTGTCGGGTACCGCGCGGATTATGGACGCGATCATGCAACTGTTTAAACTGTATTTTGGAGCCTTTATTGGAATCGCTTTAGGTTTCGCTCTTTTGGGTGAAAACCAATACCAACCTCAAACATCCTTGCCTTTTTGGGCGACATGGGTCGCCTTGTTTGTGTTAAGTATGACCTTAGTCGTCATTTTTAGAACGCGCGTAAAACATATTCCGTGGGCTTTGGCTGCCGCATTTTTAGCCTATGCAGCGACCACATGGGGCGCGATGTTTGCCCAACAAGGCTTGGGCGCTTTTGTCGGTGCATTTGCATTGGGCGTGTTTGCGAATGTGTTTACTCGTATCACACGCCAACCTGCCACCATTGTTGCGATGCACGGTTTGATTGTGCTCGTTCCTGGTTCAAAAACTTATATGGGGCTGAATTCCTTTATTTCAGGAAAAGACTTTGTGAATGCTCAACAAGTAGGGCAGGAAGTGTTTCTTGTATTCATGTCTCTTGTTGCAGGTCTTATTTTTGCCAATGCCGTCGTGCCGACTAAAAAAGCGCTATAAAATAGGACCGTCTGTGTTTATTTGCTGCATGACATAATCAGAGGCTTGTTGATACACATCATGTAAAGCCTGTGTTCCATCAATAGATTTAATGTAGTGCTCGTCGCGTTGCGGCTCTTGCAATGCCGTATATTGAGACTGCACCATTCCCTTTGGGAAAAAATGCTGTTCCCTACTTTCAACACGCGATATGGCAATAGCTTGAGGAAGAACCAAATAAATAAAGTATACGTGGTGAGCGATGTGCCTTAGACGATCGCGATACCTTTTTTTTAATGACGAGCAGCTAATAACGACATAATCGTGAAATAATAGCTGC
This sequence comes from uncultured Alteromonas sp., assembly GCA_964429915.1. Taxonomy (GTDB): domain Bacteria; phylum Pseudomonadota; class Gammaproteobacteria; order Enterobacterales; family Alteromonadaceae; genus Alteromonas_F. The sequence goes on from CAYSDZ010000006.1 coordinate 48,581, forward strand.
TGTTGAGCGTGCGCTACGATAGCAGTTAGCCACGGTACTCGGTCTACGTCGTTAAGTGGCACACCATCAGCCATTTTTTGTTTAGCGGAGTCTGTATGCAGGTCGTCACCCTCTATCAAGCCCGTCTTGTGCTCACTAGCAAGATAGTGCGCTACTGACGTTTTACCACAACCACTGACCCCCATAACGATAAAAACGCGTTTACTCACTTCGCTACCTTTACGCAGACCTTATAAATTTCACCGGCAACAATATGGGTAATTTCATTGCCCTGTAGCTCAACACCGTTCACGGCAATTTTAATGCCCTTCCCTCTGGATGACTGGGTTATATCTACATGAAACGTAGCATCTCTAAAGCGCCGTGTAACACTGGCGCTTGGCCAATGAGAGGGAAGTTTTGGATTGATTTTTAAGCCCTTTTTACTGCCGCTTATACCAAAAGTTTGTTCAACTAAAGTGCGATAAAACCATGCGATAGTGCCTGTATTAAATAACTGGCTTGAACGTCCCGCATGTTCAGGATGTTCTTTCCAAGCCCCTCGATAATAATTGGGAATAAATACCGGCAATTGTCCCCTCGTTAAAGCATCCTCTTCTTTGACTAACATTTGGCTTAAGATCTGAAAACCTTCATCAGCGAAGTCGTAGTGGTATAAAGAAAAGGCATAAAAAGCCGCAGCATGATTGTATACCGACCCATTTTCAGCGGAGCCAGGGTATTTTTGTGTCACGCGCCCGATATCTTCAACCATTTCAGTAAATGCAGGAGCTAACATTACGGGCCCAAAAGGCGTATATAAATGTTCCTGAATGTGTTGAATGAGTTCGGGAGCTTTATGCTTTTCGATAGCACCACTCAGCATAGCCCAGCTTTGTGGGTTCAGAAACATCGCACCCTGCTTGTCTCCATCAGTACCGAACAACCGTCCCTCGTCGGTAATTCCTCGGCCATACCAGTTCCCTTGGTAAAACGCGTGTTGAATGCGCTCGTTCATCTGGCTCGCCGCTGTTCGCCAATACTGAGCTTGAGTATGCAAAGACATCCAATCGCAAATGTGCGCCCACTGTTGCCAAGCGTAGGACGTCGCCATGGATAACCATGCCGATACCCCCTTACCTTTATAGCCCACCATATTCATCGGGTCGCACCAATCGCCTTGATGAATAAGACTAAGTCCTCTATTGTCTAAATTCGTCTCGAGCCATTTCATCGCACGTTCTACATGCTCAGCAACGCTGGTTTTATCTGGGCTGTCTGCAAAAGGAATGAGGGCGTCTAAAAAGCCCGTGTCCGCCGTTTCATGCAAATAACCACACAAACAAATAGGCAGCCAAACACAATGATCTGAATGCGGTATTTGGTTGATGTATTTTAACTCTGCGTCTGGGTGCAATAATACGCCATCGGGCATCGAACCGTCGCTATTTTGCTGTGATAATGCAGTGACCATTGCCGTTTTTGTTGTTTCAGGGTTTAAAAACACCATTCCCATTGCATCTTGCAAATAATTCCTTGTTTGCGGGTCGGTCGTTAAACGATTGACATCTCCGTGGTAAAACAGCTGACGAGGAAGCCATTTATTGACAAAATGATCAAGTTCACTATCAGGCGTATGAATTTTAACAACCGGAGAATATCTTTCGACGTAAGCCTTGTTCAAGCTGCGGACCTGTAAAGCACCTTGCTCACTGAGATAATGCTGCCTGAATTTGAGAATCTCATCCACATCACTTGCAGCACCAAAAATGAAACGTATCTTTTGACTCTGCTTGGGTAGTAAGCAAATCTTATGATGCAATGCGGCGACTGGCACTTCGTATTTTGCAGCGGCATTCCCCAAGCTTGCGCGACTTATTGCGTCGGGAGAATGTAAACCGCCCAAGCCTTCAAATTCATTTGCGTTTGCACAAAAGCTAGACACTAGCCCATCACTGATCAGAAACGTTTTTTCTTTCAGGTGCTTATTACGAAAATAATCATCAAGCTTTTGATACGGTGTCACTTTGTTAGCAACAATGCCGTTAATACTTTCGTCAAAATCTGCCGACTGATTCATCCACGACAAAAAACCAATCGAAAAATAAGGGTAAATATCGATGTTGTGCTCGCTAGAGCCGAGATTTTCTACTTCAAGCGTCCACAATTCAGCCCCTTCGTTGGGAATAAGCTCAACGCTTATTGTAAAAGCAAGCGATTGATATCTAATTTTCCAAATAAGTTCGTTTTCGTGTACTTGAAATTCAAACTGATCGGCAGGCTGTTTTACCGGCTCAAATGGCAATGAAAAAAGCGTGTTATCGGAGTGTGATTTTACGTAAAAAAAACGACCGGGATGATGAGCATAGTAGTGGTGCTCTGGCTGCATAAAAGTAGTGGCTTCTAATGCAGGGCCGCTAGCATATTTGGTCGGCTCAGGTTGCATGAACTGTGCGACTGCATAGCCTCGACAATTCATTTGCAACATCATTTTTTTATTCCATAAGAAACCCGACGCTTTGGGCATCGCGGTAGGTGATGTAAGCACAATGGCTTGCGATGTTTCACATTGGAAATAAGGAGGCTTTGAAGACATCACTATGTCACACCTCCTTTTCTTGCAGCTCGACTTGCATCTTTTCTAGCGCAGTGTTGTCGAGCGGATAATGGTAAATTAATGCTAAAGAAAAAGCGGCAAAACCACCCGGGATCAATGACATAAGCAGAACGATTCCCCATTGGGAACTTGCATTTTGCACTGCGTTAGCCTGATACCCCATACTAGCTAGTAGCCACCCAATCACTGCCCCAGCCATTGCCCCCCCTAATTTTTGAGAGAATGCAGCAGCAGCAAATGTCATTGCAGTAGCGCGCCTTCCTGTTGTCCACTCGTTGTAATCAGCAGCATCAGCATACATTGAGAACACAATAGGCGACTTTGGTCCCAAGCAAAAACCGATAGCAGCTTGAAAAATAAAAATAGCCACCATTGCATCAGCAGGAAGAAAATAAACCGTGACTGAAAATAGCGTCACTAAAATCATTAATATCAGTAGCAGCTTCTTTTTGTCCACCCATCGAGTTAACAGGGGCGTGGCCGCAGCCCCCAAAGCTAAAGCGACAAGATAGGTAGTGTTAAATGCGCCAATTAAGTCTTCGCGCCCCACATAGTATTTAAGATAGAAGGTACCACTTGCTCCCCTTATGCTGATGGTCATCATGATAACAAGAGCAAGCGCAAATAAAATAAGCCAAGGTCGATTGTGCAGCAGATCTTTTATGTCATTAAGCGCGGATTGCTGAGGCTCCTCACTGGGCTGAATACGCTCTTTGGTCGATAAAAAGGTCAGCAAAAACAACACACTTGCTACGAGACCATATATCAACATGGTGTATTGCCACCCCTTGGCTTCATCGCCCTTACCGAGCCACTGAACCAAATCCAAGGTAAAATAGGTAACGATAATGCCGCCAGTAAATGCACCTATAAACCGAAAACTGGTAAGGGTTGTGCGTTGTTGGGAGTCGCCTGTCATTACGCCGAGCAGTGCGCCATAGGGCACGTTGATAAAGGTGTAAGCCAACATCATGAAGGTGTAAGTACCGTAAGCCCATAATAACTTGCCGTTTGAATTGAGATCGGGAACGGTGAAGGTGAGTACGCCACCCGCTACCAGAGGAACAATTCCAATAATCAAATACGGTCTAAACTTACCCCAACGGGAATGCGTACGGTCAACAATCGAACCCATCAAGGGGTCACTTATTGCGTCAATGACTCGAGTAGCAAGCATCATTGTGCCCACTGCTGCGGCTGAGAGGCCGAAAACATCAGTGTAGTAAATCACTAAGAATAACGAAAACGTTTGCCAGTAGAAGTTGGATGCCGTATCACCAAAAGCATAGCCAATCTTCTCTTTTAACGATAAATGAATGAGCCTCATGCCTTATCCTTATGAAGGTATTCAATTTGGGTCTTACTCATGGCTTACTCGACTTCCAAATACCCCGTAATAAGCAATGTAGAGGTAACACGAAATCGGCAGTACAAACGATACAGTCAAGCTCACTGTATCTGCGATATAACCTTGAAATAACGGAATAATTGCACCGCCCACGATGGCTAAACACAATAAACCAGAACCTTGGCTGGTTTGTTCTTTCAAATCTTGTAAAGCCAAACTAAAAATGGTGGGAAACATGATTGAATTACATAAGCCAACAGCTAACAAAGACCACATTGCTAGTTGCCCCTGCGTTAGCAGACTCACCATAATCAATAGAGAGGCCATTGCCGCGTTGAAGCACAAGACCGTGTGCGCCGACAATTTCTGCATTACAAATGCACCAACAAATCGACCAACCATAGCACCGCCCCAGTAGTACGTAAGATATGATGCCGCTTCTTTTTCAGTTAAATTTAATCCAGACGCCTCTTGAATGTAGTTCACAATCAAACTACCTATAGCAACTTCTGCCCCAACATAAACAAAAATACCTAACATGCCCAAGGAAAGATGCTTGTGCGCCATAGGAGCAAATAAAGACACTTTGATGTCTTTGTTTTGTTGAATAATGGAAGGCAGCTTTAGGAACATAAAAATTAAAGCCAAGAAAGCAAGTGTGACGGCAAGTAAAAGATAAGGCGTACGCACTGCATCAGCACTCGCGCCTGTATGCTCTAACTCCGAGAAAAGTAACCAACTACCAAACAAGGGAGCAAGGGTTGTGCCTAAAGAATTGAATGCTTGGGTAAGAGTTAGGCGAGACGATGCCGTTTTCGGATCACCTAAGGCTGTGACATAAGGATTGGCTGAAACTTGTAAAACAGTAATACCCGTTGCTAATACAAAAAGTGCGAGTAAAAATATGGCATAAATGTTCAGCGCCGCGGCAGGCAAAAACAATAAGCAACCAATACAAGCAATACTCAAACCCACCACGATACCACTTTTAAAACCAATTCTACCCACTAACCATCCCGCGGGTAATGAAGCAATAAAATACGCCCCAAAAAAACAGAACTGGATCAGCATGGCTTGTGTGTAATTTAAGTTAAACGCCCCTTTTAAGTAAGGAATGAGTAAATCATTCAAGCAAGTGATAAAGCCCCACATGAAAAACAACGAGGTTAGGCACACAAGTGCGAAGCGGATGTTTGCTGAATTTTGATGAGTCACAGTTACTCCTACTAGCGTTAGATAAAAAATAATTGAGAAAGCGCTTTCTCATAATCATCATTACATGCTATAAAAGAAATGACAATATAACAATTTAAACATATTTTTTACATCATTCATGGCTTAATAGTGTGTTTTGGCGACGTCACTCCTCTCTTACGATTTTAAAAGGTTTATCTCTAATGGAAAATTTAACTCTGCCGACCCATTCTAAATTATTAAAAAAGCGCTTTCTATATGGGGTTGCAACATCTAGTTATCAGATCGAAGGCGATGTTGAGAGTCGGCTACCTTGTATATGGGATACTTTTTGTGAGAAAGAGTCTGCTATTGTGGATGGAAGCGACGGCAGCGTGGCCTGTGAACATATCAAACGCTGGGAAGAAGACTTAGATATGATTGCTTGTTTGCACGTCGACGCCTATCGCTTCTCTATTTCATGGCCCAGAGTGATACATAAAAATGGGGCCATCAATGAAGTGGGGATGAAATTCTACGAAGCCTTGGTTGAGGGGTTAACTGCGCGAGGAATTAAAAGCTTTGTCACACTCTATCACTGGGATTTACCTCAACATTTAGAAGATAACGGAGGATGGCTAAATCGACAAACCTGTTTTGCTTTTGCACATTATGCTGAAGCTATCGGACAACGCCTCGGTGATAAAGTAGCTAGTTATGCTACTTTCAATGAGCCTTTTTGTTCTGCTTATTTAGGGTATGAGGTAGGTGTGCATGCTCCAGGAGTGAAAGGCGTATACGAGGGAAGAACCGCAGCCCATCATATTTTGTTAGCCCATGGTTTGGGTATTAAAAAGCTTCGCAAACATGTGAGTTCAGCACAATTAGGAATAGTAGTAAATGTTACCCCATGCTATCCCGCTTCAGAACTCAATGCCGATAAAATTGCTACAAAAAAAGCAAACGAATACATCAATCATTGGTATATAAAGCCGCTTTTCGACAAGCGCTACCCTGACATTTTTAACGAATTAAACGCTGACCAAAAACCACCAGTAGAAGAAGGGGATTTTGAGATAATGAGTCAACCAATCGATTTTATTGGTATTAATTTCTACACCAGACTCACTTACTCCGCACCGCGAGAATGCGACCAGTTCTATTACGAACGCGAAGCGCTTCCCCCAAAAACAGACATGGGGTGGGAAATTTATCCTCAAGCGCTTACCGATATATTGTTGGAATTAAATAACAGCTACTCGTTACCCCCTGTATATATAACAGAAAATGGCGCAGCCATGCCTGATAGGATCGTTGATAACGAAGTGAAAGACTACCCGAGAGTAGAGTATTTTCAACAACATTTACTTGCCGTTCACGAAGCCATTGAATCTGGGGTTGATGTACGCGGGTATTTTGCTTGGAGTTTAATGGACAATTTTGAATGGGCAGAAGGATTATCTAAACGATTCGGAATTGTTTATGTCAATTACGCAACCCAAAAGCGTACTTTGAAAACAAGTGCACATGCTTACAGCCAATTGCTTAAAAGCAGAACAGAGTAAAATACCGATGATAAACGAAAACCTACATTCGCATAAACTAAGCTTCATGGAAAAAACAGGTTACGCAATGGGCGACGCTGCCGCCAATTTAGTGTGGCGCGGAGCATTAGCCTACTTGGCTGTTTTTTACACTGATACCTTTGGTATCAGCGCAACGGCCGCGGGTTTACTTTTTCTAGTGGTCAGGATGTCAGATGGTATCACTGACATCATTATGGGTATGGTTGCTGACCGAACCCAAACTCGTTGGGGAAAATTTCGTCCCTGGATCTTTCTATCAACACCTGTTTTAGCGCTTTTTATGGTGCTGTGTTATACCACACCAGATTTATCAGCGAATGGAAAATTAATCTATGCCTACATCACTTATATTGGGTTAACACTTGCCTACACCCTGAATAACGTTCCTTATTCTGCTTTAATGGGGGTAATGACCGCCTCGGACAAAGAACGAACCACCCTATCAAGTTTTCGTTTTGCTGGCGCTTTTTTAGGGGGCTTGGCTGTAATGGGCGGCTTACCCAAACTGGTCGCACTGTTTGGTAATGGCAATAATGCACTGGGTTATCAATACGCTATGTATTGCTTTGCTGTGTTACTTATTGTGCTGATGTTGATTACAGTGGTAACGACAAAAGAAAGAGTGACATTGCAAACAGAAAATAGAGGTAAATTCAAAGACGAAATCAAAGATTTACTTAAGATGCTGCCATTTATCATCGCGCCACTGTTGGCCATCACCTTATTGTTTTACTATCGTTCGTTACTTGCATTGGCTTTCTCTGCATTTGTTTATGTATTTACTCATCGAGCCATTAAGTATCTTTTAGCACTACCGGAAGAAAAACGAACCGTAGCCCAGCGCGATGTGATCGACCTAATCACCAATAAACCGTGGCTTATTTTATTAGGAATAGGCTTTTTGACCATGATGTATAATGGTACGAAATATGGTGTAATTGCCTACTACTTTAAATATGTGATAGGTAACGAAGTGCTAGTTGGCACCTACTTCGCTGCGCTACTTGTGGTATCGATTATCGGTGCATTTGCCACTAACTATTTTGTTGCTCGTATGGGGCGTAAGCATACCTTTATGTTTGCGCTCATCGTCAGTAGTCTGTTCAGCTGCTTTTTGTTTTGGGCGCCTATGGAAAGCACGCTTTGGGTGTTTGTATTGGGTTGCATCTCTGAGTTTTTCGCTGCTATGCTGCCAACCTTGTTTTTTGCCATGCTTGGCGATTCCGCCGATTATTCAGAATGGCGCTGTGGACGTCGAGCAACGGGTTTGTTCTACTCTGCAGGTACGTTCGTGCAAAAAACAGGGGGTGGCTTTGCTGGTGCCTTGGTCTTAGTTGTATTGGCAGGTTATGGATACAATAGCGAGATCAGTGAAACAATTACTCATGCACTACCAGGAATGACTCTGCTAATGAGCTTTATTCCCGCGAGCTTTGGTTTTGTAGCGGCAGCGCTTATGACCTTGTATCCATTAACCGACAAAGAGCAAATGAAAATGACAGAACAACTTATTTTGCGTCGGCAAGCCGAAGCTTAAGTGACGCGAGGACGATAGTACCATGACGACAATTTATCAGGTTGCCGAGAAAGCGGGTGTCTCTCTATCTACCGTTTCAAGAGTGTTGAACGGCAATCAATCGGTTAACATAAAATTGCGTAAAAAAGTTGAAGCAGTGATGCAAGACTTGTCATATCGTCCTAATTCTATCGCAAGATCACTGGCTAGTAGTCGTTCAGACAGTGTTGGCGTGTTGGTCTCTGAGTTAAATTCGCCGTTTTTCGGTGAAATGATGGAAGCCATTGAAGCGGTACTTAGAGCCGCTAATAAACATGTTATTTTCACTGTAGGCCACAACGATCTTGAACAAGAGCAAGATGGCATCGATTTTTTGATAAGCCGGAAATGCGATGCCCTTATATTGCACGTCGAAGCATTATCAGATGAGCACTTGTTTTCTCTGAATAAAAACAAAATTCCACTTGCTTTGGTTAATCGTTTGGTACCAGGCCTCGAAACTGGCTGTGTGTGTTTAAATAATGAAAGAGGGGGTTACCTATCCACCAAGCATCTTGTTGAACTTGGTCACAAACGTATTGCCTATATTTCTGGCCCGCTGTCTAAAAGCGATGCTAACCAACGCTTGGCTGGCCATCGCAGAGCGCTCATGGAAGGCGGCATTGCTTTCGACAAGCATCTGTTTTACGAAGGTGACTATACGGAAGAAAGCGGTGCTGATGGCATCACTCATTTCATTGAAAATCAAAGTAGTTTTAGTGCATTGGTTTGTGCAAGCGATTGGATGGCAGCTGGCGCGATGACAAGAGCGCGAGACTATCAGCTTACGATGCCCGACAAGCTCTCAATCGTTGGGTTCGATAACGCGATTTTTGCTCGGCAAGTATTTCCGAAGCTCACTACCATTCATAACCCTATAAGAGAAATGGCAGAAATGGCAGCAAAAAACATATTGAAACGCGTCTACAACATGAATGTGGAGATTATTCCTATGTTTGACCCTGAACTGAAGATTCGCGATTCATCTAAACGCTTTCCATAGTACTGAGCGTACAAGGAAAACCACACGAATTTTGCAGAAATAAATGACAATAGTTGTTCCCTGACAGATAGACGTTATAATCATCGATAATTTAGTTAAGAAGCCGGAGTCGTCCGTGAAAACAAAATTTTTTAGCGCTTTTGTAGTCTCAGCATTAGTCGGATTTGCTGTTCATGCACAAATGACTGACGAAGATATCGCTGAGCGTATTAAACCAGTGGGGAATGTTCACGTTGCGGGAGCAGCAACCGAGACTGCCGCTGCTAGCGGTGGGGCTAAGTCAGGTGAAGAAGTCTACAACTCAGCCTGTATTGCATGCCACGGTGCTGGCGTATTAGGGGCGCCCAAATTTCAAGTTGCTGCCGAGTGGCAACCTCGCTTGGATGAAAAGGGTTTTGACACTATATGGCAAAACGCGATCAACGGCATTAATGCGATGCCGCCAAGAGGAACATGTGGTAGTTGTTCTGACGACGAAATTAAAGCAGCTATCGAATACATGATAGAAGGTATCTAACACTATGAAACACGCCACACGTTTAGTGTGGCGTTTGTGATAAAGATACGGTAACTTATTGGAGAACTTTAAACAGGCCGTCTCAAATGTCGTCTCTATTGGTACCCACGCAAAAAGAGAGCAACACAAACTTACCTTCGAATCAGGATAACACGTCGGCTGAATTCGCACTTTCTGAAGAAGAGCTTCGGGAACTTGTCCCTCAACTACAACAGATCACGGTTAAGTACAAACGCGCAGAGCGTGTTCAAAAAGCATTGCTAGATATTTCTGAGCTAGCGAGTTCAGTCACTCACTTATCTAATCTGTATCCTACTATTCATGAAATTATCGGCGACTTCATGAACGCAGATAATTTTTTTGTCGCGTTTTACGACAAATCTGAAGAGATGGTCGATTTCGCTTATTTTGTCGACGAGCACGACGAACAGACACTCACTCAAATTCCCGCCGAAGAACTGGGCGGCGGCGTAACTGGGTATATTTTAAAAACCGGCCAGCATTTGATGTTTCGAAAAGATGAATTCGCCGACTTAATTCAAGAAAAAGGAATAAAACAGTATGGTGAATGCCCAGAACACCTTATGGGGGTACCTTTAAAACGAGGTAATCAACTGATCGGTGCCATGGTGGTTCAGACCTACGATGCCAACGTTATTTATACACCCGAAGATTTGGAGGTATTTTTATTTGTTTCTCAGCATATTGTAAGCACACTTGACAGAGTTAAACGTAGCGAACTAACAGAACGCACTATTCGTGACAGAACCCGCCAACTCAGAGAAATAAACGACTATCTGCAAGAAGAGATATTAGAGCGCCAGAAAGTTGAGTCTCTTCAGCAAGCGCTGTTTGAGATATCTGAGCTTTCTATCAATATTGAAGACGATATGGACAGTTTCTATCGCATCTTGCACGATATTATTGCTCGGCTGATCAGTGCACCTAATTGCTACATCGCTAGCTTAGATAGCAATAAAGAATATCTTGAATTTCCGTATTATAACGACACGAGCGGCGAGCCCGCGTTAAAGCGAAAGCTGGGTTTGGGATTAACTGAATATGTGATCCGCTCAGGACAAGCAGAACTGATCGACCAAAGCAGAGTTATGGAACTGGCTGCTTCCGGAGATATAGATGTGTCTGCTGTACAAAGTATTTTATTAAATAAGACGACTTGGCTTGGCTCTCCACTGATCGTGGAAGGCGAAATTGCAGGCGTTATCGTTATCCAAAGCTATGGTGCCCAAGCTACATATACTACGAAAGATCTTGAATTACTTAAATTCGTCTCTCATCACATTGCCTCTGCAATGGAGCGTAAAAAGAAAGCAGATGAAATTCAAAAGTACAATGCTGAATTAGAGCATCGGGTTAAACTTCGCACAGAGGAACTCAATACTGCCAACGAGGTATTAAAAAAGCAAATAGAAGAACGAAAGCAGATTGAGTTAAAACTGATCCACGACGCCCATCACGACCATTTAACCGGTTTACCCAACAGAACGATGTTTAATAGGCGGCTTGAGCTCGCCATTGCAACCAAGCAACGCCGTCCCGACGCGCAATATGCGGTGTTATTTATCGATTTAGACCGCTTTAAAACGATCAACGACACCCTTGGTCATCATGCTGGCGATGAGTTTTTAATCGAAGTGGCAAGACGCATTAATGAGTGCATACGAAGTCTCGATTTTCTTGCTCGCTTAGGTGGGGATGAATTCATCGTGTTATTGGATCATTTCGACGAAAAACACGATGCTGAAGAAGTCGCGTCTAGAATCATTGAAAGCGTCGTCACGCCGTTTATGCTCGAAGGCAAGGAAATGTACTCAGGTGCGAGTATTGGAATTGCTCATGTACAACCGTACTACAAAACGGCAGATGAAGTCATTCGCGATGCTGATGCTGCCATGTATCAGGCAAAAAACCAAGGCAGAGGTCGCTTTGTCATGTTCGACAAGAGCATGCGCGAGCGCTTGCTTGAAGAAATGGAATTAGAAAATCAGCTTCGCAAAACTATGCGAGAAAGCGGGTTTGGAAAATTTATTCAGCCAATCATTGTGTTGAATGATTCACAAACGCTGTACCATGAATTTTATTTGCGTTGGGAGCATCATTCTATTGGTGTTATATCACGTGAACAATTCCGACAGGCTTCGGAACAAAGCGGTTTAACCATTGAGCTAGATTTGTATCAATTACGCAGTGCGTGCGACTATTTGCGAAACAATGCCCAAACGATAAAAAAAATTGCGGTTAACCTGTCTATTCGCCATCTGCTCCAAAATGGCTTTGTGAACAAAATTATCGACGAAATTGCGCTTGGCGGCATTTCTGCCAAGCAATTAGTACTTGAGTTTGATGAAAACGATTTAAACCAACGCTCTCAGGTTATCTTGCCTGCGATGAAGAAGTTAAAACGTTCAGGCGTGACATTGGTATTAGACAATTTTGGTAGTGGTCTCGCGTCTTTGAGCTACCTTTTTGCTTATCCTTTTGACTTTATAAAAATCGACCATCGATTTGTGAAGTCCTTACCTCGGTCACAGCGAAATTTAAAGCTGATCCAATCTGTCATGTTGATCTCTGAACATCTGCACTTTGATGTCATAGTCAATGGAGTCACAAGCCAGTCTCAACTCGATGCATTAATTAATATAGGCAGTCGTTACGGACAAGGCTCATTGCTAGCAGAGCCAATGCTGATAAAAAAAGTACAAAATTCGGTATTGGGGGAAAACGAAGCTTAGTTATTTTTTGCCAAGTAGCTCTCTTAAGTTAGCAATACCAGTCTGCCCTTTAGCTTGCCGTTCTTCTTTACTCACTGTCTTTTTCTTGTCTTGCCACTGTACGTCATCAACGGGAAGTTCATACAGAAAACGGCTAGGCTCAGGCTGAATAATTTCACCATACTGTCTACGTTCTTTAGCTAAACTAAAGGTTAGCTGTTTCATGGCCCTAGTGATACCCACATAAGCAAGACGGCGTTCTTCTTCAACATTATCTTCGTCGATACTAGACTGGTGAGGCAGTAAACCCTCTTCCATTCCAACTAAAAAAACATAAGGAAACTCAAGCCCTTTAGACGCATGTAAAGTCATAAGTTGTACTTGGTCGGCATCACTGTTATCTTCACCACGTTCCATCATATCGCGCAAAATAAAGCGATTGACGACTTCTTGAAGGGTCATAGGAGGCTCTAACTCATTCCCCTTTAGCATGTCCTTCAACCATCCAAATAGCGTACTAATATTGCCCATGGCCATTTCGGCCGCTTTCGGGCTTGTGCTAGTTTCGTATAACCACGCCTCGTAATTTGACGATTTAATAAGGTCGCGAACACTAGCATAAGTATCGCCTCGTATTGCATTGTCTGACAACTCTACAATCCATCTAATAAAGTGCTGAACAGCGTGTAAGGGCTTACTAGATAAAACAGAAGATAAATTAGCATGAGCCGCTGCTTCAAACATCGATACATTTAATTCATTGGAAAAATGCCCCAGCTTTTCTAGACTTGCCCGTCCTATACCTCGACTTGGCGTGTTAATAATACGGAGCAGGGCATTGTCGTCGTCTTGATTCACCAACAAACGTAAGTAAGCCATCATATCTTTAATTTCAGCACGCCCAAAAAACGACACGCCACCACTGATTTTGTAAGGGATGCGATTACTCATTAATAACTTTTCAAAGATTCGACTTTGATGGTTGCCGCGATATAAAATGGCGTAATCTTTGAACTGAGTGCGATTCATGAACTTGTGCGCCATTAATTCTGCAATCACCTTTTCTGCTTCGTTTTCCTCATCTTTTGCAACCACGACGTTAAGCGGTTCGCCATATTGATGCTCGCTAAAAAGACGCTTATCGAAAATATGCGGATTATTCTGAATAAGAATGTTCGCACAATGTAAAATTCGCCCAGACGATCGATAATTTTGCTCGAGCTTGATCACTTGTAATTTTGGAAAGTCCTGCTTTAACAGCGTTAAATTTTTTGGCTGCGCACCGCGCCAGCTATAAATAGACTGGTCGTCATCGCCTACTACGGTGAATCTCGCACGCTCTCCGACTAAAAACTTAATCAACTCGTATTGGCTTGTATTGGTATCCTGATATTCATCTACTAGCAAATACCGAATTTTGGTTTGCCAAAATTGACGAATATCCTCACTCGACTGAAGCAGCAGCGTAGGTAACATGATGAGATCATCAAAATCTAAGGCATTGTAGGCTTTAAGGTGATTTTGATACTCCTTGTAGTAGGCTGCAAATGCCTGCTCTCCGGAATGTGTTGCTTGTTTAAGTAACACTTCTGGCATGATCAAATCGTTTTTCCAATTTGAAATACAGGATTGTAAAAGCGAAAGTTGCTCTTTGTCCCCGTCGAGATCGTGCTCGGTTAAATCATGTAATAACGCTCGACTATCTTTGTCATCAAACAAAGAAAACCCTGCTTTTAAACCCAAAGACGGAAGGTGTTTTTTGATAATGTCGAGACCAAGCGTGTGGAAGGTACTGACTTTTAACCCTCTTGCCTCTTTTTTCCCTAAGGTTTGGCCGACTCTTTCTTTCATCTCGCGAGCAGCCTTGTTAGTAAAGGTCACCGCAACGATACGATTAGCAGGCATCTCGCATTGACGCACCAAGTACGCAATCTTATTGGTGATCACTCGCGTTTTGCCACTGCCGGCACCCGCTAGCACTAGGCAAGGTCCAGATATAAATTCAACAGCCGATTGTTGTGCAGGATTGAGTTTCATGCTGGCTTGTTACACGCAGAGGTTTTAGAATGGCGTTATTGTAAAGCCAAGTCCAACAAAATACAGGTGCAAGTAATGCTTGATCCCAAAAAACTTGAAGATATTGCAAAACATATTTCCAACGCCATCCCTCCCGGCGTCAAAACAGTGGCTGAAGAAGCGGAAACAAAAATAAAACAAACCCTGCAAGCTCAACTGAGCAAGTTAGATTTTGTCACTCGCGAAGAATTCGATGTTCAAAATCAAGTACTCATTCGCACAAGAGAAAAATTAGACGCCTTAGAAAAAAGACTTGATGAGTTATTGTCAGAGCAAACCAACGACAATACTTAGCCAAATTATCATGCCAATATAATGGTTATTGAGGAAAGCCTTAAATAAGGCTCCTTTTTCTCGCTTTCTGGTTTGCCAAAGCATGATACCAAACCCGGTACAGGCTAACGCTAGGCCAATAAATGCATACACATTCAAGTTTGCCATGTAAAACACAATCATCAACAAACCTAATGTGCAAAGTTGCAAGAGAGCGATGATGAATAGATCAAATTGGCCAAAAGCAATGGCGGTAGATTTCACGCCTATTTTCAGGTCATCATCGCGATCGACCATCGCGTAGAAGGTATCGTAAGCGACTGTCCAGCAAAGATTTGCCACAAACAATAACCAAATGTGAAACGGCACACTTTGAATGCTCGCCATGGAAGCCATGGGAATAGACCACCCAAATGCAGCGCCCAAAACCACCTGCGGATAATGCGTAAAACGCTTCATAAACGGATAACTAGCCGCTAAGCACACAGCAACGAGCGATAACAGCATAGTTTGCCAGTTAAGCAGCAATACCAAACCCAATGCGACAGCAATAAGCAAAGCAAATAACGCCAAGGCTTCTTTTTCAGTTACCGCTCCTGTGGCTAATGGCCGTTGAGCAGTGCGCTCAACGGCACCATCGACATTACGATCGGCATAATCATTAATCACACACCCTGCCGACCGCATCACTACCACACCGGCAACGAATATAAGTAAAATAGATACTTTAGGAGCGCCTTGAGCAGATAAAAACAACGCCCATAGGGTAGGCCATAATAATAAATAAATACCGATGGGCTTGTCGGCCCTCATCAGTTGCCAATACGCGTTTCGATTGCGTGTCGTCAATATCATTGCTAATCAAGCTCTCCGTAAGCCGGTGAATCAGGTAGAAAAACTTCGGCAACTAATACGCTATACTGCCCCAAACAAAACAGACTACGCCTTGCGAACAGTAAATGACTCGGTGCATTGTGACTAAAACATTCAGCAAAAGAGTGGCTGTCTAGGGTGGCTATCTGGAACTCACCCCGTTTAAATCGCTGGTCGTTGAATAACTGTTTCCCCAATGGCGCGCTCCCTAAAGAGCGCCATTCTTTTTCTAATAAAGCACTGGGAATAATTGAGCGCGCAAAAACCCAAGGCGTATTGTCAGCAAGCAACAACACTTCTCTTACTTGATAGTCACCCGCTTGATTGGTCAAATAAGACCGTTCATTATCGTGTAAAGTAGAAAAACCTTGCCCTAAAACTGTGACGGTAAATTGTTTACATAAACCTTGTATACGCTCGGTCAACGAACCCGTGTCAACCAACCAGTCCTGCAACGACGTATTGAGAGGTACATGCGTACTGATGGTTTGCCAATTAACATCAAGCCCTACAGGAAATTGCAGTGTGTGATATTGTCTTTTTTTGTTCATTGTCGTTGTGCATATTCTATTAAGCTAGTATATCATTGAAATAACCAACAGTATTTTCAACTGCGTAATTTATATGAAGTCTACACTTTTTGGCTTAGCATGCTTGATGCTTAGCGCTGTTTCAAGCCATGCTTATGCACAGTCTGATGTTGCTTATCTAAGCTTAGAGCCAGACATTGTGACCAACTATGCCGGTAACAGTGCGCGTAAGTTAGGCTATGTGAGAGTTAATATAGAATTGATGTTGCACAGTGTTGATCACCTTGAAGTCGCCGAGCATCACTTGCCTTTATTGCGCGCCACCGTTATCGAAATTTTTGGACGCCAGCCTCAAGATAAAGTTAAGTCACTGACTGGACGAGAAGATATCAGGTTGAGCATAAAAAAAGCGCTGCAAGCCTTGATGAGTGAAGAGACTGGATCAGAAGTTGTCAAAGATGTGATATTTACTAAGTATCTTTATGAGGGCTAGCGCTTTTTTGCGCCAATAGCCAAGCTAATAGGCAGCCAGACAGCAAGCCTACAGTGTGAGCTGTATTTGCCATTGATACCCACAGAATATCAAAATACCCAATTACTAACCAAACTAACATAAAGCCGACAATGGGCTTGTCTAAATGCAAACCCCATGTTGGCCTTAACCAACCAAGCCACCAAACAAAGCCCATTAAGGCATACACGACACCCGACATTCCACCAAACGACGGACCTGAAACCAGGTACTGTGCAATATTTGACACTGCTGCGGTAAGTATTAAGAAAAGAAGGAGTAAACTGCTACCAAACTTCGCTTCGACTTGACGACCCAACATCCACCACCAAAGCAGATTAAAAACAATATGAAGTTCTGAAAAATGAATAAAAGCTGGCGTAATAATACGCCACCACTGAGCAGAACTTGATAATTCACCGAATGGTTGGATCATCATTTGCTGTCGGACAAACTGAAAACCATCCAGTAAAGACAGGCCATAGATCAGGCAACACGCCACACCAATAAGCACAACAACGGGCGAAGTCTTAAGCGCGCTAAAGGCAGCGTTTGTCTTGCTCGTAGTTGATGAAGCAACTGGGGTTTTCAGTGCCTCGCCTTGTTGCCAAGCGGCCTCCTGATATCTAGGGTGATGAGGATAGCGAATAAAGTGCTCAACAATGCGTTGTGCCCTTTCATTATCGGAAGAATTGCTTATAGTTAGTAAGTATTCGCCATCTTTAAACAGCAAATTATTGCTAATCTCTTGCTGCTTTAAGTAATTCGCCAACAAATGTGCAGCCGTTTGATCACCTAATCTAATCAAGCTTTATTGCGCTCCCGTTACCGGAAAATGCTGACGCCAATACTCGAACCCACCATCAACACTGGCAACGGTCTCAACACCTTGAGACGCGATATACTCGGCCGCTTGTTGACTAGAGTGTCCGTGATAGCACATGACGGCAACTGGCTGAGTCGGCAAGGTTTCGTTGATAAAGTCACCGATATTTTCGTTGTTAAGTGCAATCGCACCCTCAACATGACTCATTGCATAGGATTGCGGATCGCGAATGTCGACCAGCGTCCAATTATCTTTTTCGTTAAATAGCTGTTCACAGGATAAATGCGAAAAAACAGGCTTTGTGCTCATAATAAATTACCAGTTTAAAAGAACTTTTCCGGACTGGCCCGATGCCATTACATCAAAGCCTTGTTGAAACTCATCGACCTTGAATTGGTGGGTTATAATAGGACTTAAGTCTAACCCGCTCTGAATAAGCGACGCCATTTTGTACCAAGTCTCAAACATTTCTCTGCCGTAAATGCCTTTTATTGTCATTCCTTTGAAGATGACTTCGTTCCAATTGATCGCAACATCGTTGGGAGGAATACCTAACATAGCAATTTTGCCGCCGTGATTCATGGTTGCTAACATACTTCTAAACGCTTCAGGAACTCCCGACATTTCAAGCCCAACATCAAAGCCTTCTGTCATTCCTATTTCACGCATGACATCCTTCAACGACGTTTGAGTAACATTTACTGCTCGCGTAGCACCCATTTTTTCCGCTAGCGCTAAACGATAAGGATTGACGTCAGTGATAACCACATTGCGAGCACCAACATGCTTTGCAACGGCTACGGCCATAATACCAATGGGACCAGCGCCAGTAATTAACACATCTTCGCCCACTAGATCATAACTAAGCGTCGTATGCACAGCATTGCCAAAGGGGTCAAAAATAGCGGCCAAATCATCACTGATATTATTAGGGATTTTAAAGGCATTAAACGCGGGGATCACTAAGTATTCAGCAAATGCTCCCGCACGATTGACGCCGACACCTTGCGTATTTCGACATAAATGACGCCGTCCTGCACGACAATTTCGACAATGCCCACACGTAATATGGCCCTCACCTGACACCCTATCTCCGATAGTGAAACCGCGTACTTCCTGCCCCATCTCGACCACTTCACCGACATACTCATGTCCGACTACCATAGGTACAGGAATGGTATTTTGCGCCCATTCGTCCCACTGATAAATATGCATGTCAGTGCCACAAATGGCCGTTTTGTGAATTTTTATGAGTAAATCGTTGTGACCGACTTCGGGTAAATCTGCATTGTGCATCCATATACCTTGCTTGGCATATAATTTCGCTAACGACTTCATGCAATTACACCCAGATCGCGCCCCACAGAAATAAATGCGTCAACAGCATTATCGACTTGTTCAAGGCTATGCGCGGCTGACATTTGGGTACGAATTCGAGCTTTATTTTGTGGTACGACGGGGTAAGAGAAACCAATAACGTAAATCCCTTCCTGTAAAAGCTTGTCTGCCATTTCGCTGGCGAGTTTAGCATCACCGAGCATAACGGGAATAATAGGGTGATCGTTCCCCGCTAATGTAAACCCAGCGTCTATCATTCTGCTACGAAAATGTGCCGTGTTTCGCCACAGCGCTTGCCTCAAGTCATCACCTTGCGCGAGCATATCAAACACCTTCAACGATGCACCGACAATAGGTGGCGCAACTGAATTTGAAAATAGATAAGGCCTTGAGCGTTGTCTCAACCATTCGATCACGGGTTTCTTGCCCGACGTATATCCGCCAGATGCGCCACCTAAAGCTTTACCTAAGGTCCCTGTTAAAATATCTACACGCCCCATAACATTACAATATTCGTGGCTTCCTTTTCCTTCTGCGCCGAGGAAGCCTGTTGCATGGCAATCGTCAACCATGACTAAAGCATCATACTTTTCGGCTAAGTCGCATACACCTTGTAAATTGGCAATGATGCCATCCATCGAAAACACCCCATCTGTTGCAATGATGATATTTTTCGCACCGTCGTCTCTGGCTTGCTTCAACTGCGCTTCAAGCGCGGGCATACTATTATTGTCGTAGCGGTAGCGCTTTGCTTTGCTCAAGCGCACACCATCAATAATACTGGCATGGTTGAGCGAATCCGAGACAATCGCATCTTCATGAGTGAGCAAAGTTTCAAATAAGCCGCCGTTGGCATCAAAGCAAGAGGGATACAAAATCGTATCTTCCATTCCTAAAAACTCACTAATTTTGCTCTCTAATTCTTTGTGAATATCTTGCGTTCCACAAATAAACCGCACCGATGCGACGCCAAATCCGTGCTTATCAAGCCCTTGTTTTGCCGCTTCAATTAATTCTGGATGATTTGCTAAACCCAAATAGTTATTGGCGCAAAAATTGAGAACCTGCTTGTCGCCAACACTTATTTGCGCATGTTGTTCAGAAAGAAGTACTCGCTCTTGTTTATATAAACCGTTTTGTCTAGTTTCAGCGAGCTGTTGTTCTAGTTGGGTGTACAACTGTTTAGACATTATGCTTTCCTGTCGCGTGTTTACACCACGGGGAGTGTATTTTCGTCTTCACCTGCTTCGGGTAATTCGACGCGCCAAATTCCGTGATGTAATTTTTGTTGTAATTCATACCATATCGCGTCTTCGTCGATAGGCTTACTGATAAGATAACCCTGCCCTTGTTGACACTCGAAATGGCAAAGTAGTTCGTATTGCGAGGCAATTTCAATGCCCTCTGCAACGGTCACTTTATCTATACTACCCACCATTGAAACGGTAGCATAAACAATGTTTCGATCTGACTTTTGCTCTAACATGCCTGCAATGAATGACTGGTCTAGTTTCACCACATCGGCAGGAATATTTTTTAGATAGCTGAGTGAGGCATATCCGGTTCCAAAATCATCAATAGCTATTTTACATCCAAGCAAACGGATTTTTTCAATAATCGCGACTGTGATAGCCATATCTGAGACTAACGCCGTTTCAGTTAGCTCTAGCTGCAAATTTTCGGCCTTAACACCGTATTTATTCAGTTGTTCGAGCAAATAGTCAGGTAAAGCCGGATCAGTAAATTGGCCTGCGGAAAGATTAATGCTTAGTTTTATGTTGCCGAGCCCATTTTCATTAAATTCTTGTAAAAGTTGACAGGCTTTAGTAATGACCCAATAGTCGAGCTGCAACATGAAAGGCGTATCTTCTAAGATAGGAATAAATTCTGACGGGGGTATCAGCCCTTTGTCGGGATGGTGCCAACGCAGTAAGGCTTCAAAACTTATCAGAGCCTTTGTACTCAATTCAATAATGGGTTGTAATGCAACACGAAATTGGTTTTCTAATAACGCGGTACGCGCTGCCGATTCTAAATCGACTCGGCGGGTTACCTTTGCATTCATATTGTTGTCGAATACGCGAAAACAAGAGCCGCTGACACGTTTTGCTTCGAACATTGCAATATCGGCATGTTTTAAAAGCTCAACACCTGAAAATTCGTCGCCTTTTGAGACAGATACGCCAATACTTAACGCAATGTGAAACACTCGGTCGTCTACTTTAAGCGGCGCAATAAAACTACTCACTAGCTTAGATGCAACTCGCTCTGCCTGTTGGACTGACTCAATATCACCTAGCAAAGTAACAAACTCATCGCCGCCAAATCGGGTAATAATATCGGAATCGCGTAAGCATTCAGCGATACGCCGCGCTACCAATTTCAATAATTTATCGCCAACTTCATGCCCATACACATCGTTCACTTTTTTAAAGTCGTCGAGGTCAATAAATAGTAATGCAGTAAGTTGGTTGGTGCGTTTTGCTTGAGATAGCTGTTTTTCAATTTGAAAATTGAGCATATTTCGATTGGGTAAGGCGGTTAAGCCATCGTACATTGCCATCTGCTCTAATTTTTCAAGGTTTTTGCGATTTTCTTCGTCTAAACTCGCTAGCTCTAAAGATAACTTTTCTGTCGCCTCTTCAAGTACATCTAACTCATCAGCAAAACCAAGAATATGTCGCTTATGATTGTGTAAACGTTGACGAGTAAATTCCCGAAATTGTCGTTTGGGTAGCAACGGCAGTCGCTGGCTTAAATTCATTAGGCGCGCTCTGAACCGAGAAAATAAAAAATAACTCAGCACTGAAAACGTCGAAAATAAAATGATGGCAGCAATAAAAACACTGCGTTGATAGACCGCCACTTGATTGGTTAATGCGCTTTGATCGTGAACACTGAGCACGTAAAAACTTTGCTTATTTGACTGTTCGAAAGGCAGTAAGAAAATCGAATAAGGCGTGGCTTGGTGCTCTAATTGGATCCCCTCGAGTACTAAGTCAGATACATTTTGGCGTTGAATTACTGTTAGCATAGATTGCATGAATGCACTCAATTGGTGATTGAGAGGTGCCATAATCTTAAGTTCGTCGGCTAACGCACGATTTGAGGAGGGGTCGAATCCTACAATAGTGGTTTTAGCGCCAAACGACTCACTTAGCATGGCAATAAACTCCTGCATAGATGTTGAGACGATGATCACAGCCACGGTGTTACCTTTAACTAAAATAGGTACACCAACCATATTCACGCAAATATCTTGGCAAAGTGTGTGTTCCACAGGGCGCAATTGTTCTTTCGTGTGTTTAAACACTAAATTGATTGCTTTTTCACTTGTATTTGCCTTGTCAGAAATAGAGGACATGGGTGAATCTAGTACCCAAATGTTTTCCGCTTGCCATTGAATACGCAGCATTTCCCGATGTGTGTCAACGCGCGATTTCAGGTGCGCCACAGTGCTTTCATCAGACAACGCTTGTTGAGCGAAAGACTCCACCCACACCACCGTGCGTTCTGTCAGTAACCCACGAATCAACTGAAGTTGATTTTGGTTAGCTAGCTTAAGTTCGTTGTGTGCCCTGGATACATTTTTGTTCGATTCTTTTACCAACAAATATGTTGTGAGCGTAGTAACGACAACCAGTAACACCATCATTACCACGACCATCTTTGTGCCTAAGGTCATGGTTCTCATATTAGAACCATGTCATAAATTGCACCGCAAAAGTTCGCCATCGTCGCTCCGTAATCGGTAATGTTAAAGGCGTAGTAATGGGGGTAAGTCTACCTGCACCTTCGACCCAATGGTGTTCAAGATGCAAGCGATACCGATGACCTATATCCCAGCGTAAGCCTAACGAGTAGGTACGCATGAAACCCGCAAAAGCGGGAACCTGTCCGTTAAACCGTGCGGACAATTGACTACCCGATTTGTCGTCTTTGTCGGGATAGAACACATCAAAACGAGTTAAGATACTTACGTTACGCCGTAAAAAAAATCGACTTTGAAGATACCCGCCAAGTCCGATTTGGTCAATGCGAAACAATGGTGCAGCGTCGACATCTATTTTTTCTTTTAATACTTCCCCATTTAACTCAACATAGCGTCCTGAATAGCGTAACGCAGCCTGATATCGTGAAAATGACGATTCACCTTGCAGTGAAACACCGCTGTCTGAAATATCATACTTTAAACGAGAGTCTAGCAAGCTAATACTGGCATACCAACTAGACGATCTCGATGACCATGCCAAACCGGCTTGTTGTACATAGCGAGGTTCAATATCCCCAATTGGCTGACCACCGAGCAAATCAACCGTAAACTCATCAGAAATAGTATTTTTACCTAAGCTCCAATTAAACTGGAGCTCTCCATTTGCGTAAGTTTTGTTTGTGACTAATGAAACTCCGTCAGAGCTTAACGAAAAGTCGCGAAAGCCATCAAAATAAATAGACTGCGGAAGAATAATTGAAGGTCGTGTATGAGGCACATCTTGAGTCGCAGAATAGAGCCAATTTTGGTTTTTAAAGCGACCTAAATGAATATTGGCGCGCCAACTCTCATTTGTTGCCAGACTGTAATCTACAAACGCATAGTCTAACCTTGCTCCTTGTGGATAACGATTACCCGCATTCAAATAAACGCCTTGTGCTACCACTTGCACTTTACTGTTAATAGAATAGCGTCCGTTAATACCCACTTCGCTTAACTGTAACGACCATTCTCCCGGTTCTCCAATAAATTCGCTATTATAGGCATTGATCAAGCCCTGCGCCGCAAAACCATGAACCGTAAGTTTATTTTTTGCGACACTGGGAGCATTGCATAGCAGTAATAAAGCACCGAGCCATAAACCTTTCATCGTACCTCCACTGCCGAACTATTCCCTAACACTATTTCTTGCACTGAACTAGGAAGCGAGTCGACCGCGTTGATATAACCTATCGCGCCCGGTGTTCTGGCAACGGCTTCTATAACCATTGAATCGGTTTCACGAAATAGGGGAGGCTCTGCCTGCCCACTGTAAACCAGTTGATTCCATACTCGCTCAATCTGATAGGGGAAAACGTTGAGATAGTCCTGACAGAAATCTCGATGTGCAGAACTAAGCTGCTTATGCATCACCACAGTGATTTTTTGACCTGTGGGCCAGAATTGCTGCCTTGCTAAATAAATACGACGAAGCTGCTGGGTAGACAAAGCATCAAGCTGTATCGAAGGATGGCCGATAATCATTTGCCTAGCTGGCTGCGTCCAACCCAAGCTGGACCAAAGCAATGAAATTGAGATTAGCAGCAGGTAGCTGCTTCTCATTGTGTTTTTCGACCGCACTGGCTAATCACCTAACGCTCTGTAACGTTAGGTTAAGTGTAGATAAGAAACTACGCTTTGCCTAATAAACGCCTGATCGCGTTTTGCACTTTGTCGATGGTAATCGTGTGCATAAGTTCGGGCCCTTTCACGCGTGTTCCCCAAGGCAATTTATTCCAAGGTTTACCATACTGTGCTTGTACATGATCATCATATACATTCACAACATAAGGGAGTGAATGGTACGGGCCTGTTCGGCGTGGATTTGAATGCGCATACAAACCCACGACTGGAACACCTACTGCCGTTGCCATGTGTGCTGGCCCTGAGTCTGGCGCGATGACAAAGTGCATTTTTTGTAACAAACTCGCCATTTGTTTAAGCGTTGTTTGACCAATAAACGACGGTAATGGTGTATCGAAATACGATTGAATTTGACCTTCAAGTTGTTTATCAATTTCACTAGGGCCACCGCATAACACAACCGTGAATCCCAATGACTGACAAAACTGAGCAATAGATGCATAGTTTTTAGCATTCCAACAACGCTCTAACTTAGACGCTGCAGGGCATATTGCCACGCACTTATCAAAGGTCGATAACGCGGTGTGAGCAAAATTTTCATCGTCATTAGAAACAGGAATAGTCCAACTCGGGTTTTTTGATGCAGGTACACCTAATGCGTCTGCAAATGCTTGAAAGCCCTCTAGTACATGAGGTTGATTCAATGGAGGAATTCGTTTATTGATAAACAAACTGTGGCCCTCTTTACTGTGCTTTTTATCAAAGCCCAATCGTATTTTTGCCTTCACAACCGTTGATAACCAATTTGCCCTAAGTGCTACCTGCATCACACATAATGCGTCAAATGAACGACCCATCAGCTGTTTTCTTAATGCCTTCCTCGCTTTTGCGCCCTCGCGTTTGTTGTATATAACAAATTCTACTCCTTCCAAAGCGTTTAGCAGCCTGTGCTCTACACTGCCAATGATCCATGTAATGGCAATATCAGGGCGTTGCTCGCGTATTCTGCTCACCATAGCAAGAGCATGACATACGTCGCCAATGGCAGACAAACGAATCAAACATAAGCTCGCATTTTGAGGCAGAGAATAGGAAGAAAGGGTAGAGGGCAATGGGCTAGGCTCTTTAAACAATGAATGAATGTATAAGATTGCTATTTAATGATTTTTTTTGATGTTTTTCAAACTGCATTCATCTAGCGCGGAATTTACTCTTCGATTGGCAAATAAACATCGGTGACCATTTCATGCTCTGCTACTTCTGGAAAAAACCGCACCCGTTCAAAGAAAATAGGAAAATCTCGTAATTGAAAGGACGAGTTAGGTAACCAATTTGAATACAGGAAGTTGACTACGGCACCAATACTATCATCGCTGCCAATATGGCGAATAACAGCGCACTTTCCGGCAGGAATCGTTTTGTTAACCACACCGTATCGATTTACTTCAACTTTACGATTGATCGAACAGCCAATATCAAAACGATAATCATCTGCATCTACCTGACTAGGGTCGTCATAAACTAAATTAAACGTTCTGCTTACCGATGGCGGGACCTTATTTTTTTTCTCAACGCACTTTACGACAAATTTAGTCGCGGTGTTTGACCGTATTTGCTGAATATACCCGTTCCACCTCAACATGCTCGATTCAGCGAACGAATAAAAGGATTTAAACAAGGAAAATGGGAGAAGGCATGGTGGTTCCATGTCGAAACAATTTGACGCAGGGTAAATCCTTTTAGGCTTCGCCTTTGGGAGCTTCACAGCGCTTTTATGACTGCGTTATACTTGTTCGAAAGGTTAGCCACATTCCTTCTCAAGTATGCCTTGTCATAAAAACGCTGTGATAGCTCTGAAACGAGCATGTTGAGGTGGAACGGGTATACGAACTCGCGTTATTCTTTTTTATAAGATTTCAGTACAATTAACCCCAAGCACAATGAACATAGTGTTGCGATGTTGTTTAAAGAGCAACGAGATACGTTTTTAAGCGTTATTGATAAAGGTCCACTCAGTGAGTAAACAATGTGTCATGGAGAAATGTAGTTCATACAGCCCACATCCGTATAGGATAAAAGCATGTCGCTGACTGTTCAAACCAAGCAACGCACTCATTTAATGGTCAATATCGACTCAGCAACTCAGCTCTCCTTACAACCACAGTTTGATTGGTTTTCAGCTGATTTTTGGTATCGTCAGCGTGCGGTTGTAGCGACGGCACAGGGTAGGGGAACAACGTATTTCGTGAAATGCGAAGGCCGAACGTTAGTATTAAAACAATACTTGAGAGGTGGAATGATCCGCCATTTAAGTCAACAGCATTTTTTACATCTTGGCCTCAAACACAGCAGACCTTGGCAAGAACTCCTGCTTCTCGACACTATGCAACAAGCAGGCTTACCCGTTCCGCTAGGTTTAGCAGGGCTTGTTAAAACTAATGGTTTAGCCTATCGCGCATCTATTATTACTCAATACATTGAGGGTGCGACAAGTTTGCATCATTTATTATGTAAGCACAGCATGAGTGATCTTCAATGGCAAAAAGTCGGCCAGTTGATTAGACAGTTTCATGATAAACAGATTTATCATCACGACCTCAACGTTCACAATATTATCTTTGATGAGGAAAACGCACTTTGGCTCATCGATTTCGACAAATGCCAACAACGTTTATCAAAGCACTCATCTGAAAAATGGAAGCGCAATAACCTAGACCGCTTTTATCGTTCATTGCTCAAAGAGCATGAAAAAGCCTCAACCTATCATTTTAAACAAGCTAGCTGGTTAGCTTTTCAGCAAGGCTATCTTAGCGAAAGCATTGCAAATGACGGCTAAGGTCGTTAATGTTTCACAAAAAATTTAATTGAGTTCAATGAAAACAAAAGCAATTTATCCGGGCACGTTTGACCCTGTCACCAACGGCCATTTCGATTTAATCGAACGCGCTGCTGATTTATTTCCTGAAGTGCTTGTTGCAGTTGCATCGAACCCCAATAAAAAACCGCTATTTAGTTTAGAAGAGCGGGTAGAATTAGTTAGCGCAATCACAGCATCGCTATCGAATGTTACTGTAGTTGGGTTTACCGGCTTACTTGCTGACTTCGCTGACGAGCAAAACGCGCGAGTGCTGATTAGGGGATTACGGGCAGTATCAGATTTTGAATACGAATTTCAACTCGCCAATATGAACCGACGACTGAACCCTAAATTAGAAAGCGTGTTTCTTACACCTGCCGAAGAAAATGCCTTCATTTCTTCTACTTTGGTTAAAGAAGTGGCCTTACACCGAGGCAAAGTCAATGGTTTTTGCAATCCGACTGTAGAATCGGCTTTAATGGAAAAATTACACAGCAAATAAGAGTTTCGCTAGTGCTGGCATTGAGTACAAAAGAACGTGTTTCTCTGAGCTATAACTTGGCTCTTTATGAGCGCTTGGCATCGTTCACAATGTTTTCCAGCTTTGCCATATACGCGTAAGTGCTGACTAAAGTAGCCGGGGTTACCGTCTGCGTTAGTAAAGTCTTTTAAGGTGGTTCCCCCTTGTAGAATAGCCGCTTTCAACACTGCTTTTATATGCTCACATAATCGCTGATAACGTTTTTTCGCTATATTACCCGCAGCTCGCCTCGGGTCGATACCCGACAAAAACAAGGCTTCATTAGCGTAAATGTTGCCCACACCCACTACAATGCGGTTATCCATGATAAAACTTTTCACGGGCATGCGCTTATTTCTTGATAGCGTGTAAAGACGTTCAGTATCAAACTTATCTGACAAAGGCTCTGGGCCTAAATGAGCCAACTGAGGTAAAGTTTCATGTGAAGCTTGCCATAAACAAGAGCCGAACCGTCTTGGATCATTAAAGCGCAAGCATTTTCCGCTCGATAACACCACATCAATATGATCATGCTTTTTAACAGGTAGTCCTGCATCAACAATTCTTAAGGTACCCGACATACCCAAATGCCATACAATATCGCCGAGCTCTAAATGAATAAGTATATATTTCGCTCTGCGGGTTAGGCCAAGGATAGTCTGATTAGAAAGAGACTTGATTTGTGAGGGCACAGGCCAACGCAGGCGATCATTCCTGACAACAATGTGTTGAATCGTTTGTTGGAGAAGAAAAGGCTGTATGCCTAAACGGCTTACTTCAACTTCAGGTAATTCAGGCATTTCAATTTACCTACACAAAAACCCGGACATAGCCGGGTTCTTTTGGAGACAAAAGCAAGTTTTGTTACTTGATCTTAGCCTCTTTAAACATAACATGTTTACGAACAACAGGGTCGTATTTTTTAATTTCCATTTTACCGGGCATGTTACGCTTATTTTTGTCTGTGGTGTAGAAAAATCCAGTACCCGCAGATGAAACTAATTTAATTTTATCACGCATAATTCAGATTCCTTACACTTTCTCGCCACGGCTTCGCATGTCAGTTAACACTGCATCGATGCCTTTTTTATCAATAATACGCATTCCTTTTGTAGAAACACGCAATTTTACGAAACGACTTTCGCTTTCAACCCAAAAACGGTGTGTTTGAAGGTTAGGTAAAAACCGACGGCGCGTAGCATTACGCGCGTGTGAGCGGTTGTTTCCAAC
This sequence comes from uncultured Alteromonas sp., assembly GCA_964429915.1. GTDB lineage: Bacteria > Pseudomonadota > Gammaproteobacteria > Enterobacterales > Alteromonadaceae > Alteromonas_F. The sequence continues at coordinate 77,460 of CAYSDZ010000006.1, forward strand.
TGCTGGACGCTTACCGGTTACTTGACATACTCTAGACATCTGTTTGTCTCCAGAAAAAACATTACTTATGTGCCTCATTTTACTGCTTAGCAGTTATTTTGGGCAAACTTGCTTCAATTTGAGGGCGCATTTTATACAGTAAATGGCCAACCAGATCAAGCTATTTTTATATTTCGCCTCTTTCTGCAAGAGAAAGCGTAGAAGCATCGGCGACAATGAAATGATCAAGTACACTGACATCGATTAGCGACAAAGCCGATTTAATCTCTTTTGTGATGCGAATATCAGCTTGGCTAGGTTCGCCTACCCCTGAGGGATGATTATGGACAAGAATCACCGCAGCGGCATTGTCTAAGAGTACTTGCTTTACAATTTCTCTTGGATATACCGCAGCAGACTGTAAAGTACCACTAAACAACTCTCGATATGCAATAAGTTGATGCTGACTGTCTAACAGTAACACGCCAAAAATTTCTCGTTGTCTATCTCGTAGGTGTATTTGTACATACGAACGAACGGCTTGCGCGTTATTGAATACCGTTTCTTTTCGGAGTACTTCTTCGTGTTGACGCTTATTAATTTCCAAAGCCGCATGGAGTTGGGCATATTTAACCACACCAACACCAGATACAGCACAAAAAGCTTGTTGTTCAGCACTGCATACTTGCCGCAAAGAGCCAAATTTTTTTATTAAATCACGAGCAATCGTTATCGCGCTTCGGCCTTTTTGACCATGTCGAATCAACGCAGCAAGCAGTTCTACATCAGACAAGGCTGACGGACCCAATTGAAGCAATTTTTCACAGGGTTTTTCCACCGCTAAAAGATGTTCCATAATGCCTTTCTCCTATTTAGACGATTTTTAACATTGTAAAATCGCTCTGTCACCTGAACTTCAAGACAGAGTTGCTACACAGGTCAGAGACACCATGCTAGAATTCAAAGCATAAGTAAGTGATATTGAGTATTTATTTTGTTGCAAGGCAAACGCGTTTTATTAGGTGTATCAGGCGGTATCGCAGCCTACAAAACACCCGATTTAGTTAGAAAATTAACCGCCAAAGGTGCATCGGTACGGGTAGTTCTCACTGCATCGGCTGAACACTTCGTCAGTCCACTCGCTCTTCAGGCCGTATCGGGCAATACAGTGAGCAATGATTTGCTCGATCCCGCCGCCGAGGCAGCCATGGGACACATCGAGCTGGCAAAATGGGCGGATTATTTAGTTATAGCACCTGCTACCGCTAATCTTTTAGCGAAAATGGCTTGCGGAATTGCCGACGATTTATTAACCACGCTATACCTTGCGACAACCGCAAAACTGGTTATCGCGCCTGCAATGAACCAGCAAATGTGGCAAGCGCCCGCGGTAAAACGCAACGTCACGCAATTGGAAAAAGACGGCGCACTGTTCATTGGTCCTGCTGCTGGTGAGCAAGCCTGTGGAGATGTTGGCCCTGGTCGTATGGTTGAACCGGAAGAAATTGCTGATTTTATTGATAGTGCCGACCAGGTTAATTCATCCTTGGCCGGTAAAACCGTGTTAATCACTGCAGGCCCAACAAGAGAGGCGATTGACCCAGTTAGGTATATCAGTAATCACAGCTCAGGAAAGATGGGCTATGCGCTAGCCAATGCTGCGCGTGCAGCAGGCGCAAAGGTCATACTTGTCAGTGGGCCTGTCACTTTGGCTTCTCCTTATGGTGTCACTCGTATCGACGTCGATTCTGCGCAGAGTATGCACGACGTCGTTATGTCTGAAGTTGCAAACGCTGATATCTTTATTGCTTGCGCCGCAGTTGCAGATTATAGAACCGTGGAACAAGCAGAGAACAAAATTAAGAAAACGTCGGATGAGTTAACACTTACTTTTACCAAAAACCCTGATATTCTTAAAGACGTAGCGGCGCTTCCTCATGCCCCTTTCACCTTAGGGTTTGCAGCAGAAAGCCAGCATGTTGAGCATTATGCGCGTGGTAAGCTAGACAAGAAAAAATTGAACATGATTGCGGCTAACGACATTTCAATAGAGGGGTTGGGGTTTAATAGCGACCAAAATGCGCTTCATGTTTTTTGGCCTGAGGGCGATAAAAAGCTATCAGCCGACAGTAAATCAAATTTAGCCCGCACTCTCATTGCGTTAATGGCTGAACATTATAATAAGCAAATACACACTTAATTACGCTCGTTAAGGAAGAACATCATGCCTGCAGTAAAAAAACCTAATCGCAGAGCTCAAATTTTACAAGCGCTGGCTTCAATGCTAGAAACCAGTCCGGGGCAGCGTATCACTACAGCAAAATTAGCTGAACAGGTGGGGGTGTCAGAGGCTGCGTTGTATCGACATTTCCCCAGCAAAGCACGCATGTTTGAAGGTTTGATTGAATTTACTGAAACCACGTTATTTTCTAGGGTGAGCAAGATTGTCAGCGAAGAAAAAGACGCCATGGTTCGCTGCCAATTAATTTTACATCTTGTGCTTGGCTTTGCCGAGAAAAACCCCGGAATAACACGCATTTTGAATGGCGATGCTCTAATGGGAGAACAAGAACGACTTAGAGCTAGAATTGCACAGCTGTTTGAACGTTTAGAAACCCAATTTAAGCAAATACTGCGCGAACGTAAGTTAAGAGAAGGAAAAACCCTGAGCGCTGATGAAGCATTGCTCGCTAATATGATGATTTGCTTTGCTGATGGCAGAATTAATCACTTTATTCGTTCAGAATTTAGCAAACGACCCACTGAGCATTTTAATGAACATTGGGCCCTATTTAAAACATTTTTCAATTAATATCTGAATCACTTTTTACATGCCTCGTAAAGCATTGTACAACTTAAACCAAGTGCTAACAGACGCGATTGACGTTTTTCAAGAGCATAGTTTTCATGGCGCCGTAATGGACGAACTTATTGCTCGCACCGAATTCAATAGACGGGGGTTTTATTTAGAATTTTCTGACAAACGGCAATTTTTATATAGAGTCATCACTCATTATCACCAACAGCGCCTGTCTCCAGTGCTTGCTAATCTCGAAAGCAGGCAGGGGATTAATTCTATTGAGCGTTTTTTTGAACATTATATTGCATTGATTGAAGGCAAAGGCTGTTTATTAATTAACTGTATCACCGAGCTAGGCGCTGATGATACGCATATTAAAGAAATCGGTCGGCATTATTTAGATAGCCTGCAGATTGCTTTTATTGGCTGTTTAGAACATGCTACAAGTCACAAGCAAATAAAAAGCGGTGTTGATCTTGAATCTACAGCTTTACAACTCACTTGCTTTGTTCAAGGCCTAGCAGTCAATGCTTTGCTCGCTGAAAGTAAAGAAGAAATGGATCTTTCTATTCAATCATTACTGAGTCCTTTGTTGCCGAATGCGCTTTAAAAAGCGACAATATAATTTTTCTACCTCTGAAACGAGCATGTTGAGGTAGAACGGGTATATAAGCGTAAAATTAATTAAAATATCGATGAACACTATGAAGCAAAGTTCTCCCATCTATAAAATTCAATTTGTCAGTAATGGCGAACGTTATGAGCTATATGTAAAAGCCTTATCTCAAGGGGGCTTATTTGGTTTTATTGAGATTGGCGACTTTTTATGGGACACGCACACACAGCTGGTTGTTGACCCAAGTCACGAAAAATTGAAGTCAGAATTCGCTGATGTTACTCATACCTACATACCGATGCACAATGTGCTGCGTATTGACGTTGTAAACAAGCGTGGCACTGCCAAAATTAGTCAGCTATCTGATAAAGTCACCGCACTTCCTACGCCAATTTATACACCGAAAAAAGACAGTTAAGAATCAAGCCACGTTGAAGATAAATTTAAGGTATCATGATTTTGGTTGAAGAAAGATGCTAGGGTAAATGAATGACAGTTGCGTTTTTTACTATTATTGCTGCTCTTACGATGTTGTTGATTTTTTTAGTCATTCGATTACAAAATTCGCAAAAAGTCATCAATGACTTAAAATTTCAAACTAAGAAAACGCAGCGTCAAGTTAGTCATCTCAATACCGGGAAAAGTGTGCTTGCACTAACGTGGCAAGCCACCTTATTAAACCGCTTACAAGCGTCTAGGAAACGAGCATTGGTAAGCGAACAAGACGGCTCAGTGTTGGAGCTTTTGTTTGCTGGATTTTCTGAGCTGCTCGAAAACTGCCTAAATGAGGGCGATACGCTTGAAGAAAGCATGATTAAATACCTCAATGATAAGCCTGATGTAGATTTACAGGCAGCAAAAGACGTCATTAAAAAATTCCCTCAAGATATTCGTCTTGCATGGTCAAAAAATAATGCAGAGGGGCTGATTTTATCATTTACTAAAATCAGTGAACGTATCGACCCACTCAATGTAAAACAAAGCAAAGACAAGCCAGCCTCAGAACAAGAACAGGCTAAGAGTTAGTCGTTTGGCGCTCGGACTTATACGGACAATGAGAAAGAGCCCATGAAAAAGTTAAAGCGCTATCAATACGAACGTTATGCGATCTTATGCCAAATGGCTTACGACGAGTCTTTTTCAGGGGCTCCTGAGAATATTTCTAAATTTAACCAAATTAACTTAACCGATCGCTATAACAGAGTCGGTGTTAGAGTACTTTGGACCAAAGACAAAAAGGAAGTCATTGTTGTATTCAGAGGCTCGTTAAACGTATCTGATTGGCTTGGAAATTTTTGTTTCTTCCCCGACCGACTTCACGCTCATAACACAAGCCACTGGGTTCACTGGGGTTTCAAGCGTCTTTTGTTACAGCCCATGCGCTTGGAGTTAGGTGAGGGAACAATGAAACCCCTTAACCAGCTTTTGATTGACGTTCTGACACCATTAGTCACTCAAGGAAAACGCATTGCTTTTACTGGGCATTCATCAGGGGGTGCTGTTGCCGTGCTAATGGCCGATATGTTCGAAAGGACATTCCCGAAGAAAGTAAAGCGTGTGGTGACCTTTGGACAGCCAGCCGCGGGAACGCGCCAGTTCTACAAGAATTATTGTTTGCACAAACGCACATATCGCATTTGTTGTGACTTAGATATGGTGACATTTCTACCACCGTTACCGTATTATTTTTGGCATGTTGGAAAAATGTTGTGGCTGCATGACGATCGTATCTACGAAAACATGTCCACGCATGAACGACTATTAATTTCGCTGAAAAGCTGGGTCTTACGACCCATCACTTATCATTTTATGCGAAAATACATACGCAACAAAACACTGTTCGACGAACACTAGGTCAAAGGCTCAATGCTAAGTTCGACGCGTCGATTTAATTGTTTGCCCTGTACCGTTTCATTTGATGCTTTGGGTTGATATTCGCCCATTCCAAGCGCGGTTATGCGAGTCGCGTTAACGTTGTTTGCTGTCAGAACATTTTTGACTGCACTTGCTCTGCGCTCAGAGAGTGCTTGATTATATTGTTCGGTACCGGCGCTGTCGGTGTGCCCTTCCACCATCAAAATGGTTTTTGGATAATTATTAATTACCCTAGCGACATCTTGCAGTACCGGTGTGAACTGGCCGCTTACCGATGCACTGTTCGTTGCAAAGGTAATATCGCCAGGTAAGATTAAATCGATCACGTCACCATTTCGGATAACTTCGACACCCGTACCTGCTAATTCTTCTTTCAGTTCAGCTTCTTGCTTGTCCATGTAGGCGCCAATTGCGGTACCGGCTAATGCACCTACTGCAGCTCCCCACACGTATCGGCTTTTATCATGATCGCCAGTAGATTTTCCCAATATGGCCCCTACCACCGCGCCTATTGCTGCTCCATTTTTCGTTTTGGCGTTATTTGTGTTTGAGGCACATCCTGAAATAACGATCCCTGCAGATAAAAACAAAATGACAATTTTTTTCATAATATCTCCGAAATAAAGTAGTTATGAGGATATACGACGCTTTCTGAACGTCAGATTAATTGTCATTTGGAAGAATTGAGGATATAGCGGTTAAACAGGTTCTGCGTATCGATTCGATACTCTGAGGCAGTAACGGGTTTTTCTATTCTAACGGTACCGGAAGATAAGTCGATTTCCTTTCCGTCAAGATAGTGATTGCCACGTGTAGAATAAACAGTCCTCACTTTGGGCTTTAAAGGGGAAGCGTTATTCTGCTCTATCACGATACCGATGCGGTCGTTACTTAGTTTGACCAAAGAACCAAGCGGATATATGCCCATGCATTTAATAAATTGTTGCAAGAGCTTGTGATCATATTTTTCCGGACAGCCTTTCAACAAAATCTGAAGAGCCTTTTGACCTGACATGCCCTTTTTATATACCCTGTCAGCAGTAAGTGCATCGTACACATCAACAATCGCTATCATTCTGCCTTGTTTGCTTATTTCTGCGCCTTTTTTACCAAAAGGGTAGCCAAGGCCATCTAGTCGCTCATGATGCTCTGAAACTGTTTTAATAAGCTTTTCGGCGATACCTGTTTCCCTTAAGGTCTCGATCCCATACACAACATGTTTCTTCATTATTTCCATTTCTGCATCGTTTAGCTTTCCAGCCTTGTGCAAAATAGTATCTTCAATTTTGATTTTACCAATATCATGTAAAAAGCCTGCGTGAGCGAGCGACTCCACTTCCTCTGTACTCATACCAATAGACTGCCCAAAGTTCGCTAATAAAATAGCGACATTGAGTGAGTGTTCCAGTAAATAATCGTCCTTATCGCGTATTTTAGTTAAGCATACTAAGGCATCAGCATTGCGCTCTATGGACCCGACCATCTCTGTAGCAAATTCTTTCGGAATGCGCTGATCAAAGGTCTTTCCTTGCCTAACGGTTTTTAACAAGGTTTTTTGAATTGATTTACCTTGTTTATGTAGCTTTTCGGCACGTCCAATTTCTTGGTTAAACGAAACACGTGGATTCTTGGAAATGGTTGATGGTGGCGGTTCGACATTATCGACCGTCTTTTTTTCAGCTAATTGCTTAGCCGTGTCGATGACAAGTGAAATCACTCCTTTATTCTTCAAACTTTCAATGACGGCCTGACTTTTCACGTGCCCTTGCGATTTAACTGAGAGGGCGCCTGCTTGATCGGTAAACGCGTGCACATACATGCCTATCGACAATTCGCTAATGCTTATCTTTTTTAAAGACGATTGAGACAACGAAATCCCTTTATAGAAAACAATAAATCTGTTGAAAGTTTAGCAGAAATCGGAGAAATGAAAGGAGGGTATAGATAATAAAACGCCAGCATTTATGTGCTGGCGTCTTTAGATGTGAAAAATCTTAATTACTACGTAACTTATTGAGCAATTTTAACTGTGCAATCGCTTCTTGAAGCTGAACAGACGCTTCAGCGTAATTAAACTCTCCACTGCTATCAGCCATATTTTCTTCGGCCTGACGTTTCGCTTCCAAAATGGCAGCTTCATCAAGATCTTCGCCACGAACAGCCGTATCGGCAAGAACCGTTACGTTGCCAGGCTGCACTTCTAGTACACCCCCAGCGACATAGACAAATTCTTCTTCCCCGTGCTGCTTAACCAAACGAAGTAAACCTGGCTTAATAGGCGTAATGAGTGGAGCGTGTCCAGGATAAATTCCTAGCTCACCTTCACTGCCCGACACTTGTAACGTTTCAACTCGACCAGAAAAAATTTGCTGCTCGGCGCTTACTACGTCTAAATGTACTGTCATCGCTGCCATAAAACCTCCTATTGGTGGTAAATAAGAAACAGATTAAGCGTTTTTCGCTTTCTCTAACGCTTCTTCAATCGATCCCACCATGTAGAACGCCTGCTCTGGTAAGCTATCATATTCGCCGCTTAAGATACCCTTAAAACCACTGATCGTGTCTTTAAGTGAAACATACTTACCCGGTGAACCAGTAAAGACCTCAGCTACGAAGAAGGGCTGTGACAAGAAACGCTGAATTTTTCGCGCTCTGGAAACCACTTGCTTATCTTCTTCAGATAACTCATCCATACCCAAAATAGCGATGATATCTTTAAGTTCTTTATAACGCTGAAGTACTGATTGCACACCACGCGCCACTTCATAATGCTCTTCACCAATTACTAACGGGTCAAGCTGACGCGACGTTGAATCTAGAGGGTCAACCGCAGGGTAAATACCCAAAGACGCGATATCTCTTGATAATACAACCGTTGCATCTAAGTGAGCGAAAGTTGTTGCAGGAGAAGGGTCAGTTAAGTCATCAGCAGGTACGTACACTGCTTGGATTGAAGTAATAGAGCCTGTCTTAGTTGAGGTAATACGCTCTTGTAGTACACCCATTTCTTCTGCAAGCGTTGGCTGATAACCTACCGCTGAAGGCATACGACCAAGAAGTGCTGATACTTCTGTTCCAGCTAGTGTATAACGATAAATATTATCTACGAAGAAAAGCACATCACGACCTTCGTCGCGGAACTTTTCTGCCATTGTCAAACCGGTTAGCGCAACACGCAAACGGTTTCCTGGTGGCTCGTTCATCTGACCGTAAACGAGTGATACTTTATCTAGTACGTTGGATTCGTTCATTTCGTGATAGAAATCGTTACCTTCACGTGTACGCTCACCTACCCCAGCAAATACTGAGTAACCACTATGCTCAATAGCGATATTACGGATAAGCTCCATCATGTTAACGGTTTTTCCCACACCCGCACCACCGAATAAGCCGACTTTACCACCTTTGGCAAACGGACAAACTAAGTCGATAACCTTAATGCCGGTTTCAAGCAGTTCAACTGAACTTGATTGATCTTCATAACTCGGTGCTTCACGATGAATAGACATACGCTCTTCTTCACCGATTGGACCTGCTTCGTCGATTGGGTTACCCAATACGTCCATAATGCGCCCCAGTGTCGCTTTACCCACTGGAACGTTAATGGGGGCACCCGTATTTTCTACGGCCAAACCACGGCGTAAACCGTCGGTTGTACCTAATGCGATACCACGAACAATACCGCCACCTAACTGTTGTTGCACTTCAAGGGTTAAACCCTGTAAGTCACCTTCTGTAACTTTCAGTGCGTCATATACTCTTGGTACGTTATCTTGTGGAAATTCAATATCCACAACTGCACCAATAATTTGGACGACCTTACCTTGACTCATAATTAGTCCTCATTAAAACCTGTAAACCTTTGCCAATTAAACGGCTGCCGCGCCACCTACGATTTCGCTTATTTCTTGCGTAATCGCGGCTTGACGGGCCTTGTTGTAAACCAATTGCAAATCATCGATTAGGTTACCAGCGTTATCGGTTGCCGCTTTCATTGCAACCATTCTAGCGGCTTGTTCAGACGCGGCATTTTCTACTACACCCTGATACACTTGAGATTCAATGTAACGCACCATTAAAGCTTCTAAAATAGGCTTTGGATCGGGCTCGTACACATAATCCCAACGATGTTTGTAATCTTCTTCTTCCGCTTTAGGCAAAGGAAGCAATTGATTGATCACCGGTTGTTGCGTCATGGTATTAACAAATTTATTGAACACTAAAAATACTTTGTCCAACTTACCGTTGTCGTAAGCGTCTAACATTGCGCCTACAACACCCACAACGTCACTGCTTTTCGGAGCATCTCCTAAACCCGATTCAGCGGCAAGTAACTCACCACCAAACCGATTGAAGAATCCGCATGCTTTGGAGCCTAAGGCAGCAAAACTGACTTCCACGTCTTGCTCTTGCCACTTTTGAATTTCCTGAGTAACCAGTTTAAATTCATTCGTATTAAGGCCGCCACACAATCCACGATCGGTGGATATGACTATATAGCCAACGCGCTTTACATCGCGTTCTTCTACATAGGGATGACGATATTCCAAATTACCGTTAGCAATATGACCAATCACTTTAAGCATGTTGTCTGCGTATGGACGACCTGAGGCCATACGGTCTTGCGCCTTTTTCATTTTAGACGCTGCCACCATTTCCATCGCATTGGTAATTTTCTGAGTATTTTTGATACTCGAAATTTTACCTTTAATTTCTTTACCGCTTGCCATGATTCACTCTCCTGTTAAACGACTAGGATTACCACGTTTGCGTTGATTTAAACGCATTAAGCGCATCGCTAAGCTTAGCTTCGATGTCTTTGTCGTAGTTTCCAGTTTCGTTAATAGAGGTCATCAAGTCAGCGTGTGTGCTGTTCATGTAAGCGTGAAGTGCGGCTTCAAAATCTAAGATTTTGTTAAGCTCAACATCTTTCAAAAAGCCTTTTTCTACAGAAAACAGTGAAACACCCATGTCTGCAACGCTAAGCGGTGCATATTGGTTTTGCTTCATCAATTCTGTTACGCGCTCACCATGCTCTAGTTGCTCACGAGTTGCATCGTCTAAGTCTGAAGCAAACTGAGAGAAAGCAGCCAGTTCACGATACTGAGCTAATGCTAGACGAATACCACCACCTAGCTTTTTGATGATTTTAGTTTGTGCCGCACCACCTACACGCGATACTGAAATACCTGCATTCACTGCTGGTCGAATACCCGCGTTGAACAAATCGGTTTCCAAGAAAATCTGACCGTCGGTAATTGAAATTACGTTGGTAGGTACGAAGGCCGATACGTCACCCGCTTGTGTTTCAATAATCGGTAATGCAGTTAATGAACCTGTTTGGCCTTTAACTTCACCGTTAGTGAATCGCTCAACATATTGCGCATTAACACGTGCTGCACGTTCAAGAAGACGAGAGTGAAGATAGAAAACATCACCCGGATACGCTTCACGACCAGGAGGACGTTTCAATAGTAGAGAGATTTGGCGATAAGCAACTGCTTGTTTAGACAAGTCGTCGTAAACTATAAGCGCATCTTCACCGCGGTCGCGGAAATATTCGCCCATAGTACAACCTGAATACGGAGCAAGATACTGTAGCGCTGCAGATTCAGACGCTGATGCTGCCACAACAATGGTGTGGTCAAGTGCACCGTGTTCTTCAAGCTTACGTACTACGTTCGCTATAGTAGAGGCTTTTTGACCTACTGCTACGTAGACACATTTTACGCCTGTGCCTTTTTGATTGATGATCGCATCAACCGCAAATGCCGTTTTACCAGTTTGACGGTCACCGATAACAAGCTCACGCTGGCCTCGGCCAATCGGAATCATCGAATCTACCGATTTGTAACCGGTTTGAACTGGCTCATCAACTGATTGACGTTCGATTACACCAGGCGCTATTTTTTCAACAGGCTCAAAACCGTCTGCATCAATCGCGCCTTTGCCATCTATAGGTGCACCCAGTGTATTTACGACTCGGCCTAACAAAGCGCGTCCAACAGGTACTTCAAGAATACGACCTGTGGAGGTCACTTTTAGCCCCTCTTGCAAATCAGAATAAGGGCCCATTACAACCGCACCTACAGAATCTCGTTCTAGGTTAAGTGCAATGGCATATTTACCGCCAGGAAGTTCGATCATTTCGCCTTGCATTACATCTGCAAGACCATGGATACGGATAATACCGTCTGTGACACCAACGATAGTCCCTTCGTTTCGGGCTTCGCTAGTGACACTGAACTGCTCAATGCGTTTTTTGATCAGTTCAGCTATTTCTGTGGAATTGAGTTGCATACTCTTATATCCCCGATTTTATGCTAATCACGCTTGCAACGCGTCTGAAAGACGGCTCAGCTTAGATTTAATTGAACCATCGATAACAGTATCGCCTGCTTTAATTACCATACCGGCAATTAGCGAGGTGTCTACGTTACAATGAAGCTTCACTCTTCGTGCCAAACGTTTTTCCAAAGACGCACTGACATCAGCCTGTTGTTGGCCAGATAATTCAGTAGCCGCTGTTACTTGAACCTCTATTTCTTTGTCGTAATCCGCTTTAAACGCATTAAACAATTCACAAATAGCAGGTAAAGCTGGTAAACGTTTACTCTCAGCCAGTACTTTAATAAAATTCTGGCCGTGGTCGTCAAGTTGTTCTCCGCAAACGTTAATAAATAACTGTGACAAAGTGTCTGCTGCCATAGCGCCTGAGAGTAAATTTTCCATACTCTCATTAACAGCTACCTCGCCAGCAAAAACCAACATATCTTGCCATTTATCAACAGCGTTGTTCTCGACGGCAAAATCGAAAGCAGCTTTCGCATAAGGACGAGCAACTGTAGTCAATTCAGACATTGGCTCACCTCCTTATTAAAGCTCAGCGACAAGTTTTTCAACAATGTCACTTTGCGCGCTTGCGTCGATTTCGCGTTGAAGAATTTGCTCGGCACCAGCAACAGCTAAAGCTGCAACTTGGTTGCGCAATTCTTGTTTGGCACGATTGCGTTCAGCTTCAATTTCAGCATGGCCTTGTGCAATGATTTTTTCCCTCTCGGTATGACCGCGTTGGGTTTCATCTTCAACCAATTGGTTGGCACGCTTTTTAGCTTGCTCGATAATTTCGGCTGCTTGCGTTTTCGCGTCTTTCATTTGCTCAGTTGCTTTTTTCTGAGCTAACTCTAGGTCTTTTTCAGCGCGATCAGAAGCCGCTAAGCCATCGGCTATTTTCTTCTGACGCTCTTCAATTGCAGCCATCAACGGTGGCCATACTTTCTTCATACAAAAATATACAAAGACAGCAAACGCAATTAATTGACCAACAAGGGTTAAATTAGGATTCATAACCCTGCCTCCTCTATAAATTCGCTAACACAGGTTGTCTTGAAATTAAGCACCAACAGCGAAAAGAAGATAAAGTGCGATACCCACACCGATCATCGCAATCGCATCGATAAGACCGGCTACAATGAACATCTTAACTTGTAATGTGGGGGCAAGTTCTGGTTGGCGAGCAGCAGATTCCAAGAATTTACCGCCAAGTAAACCGAAACCAATAGCGGTTCCAAGTGCACCTAAGCCAATAAGTAGTGCTACAGCGATGTATAACATTTACGTCTCCAAGTATATTTAAAGTTAAAAATTAAAAGTTAAAAAATTAGTGGTCTTCACTCGCCAAGCTTAAATAAACAATGGTTAACATCATAAAGATGAAAGCTTGAAGGGGTAGAACTAAAATATGAAATACTGCCCAAGCGAAGTGCAAAGGAAGTTGTGCCAAACCCAGTGTGGCAATAAGAATAAAGATAAGCTCACTGGCGTACAGATTACCAAATAACCGAAGAGCAAGAGAAAGAGGCCTTGCTAACAAAGTAACCGATTCAAGGATAAAGTTGACGGGAATAAAAGCAGGATGCCCGAATGGTTGCATTGTAAGCTCTTTAGTAAAGCCTCCGATGCCTTTCATTTTGATTGAATAGAACAATATTAAGACAAACACACCCAAGGCCAAACCTAGTGTAACGTTAATATCTGTCGTTGGCACTGCCTTGTTGTATACGTGGTGTGCATCAACACCGAACACATGTTCACCAATTAAACCACTGATAGTGGGGATCACGTCTACAGGCACGAAATCCATCAGATTCATCAATAAAACCCACATAAAAATAGTGAGCGACAGTGGTGCGATGAGGGCGCTTTTGCCGTGAAAGGTGCTACGAACATTGTCGTCAACAAATTCCACAACCATTTCTACAAAGGCTTGTAGCTTTCCAGGAACGCCGCTCGTTGCTTTTTTCGCAACACTGCGAAACATAATAAGAAAAACCAGACCTAACCCTATAGACCAAGCCATTGAATCTACGTGTATTGCAAAAAAACCTGCGTCAGCGCAAGCTTCATTAAACGCAATGCCGTTTTCCGTAGAACACATGGTCGCATTGGTTAAGTGGTGTCCAATATAGTCTTTGACTGTGTATTCAGATGCCATTTGTTAACCCAAATTGTAAATTTAAAAACGTGTTAGATTTCGCTTTATTTTTTATTGTTTGTGCGAAACATGGCTGTCCAGTAGACAGCAGTAGCAGCGATGTACCCTAGAAATAGTGGTATAGGAACCAAATTAAGGACTTTAAACGCTACTACAAATAAACCTATTGTCATTGCCAGCTTTACTTTTGAACCCTGGCTAAAACTACGTGCCACCGCTTGCGATTGGCGAGCGCCGGAATATCGGAATGCGAAGAAGGAAAACACAGCGTTTGGTAACAAACTAATAATACTGCCAAAAGCAAAAGCACAACCGGTTTGCTTATTTACAAACAAAATCAGCATAGCACTTAAAATCGCAGAACTTACCAGTTGGAAGACTAATCCTGTTATCGCGATCTTTTTACCTGCCGCTATGGATGTTAGTTTCCCAGTCAATTCGGGTTTTTCTCTTTCTAAAAGCGCCGAAATTATACTGTTTTATTGATTATATTCAACATTTACTCAAAAGAATTCTCTTTAGATAACGCAGTTAAACTAATCTGATTGGATATTAAAATGTGAAAGAATGCCATCGAGCTGCTGTAAGTCGCTAAACGCAATGGTTATTTTACCTTTACCGCGCGTATTGTGATCGATATTTACTTCAGCACCGAGCGATTCAGACAGTGTATTGGTGAGCCGTTTTACATCGGGATCAATGGTTTTTGGCTGTTTAGGCGCAGCAGGCTCTAATACCTTTTTAACTAATTTTTCCGTATCCCTTACCGTTAACCCTTTTCCGGCAACCGTTCGAGCGGTTTCAGATTGCGCGTCACCGTCTAAGGAGAGTAGGGCTCTTGCATGCCCCATTTCAATGTCGCCGTATTCAAGCAGCTTTTTTACATCGTCATTTAAATTATTGAGGCGAAGCAAATTAGTGACCGTTGTTCGGCTCTTGCCTACCGCTTCCGATACTTCAAGGTGAGTGAGTGAAAACTCTTGCATTAATCTTTCAAGCGCTTGCGCTTCTTCCATGGCATTCAGGTCTTCGCGCTGAATATTCTCAATCAATGCGATGGCCACTGCGGCTTCGTCTGGTACAGGTTTAACCAAACAGGGTATGACTTCTAAACCTGCTAATTGCGACGCTCGCCATCGGCGTTCCCCAGCAATGATTTCGTACTTATCTTCTCCTGTAGGCCGCACAACGATGGGCTGAATAATACCTTGAGAACGGATTGAGGAGGCTAACTCCTCCAATGCCTCTGGAGACATGTCTTTTCTGGGTTGATATTTGCCGGGTGACAAAAACTCTATAGGTAACTTTTTTAATTCATTCGCATTTGCGAGGCTTTGATTATCGTTTGCGTCATTTGAATTTTCGCTTTGCGTATCATGAGCTCGACTGGTGGCAAGCAGGGCATCTAAACCTCGACCTAACCCTCTTTTTTTTACAGACATGTTTTCCTCTGTCTTTATTTTTTCACTTATTAACTGGCTTTAGCAGCCTCTTTTTTAGCGGTGGCGTTTTTGCGTCGTAGAATTTCTCCTGCCAAAGCAAGATACGCTTTTGCCCCTGTCGATGATTTATCGTAGTACATAGCAGGTGCACCAAAGCTAGGTGCTTCTGCTAAACGCACATTCCTTGGAATAACGGTTCGGTATACCTGTTCACCAAAATGACGTTTCAACTGTTCCGATACGTCATTTGCTAAACGGTTTCTAGGGTCATACATAGTGCGTAAAACCCCTTCAATTTTCAAATTTGGATTAACAACCGATGCAAGTTTTTGAATGGTGTCCATTAATGCGGTCAAACCCTCAAGTGCATAATATTCGCATTGCATTGGAACGAGCACTGAATCAGATGCCGCTAGAGCGTTCACGGTAAGTTGATTTAAGGAAGGGGGGCAATCTATAAAGATAAAATCGTACTTATTTTGGACTGATGCCAACGCATTTCTTAATTTTACTTCTCTTGCAAATTGCTCCATTAACTTGATTTCTGCTGCTGTAACATCTCCATTCGCTGCAATAAGATCATACTTTCCTGACGTTGCTTTTACTATGACATCGTCAGCGGGTTTTTCTTCAATCAACAACTCGTAGCTAGTTGCGTGAACGTCGTATTTATCAACGCCACTTCCCATTGTGGCGTTACCTTGAGGATCTAAGTCGATAAGCAATACCCGGCGCTTTGTTGCTGCCATTGACGCCGCAACATTTACCGCAGTCGTTGTTTTGCCAACACCACCTTTTTGATTAGCAATTGCAATGGTTTGTGCCACAGACACCTCTAAGTATTCTTTTTCACCACAACTACATGTCTATCGCCGGTGAGTCCGGGAACTTGAACGCTATGTGTTGCAACTAATTTGAATGATTCGCTGAGTTCGGTCAATTCAGTTTCTGGAAATTGACCTTTCAAAGCAAAGAAACAGCCTTCTGAATCTACCAGATGCTGACACCAGTGCAACATATCTTTTAACGAAGCGAATGCTCTGCTCAATACGCCATCAAAATAGTTAGCATGAGTGTAAGCTTCAACTCGACTTTGCACAGGCTCAATATTACTTAAGTTAAGTTCAAAAGCACACTGTTTCATAAAGCGTACTCGTTTACCCAAACTATCTAGAAGCACGAAATGCGCATCAGGTGTCACGATTGAAAGCGGAATTCCAGGCAGCCCCGGTCCAGTACCGACATCAATAAATCGCTTACCCTTTAAAAATGGCTTGACGGCAATAGAGTCCACAATATGTTTGATAAGCATTTCGTGCGTGTTTCGAATTGAAGTTAAATTATACGCTTTGTTCCACTTAACCATCATAGCTAAGTAATCTAATAGTTTTTTTTGCTCACTGTTATTCACTTCAAACGTGAGTTCACAGCAGTACTCGCTGAGTAAACCCGATAGCGTTTCGCGATCAAAATCCATTCACGTATGCCCTTGAGTTATGCACTTTGCTTGTGCTGTTTTCTCAGCAAACCTTGTTTTTTAAGATGGACCAGTAACAGTGATATTGCTGCGGGTGTAATGCCCGAAATACGTGATGCCTTACCAATAGTCTCTGGTCTAGTTTGAGTTAACTTGGTAACAACTTCATTCGACAAGCCTGATATTTTGCTGTAGTCAAAATCAATGGGCAGTAACGTTTCTTCGTGCCTACGTGACTTTTCTATTTCATCTTGTTGTCGAGCTATGTAGCCTGCGTATTTTATTTGAATTTCAACCTGCTCAGCAGCAGTTTTGTCTTGAAGCGGCGGACCGAACGCGTCTATAGACATTAGGTTTTGATAATTAATTTCTGGCCGTCGTAATAGATCTTCACCTGAATGTTCTCGACTAATGGGCGTTTTTACCAATTCGTTTAGGGCCTGAGCGGCACTGTGCTCTGGATGTACCCATAAACCGCGCAAGCGTTGCAGCTCTTTCTCAACGTTATCTTGTTTTTGATTAAACGCTGCCCAACGCTCGTCATCTACTAAGCCGATTGTTCTTCCCAATGGCGTTAGACGAATATCAGCGTTATCTTCGCGCAACAACAAACGATATTCTGCTCGGCTTGTGAACATGCGATAAGGTTCTTTCGTTCCCATGGTAGCTAAGTCATCTATAAGCACTCCCATGTAAGCTTGATCGCGACGAATAATCAATGGTTCTTTCTGTTGAGTTTGTAACGCGGCATTAGCACCAGCTATTAAACCCTGGGCCCCAGCTTCTTCATACCCAGTAGTGCCATTGATTTGTCCTGCGAAAAACAAACCGTCGATAAATTTAGTTTCTAATGTTTGTTTTAAATCTCTGGGATCAAAAAAATCGTATTCTATGGCATATCCAGGACGAATAATGTGTGCGTTTTCAAAGCCTTTAATTGAGTGAATAAGCTTGCTTTGCACGTCGAAGGGCAAACTGGTAGAAATTCCATTTGGATAAACTTCTACACTGCTTAATCCTTCCGGCTCTACAAAAATCTGGTGAGATTGCTTATCAGCAAAACGTACAATTTTGTCTTCAATAGACGGACAATATCTCGGTCCGACACCTTCTATCACACCCGTAAACATAGGTGATCTATCAAGTCCACTGCGAATAATATCGTGTGTTTTTTCGTTAGTATGTGTGATGTAACAAGGTATTTGTTGAGGATGAAGCGACTGATCCCCCATAAATGAGAAAGTAGGAGTAGGGAAGTCTCCTGGCTGAGGCTGCATCACATCTAGATTAAGAGAGCGTATATCTAACCTAGCAGGAGTGCCTGTTTTTAACCTATCTACGCGAAAAGGCAGTTCTCTTAGTCGTTTTGCAAGTGCGATGGAAGGTGGATCGCCTGCTCGCCCACCCTTAAAATTTTCAAGTCCGATATGGATCGTTCCACCTAAGAAGGTTCCTACCGTTAACACGACGGTTTTAGCCTTAAATTTAACGCCCATCTGTGTCACTACACCACAAACTCGATTATTTTCTACAATCAGATCGTCGCAGCTTTGTTGGAACAACGAGAGGTTAGCCTGAGATTCTACTTTTTTGCGAATGGCACTTCGATATAACGCGCGATCAGCTTGGGCGCGAGTGGCTCTCACTGCTGGCCCTTTACTAGCATTCAGTGTACGAAATTGGATACCACCTTTGTCTATGGCTAATGCCATTTCTCCACCAAGCGCATCTATTTCTTTTACTAAATGGCCTTTCCCTATTCCTCCAATTGCAGGGTTACAGGACATTTGGCCAACAGTATCTAAATTGTGAGTAAGTAATAGTGTATTTACACCCATTCGAGCAGAGGCTAGCGCGGCTTCTGTGCCAGCGTGTCCTCCGCCAACAACGATGACATCAAAACTTTGATGGTAAAACATAATACTTAACCTAATTTTAAAATGCTGAACGATAAAATAGAAACCCAAAAAGGGTCGCGTATTCTATCGGAGATTATATTCATTTGGAATGGTTAAAATCTCGACAATTTTTGTTTATTGTTGTTAATCTCTAAAATCTAATCTTTATAAAGATCTCTATAAGATCTTTGTTATTATTATTATTAGTAACCATTTATTCTGTGAATAAGAAAGATTAGTTCTATTTAATCAGTAGTTTACGATTGATCAAAAACCCTTAATAAGTATCGGACAATAAGCCACTTAATATGTGGGTAAGTTGTTAATTTATTCACAGTTCAAAAAAGGCTAATTTTCTAACCGTTAGCATCCACGGTTTTTCCACAGTGAATGATCTGATCTTATCCACAGCACTTAACTTTTTGTGTTTTATATGTGTATAAGATGTGAGCGCCCTTATTTATAGGGCGCAAATACGCTGTGAATAAAACGAGGAAGAGCTTTTACCGATGATCGATTGAGACGCTACCGCCCGATGTTTTAAGTTCAATTTCTGGACCACCTCCATTTACGGTTCCGCGAATAGATTGTTTTTTAGTTCGTCCGTTTACATCAAAGTCGCTCGAAATTCTGCCCCCCCAGAGGTATCAGCCTTAATGTCGCCAAACATGTCTTCAATTCCAATACTTCCGCCCGCTGTTTTCAATTCAACACTGAAACGCTGGGGTAGGGTGATAAGGTATTTTACTTTCGGGTTATTCCAATTTCCCCAACCTTTTTTTTCTTTGTTTTCGCCAACTACAATTAATTCTTTGTTTATTTGCTCAATAGTGACTTTAAATTGTTCCTCATTTTGACCATTTATATTCACCTCGATTATTGCAGTGTTTTTTTTGTGAGTATCTATTTCAATACTGCCTGTATCGGTACGCAAATTGAGTATGTCGCCGGCACTTACGTCTATGATTTTATTGATTTGCTTTGCATAAATAGTAAAAAGGAAAAGAAATAGAACGAATAGTGCAACGTGAAGTTTGTTGGTTATTAAAAGAATAGATTTCATGTGTGACTCCTATAAATTATTTTTTATTGAGTCGCACGTGAAAGGTGGAAAGTTTAAACGCTTATGTTTATAGCTATAAACATAATTCTATTTTACTTCATTTGGCTTATAACGCGTAGAGTAGTGTAGGGTGTTACTAGGCTCGGGTATTTCGGGCGTAATGGCATTTCGTTTACTCGGACCTGAAAATCGCACTTTGTATGTTTCATATTCTTTAATTGATTCGAAACAATATTTGCCTAAAGCCTGCTCTAATTCATTGAGATTGTGATTAGTAATCAAAATACAGTTTTTGTTATCCACTAAACGTTGTCTTAATACGTTTCCTAACCAGCTTTGTGCGTTTTTCTTTAACGCGGTTTCGTTTACGCACACTTCGTCCAATATCAACAAGTCGACATCGAGTAGCTGTTGATGAGCTTGGCGAAATTTTTCACCGATATTGTCCTGTGATGAAAAGTCATAAGAAAAAAAGCGCATTTCCAGTAGTGTAGAAAGTTGCCGATAGAGTACTGTTATTTCATAGTCTTCGATAAGTTTGTGAGCTATTGCGCCAGCAATGTGTGATTTTCCTCGTCCATAGTCGCCATAAAAAAGCATCATGTGAGATCGACTATTTCGCCATTCCATGTCTTCGTGTGCGGCGATAAAGGATTCCGCAATACCAATGGCTTCAACGACGTCTTCACTGTCGGGAGCCAAGTTGTTAAAGGTCCACTTTGGATTGAGATCGGATTGTCCATAAATGGTTTCAATTCGTTTGCGCTTAGTGTGTTGTTGCAGTTGACGAATATCATCATTGGCTTGCTGGTCAAAAACTTTACGCATCGAAGGGTAATCGATGATGTTTTGTGACACTTCGGGTTTTCCCATAGCACGTGCAAGCTGGTTGAGTTTATCTTTAAACGATTGCATGGGAATTCCTACTTGTTGTTCTTTAACTTTTTATATTTTGCCACTAGGCGTCTAGCGTTGTCATCTACCTCTATAGAAGAAACAGCCTTAGTTTGTTCTTGAGTACCAATAATTTTTACAACATCGGTATTGTTCGCTAAACGTTTGCGTTTTATATGTTGAGCAAATTTTTGCGTCCATTGGTATTCGGTATGTTTTGTTTGTTTTTGTCCAAGCCAATACGCAATAAAATCTCCAAGCTCATCTTGTGCGTAGTGCTTATCAATAACGCCAATCAGTGCAAAAATATCATCCAAGGTGTCGTCATTTGGGATCCAATTTTTGTATAGCGCTTGTTTTTCATCTTTATTTTGTATTTTTTCTATTTCGACACGTTGGGTCAACAAAAGACTTTTCCCATTTAAGGAACGTTGAATATCGTCTTCTTCTTGAAGATGAACTAATTTCGCTGCAATCAGCTCTTTCAACAATGAATTAATCTGGCGACCTCGAGTAAACGTTTGCTCTTTGCTATTTAATAAATTCAGTAGTGCCTTGTAGTCGAGGGGTTGCGATAAGCCTGTAATTGGATTAGAAGAGGGTCTCAAGCCCAAACAGTAAAGCGCTCTGGCATCATTACTTATATTTGTTGAGAGTGCATTAAGCTCCGATTTATTCATACCTTAAAAGTAGTGAGCGATCCATTCAACCGCATTATCTTCTGGAATGGGGTGTTGTAAAACATCAATGGTATGAAGGGGTGCGGCTAATGAACATTCTGCCTCTTTTAATCGTTTTTCTATTGCCGCTGCGCCGAAGCAAAACGTATCGTAACTGGAATCGCCCAGACCTATCACATAAGCTTTAAGGTTGGAAAGTTGTGCGCTTTCGAGTTGCTTGGCAAAGGCTTGAATGTTGTCGGGTAAATCGCCAGCGCCATGGGTTGATGTACAAATTATCCAAGTGGATTCAATCGATAAGTCGTGAATGTCTGGTTGTAAGAAAACAGTAACCTTGTAGGCTTTTTCTTTTAAATATTGCTCTATAGCTTCTGCAACATACTCAGTGGCACCCAGTACACTGCCTACAATAATTGAGATGGATTTAGACACGTTATTTTCCAATGCAAAATGATGAGAATATTTTGCCTAAAAGATCGTTAGAGGTAAATTCTCCCGTTATCTCGCAAAGATATTGGTGAGCCAAACGCAATTCTTCAGCCAGTAATTCACCCGCTAACGCATTATGGAGTTGTTCAGTTCCTTGCCTTAAGTGTTCCTTGGTTTTTGCAAGCGCATCTAAATGCCGTCTCCTAGCAATGAATTGACCTTCAGTAGATTGAACGATACCCATTGAACTTGCTAGATGATCTTGTAATACGGCTATGCCTTGTTGAGTTTGCGCCGAAATACGCACCACATCAAATTCACCGTGCTCGGTTTTTACTTTAGAAAGTCCGTGTTGTTCGTTGGTTTTGTCAATTTTATTACGGATCACAGTAAGCGGTATGTTTACCGGTAATTTGTCCATAAATTCGGGCCATAATTTAAAAGGGTCTTCCTCATTACTCTGCGTGGCATCTACCATAAACAATATTCGGTCAGCGGTATTAATTGCTTGCCAAGCCCTCTCTATACCTATTTGCTCGACCTTATCTGTACTGTCTCTTAAACCTGCGGTATCAGTAATATGAAGCGGTACACCCTTTATCGAAATATGCTCTTTAAGTGTATCCCGCGTTGTTCCTGCGATATCGGTTACGATAGCCGAATCTTTGCCTGCAAGTTGGTTAAGTAAGCTCGATTTGCCTGCATTAGGTTTTCCTGCGATAACAACATTAAGTCCTTCCCTTAACAAACTTCCTTGTTTTGCTGTGCTGATCAAATCATCCAAAGTCCCGTTAAGACGAGATAAGTCCTTTGCAACTTTTCCGTCTGACAGAAAATCAATTTCTTCCTCCGGAAAATCGATAGCTGCTTCTACATACATACGTAGATGTACAATCTGTTCGGCAAGCACATTTACTTGCGTTGAGAATACACCTTGGAGAGAATGAAGCGCACTTCTAGCAGCACTGCGCGAACTGGCTTCTATAAGATCGGCGATGGCTTCGGCTTGAGTTAAATCTAGCTTGTCATTTAAAAAGGCTTGCTCGGAAAATTCTCCCGGCCTAGCAAGACGAGTACCTTTTACGGTTAATATACTTTCAATCAGCATATCCATGATCACTGGACCACCATGCCCTTGAAGTTCTAGTACGTGTTCACCAGTAAACGAGTGAGGATTTGGGAAAAATAAGGCAATGCCTTCGTCGATAATGGTATTGTCGTGAAAGTAAAAAGGAAGATAGCTCGCATGGCGAGCTGTGATGTTTGTTTTTAGGACTTGTTCAATGACTTCGTAAACCAGAGGGCCGGACACTCGAACAATAGCTACCCCACCTCGTCCCGGCGGAGTAGCTTGTGCCACAATGGTATCAGTCACGAAAATTGATGTACTGAAAGGGTTGTCCAAGGTCTGACTGTTTGATTAATGCAATCGCTTCCTGTAAGTCATCACGCTTTTTTCCTGTTACTCGCACTTGATCGCCTTGAATAGATGCCTGAACTTTCAACTTGGCATCTTTAATGGTTTTGACCACTTTTTTCGCCACGCTTTGTTCAATGCCTTGTTTAAATAAAATTGTCTGGCGATGATTTTTTCCACGAATATCCATGGCTTGTATATCCATTGCACTGGTATCTATGTGTCGTTTGGCACAGGCGCCACGGAATAGCGAATCCATTTGTTGAAGCTGAAATTCTGCTTCAGCAGACATGATTACGCTCTCATCTTTATATTCAAAACTTGCTTCTACGCCTCGAAAATCAAACCGAGTGCTTAATTCTCTAGAGGCGTTGTCAGTGGCATTTCGCACTTCTTCCATATTTATCTCAGATACAATATCGAATGATGGCATGGTTGTTCTCCTATTAAAGGTCGCTAGTGCGTCTTTATTCCGCGTTTTTCCATCGAAGCATAAATTATTTTTGCTTGTACCAAAGTAATCACATTACTCACAAGCCAATAGAGTACTAAGCCCGCAGGGAACCACAAAAAGAAAACACTCATAAATACAGGCATTAGCTGCATGACTTTTTGTTGCATCGGGTCGGTCATTGTAGATGGCTGCAATTTTTGCAATAGGTACATACTTGCGCCTGTTAACACAGGTAGAACGAAGTAGGGGTCTTTGATTGACAAGTCAGTGATCCACAAGAAAAACTCTGCATGACGCAATTCGACACTTTCTAGTAAAGCCCAATACAGCGCTAAGAAAATAGGCATTTGTAGAAGAAGTGGGAAACAGCCTCCCATCGGATTGACCTTTTCTTTTTTGTACATTTCCATCATGGCTTGCGACATTTTTTGGCGGTCATCACCATATTTATCTTTAAGCTGCTGCATTTTGGGTGCGAGATTGCGCATCTTCGCCATTGATTCGTATTGCTTTTTAGTCAATGGATACATTAACCCTTTTACAATAACGGTGATTAAAATAATCGCGACTCCCCAGTTATTTACAAGGTCGTGCAGTAAACTAAGCAGTGAGAACAGTGGTTGAGATATCCAAAAGAGGGGTCCGTAATCAACCGTAAGGTCTAAGCCTCTTGCTAATGTCGCTAAATGCGCCTGAATTTTCGGACCAACGTAAAGTAAGGTCGAGAGGTTTTGCGAGTCGTTAGCCTCAATGGAAAGAGGTTCTCCGGTAAATCCAATGATAGCATTGCCATTTCTAAGCAATTTTGAATAAAGCGCATTCTTCTGTTCTTGAGGCGGAACCCATGCCGATACAAAATAGTGCTCAAGCATTGCTACCCAGCCGCCTTGAGTCGTAAGATTTAGGCTGTCATCTTCAAATTTGGAAAATTTATATTTTTTATAGCGTTTTTCGTCAGTGGAGTAGGCTGCACCTCTGTAGGTTGGCATAAACATATTGGAAGAATCTTCCACTTCTGTGGTTTGTTTAAGCTGTGCATATTGTTGAACTTGAATGGGCGAGTTAGATAAATTATCTATCTGGTACTCGACCTGAATATCGTGGCTATGTTTTGCAATGATAAACGTTTTGGTTACTTTTAAGGTGTCGTTTTGCCAAGTGAGTGGAACGATTAAACTGTCGTCTGTTTCGCCGAGGGTATAGTTTTGTTGCGAAGTATTGTATTTAGGACGTCCTGCTGAGCTAGAGTCAGGCCCATGGGTTCCGACTAAGCCGCTTTGCGCGACATAAATACCGTTATCGGGTCTTAGAATATTTAAGGGTTCGTCGCTGTCTTGTGATACCGGATAGTCCAACAAGTCTGCTGATACAACATCGCCCCCTATGAGGTCGATAGTGAGCATTAAGGTACCCGTATTAAGATTGATAAACCGATTTTGTTGTTCATCAATAGCGACAGAAACGTTGTTACTGTCACCTTTAGGGATAAATAGCTCGTCCGAATTGACATCAGAGGGTAGTGAGGCAACAGAAGGTGTATCACTTTCGGTTAGCGTGCTAGGTTGTTCGGTCTGTTGAATTGGTTTGGGGCCATAATCTACTTGCCAGTTTTGCCAGAGCAAAAATGAAACAAGAGCCAGACCTATGAATAAAAAACTACGCTGCGATTCCATATTTATCACTTATTTGTTTGATTTTTCGTTTGTATGCTTAGGGACTGGGTCGTATCCGCCCGGATGCAAAGGGTGGCATTTTAATATGCGTTGAGCGGATAACCAACTGCCTTTTATTAGTCCATGTTGTTTTAAAGCATCTATTGCGTATGCAGAGCAACTTGGATAAAACCTGCACTTGGGCCCCAACACTAAAGAGAGTGTATTTCGGTAAAGTTTAATAAGCAGTATGAAGGGCAAAATAGACAGTTGCGTTACTGTTTTGCGCTGTGACATTTGTTCTTTAGCCGTTTCCAATTTTGCTGCACTATTTTGTGTAATTCGTCATTGGTAAGCGTATCACACCCAGCTTTGGCAAGCACAATAATGTCTACGTTATGCAAAGAATAAGCGTTTTGTCTAAAGCTTTCTCTTATGATTCGCTTAACACGATTCCGTTGAACAGCTTTTTTGACTTTTTTTTTCGCTATGGTTATTCCCAATCTGGGACGTTCTTGTGTTTCATTAAATCGTGCTAGAAACGTAAAGTATTGAGAACCACAGGGGATGGCGTTAGCGAAAACAAAAGAAAATTGAGAGGGAGTTAAAAGCCTTAACTCCCTTGGAAATTTACATTCCCTTTTTAGGGAAACTGTCATTTACGCAGACAGGCGAGCACGTCCTTTGGCACGGCGAGCTGCTAGTACTTTGCGACCGTTTTTGGTAGCCATACGAGCGCGAAAACCGTGAGAACGTTTGCGTTTTAAATTACTGGGTTGAAATGTTCTTTTCATTTCGTGATCTCACATATAAAGGTTTATCACCAGTTTAACAATCAAGTCAGCTTAGTAGTTGAACTTTGTGTAGTTAAACTTAGTGGTTAAAAAAAGGACGCTGAATACTACGGGATACTCAACTAAGTGTCAACAAGATATTACTAAAATGCTTAATTTAAATACATGTGTTGGTAATAACTGCTTATGAAGCCATCTTATCCACAGAAGTTCCTTTTTTACAATGTTTGTGTTCTATTTTTTAATGGGCAAAGCGCACATTTTTTTTCATTTTTTGAAAGTGAATTATATGCCTAAAAGTCGCTGGTGTGTTATAAAAATGTATTAAAAACAATATTGTAAGATAAGTCTTAAGCAATCGCTCAAGATAGGGTTTACTTCTGTTTTTTTTCCATTCATAATTTCCACAGAATAAGGTTGTCCTGTCGTAAATATGCTCAATTTGTCGTATTCCGATAGTTAAAAAAGGCCAGTTTTCTATAATCACCCGTTTTGTTTTTCAATGTTAAAACCATTCGCGCATCGTTCCTTTTTTTTAGGTTAAAAAATGTTACTCATTGTTTTGTATGTATTTTTTTGGAGAGTTGAGCTATGTCTTTATGGCAGTCGTGTTTAGAATTATTGAAGCAAGAGCTGCCAAATCAGCAATTCAACATGTGGATAAGACCACTTAAGTCCGATGAATCAAATAACGAGTTGATTTTATTGGCGCCAAATCGGTTTGTTTTAGATTGGGTTAGAGATAAATATAGAGATCTCATCAATGGATGTCTTAGTAAAATCTGTCATGGTCAAGATCTTCCTCTGTTGAAGTTTGATATCCAACAAAAAACGTCATTTGCCCCCTCTCAGGGGTATTCGTCTGTGAGTAGTAACACTAACCAAAAGGGAAAGAGCAGTTATTCTTCTACACCTCCCGTAGAGCCGAGCGTCAATAAATTTTCGGAACAGCTGGCTAAATCTACTGGTGCGGTTGTGCCTATTCCTGAAGGTGTTGTACATAAGAGTAATATCAATCCAAATTATACTTTTGACAATTTTGTAGAAGGTAAATCTAATCAGCTTGCTAGGGCAGCCGCTTCCCAAGTCGCAGACAATCCTGGTGGGTCGTATAACCCGTTGTTTTTGTATGGAGGAACAGGCTTGGGCAAAACGCATTTGTTACATGCTGTTGGAAACGGCTTAGTGGCAAGAAAACCCGACGCGCGGATTGTCTATATGCACAGTGAACGATTTGTTCAAGACATGGTTAAGGCACTGCAAAACAATGCCATCGAAGACTTCAAACGATTTTACAGGTCGGTCGATGCACTATTTATTGATGACATCCAATTCTTTGCTAAAAAAGATCGTTCACAAGAAGAGTTTTTCCATACTTTTAATGCTCTTCTTGAGGGAAACCAACAAATTATCTTAACGTCAGATCGTTATCCAAAGGAAATAGACGGTGTTGAAGATAGGCTTAAATCGCGATTTGGTTGGGGCCTAACCATCGCAATAGAGCCTCCAGAGCTTGAAACGAGGGTGGCAATTTTGATGCGAAAGGCAGCAGATAATCGCGTTCATCTGCCTAACGAAGTTGCATTTTTTATTGCTAAACGTTTGCGCTCAAATGTTAGAGAATTAGAAGGAGCGCTGAATCGTGTGATTGCAAATGCAAACTTTACTGGTCAGCCTATTACCATTGATTTCGTCAGAGAGGCTTTAAGAGACTTATTGGCTTTACAAGAAAAATTAGTCACTGTTGGTAATATTCAAAAGACAGTGGCCGATTATTACAAGATAAAGATTTCTGATCTCTTGTCGAAGCGAAGGAGTCGCAGTGTTGCCAGACCTAGACAAATGGCCATGGCGCTTTCTAAGGAATTGACTAACCATAGTCTACCAGAGTTGGGTAACCAATTTGGTGGAAGAGATCATACGACCGTTTTGCATGCATGCAGAAAAATAGATCAGCTTAGAGAGGAAAGTCATGATATAAAAGAAGACTATAAAAATCTAATTCGTACCTTGTCTTCTTAATCGTGTATCAACCAAGCGAGTATTGAATAAAATGAAATTTACCATTAGCCGAGAAGCGTTTTTACAACCACTACAGTTAGTGTCTGGTGCTGTCGAGCGTCGTCATACCTTACCGATATTAGCCAACGTATTAATTAAGGTAAGTGAAGGCGCACTATGGCTTACAGGTACAGATTTAGAGGTTGAGCTCATTTCTAGTGTAAAATTAGAGAATGCAAGCGTTGATGGTGAAATTACGGTTCCAGCTAAAAAGTTATTGGATATTTGCAAGGGTTTGGCTGATGGAAGCGAAATTACCTTCACTGTAGATGGTGCAAAGGCGGTAATTAAGGCAGGTCGAGGTCGCTATTCTTTATCTACGCTTTCTGCAGATGATTATCCTAATTTGGAAGACTGGGAAGGCGAAACCGAGTTTGAAATTTCATGTGATGATTTTAAACGTTTGATTGATAGCACGCATTTCTCAATGGCGCAGCAAGATGTGCGCTATTATCTCAACGGTATGTCTTTGGAAACAGAGCCTGGGCTTATCCGAACCGTTGCTACTGACGGACATCGCTTGGCGCTATGTAGAAAGGTTTACGATGCGAATCAGTTGCCGGAACGACAAGTTATCATTCCTAGAAAAGGGGTGATGGAAATTTCGCGTTTAATTGAATCAAGTACGAAGATGATAAAAATTCAAATGGGCGCCAATCATCTTCGTCTATTTTCTACTGATTTTATTTTTACCAGTAAGTTAGTTGATGGCCGTTTTCCTGATTACCGTCGTGTATTGCCGAAAGAAGGCGACAAGACCATACTCGCTAGCAAAGATGTTTTAAAGGATGCCTTTTCGCGTGCGTCAATTCTTTCTAATGAAAAATTTAGAGGCGTACGGCTGAATTTATCAAACAACGAACTAAAAATTACAGCTAACAATCCAGAGCAGGAAGAAGCTGAAGAAATTGTTGATGTTGATTTTCAGGGCGAGGATTTAGAAATTGGATTCAACGTTGCTTATTTGATAGATGTTTTTAATTCGCTGAAATCAAATACAGTAAAAATTAGTTTGTCAGACGCAAACGCAAGTGCGTTGATTGAAGATGAGGAAGACGATGCGGCACTTTACGTTATTATGCCGATGAGACTTTAATTTTAAAGTCTCAGTTTTCCTATGTATATCGATCGGTTGGTAGCAACCAACTTCAGAAATTTTTCTCATCTCTCAGTCAACTTACATTCACATCTTAATGTTTTCATTGGTCACAACGGTAGTGGTAAATCTAGTATCGTAGAGGCATTACATTTGCTCGGCTTTGGTCGTTCATTTAGAAGTAATAAGTTAACCAGTTGCATTAAACACGGCGAAGCGCAATTTTCCGTATATGTTGAAAGTGTTAAATACCCCTCTTCCGTAGAAAGCAAAATTAAAGTCGGCATAGGTAAGTCTAAGCTAGGTGAAATTCAAAGTCAGATTGATGGCGATCACAGGCATCGCTTGAATGATTTGGTTAAATTGTTTCCAGTTCAACTTTTCACTCCTCAAAGTACCGACCTTATTCTAGGTTCTCCAAAGGATCGCAGGCGATTCCTAGATTGGGGAGTGTTTCACGTGGAACATCGTTTCGAGATGATCAATAGGAACTTTAAAATTGCACTACGAAACCGAAATGCGCTTCTAAAACAGCAAAATGTTGGTCATACAGAGTTAGCGATATGGGACGACAAGTTCGCAGAATTTGGTTCATCCATAGATAATTATAGGCAGCAATATCTTCAAAGCTTCAAACCAATATTTAAGGATATACAAGGAAAATTTTTAAAGGGCTTCACTGTTGAAATAGAGTATAATAAAGGATGGAAAGGTTCTGACTCATTGTTAGACGCACTTGCTGCAAAATTAAATTACGATGCTGTGGTAAAGTTAACTACCGTTGGTCCGCATAAGGCTGACCTAAAATTTAAAGTTGATGGTAAAGATGCTGCTGAAGTCCTTTCTAGGGGGCAACTAAGGATGTTGGTTGCAGCCTTACTTTTGGCACAAACAGCAACGTTTAATAAAAAAAAGAATGAACAGACAATATTCCTTTTAGACGATATTGGCGCCGAGCTCGATGAAGAAAAAAGGGCGTTATTTCTTGAGGAATTGCATAAAACAAATTCGCAAATTGTAGTTACGTCCATTGATGAACAACAATTGGCTTTTACTAAGAAATACGAAAATAAAAAAATGTTTCACGTGGAACATGGAAGCGTGAGAGAGGAGTAAAGCATGGCAGACGAGAACAACTACGACTCATCGAGTATCAAAGTACTCAAAGGTTTAGATGCGGTAAGAAAGCGTCCAGGTATGTATATAGGAGATACAGACGATGGAACCGGGCTTCATCACATGGTGTTTGAGGTGGTTGATAACTCAATAGATGAAGCGCTTGCAGGCTATTGCTCTGATATTTTTGTCACTATCCATAACGACGGCTCAGTCTCTGTTTCAGATAACGGAAGAGGTATTCCGACTGCTGTGCATGAGGAGGAGGGTGTATCAGCCGCAGAAGTTATAATGACTGTTTTGCACGCTGGCGGAAAGTTCGATGACAACTCCTACAAGGTCTCGGGTGGTTTACACGGTGTCGGAGTCTCGGTTGTTAACGCTTTATCGAAAAAACTAAAGTTGAAAATTAAGCGCGATGGCAAAACTCATGAACAAGAGTATCAACATGGTGTTCCACAGCAACCTTTGGCTGTTGTGGGTGAAAGTGAGACGAGCGGAACAAGTGTAAGATTTTGGCCAAGCGAAGATACTTTTACAAATATAGAATTTCATTACGACATTCTTGCAAAGCGTTTACGTGAACTGTCTTTTTTAAATTCAGGTATTTCCATTAATTTAAAAGATGAAAGAGATGGGAAAGAAGACCATTTTAAATATGAAGGCGGCATTCAAGCCTTCGTTGAGTTTTTGAATAGAAATAAAACACCCGTTCATCAAAAAATCTTTCATTTTTCAACTGAAAGGGAAGACGGTATTTCGGTAGAAGTTGCCATGCAATGGAATGATAGCTTCAACGAAAATATCTTCACATTCACAAATAACATTCCTCAGCGTGATGGCGGTACGCATCTAGCGGGTTTTCGTTCAGCATTAACAAGAACACTTAACTCTTATATGGATAAAGAAGGGTTAAATAAAAAAGCAAAAACCAATGCTAGCGGTGATGATGCACGAGAGGGTTTAACTGCAGTCATTTCTGTTAAAGTGCCCGATCCAAAATTTTCTTCGCAAACAAAAGATAAGTTAGTCTCTTCAGAAGTAAAACCTGCGGTTGAAACAACCATGGGTGAAAAACTCAGCGAGTTCTTATTAGAGAGCCCCACTGAGGCCAAAACGATTGCTGGGAAAATTATTGATGCTGCACGAGCGAGAGAAGCAGCCAGAAAAGCAAGAGAAATGACACGTCGAAAAGGTGCATTGGATTTAGCAGGATTACCCGGCAAGCTTGCTGATTGCCAAGAAAAAGATCCAGCACACAGCGAACTATATATTGTGGAGGGTGACTCGGCAGGCGGTTCTGCAAAGCAGGGAAGGAATAGAAAAAATCAGGCAATATTGCCTCTGAAGGGTAAAATACTGAACGTGGAGAAAGCACGCTTTGATAAGATGCTTTCCTCTCAAGAAGTTGCCACTCTTATTACGGCTTTAGGCTGCGGGATAGGCCGCGATGAGTACAATCCAGACAAGCTACGTTACCATCGTATTATCATTATGACTGACGCTGATGTAGACGGTTCTCATATCCGTACCTTGTTACTTACGTTTTTTTACAGACAAATGCCGGAGATCATTGAACGAGGATATGTGTACATCGCTCAGCCTCCTTTGTATAAAATAAAAAAAGGCAAGCAAGAACAATATCTTAAAGACGATGATGCGTTAAATAAGCACCTAACAAGTATTGCAGTAGACAATGCTGCGTTGTATACAAGCGACTCAGCGCCTGCAATAGCCGGGCTAGCTTTAGAAAATATCGTTACACAGTTCCAAAGCGTTGAAAAAATGATAAGTAGAATGCACCGATTAATGCCTTCTACGATTCTTACGTCATTAATCTATGAGCAGAAGCTCGATGTAGATAAAATGAATGACGAAGGCGAGCTGCATAATTTTGGAAACGGTATTTTAACGAAAATTGAGGCGCTTGAAACTGAAGGTGCAAGCTATCATTTTTCTGTGGAAAAAGAAAAAGAACGTAGTAGCTTTTGTGTTGTGATCACAATGAAAATGCATGGCATAGATTACCACTACACCATTGACCACGAATTCGTCACCTCAAGCGAATATGAGAAGATAAAAGCATTAGGTAATATGATATCGGGCATGATGGAAGAAAGTGCCTATATTAAGCGTGGGGAGCGTTCTCAGCCTGTTGCGTCATTTGAAGATGCATTGAGGTGGTTAATGTCAGAAGCGAGGCGTGGTCAATACATCCAACGCTATAAAGGTTTAGGAGAAATGAATCCTGAACAACTATGGGAAACCACGATGGACCCAGATAGTCGTAGAATGTTGCAAGTTACCATTGAAGATGCCATTGGGTGTGACCAACTCTTTACTACCTTAATGGGGGACCAAGTTGAACCTAGAAGAGCGTTTATCGAAGCCAATGCGCTGAATGTAGAAAACTTGGATGTTTAGTAAATAAAATTAAATACAAAAAAGCTAGCTATTTACGCTGGCTTTTTTATTGCATTTCAATCGTCAAGTTTCTTCACTTTTAGTTTATATATTTTACTTGGTTTAAAAAGGCTAAAACGATAAACGCCATCACTGGGTGCGTTATACTGAAAATTTAAACTTGTTGGATCACAAAAAAGTGGCACTGCATCGTTGCCAGTAATTATCATACGGGAATCAAGCGAACCACAGATTTGTTTTGGAGACCAATTAGCGTCAGCGATTTTGAAATCGTACACTGTACCATCGGCCAGTAAAGGGATATCCACTACCCAAGTATCATCTTGCGTGTATATAAATCTATAAGACTCCTGCGCTCCCCACCAATTAAATGTCCCTCTTACAAATAATGCCTCTTCATTAAGAGATGTCGCGTAAGGGGATGAAGAGAGTGTAGGCTGTAGGCTACACCCTCCGACCACAAGCACTGAAGCAACAATGTAGATAAAACGAAACGTACCGTTTAGCATTATTTAGCTAACACTGAAATATCAGCCGTTTTAAGGAATAACACTCGTAGCTTCTTAAGCAACGAAAGCCGATTTAAGCGAATAGCGGGTTCCTCAGCTAATACCATTACGTTATCAAAGAAAGCATCGATAGGCGCCCTTAGCGAAGCAAGCTCACGTAGTGACTCAGTATGGCTTTTATCGCTTTCCTCGCTCACTTTGCTCATGCAATTAAACAAGGTATGTTCATATTCATTTTCAAACAAGGATACATCAATATCGCTTGCAATCTTTTCCGCGCTGTTCTTTGAAAGGATGTTTGCGACTCGCTTATTAGCCGCCGATAAAGCGTCTGCTTCGGGCAGCTCAATAAAAGATTTAACTGCACTCACTCTTTCAACGAAGTCTGTCGGCTGAGTAGGGCGTCTAGAAGACACAGCTTGAATAACATCAGTCGATACACCTTCATCTTGCAGCAATGCGGTGAAGCGACTCAAAATGAAATCAACTACTTCGGTTTGATTTGCTACTAAAACGCCATTGTCATATTGGCTTGCAGCTATCTCAACCAGCGTCTCAAGATCTAAATCAAGTTTTGCTTCGCTGATAATGCGCAAAATACCAATGGCGGCGCGACGCAAAGCAAAGGGGTCTTTATCGCCCTTGGGTCGTTGTTCAATACCAAAGATGCCTACTAAGGTGTCGAGCTTGTCTGCTAAAGAAACGCAAACACCGATAGCTGTAGTTGGCAGGCTATCGCCAGAGAATTTGGGTAAGTATTGCTCTTGTATTGCAATACTTACTTCATCAGCTTCACCGTCAAGTTGAGCATAATATTTGCCCATTACACCTTGTACTTCAGGAAACTCCATGACCATTGATGTCATTAAATCAGCTTTTGCAAGTAGTCCGGCCCGCGCAGCAAACACTTCATTGACTTCCATCAGTTTAGCGATTTGCGCTGACGCTTTTTGTAGCCTTTGCGCTTTGTCTTTTAAAGTACCAAGCTTCTTTTGAAATAGCACGCTAGCAAGCTGTTCGACCTTGCTTTCAAGTGTTTGTTTTTTGTCGGTATCGAAGAAAAACTCGGCATCAGCTAGTCGTGGACGGATCACTTTTTCGTTACCTTCAATAACGTATTGAGGCTGTTTACTGTCGATATTTGAAACGAACAAGAACTGATTACTGAGCGAACCGTCACTATTTAGCAAAGGTACATATTTTTGGTCGTCCTTCATGGTATAAATTAACGCTTCTTTGGGTACCGCTAAAAAGCGTTCTTCAAAGCTAGCTTGCATTACCTTGGGCCATTCAACTAAAGACGCAATTTCTTCAAGCAAGGCATCACTATAATCAGCGCTAAGACCCAAGTCTCCGGCCATCTTGTTCAAGGAAGATTTTATGATGTCGGCTCGCTCGGAAAAAGACCCAACGACAAAATGCGCTAGAAGAGAAGATTCGTAGTCATTTGCATGCTTAATGGAAAACGTCTTTTCACCATGAAAACGATGTCCTCTGAATAGGTTTTTAGACTCCACGCCGAAGACAGAAGCAGGTAAAATAACGTCGCCATGCATGATGCAGAGCGTATGGACGGGCCGAATAAATTGAAAGGGAGAATTTCCCCAACGCATTGGTTTTGGAATAGGAAGCTTGGCTAAGGATTGTAAGACAACATCGCTGATAGCTTCTCTTAACGCCTTTCCTTTTACCGTCGCTTTGTGTAGTAACCATTCGCCTTTATCGGTCACTAAACGCTGAGCGTTCTCAATTGAAATACCATTGCCTTTTGCCCAACCTAGGGCTGCTTTGGTGGGCTGATTATTTTCGTCGAACGCCACAGAAACAGCCGGGCCGCGTTTTTCAACTGTTGTGTCGGGCTGAATGGATGATACCGACGATATCAGTATTGCAAGCCGACGAGGGCTCGCAAACCAGTTATAAGTGTCGGGGGAAAATCCCAAATCCGTTAGTATGCCATGGACATTAGAGGCAAATTGTTCACCCAATGATTTTAATATTTTAGGCGGTAATTCTTCGGTGCCGATTTCTATCAATAACGCGTCATTAGACATTATGCATTGTCCTTATTACATAGAGGGAAACCCAGTGCTTCTCGCGCTTCAAAGTAGCTTTGCGCGCATGCTTTCGCCAGTGTTCTGACCCGTAGAATATAGCGTTGTCGTTCGGTGACCGAAATGGCGTGCCGAGCGTCTAACAAATTAAAGGCATGCGACGCTTTCATTACTTGCTCGTAAGCCGGAAGAGGGAGGTTTTTTTCAATCAATAGCTGACAGCTCGTTTCACTTTCGTCAAACAATGAAAATAGATTATCAACGTTTGCAAACTCAAAATTAAAGGTTGATTGCTCAACTTCATTTTGATGAAACACATCGCCGTAAGTAACCGTACCTTGTGGCGTATTTGCCCATACAAGATCATAGATGCTGTCAACGCCTTGAATATACATTGCCAAGCGTTCTAGACCGTAAGTGATTTCGCCGGTCACTGGTTTACACTCTAAGCCTCCTACTTGCTGAAAATAGGTAAACTGTGTAACTTCCATGCCATTAAGCCACACTTCCCAGCCTAGCCCCCAAGCGCCTAAAGTAGGAGACTCCCAATTATCTTCTACGAAGCGAATATCATGTTCTTCTGCATTGAAACCAAGCATTTCTAAGGACGCAAGGTAACGCTCTTGAATATCGCTTGGAGACGGTTTAAGCATGACTTGAAACTGATAATAGTGTTGTAAGCGGTTAGGGTTGTCTCCGTACCGACCATCTGTTGGACGACGACAAGGCTGCACATAAGCACTGTTCATGGGCTCAGGCCCCAAAGAGCGCAAAAACGTCATAGGGTGAAAGGTCCCCGCGCCGACTTCCATATCGAGAGGTTGAATGATGACACACCCTTGCTGCGCCCAGAAATCCTGTAGCGCAAGAATGAGGCCTTGAAACGTACTGGTATCAAATTTTTGCATGAACTGTGTGCTCTGCTGCCCGTAATTTATCAGAAAAGGGCGTTATTATAACCAGTGACGTACGTAGAGTGTAGTTTAAGTACGCAAGTTGACGCAAAAACTCATAATATGAGGTAACTCATCTAGTACATTATTCTCGTGGTGAGACTCAATTTCTTCGCGTTCCATGTCTTGCTTGCGACGCTCTTGCTTGTTTAACGCTTGCCGTGCTTCATGTGTTGCAAAGTGTCGAATAGCTTCAAACAATGAAAATATATGCGGAAATTTATTATGAAAGTTGGGAAGAGGCTGTATTGGAAGCGCCTCAAGTAAGTGACAAACTCGGATTGCTCCTTCCGACAAATCACACTGCTGCTGTTTCATAGCAAGGGAGATAGTTTCAATACTTTGTGTAATGCTTTTAATTCTTTCAGTACGAGCAACGTGCTGTTTTTTTTTCTGTTTAGATAACAAAAATAACAATTTACCAGCATAAAAAGCCAAGCCGGCAATAATTAAACCCGCTATACCCAACAACAATCCAATCATAGTTTATCGCTCGAATCCAAAAACTCTTTCATAGAAATAGCCTCAAGCGATGCTAATGGATCATCCGTATTGCTCTCTTCCTCTTGATCGTTATGAATACCTAACAAGCTGCATAGCACTGCATGACGGTCTAGTTTACTTTGTACATATTGATTTTGTTCAAACGACAAAGTCTGTCCACTGTCTTGCTTATCGAGCAGGTTAATTAATCGAGCATCATTTTCCAGTGCAGTTAATTCTTGCTTAGGGGTGGCATAGCGCGTTGTTTTAACCGCTTCTTTTATTAGCGGAATGCTTTTTTTGCTTCCATGACGTGGATCACTTGATAACGACCGGCCCGATGACCCACTTTGTTGTTTGCTCTCTACATTATGTCTAGAGCCTGATGGACGACCTTTACCCGGCTTTTTTTTCTGAATTTTGGCAACGGGTTTATAGTCGGGCGATTTAGCGACTCCAATTGACCCAATTTTACGCGATTTTTTTGAACGAGGCATGATGAGCTCTTTAAATGATCATTAGATTAAGTATACCGCAGCGCTTAATATTTACGAAATACCGCAACGTCGGGAAGCGGAAAAGACACCGACAAATTACTTTTCAAGGCGAGATAGGAAAACGTGTCTTCACTAAAAAAACTCACATGCGTGGGGTCGTTTTTATAATGCCAATGGCTAAAACGTTCAGCACTAATGACTCGTTTTGTCATACATACAAGTACACCTCCGGGTGCTAATAATCGCATAAATTGCTTCCATTCATTACGCGGTTGGTGAAAATGTTCTATTGCCTCAGTGCAGGTGATGAGATCATAGCGCTGAGATAAGGGTTTGCAATGATTAAAATAAAAGGGGTCGTAAAAGCTGCTAGAATAACCTAACTCCTCTAAAAGAATCGCCAAAACTGGAGAAGGTCCGCAGCCGAAATCTAAGGCACTTTTTTCTTTACGCTCATTGGGCATGACGTTTTCTGGAATGCATTTTAATGCTCGTTCTAAAAAAACAATGTAGCCTGTGTCATTAAACTCATTTTCATGCTTATCGTATTCACTTTTTTCTTCGCGTATTGAAGGTAAATAAGCAGGCAAAACAAACACAAGCTTACATGTTTGACAACGTAAGAATTCACGCTTTTTGTCGGTATGAAAATGAGTGCAGTTTGAACTTGTACAGAGTGGGCACATGGTGTCTAAATAAAAGAAAAAAGGCGATAACCTATGCTATCACCTTGTGTGTCGGTGTCTTACGACACTTCTCCCGTTATACACATCATTGTGTTACTGCTTCCATAGCATGACTCTTCTTTTTCTTTTTATTAACAGAACCATTTATTGTTTTGGGTCATCCTGACGCTTTATTCACGATCCTACATTCGTCTTATAAGTAAACTTGCTTACTTATAAACTTTCTCTAGCATACACCAAAATGTTTCCTTTACAAGTGATGTAAACATTTTTTTAACATTTTAAAGCAAGGCTTAGATTAATGTAAGCCCGCTAAATAATTTGCTAATGTAGTCATATCGTCATCAGTTAATTTCATAGCGATGTCGCGCATCATACCATTCATATCGTTATGTCTTTGGCCCGACCTAAATGCTTTAAGTTGTGCAATCGTGTAGTCGGTATGTTGACCCGATATGTCAGGAAAGCCGGATAAGCTTCCGCCATTTCCATTGGGGCCGTGGCAGGCAGAGCAGGCTGGTATTCCTCTGCTTTCGTCTCCACCTCGATATAGTGCTTCGCCCGGCGCAATGTACTGTTCTGGTGTTTCTCCAGGTGTTTGCTTCTGACTACTGAAGTAGGCTGCTAAATCCTTCATGTCCTGAGTACTTAAGCCAGCGGCCATCCCATTCATTACAGCGTTATTTCTGCCTTCCTCCCCACCTGTTTGAGAGGCAAGTTTAAACTCACTAAGCTGCTTAACTAAGTACTTTTCGTGTTGGCCAGCAAGTTTTGGGTTGATAGGGATCGCGCTGTTACCGTCAGCATTGTGACAGGCTGCACATACAGTGGATTTCGCTTTTCCTGCTTCGGCATCACCATGTTCTTCTGATGTCGCAGCAAATAGGCCTTGATGGGTTCCCATCAACAAAGTTAATACCAAAAACGTTTTTTTCATGTTGTGTCTCAGTTACGGGCAAAGGTTAAATACTTGTCTTTACTTTCGTTATTATCGCATATAAGTATATATGGTAAAATCCAATTCCTTAACATCATAGTGGTTTTTAGCAGAGTTTATTCGCCAAATTGCGTTTACAATACGCAAAAGTCGTATAAATATACCCGTCCTACCTCATAAAGACACTGTCATAGCTCTGAAGCGAGTATTATAAGGAGGGACGGGTGTACAACAAGGTTTAGTTATTTGATGAGCTATTTTTCTAAGGCAGCATTTACTTTGAGTGCGCCAAATATTCAACACTTAAGTGAGGATTCAGGCTACGAAGTGGCATTTGTTGGCCGGTCCAATGCAGGTAAATCAAGCGCCTTAAACAAGTTAGTAAGACAAAAACAATTAGCGCGAACCAGTAAAACACCTGGTCGTACTCAAATGATTAATGTGTTTTCTCTAGATGAAGAACGACGACTTATTGATTTGCCAGGCTATGGTTTCGCGCAAGTGCCTCTGGCAATGAAGCTAAAGTGGCAAAAAGCACTAGGCGAATATTTAAATGTACGGAAATGCTTAAAAGGCGTAGTGGTACTGATGGATATTCGCCATCCGTTGAAAGATCTAGACCAAGATTTAATTTACTGGGCAGTAGATGCAAAGTTACCTGTTTTAGCGTTATTGACCAAAGCCGACAAGCTAAAGTCAGGGAAACGGAAAGCACAGGTATTGATGGCACGAGAAGCCGCACTGGCATTTTGTGGTGATGTGAGCGTGCATGCTTTTTCTTCGCAATCCGGAATAGGTTTAGCCGAATTGGAACAAACATTGAGTCGTTGGATGCAAATACCTACGCAAGAGCCTAAGTAAAACGCCACTTTGCAAATTGCAAAAAAAAGCCCGACCAAAAGGCCGGGCAACACACTTAGAGAAACACACATCATATCTGTTTTAATAGACCGGACATGTCGCAGATTGTTCCCAAATTAATTAATTTTTTTTCTAATTTGTAGAAGCTCATATCTAATCTGAGATTTTTGACCGAGAGTTTCGATGATAGCTGACAGGCGGCATTAGACAAACTGCTGACGTTCATTACCACTCAAACGT
The DNA here is from genome assembly GCA_964429915.1 of uncultured Alteromonas sp. Classification (GTDB taxonomy): domain Bacteria; phylum Pseudomonadota; class Gammaproteobacteria; order Enterobacterales; family Alteromonadaceae; genus Alteromonas_F. The sequence continues at coordinate 117,341 of CAYSDZ010000006.1, forward strand.
ACCATTACCGTAAAGCCAATAATTTAGTGAAAACTTTTGTTACAAAATGCGCTAGCACAGACAAATCTTCTTAATGCGTATATGTTAACTTCAGGTTTTGTGGCATAGCAGGGTAGCGTTTTGTTTAAGAGAGAAACTGCAATAGGAAAGCGAAGACTTTGGTTCCTAAGAGGAATGTATGGTTTCATTGCTTTCGGTTTAATGATGACCATTTGGCCTGATACCATTTTTCGCGGCGACTACAACGCTCATTCTGATTCGGTCATTCTGTCGTTACTGGGTGCGCTTTCCCTACTGTTCGTGCTAGGGATATTTTATCCGATAAAGATGCTACCTTTGCTGCTATTTGAGTTTCTTTGGAAACTCATATGGGTGGTTGGTTTTGCTCTTCCAATGGCAATTGTGGATGGATTAGACACCTATGCTTCTATAACATCTCTTAAGAAAGCCCCAAATACATATTCTCTTTTTGCAGGTGTCA
>CAYSDZ010000007.1:0-93324 GCA_964429915.1 uncultured Alteromonas sp.
AAGCACCAATCCTACTCCCGATAACTATCCAAATCAGGACAACTACAAACCAAGTTCCTATCGCCATACACATCGTCGATACGATTCACAGTGGGCCAGAATTTATTGCGCGCGACACTGGCGACTGGGTAGGCAGCCGTTTGTCTGTCGTAGCTTCGGTTCCATTCGCTGTCGCAAATATCGGCAAGCGTATGAGGAGCGTTGTGCAAGGGGTTGTCGGTAGCGTCCCACTCGCCACTTTCTACTTTGGCAATTTCTTCTCGAATGCCAATCATCGCTTCACAGAATCGGTCTAGCTCGTACAGCGCTTCTGACTCGGTTGGCTCAATCATTAGCGTACCTGCAACAGGGAAGCTCATGGTTGGCGCGTGGAATCCGTAATCGTTTAAGCGTTTGGCTACGTCCATTTCGGTTACGCCGCTGCTTTCTTTAAGCGGACGCAAGTCGATAATACATTCGTGAGCGACGCGGCCATTATTGCCTTTGTAAAGCACTTTGTAATGTCCTTCGAGCTTTTTAGCCACGTAGTTGGCACTCAAAATTGCGACTTCCGTGGCTTTTCTTAACCCTGCGCTACCCATCATTTTAATGTACATGTAGCTGATTGGCAGAATAGACGCACTGCCCCAGGGTGCTGCCGATACCGCGCCGCAATCTTTGCCTGCGGTGTCTACATTCACTACGCTGTGGTTCGGTAAAAAAGGAGCTAAATGGGATTTTACGCCGATCGGACCCATACCCGGTCCCCCACCACCATGAGGAATACAGAAGGTTTTATGTAAGTTTAAGTGCGATACGTCAGAGCCAATAAAGCCCGGTGAAGTAATGCCCACCTGCGCATTCATATTGGCGCCATCCATATACACTTGGCCGCCATGCTCATGCACGATGTCGCAAATTTCACGCACCGTTTGCTCGTAAACACCGTGCGTTGAGGGGTAAGTGATCATCGCACAAGACAGGTTATCTCCGACTTCTTGCGCTTTGGCTTTTAAATCGAGCAAATCGACATTACCTTTGTCGTCGCAATTCACCACCACCACTTTTAAACTTACCATTTGCGCCGAAGCAGGGTTGGTACCATGCGCCGAGCTAGGAATAAGGCACACGTTTCGATGTCCTTCACCACGGCTTTCATGGTAACGCTGGATCGCAAGCAAACCTGCATATTCACCTTGCGCGCCAGAATTAGGCTGCATAGATAAAGCATCGTAACCGGTAATATCAATCAACCATTGGCTTAATTCATCCAACATAAGCTGGTAGCCTTTTGCTTGGTTTAGAGGCGCAAAGGGGTGCATTTGTCCAAACTCGGGCCAAGTGACGGGTATCATTTCAGCCGTTGCATTTAATTTCATGGTGCAAGAACCAAGCGAGATCATCGAATGGTTTAGGGCTAAATCTTTATTTTCAAGCGATTTAATGTAGCGCAGCATTTCTGTTTCAGAATGATACTGGTTAAATACCTCGTGGCTTAAAAAGTCTGAAGTGCGCTGTAAATGTGCAGGTATTGAATCGCTTTTTTCAGCTAAGTCTGCGTCGAAACCCTCAATATCCAGCTCGAGCGTATTGCCGGCAAAGACTCTAAATAAAGCCTGAATATCGTCGCGTGTTGTGGTTTCGTCTAAACTGATCCCGACGCAGCCTTCAATATCGCTGCGCAAGTTCAATTTAGCCGCAAGCGCCGCATCAATAATGGCTTGTTTGTTATCACCCACTTTCACGCTAAGCGTATCAAACCAAGTGTTGTGCAACAGTTTAAAGCCGACTTTTTGCAAACCAGCGGCAAGAATATCGGTAAGTCGGTGAATGCGCTGAGCAATGGTTTTTAAGCCTTTTGGCCCGTGATAAACGGCATAAAACGAAGCCATATTGGCAAGTAAAACCTGAGCCGTACAAATGTTGGAATTCGCTTTTTCACGACGAATATGTTGTTCGCGTGTTTGCAAAGCCATACGCAGTGCAGGTCGTCCGCGAGTATCTTTACTCACACCAATAATACGGCCCGGTAACGAGCGTTTATAAGCATCGCGCGTGGCGAAAAATGCGGCATGTGGCCCACCATAGCCCATGGGTACACCGAAGCGCTGCGCTGAACCAAACACCACATCGGCCCCCATTTCACCGGGAGATTTTAACAGCACTAAACTCATTAAATCGGCTGCCACTGACACAATGGCTTTGTTGGCTTGTAATGCACTGATGATATCGCTGATATCAGTGACTTCACCCGTGGTACTGGGGTACTGCAATAAAGCCCCAAAGACATCGTGATCAGCCGCTTCACTAGCAGGACCCGTAACAATACCAAAACCAAACATTTCTGCGCGTGTTTCCACTACATCCTTTGTTTGGGGATGCACGTCATCAGCGATAAAATACAGGCTAGCTTTCTTGTTTTTTGATACACGCTTGGAAAGCGCCATGGCCTCGGCTGCGGCAGTTGCTTCGTCAAGTAAAGACGCAGACGCCAACTCCATCCGTGTTAGGTCTATCGTGAGTTGCTGAAAGTTGAGGATGGCTTCAAGACGACCTTGTGCAATCTCGGGTTGGTAAGGGGTGTAGGCTGTGTACCAGCCGGGGTTTTCTAACACGTTTCGTAAAATAACATTGGGCACGTGCGTATCGTAATAGCCCATACCAATAAATGAACGATGAAGGGTGTTTTGTCGTGCCACTGCTTTTAGCTCAGCTAAGGCATTGACCTCTGTGGCTCCCTCCCCTGCCTGAATCGGTTTTTTCAACAAAATGCTTTGCGGTACCGTTTCATTGATTAGCGCATCTAACGATTCTGCGTTCACAGCAGCGAGCATCGTATTGATTTCGGCATCATCGGGGCCAATGTGACGACGAATAAAGTCGTCGTTTTGCTCTAATTGACTCAATGATAATGGCGTAGAACGTTCAGACAGTAACGACATAATACAATCAGCTTCCTTTATTCGTCTTCTAGGCTTTGTTCATAGGCTTCGGCATCGAGCAGATTACCTAATTCACTTTCATCGCTGGTTTTTATTTTAAATAACCAACCATCACCATAGGGATCGCTGTTAACTTGCTCTGGCGCATCCTCTAGGCTTTCATTGACTTCTACAATTTCACCCGTAAGAGGGGTATAGACATCACTCGCAGCTTTTACCGATTCTGCCACACAAATATCGTCGCCCAAATCGGCCGTGTCGCCAACGTCGGGTAAATCAACAAATACCATATCGCCTAATAACTCTTGTGCATGGTCTGAAATACCCACGGTAAAAATGCCGTCTCCCTCAGGACGTACCCATTCGTGAGACGCTGCATAGCGTAAATCGCTTGGAATATTGCTCATAGTGTTTCCTTAAAATAAATTAGATTAACAATGACTTGCCGTTTCTCACAAAGCTGGGTTTGACTACGTCTACGCTCACCCACTTTTTGCGCATTTCTACTTCAACGGTTTCACCCACGGTTTTAGGCACGCGAGCGAGGGCAATGCTAAACCCTAAGGTAGGTGAGAAAGTACCCGAGGTGATAACGCCACGCAGCGCTTCATGTTCGCTTAAACGTACCGACTGCCCTGCTCTTAGCACGCCTTTTTCACGCATCACTAAACCAACTAATTTTTCTGCATTGACCAACTTTTGCTCAGTGAGCGCAGCGCGTCCAACAAAATCGCGGTCTTCAGGTTCCCACGTAATGGTCCACCCCATATTTGCGGCTAAGGGCGAGGTGTGCTCATCCATATCTTGACCATACAAATTCATGCCTGCTTCAAGTCGTAAGGTATCACGTGCGCCCAATCCACATGGCGCTACACCTGCATCTAACAATTGCTGCCATAATGAGGCAGCTTTGTCTTGATGCACAATAATTTCGTATCCGGCTTCGCCCGTATAGCCTGTAGTTGCAATGAATAAATCTTCTGCTTGCACACCGAAAAACGGCTTCATGTCTTTTACGGCTTCTTGTTGAGCTAAACTCAATAGGCTGTTCGCTTTAATTTTCGCATTTGGCCCTTGCACAGCAATCATGGCAAATTCGCTGCGTTCGTTAACAGCAACGTCGAAGCCACTGGCTACTTTTTCTAACCATGCCATATCTTTTTCACGAGTGGCACTGTTCACTACCAAACGATAATTAGTTTCTTCAAAAAAATACACAATTAAATCGTCAACGACACCGCCAGATTCGTTCAACATGCCGCTGTACAGTGCTTTGCCTTTTTCTTTCAATTTTGCCACATCGTTGGCAAGCAACTTTCTTAGGTAAGCTTTAGCATCTTGCCCGCTCACATCAACAATCGTCATGTGCGACACATCAAACATACCTGCGTCTTTTCGTACCGCATGGTGTTCTTCAATTTGAGAGCCGTAGTTAATGGGCATATCCCAACCAAAAAAATCGACCATTTTGGCATTTAACTTGAGATGTTCAGCGTGTAGTGCAGTGTGTGAGGCAGTTCCAGACATTGAAAAACTCTTTTCAAGATTAGTGGTCTATGAGTATAGAAACACTGCGTCATCAGAACAAATTTGAAATTATTATCAATACATTTAAATTTCTTATATATTCATGTCTTGCTAATCTAATTAATTAATATAATGAAGCAGATTTCGCTAGATAGCTTGCGTATTTTTGTGATTATCGTTGAACAGGGTGGATTCGCCCGTGCAGGCGATATTGTGGGTCGCTCTCAGCCTGCAATCAGTTTACAAATGAAAAAACTGGAATCGCAACTAGGAAGAAGCCTGTTTAATAAAGAAGGGCAACGTTACGTAGCCAATTCGCAAGGTCGATGGTTGTACGAAAAAGCCAAACAGATGTTGGCTTTGAGCGACGATATTTTTAGTCACATGAATCAAGAATCGTTAAGTGGTCAAATTCGTTTGGGTATTCCAAGTGAATTCGCGTCTTTATTGTTGCCGTCGTTAATCGGTGAATTTGCCAAACAATATCCCGATATTTCATTGGTGGTCACATCGAATTTAAGCCGAAATTTACTCGATGAAAATCACCGCAAGGACTTTGACGTTATTTTGGCTTTAGTTGAAGACAAACAAGCGTTTTCTTCATTAAGCACAGCCAAACATTGGGTGAGCGACCCGCTAGTGTGGGTGGGCGACAGCCATCATTTGCCCGATCCTCAGCATATTAACTTGGTTTTGGCAGCCAATGGGTGCGTGTATCGTTCACGCGTGATCCACGCCTTAAAACAACAAACCTTGCCTTGGCGGATCACCTACACTAATTCAGACTTGGGTGGGCTGAGTGCCGCGATGCAACAAGGATTAGGTATCACAGCATTGGCTAAACGCAGTGTACCCGATAATTTACAAGTGCTACGCCACCGGTTTTTACCTCAACTGGGTAACATTCACATTGGTTTGTTTGACAATGTCTCCGCTAACTCATCAAAACGACAGGCTGATATAAGCCAGACCTTAGTGAGCTTTTTAGCGAGCCGTTTGATGGTGGATGCGTAAAATGAGACCTTGTTTTATACGTCTATTTTCACTGAAAATGTTAACTCAAACGCAGTGCGTTTCCACATACAGCCAACTAAGTAAAATTGCGCGATCATAAACAAAGAAAACCACCATTCGTAGGCGTTTTCCCATACGTCCCAGTCTTCCCACAAAAAACCTAAACCTGCGCTCGTTATGGCGGAAATCACCAACACGGTACAAAGTCGATATAGCTGATTAAACCGTGTTTGCAAGCCTAAGGCGACCAAGTTCAATGTCTTTAATTTACTTAGCAATAATAAATGCGCAAAGGCTGAAAATGCGAAATAAAACACTACGCCGATGCGCCGCGCTAGAGAATAGGTCTCGCCCAATGCACCTAGCGTGACAGCGTAGATAATTAAAGCGATACAGGCAATGACGCCCAGCCCCGTTAATAACACGGGCTTTACCGTATTTTTGCTGATAATGATTAGCCAGCGATACATCAAACACCAATAAGCCAACATAACAACCGCAGTCGGAATAATTAAGGCTTTGAATACAAAAAATTCTGGGTATCCGCGCCCTGTTGCACTAATCGAATGGCAATGAGACCAATATGGTAAACAAAAGGGAAGATGGCCGAGTGATGCAGCAATCAGCCAAGTTAAGTGCACACTACAAAGCGGTAGTAACACACAGATCATGGCAAGACGAAACGGCATGGCTCTACCGCTAAAATAAATAAAACAAACCAATCACACCAGTGAGTACGGCACTTTGGTCTACGATGGGGCTATCTTTAATGTCTGAGCTTAATAATTGATATTGAGCATTATAAATAACCTGCCATTTTTTGCTGATGTTGTAATACCCTCCTAAAGTAACAGACGGCATAATGGTGCTTCCTGCTTCATAGGCATCAAAGCGAGACGCTAAGGCTTCTTCGTTCGACACGCCAAAATAGAAGTCTACGTAATCTTGGCTATTCCATTCAAGCTGAATGCCGGCCGTAAAATTCCATTTTGCAGGATTCGATTGAAATAACGACTTCTCCCAAGCTGCGATAGCTCGAGTGCCTCCGCTTTGTCCCGTCACATCGGTTTGTAACGCGAGCGATGCCTTACCTTCCAGTAACTTCGAGTTCATTCTTACACCCGCTAACAAACCACTATTTCTGTTTTCAATACCCAGTAATCGAGGGTCGTTATCAACATCAAGTTGATTCGGCCCCAGCGCGACAGTAACAGAGAGATTAAAATCTGAGCGACGCGTTCCTTTGAAAAAATAGGCTGCCTGTGGCCCATAAAATATAAACTTTTCGCCCAAATAGGCAACACCGGGAAACACTCTTAGCTGACTATCTCCGCCTTCGTAGGGGCTTGCTTGTTGCAGAGCAACGGGCCCTACAGCCCACTGACCAGCCAACGCATTTCCCGTTAGTAAGCTCGCTCCTACTAGGACTGAAAAGATACGCTTCATCATTTTTTCTCTCAATAAATAAAAACTCAAACACCGTGTTAAATAGCGTTTACAAACCCAAGGCTTTTTTAGCCAGTGTCGTTTTTAGCGGAGCGGCTTTATCAGCTATTGATAAGGCTAAACCCCGCAAGCCTTTTTTTACCGAATGCTCGCCAGTGAATATTCTATGAAAACCCTCCATTGCACCTAGCATGGCTACAGCGGCGGTTTTCCTGCTTCGCTCATAGCTTCGATAATGATGCCGTGCAGCAAAGTTTTGCTTGTCAGAAGGTTTGCTAATTATCTGCTTCAGCACGTTGGCTAAGTGCCACGCGTCGTCAAACCCTAAATTAGCGCCTTGCCCCGCTAATGGGTGAAGAGTATGCGCAGAATCACCACATAGCACCACGCCCTCATCTACCCATTCACGCGCATACCGTCTAATGAGTGGAAAACTGGCTCTTTCGCTCACCAATTCGATTTTCCCATTTATCAGATTGCTACATACACTGATCCGCTGATTAAATTCATGCTCACTCACGTTAAGCAATTGGTTAGCAATGTCAGTACTTTGCGACCAAACAATAGAACATAGATGCTCATTATATAAGGGCAATAAAGCTAGCGGACCATGAGGCGTGAACACTTGGCGCGCAACTCGGCCGTGTTCGTTTTCCATTTTTACTGTTGCAACAATCGCAGTTTGTCCGTATTCACCACTGGTCAATGGCATATTCGCCGTGCGCCGAACTAAAGAATTAGCGCCATCAGCACCGACGATTAAGGAACCTGAAAGTAACTGCCCTGAAGACAGAACAATCGCTTGGCGAGCATCGCCTAAAGACACCTGTTCAATTGAGGTATCTTCGAATAGGGTGACGTTTGTCTGTGTGCTGACCACCTCAGCGAGCGCGTTGATCAAGGCTTGATTTTCAACAATAGTCCCTAAGTGTTCGACATGAAGATCGCTAGCAGTAAAATCAATAGCAGCAAAACTGTCTTGTTCCCAAACGTGCATATCAGTATACGAACATTGTCTGTCTTTCGGTAAATGTTGCCACACACCCAGCTGTTCAAAATGCGTTCTATTTTTAAGATTAATGGCTGATACGCGCAGCTCGGGCTTGGCTGAAAGCGTTGTTTGAATTGCCTTCTCGCTCACCAGTGCAATCTGTATTTCACAATCATTAAGCGCTCGTGCAAGGCTTAAACCCACTAAGCCGCCGCCCACGATTAGCACATCAAAATGCTGCATTGTTAGTGCTCCCTTTTAGTAAGCGTTGTCGCATGCATTCCCATAGCGTAACGCGCAAATTCATTTTTACCCCACGCATTCACATTCAGTTTAGTCAGCGCGAAATTTCTTCCGACAACCAAAGGCAAGTGGTTGTTGGAAAACAAACGCACTAAACCATCCGTTGCCGCAATGGTGGTTTCTCTGTCGGCACGCCTGCGCTCACAGTATTCGCTTAAAAGAGCATAGCTAGAGAGTACATTTTTTTGCGCAATAAGCTTTACCAATACGTCTACATCACGAAGACCTAAATTTGCTCCTTGCCCTGCTATGGGGTGTAAACTTTGTGCCGCGTTGCCAACTGCCACTGCACATTGGGTAAACACAGGTGACGTCGTTCGCAAACTCAACTCAAAATAATCGCGTTTTCCAATACTCGTGATCAGGCCTTGACGGTAACCAAAGGCTGCCTGTAATTGCGCGATACACTCGCTGTCGTTTGCAGTACGCAGCTTTTCAACATGGTCTTGCGAAACAGTCCACACCACGCCAAATTCATGTGACGACAATGGCAGGAAAGCCAACGGTCCCTGTTCAGTGAATCGCTCGTACGCCCAACCCTCATGTGGGTGGGAGCAACGTGCAGTAAAACACACCGCGTGTTGATGGTACGGGGTTTGTGAACGCACCAAGCCCACCGATTTTGCAAGCTCACCACTGCCACCTTCGGCCAATACTACCAAGCTTGCATGAACTATCTCGCCATTACTCAAGGTAAGTTCGCTATGGTTAGCTAGCCTATGAATAGCGCCTACCGTAGTGGCTGGTCGATAAATAATGTGTTGATTTTCAGGTAGCTTATCTCGCGTTGAATGAATGATATTTTCGTAATTGTGATAAAGGTGTTCGCCTAATGTCGCTAGCGAAACCACTCGACCAAAGGCATCAATAGCATGCTCGTGGGCATGCAAATTCACTTGTCCAGCGTGGCCTTGATCACTTACGTGAATGTGTTTAATGGCAGAACTAGGGATGTCATCAAGCGATACGCCCATATTCTGCAAAATCTGCACGCTAGTATGAGCTAGGGCAATAGTGCGATTATCAAACTTAGCAGAATGGGTATTAGGTTGTTCGTTGTTGAATGCCGATGGCAATGATGACAGTCCAGGCTTGGCATCTATCAACATGGTTTTACATTGAGTCTGCTTCGCTAAGCCTAAAGCTAAAGCGACCCCCATCACGCCACCCCCAATGATTGCGACATCGACTTTAAGATCAACTGAAGCATCGACAGGTTCATGGCTCATATTATGCCTCGTTAAAAGGCTTAGCCATCAGCGCCTCGATGTCTTCAACAGTTTTAGGCACGTTGGCAGTCAGCACTTTATTACCTTCATCCGTTATCAAAATATTATCTTCAATACGAATGCCAATGCCACGGTACGCCTCTGGAATATCGAGCTCATTGGGTATGTATAAGCCCGGTTCAACGGTTAAAACCATACCCGCTTTAAGGGCGATGTCTTGTCCGTTTTCTTTGTATTTACCCACATCATGCACATCTAAGCCTAACCAATGTCCAAGACCGTGCATGTAAAAGCGCCGGTAGGCTTTATCTTTAATCAAACTGCCGACATCGCCACTGAGAATGGACAAATCAACTAAACCTTGGGTGAGTATTTCAATGACTTCGTTATTCACTTGCACAATGCTTGAGCCTGCAACCAAGTGCTCTATGGCATGGTATTGCGCGTCTAGCACCCATTGATACAAAGCTTTTTGAGGCGTAGAAAAAATGCCATTAACTGGAAAGGTTCGAGTAATATCAGCAGCGTACCCCTGATATTCAGCACCGGCATCAATCAATACCAGTTTGCCATCGCTTATGACGTCGCTGTTTTCAGTGTAATGCAAAATACATGCGTTATCACCCGCCCCGACAATCGTATTATAGGCAGGCGCATAGGCTCCGTTCATTGCAAATTCGTGATGAATTTCTGCCGCCAACTGATATTCATAACATCCCGAACAAGCAAATTGCATGGCACGCTTGTGAGCAGCACAAGAAACATCCGCTGCATATTGCATAAGCTGAAGTTCTTCATTCGACTTAATCAGTCGCATCTGGTGAACCAAAGGCTGCCAATCGATAATGGTATGAGGGGCCTGTGCTGTTCTAGAGGCTTTCAAGGTAGACAAGGCATTATTTAATAGTGAATCGCACTCTGAATGATGCCCCAAACTCCAATACACATGCTCGTGCTTGTCGAGTAAAGTCACTAGCGCATCTTCAATATCTTCAACCGAAAAACAGGCATCTAACTCAAATGCCTGCTCTGCACCTGAAAGCCCAAGGCGACGACCATGCCAAATTTCTTTTTCTGGATCGCTAGGCCGCACTGCCATGGCCCTTAAACAATCTGAGGTTTGATTCGATAAAATTAACCACGAATCAGGCTCGTTAAACCCTGTTAAGTAAAAAAAATCGCTGTCTTGACGAAATGGGAACTCGGTATCTCGACTACGCGTAAGTTCAGAAGCACTGCGTATGACCACAATGCTGTTGGCTTTACACTGAGACAATAAACGATGTTGGCGCTGCTTTATTTCAGCAAACGAAAGGGTGGGTTTATTTCTATTCACTCACTACCTCAATGCACCATAGGGGGAGTCGGTGTATCGTCAAGTAAGGACTTACCTAGCTCACCAAAACACAACATTGCCGACATTCTGACGTACTCCACAACTTCTTCCAAAGCCCGTTCAGAATCTTCGTCTTCATCCATGGGTTCTTCCATTCGCGCAATGTCGGTAAAATCCTGCATCGCTTCTTTTATATCGTCTGAGCACTTGCTTAAATCGTTCTGTTGAAGCCCGAAACCGGCAAGAAAGCCCTGCACCCACTCAATGAGCGCAGCACCGCGTTTGTTAATAGGCGCATCATCATCGGGCAGTAAAAGCATTAACGCAAATTGCCCCTCTATTAACTGCTGACAGCTCTGATTGAAAATATCAGTAATGACCTGTTCTACCTGCGCATTAAACGGATTACCTTCATTACCCGTTTCACTTAAAATAGAAAGCCAGTTTGTATCTGAATGACTCATACCTGCGCACAACATGCCGCACAGCATACCTTGCACTTCGGCTGGGTCGATCACTAAGTTGTTAGCAACGAAAATCTGTTGCGCACTTTCAAAAGTGTGTTGTGTTGTCACCGCAATACCTAGGGTTGTGATAGTGTTGGTATGCTATCAAGTTCTGTAAAAATACGTAAGGGTAACTGCATACTTTTACAATTAGACCCAAAGCAAATGAGATGGGGCTATTGAGTAAAAGGAAGCGTCAAAAAACAGGAGGTTTTTTGCCGAGCGACACAGGGATGTGCTTGCAGCGTCTTTCTTTTACTCAATAGCCCCATCTCATAAAGCATGTATAGTAGGCGAATAAAAGTATGCGGTTGCCTCTCTTATCAAATAATTCAGACACTATTTACTTCACCTAGGCTATGCTTTCATATACCCTGACGATCCATAGCGAAAGAGTTAATGTTTCCTGAGGTGTTTGCCAGTTCATTCATGTCCCTGGCCGATGCTTTTAACCAAGGAAGTTGACGTTTTACTATTGTGCAAGCTCAGCTAGTACTGAGACGCCTACGGTGAAACAGAGGCTTCCGCCCTGAACTTTTCGGTTCACGGGCGAAAATGGACAGCGGCACCTTGGGGAACGCCCAACGTTAACAACTAACGCGACAAATAAAATGACAAAGATGGCCATATATAATTTCGGTTCTATTAATATTGACCACGTCTACCAAGTAGACCACTTCGTTCAGCCGGGCGAAACCCTTTCTTCCCGTAAATACGAACAAGTGCTAGGTGGCAAAGGAGCCAACCAATCAGTGGCGCTGGCTAAAGCCGGTGCTCAGGTGTTTCACGTAGGCGGAATTAACCACAGCGACAAAGCATTTAAGCGCCAACTTGAAGACTATGGCGTGAATTGCGAACACATCAATCTTACTCATACGCCATCTGGCCACGCTATCATTCAAGTTACGCCTGACGCAGAAAATGCCATTGTACTATTTGGTGGAGCCAATCAAGCACTAAGCAAGTCGCATATTCACCAATCTTTGGCCGATGCAACAAAAGGTGACTGGGTATTATTGCAAAACGAAACCAATGCGCTTGCTGATATTATTCAGGCGGCGAAAGAAAAAAATCTGTCGGTAGCATTTAACCCTGCACCGATGTCTGAAACAGTCAAGGACTTACCGCTGCACGACATTGATTTACTGATAGTGAATGAAGTAGAAGCACAAATGTTAACGGGCAAAACAACATTCAGCGATATTGCCGATTATTTTAAAGCACACTGTCCTTCTGTCATCGTCATCATTACCTTAGGTAAGAAAGGTGCACATGTCATTGATAGTGGTGAACAACATAGCGTCGATGCATTTTTAGTAGAGGCGGTCGATACCACCGCTGCGGGCGACACTTTTATCGGTTTTTTTCTAGCGAGCTTTTTAACTCAGCAAGACATCTCAACGTCGCTAAAAACGGCATGTGCGGCATCGGCCCTATCTGTTACTCAACACGGGGCGGCGCAATCTATTCCCACTATTGACGCAGTTAACACTTTTTTACACGAGAGAGCATAGCAATGGCACATAAAATCATATTAGATACCGACCCAGGTATCGACGACGCAATGGCAATATTTTTTGCTTTTCTCGCTAAAGATATCGACGTGCTAGGCCTAACAACGGTATTCGGTAACGTTCCCGTTGATATGTCTGCAAAAAATGCGCTTATTTTGTGCGACCTTGCTGAACAGAATATCCCCGTTACTAAAGGCGTAGCCATGCCTTGGGTAGGACCAGAATCAAGTTACGCGCACTTTGTACATGGCGACGATGGCTTCGGAAATACCAACCCACCGCCATCAACGCGCAGTCTAGACCCACGCTCTTCAGCCCAGTTTATTGTCGATATGGCAAAAGCGCATCCTGGTGAAATTACGCTAGTTGCTGTGGGACCGCTTGGCAACCTAGCTTTAGCGTTGCGTTTAGAGCCTAACTTACCCAAACTGGTGAAAGGTGTGAGCATTATGGGCGGTGCTGCGTTTGTACCCGGTAACGTAACTCCTGTCGCCGAGGCCAATATTTGGAACGATGCTCACGCGGCAGATATTGTGATGTCAGCAGAGTGGGACATCCACATGTTTGGGCTTGATGTTACCTACGATTTACCTTTCCCACCTAACTTCGTCGATATTCTAGAGGGAAAAAACGCCAAGCTAGGCGGCTTCGTGAAAAAAGCCGCGCAGTTTTATATGGATTTTTACTCACAAGGCAAGCCTGAGCGTGTGTGTTACTTCCATGACGCATTCCCATTAGCTCATCTTCTTGAGCCGTCTTTATTTACATTTACCGAAGGTCACATGCGCGTATCTACCGACCCTCTGAATCAAGGACAAACCATTCTTGCTCCAGAGGGAACAACAGCAAGCCCAGACTGGCTGAATGCCCGAAAAGTAAAGGTAGCCACTCGCGTCGATCACCCTAAACTAACTGAACTCTTTATAGAGACCTATGCTAGCTAGGTAATACCGACATGCAATGCGCACCTTTACCTAAAAACGAAGCTGCAAGACTCAAAGTGCTTAAATACTACGAAGTGCTCGATACAAAGGCTGAAAGCCAGTTTGACGAACTCACTGAACTGGCAGCCACCATCTGCGAAGTCCCGATAGCATTAGTTAGCCTAATCGACACAGACCGACAATGGTTTAAATCGAAAGTGGGCATCGAAGCAGAGCAAACGCCTCGCGAAATCGCTTTTTGTGCACACTCTATTTTAGGTACTCATATTCTCGAAATACCCGATGCAACGCAAGACGAGCGGTTTTACGACAACCCTTTAGTAACGGGCGAGCCACATATTCGTTTTTATGCTGGCGCACCGTTAATTACGCCCGAAGGGCAAGCTTTGGGAACGCTTTGCGTGATTGGCGAACGCCCCAGAATGTTGAATGATACCCAAAGAATGGCACTCAACAATTTAAGCAAAGCTGTGGTGTCACAATTAGAATTGAGGATAAAAAATAAAGAACTCCAACGACTAAACGAATTCAGACGAGATTTCATTTCTTATATCAGCCATGAACTGCGCACGCCACTCAACGCCGTGCTTTCATTTTCAGATTTACTCAAAGAAGAATTAGCAAAGTTTGACGCGCCAGATACGGTTTACACGCAACTAGATTATATTCGCTTTAGTGGCGACCGCATTCTACATATTGTTAATTCGGTGCTGGACTTAAACCAGATTGAAGCCGGAAAAATGCAGCTTTCAATGGTAACAGTGAACCCAAAAACTGTGTTTAAGAATATCGCTATAATCACTCAGGCCATCGCCAAACAAGCAAACTGCGTCTTAAACTTTCACATCGCGGAAACACTGCCCACTGCTATAACACTTGATGAAGGGAAGTTTTCTCAAGTCGCGCTGAATTTAATTAGTAACGCGATCAAATTTTCTATTAAGAAAAAGCATGTGGATGTGTATGCGGATATTAAAAATGGCATTTTAAGCTACGCTGTACGCGACCAAGGTATTGGTATGAGCGAGGAGGAACAAAAAAGCCTTTTCACACAATATCGCAGACTCAAAAAAACCATGAATATTCAAGGCACAGGCCTTGGTTTGAATATTTGTAAAGGTTTGGTCGACCTCATGAATGGTGAAATTCATCTAAATAGCAAGCCAGATAAGGGCACCTTGGTAAAGCTAACGATCCCCGTTGTCATTGCTAACGAAGACGAGCTCATACCGCATACATATCAGCCCCAACAAGATTTACTGCCCATTTCCCGCGATGTGCGTATTTTAATTGTTGAAGATCATCACGTTAACCAAGCGGTGATTCGCAGTGTGTTTGATAACTTACAATTGCCTATCGACATTGTAGATAGCGGTGAATCCTGTCTAGAACAATTGCATATAAATTCAACCCAGAAACCCTACGACATAGTGTTTATGGATATTCGTTTACCCGGCATAAGTGGTTTAGAAACGACCGCAGCGTTACGCAAAACGCATGCAGATTTACATGTTGTCGCTTTAACCGCTGATGTTATTTCCAACAAAGACGCATTTTCAAATGTGGGTATTGAGCATATTTTAAGTAAACCGATTGACCGAAACGCGCTAGTTTCTGTTCTCAACCAGTGCTTAGGGTAAAGTGAAAACAGCACAACAAAAGCGCGCACTTCGAAACGTATTTCGCGCAAAACGGAATGCTCTGTCTCAGCGTGAACATAGTAAAAACAGCCAAGAAATCAGTACCCACCTTGAACAATTGCTGGCGCCATACCATACCATCACCGCGTATCTTGCTAATGATGCCGAACCGGATATTTCAGCTTTCATCAGCGCTTCTTGGAAGCGGAAAAAACGTATTTTACTACCTGTATTGCACCCTTTTACGCCGAGCTATGTAGTGTTTCAACGCTATCAAAGTTGCACTGAAATGGGCAAAAATCGCTTTGCCATAGAAGAACCTCAATTAGACTGCTCGGCAATTGTACCGACGAATCAAATAGACGTTGTTTTGTTGCCTCTCGTTGCCTTCGACTCGAACAAAAATCGGCTTGGCATGGGTGGAGGCTTCTACGACAGAACATTGGCAAAGGTATGCAGTTCAAGCAAGCGACCAATTTTTATTGGCATTGCCCACGATTGTCAGTATTCTTCTGCCATCTTACCCACCGAACCGTGGGATATTCCGCTTGACCATATTGTTACACCCGACAACATTATTTAAGAAAGAGCATTTAAGTAAGAGCATTTATGAACCAACAAGAAAAAAAGCAGGCAGTTGCGAAAGCCGCATTACGTTATGTAGAAAATGACACGGTCATTGGCGTAGGATCCGGTAGTACAGTCAATTGTTTTATCGACGCGCTGGCACCCATAGCTTCTCGTATAACAGGCGCAGTGGCAGCATCCGAAGCATCAGCAGAGCGCTTACGTGGTATTGGTATTGACGTGCTTGACCTGAATAGCGTAGACGAACTGTCGATTTATGTAGACGGTGCCGACGAAATTACAGAACACAAGCAAATGATCAAAGGTGGCGGTGCAGCACTGACGCGCGAAAAAATAATTGCAGCGGTCGCTAAAACATTTGTGTGTATTGTCGACAACAGCAAGCAAGTGCCAGTGCTAGGTGGGTTTCCTTTGCCCGTAGAAATTATCCCAATGGCGCGTTCGTATGTGTCGAGAAAATTAGTTGAATTAGGTGGTGACCCTGAATATCGCCAAGGCGTGATCACTGACAATGGCAACGTGATTGTCGATATACATAATTTATCTATCACTGACCCTAGCGCACTAGAAACCAATATCAATCAAATTGCAGGGGTAGTTACCAACGGCCTTTTTGCACGAAGAGCCGCTGACACGGTTTTGGTTGCAACGAATGAAGGTGTGCTCACGCTTTAATTTTGCTTTGTTAATCATCTGATTCCTGTATAATCTACGTTTAGACGTCCAGATGCCTATTTGAAACCGAATACGAGTGACACCATGACTAAAATATCATTGCCGAAAGATAAAATAAGAATTTTACTTTTGGAAGGACTACACCAAAGCGCTCTCGATACCTTAAAAGCGAATGGCTATACCAACATCGAAGCGTTAAAAACGTCCCTGCCTGAGGACGAATTAAAAGAAAAGATAAAAGATGTGCACTTTGTTGGCATTCGTTCTCGCACTCAGCTTAATCAATCAGTGATTGACGCCGCGACTAAATTGGTCGCCGTCGGGTGTTTTTGTATTGGCACAAACCAAGTCGATTTGCTTGCCACTCAAAAACGCGGTATTCCAGTATTTAATGCGCCGTTTTCAAACACTCGCTCTGTGGCTGAATTGGTGTTAGGTCAACTCATTCTGCTGCTTAGAGGAGTACCCCTTCGCAATGCAAAAGCACATCGTGGTGAATGGCTCAAAAGCGCAGTGGGATCGTTCGAAGCTAGGGGAAAGACCTTAGGTATCATCGGGTACGGTCACATTGGTACTCAACTCAGTATTTTGGCTGAGCACTTAGGTATGCGCGTGCAATTTTTCGACATTGAAGATAAGCTGGTACTAGGTAATGCGACTCAAATAAAGTCGCTCGATACTTTGCTTAGCAGCTCTGATGTGGTGTCTTTACACGTACCTGAAACACTACAAACGCAAAACATGATAGGTTCTGCCGAACTCAACAAAATGAAAAAAGGCAGCGTACTAATCAATGCGTCAAGAGGCACCGTCGTCGATATTGATGCCTTAGTGTCTGCATTAGACGCGGGCCATATCAGCGGAGCCGCCGTAGATGTATTCCCCGTAGAGCCGAAAGGCAATGATGAGGAATTTGAATCGCCATTGCGTCGTTTTGACAATGTTATTCTCACTCCACATGTTGGGGGTAGCACACAAGAAGCGCAAGAGAATATTGGTATTGAAGTGGCCGGTAAACTAGCAAAATACAGCGATAATGGCTCTACATTATCAGCCGTAAATTTCCCAGAAGTTTCCTTACCTGAGCACACAGGTTGCTCACGCTTACTGCATATTCACCAAAACAAACCCGGTATTTTAACTCGCATTAACTTAGCCTTTGCTGACAAAAATATTAATATTGCCGCTCAATATCTACAAACCAATGCAGATATCGGCTATGTGGTAATAGATGTCGAAGCAGAGCATGCCGACGAAGCTTTCGAAGAACTAACAAAAATAGACGGCACAATTAAAACTCGTAAGCTTCACTAAAGTGGATTGAGGATAGGATAGAATATAATAATCAAAAACTAAAAAGCCCTCAAAAGAGGGCTTTTTATTATCGACTTAAACCTGTTCAGTCTTACTTAAAAGAACGAGTAAACCAAGGTTACCGCGGTTTCCGTATCCGTGTTTTCTCTTCCTTCATTTACGCTAGAATTGTTGACCAATCTAAACGCCACATTTACCGAAAATGCACCGCTTATTTTTGCTGTCAAAGCACTTTGAGACGTAGTTTGTGTATTTTCAGAACCGCTTTCCACGGCTAAGGTTTGCGTGAACTTAGCCGTTTCTGAAATCAACCATTCAAATTCTGCTGAGCCACGAACAACGAAGAACTTGTTAGTTTCTTGTAGCTCTGCTGGATCATTTGGCTCTTGGTCACGCTGAAATGTATAACCAGGACCAATACTGTACTCGAAGTTAGTTGTACCGTTATCCCATAACTTATGGTTCCAACCTAAGGCCGCTGTACCTTGATAGTCAAAGGCACCAAAGGCATTATCTTCATAGCTACCGAATACGAATAAACGATAATCAGGGTTACTTAGTTTGTAGTTTCCTTGCGCAGAGGCAAAAAAGCGTTGAGCCGTCGCTTCTGTTTCTTCAACCCCGTCAATTTCTGCGGTGGCTTCTTGATACAGCGCTTCAAAAATATAGTCGTTTTCCCATTTTTTCAGTCGATGCTTAGCTTTCAAGCCACCATTGATTGCTGTGGTGTCGGTATTACCTGAGGTAGAGTTAAAACCGAACTTGCCATCCAAAGTAAAAGGTTTAGGCGGCGCTTTTTGTTGTGCAAGCACAGAACATGAAGTAAGCAATGCAGCTGCAATCATTAACTTTTTAAACATCGTGTATTCCCAATTAACGTTTTTTTTAAAACATGCGTGTGATGGGCGTATGGTATAGATGCGAGAAGAATAGTCAACTAAAAGAACTGATATACAAGAGAGACTGACGTACGGGTATCTAAAGGCTCAATATCAGTCCCTGGCGAGCTGTTATGATCCAAAATAAACGATAATTTCATGGCAAGATCACCCATTATTTTGGTCGTCACCGACGTTTCTGAACGTGAGAGGGTAATTTCTGTACCCGCAGATGTCGATACACTTTGCCGAAGCCTAGCCCCTGTTGACCAACGATAGACATACTCTGCCGAAAGCCTTAAGAAAAAACCCGTATTGTCTTCATCCATCTCATTTTCAGGTTTCGCAAAGCTATACCCGGGTCCTAGACTGTATCGGAATGATTTATTGGTATTGTCTATGGCTAACTTTGCCCAACCTGCCGCTACCGAATACTGTTTTTCGAAGCCATCAAAACGGTCATCTTCATAATCAGCAAATAGAAATACACGACGAGTAGGGTCTTGCAGCTTGTAGTCGGCCTCAATATTGGCATTAAAACGCTGCGCGACAGTGCTTAAATCTTGACTAGCGCCGCGTCGTCGTTGTGTATAAAGGGTATTAACGGAATATTGATTGCTCCAATTGACCATTTCATGGTCCACGGTCAGCCTGCCATTAAACGAGCGGGTGTCATTATTTCCAGAAGAAACCACTGCGCCGAGTTGCCCTGCAAGCGAGAAACCCAGTTTTTTTGTTTGTCCGGGTTTTTTGAATGCGTTGGAGTAAACAGAACTGATCGCTTTACGTCTATCTGCTGCTAGAGCATCGCTCACCCAGAAAAAGTGAAGTAAAACCAGTACAGTAAAAATAAAACGCATGATGGCACTAAATCGCTATAAAAAAACGTGTTGTAAGTTTTGTGCTTCTTGGTAACTATTTTGGAGCATTGCTTCCAAAGCGTCGCTGTCATCTTTCCACAGTAAAAACTCCGGCCCCAACGACGATAAATCAGGAAAACTTTTATTTTTATAGTAGTAGAACGTTAGTTTTATTGAAAGTTGCAACGTTTTTGCGTCTTTACTTAGGTTGGTATTCACTAGAGAAAAAATCACTGACAGTGGATCTGATATTTTACGCGGTAATCCCCACGTTTCACAAATAGCGCCGTTAGCTTTCGCAAAAGTAAATCCTAATTCAGCGCGCTGAGCGTGCCATGGTAACGACAGCAGCTTTTGCTTTTGATAACGTTCATAATATTCGGGAAAGTGGGCAGCTACTACCATCTCACTTAATCGACTCATTAAGCCTAATACAAAAAAGCGCTCTACTCCTCGTACTTTATTGCATTTTGCTATATTTCTTGCCAGCACGCCTCTAAACAAACTGTCTAACCAAATTTGCTCTGTATCAAGTAGAGAAGATTGAAACTGGTTTTTCGCACCGTTCATGGCTTCCGCTAATATCAAATTAAAAATAGCATCTCCACCCAGTACTGTAACGGCTTTTTGTACCGTTTCTATTTGTTGACTAAATTGAAAGGCAGCGCTGTTCGCTAAGCGAAGTAATTTTGCTATTAACATAGGGTCTGTCGATAGCACTTTGGCCACATCATTAGCTGTTGAGCTTTCACTATCGAGCAATAAACGCAATTGGTGGCAAACTTGGGGTAATGGGTAAGTGTGTGTTGCAGACGTAACGACATCGTTGATATTCAACACAATGTCACCTTAGAAGAGGTCTTGCTGTTGTTGTTCTTTTTGTTGCTTATCATC
The DNA here is from genome assembly GCA_964429915.1 of uncultured Alteromonas sp. Taxonomy (GTDB): domain Bacteria; phylum Pseudomonadota; class Gammaproteobacteria; order Enterobacterales; family Alteromonadaceae; genus Alteromonas_F. Next base: position 20,581 of record CAYSDZ010000007.1, read on the forward strand.
AGAAAGTGCGTTGTTTTTGTTTTTCCGAGTTAGCGCAGCGCGTTTCCTGCGATAACATGCTTTAATGATATGCCTTTTCGTCGCATCGTCCACCTGATTCCAATAGAGTCTTTCTTCACGAGAGCGATAGCATCCCAAACAATATCCACGTTTCCCCGACTGGCACACCTCAATACAAGGACTGGGCACATCGAACATTTCAATTTGCGAAGGAAGCTCAGCCATCAATACCACCTAACGATAACATAATAGCACAAAGAAAAAAGGCAACCGAGGCTGCCCTTTTTATCTCTATTTTTTCTTCGCTTTTTTATTGGGCAAATCAGTTATGCTACCTTCATATATCTCAGCAGCAAGTCCAATCGACTCATTAAGCGTGGGGTGAGCGTGAATGGTTAAGGCCACATCTTCTGCATCCGCACCCATTTCCACCGCTAGACCTATTTCGCCCAGCATTTCTCCGGCATTCGTTCCCACCAGTGCTCCACCAATAACACGACCAGAATCTTTATCGAAAATCATCTTCGTCATACCGTCCGTAGCCGCAGAGGCAATCGCTCTACCCGAAGCCGACCAAGGGAATACTGCCGTTTCGTAATTCACGCCTTGCTCTTTGGCTTCTTTCTCGGTTAAGCCAACCCAAGCCATCTCTGGTTCAGTATAGGCCACACTAGGAATACTGCGAGGATCAAAGAAGTGTTTTTGACCTGAAATAACTTCTGCGGCAACATGTGCTTCATGCACGGCTTTATGCGCAAGCATTGGCTGACCCACAATGTCACCAATAGCATAAATATGCGAAACATTAGTACGCATCTGCTTATCGGTTTCAATAAAGCCGCGATCTGTTACATTAACACCCGCCTTATCGGCATCAATTAACTTACCATTTGGCGTACGGCCAACCGCAACCAATACTTTATCATAACGCACGGGTTCAGCCGGCGCTTGCTTACCTTCAAACGAAACGTACAAACCGTCTTTCTTAGCTTCAACCGCGGTCACTTTAGTTTCAAGCATAATGTTGAAACGGTCTTTCACAGTTTTGGTATACACTTTTACGATGTCTTTATCAGCTGCAGGTACAAGCTGATCTAAGAACTCTACTACATCAATTTTTGAGCCTAACGAATCGTAAACCGTACCCATTTCTAAGCCAATAATACCACCGCCTAGCACTAGCATTTTTTCGGGTACATCTTTAAGCTCAAGCGCCCCTGTAGAATCAATAACACGCTCATCTTCTGGAATGAATGGCAATTTTACAGGTTCAGAACCTGCAGCAATGATGGCGTTTTCGAAATTGATGGTCGTTTTACCCTCTGGGCCATCGACCTCAACGGTCTTGGCACCCGTGAATTTACCGAAACCCACAACATGCTTAACTTTACGCATTTTCGCCATGCCGCCAAGGCCATTAGTGAGCTGGTTGATGGAATCGTCTTTGTATTCGCGAATTTTATCTAAATCGAACGTCGGCTCGCCAAAACTCACACCATGTCCGCCAAGGTGTTTCGCTTCTTTTATTACCTTAGCAACGTGAAGTAGCGCTTTTGAAGGAATACATCCCACATTCAAGCACACTCCACCAAGCTTACCGCGTGAATCAACGATAACGGTATCGATACCCAAATCTGCTGCGCGAAAAGCAGCGCTATAACCACCAGGACCACCGCCCAGTACGACTAACTGTGTTTTTATTTCACTCATCGTGACCTCAAAATCTGCTCTTTATTCGTTGTCGTTGCAACACCAGTAGTGATATAAGGCTCGCTTTCGCTGTGGGGGAAGAAAATTTGAAAGCAATTCGTCTGAGGCATGGATGCCGAAGCCGAGCCTACATGGAAGTATTTACGGCGTAATTGCGTCAAACTTTCTTCTCCCACATTGAAGGCGAACAATAACCGCCTACAATACAGTGTTACATTAAAATATGTCTGATATCGCCCAACACCGTTGAGAGGTGTACGGCAAATCGTGCTGCTACAGCTCCGTCGATAACGCGATGGTCGTAAGACAGCGATAGTGGCAACATGAGTCTGGGTTCAAACTCTTTGCCATTCCATTTTGGTTTTATTTCACTTTTCGATACACCTAGTATGGCAACGTCTGGCGCATTTACAATAGGCGTAAATGCCGTTCCACCAATACCACCTAAGCTTGAAATAGTGAAACAACTGCCCTGCATGTCGGCTGCTTTCAATTTGCCATCACGCGCTTTCACACTAATTTCAATGAGTTCTTGCGAAAGTTCTTTGATGCCTTTTTTGTCTACATCACGAACCACAGGCACCACTAGGCCTCCTGGGGTGTCTACCGCGATACCGATGTGGTAATACTTTTTCTGTATCAAACTTTCGCCTGATTCAGATAATGACGTATTGAACACTGGGTACGTTTTCAAGGCATCCGCAACCGCTTTCATCATAAACACAAGTGGGGTAATTTTTAAGCCTGTGTTGCGTTTGGCTGCAATCGCATTTTGTTCTTTCCTAAACGCTTCTAAATCAGTGATATCCGCTTCTTCAAATTGCGTTACATGAGGAATCGTCACCCAGTTTCTATGTAGATTCGGACCACTAAGTTTTTGAATGCGCGTTAATGGCACTTCTTCTACATCACCAAACTTACTAAAATCCACTTTGGGCTGAGCAAGCACTTGAAGGCCATTACCGCCACCAGCAGGTGCGCTTGATTTTGGCTTAGCCAATTCAGCTTTTACAAAAGTTTGAATATCTTCTTTTAAGATACGGCCTTTAGGACCTGTCGCAGACACTAGCGCTAAGTCAACACCGAACTCTCTTGCAACTCGGCGAACAGACGGTGAAGCATGCACTTTACCTGATTGTTTAACTGGCGCAGCAGTTGGTTGCGGAGCCGATTTTTCCGCTTTCGCTGGTGTAGATTTAGGCGCTTCGGCTTGTGCAGGTTTACTGCTTGTTGCGCTTTGAGCAGACGCTTGCGCAGGTTTGCTGCCAGCCACTTTCAGCTTACAGACTACATCACCTTGCGACACTTTATCGCCTTGCTTGATAAACATTTGTGTGACAACACCTTTTTCAGGTGAAGGCACGTCCATCGAAGCTTTATCGGTTTCTAGCGTGATCAGGCCGTCTTCGGCTTCAACAGAATCACCCTCGGCAACAAGAATATCGATAACATCAACATTTTCGTCGCCGCCAATATCCGGCACCGTCACTTCTATTTCTTTTTCTTCAGCCGCTTCATTGCTCGCTTCAGGCTCAGCTGGCTCTGATGTTGGCGCTGATGTTGACGCTGATTCTGATGCCGTATCAGAGGCGTCAGAGTCGCTTGCACCCACTTCTAGGGTGAGCACTAAGCTGCCTTCGCTAACTTTATCGCCTTCTTTTACTGCAAGGCTGACAACTTTGCCGCCCTCAGGGGCCGGAACATCCATGGTCGCTTTGTCTGTTTCTAAGGTAATTAGACCGTCTTCAGCTTCAACAGTATCACCCTCTGCCACCAACACTTCAATGACATCAACATCGGCTGCGTCACCAATATCTGGCACCGTCACTTCAATGGTTTTTGAACCACCTGATGATGTCGCTTTTTCCGGTGAAGGCTCTTCTTGTTTAGCAGGCGCTGCTTGGGGCGCGCTTTCTTCACTGGCAGCAGCAAGTTTTGCCAGTAAGTCGCCTTCTTTTATTTTGTCGCCCACGGCAACCAATAATTCAGACACTTTACCAGCGAAGGGCGCAGGAATATCCATGCTCGCTTTGTCACTTTCAACCGTTACTAAAGCGGCTTCTGCTTCAACCTCTTCGCCAATTTCAACACAAAGTTCAATAACTTCTACTTCATCATCGCCAATATCAGGGACGAATACGTCTTTTAAATCTGACATAGTAAGTTCTCCCTTAATTACGCGTAAAGTGGATTAATTTTATCTGGATCAATGTTTAAATCCTTCATGGCTTTACTGAGTGTTTTTGCATCCAGATCGCCCGTTTTGTGAAGCTCAAATAATGCAGCAAACGCAATATGGTTTGCATCTACTTCAAAGTGGCGACGCAAGTTCGCGCGCGAATCTGAACGACCAAAACCGTCAGTTCCTAGTACACGATACGTTCCCGGCACAAAAGCGCGAACTTGATCAGCGTAGTTTTTGATGTAATCAGTAGCAGCAATGGTAGGACCGTCAATACCTGCATTCAATACTTCAGTGATGTAAGGCGTTTTTTGCTCTGCATCAGGGTGAAGCATGTTGTAACGGTCACAATCCAAGCCATCGCGAGCGAGTTCGTTGAATGAGGTCACTGAATACACTTCACTCATTACGCTGTATTCGTCGGCGAGAAGCGTTGCAGCAGCACGCACTTGTTCAAGAATAGTACCGCATCCCAAAAGCTTCACTTTTTTCTTGGCTTTCGCAGAACCCACTTTATCAAGCGGATAGATACCTTTTACAATGCCTTCTTCCACGCCTTCCGGCATAGCAGGTTGCTTGTAGTTTTCATTCATCACAGTTAGGTAGTAATAAATGTTTTCCTGCTCAGCGAACATTCTTCGCATACCGTCTTGTACAATCACTGCGACTTCGTAACCATAAGTTGGGTCGTAGCTCACACAATTAGGGATCAGCGCCGCTTGAGTATGGCTGTGGCCGTCTTGATGCTGTAAGCCTTCACCATTCAGCGTAGTTCGACCTGCTGTTCCTCCCACAACAAAACCGCGCGCTTGGCTATCGCCAGCTGCCCAACACATATCACCCACGCGCTGGAAACCAAACATCGAGTAATAAATGTAAACAGGGATCATTGGCAAGTCGTTCAGGCTGTATGAAGTCGCAGCGGCAAGCCAAGACGACATCGCACCTAGCTCGTTAATCCCTTCTTGAAGTACTTGGCCTTTGGTGTCTTCGCGGTAATAAGCCACTTGGTCAGCATCTTGCGGCTCATATTTTTGCCCTTGGCTAGAGTAAATACCCACTTGTCTGAACAAGCCTTCCATACCAAAAGTACGCGCTTCGTCAGGAATAATAGGTACAACGCGTTTGCCGACTTTTTTATCTTTTAGCATGGCGGTGAGTACACGAACAAACGCCATGGTGGTACTGATTTCTCGGTCGCCTGAGCCTTTGGTTACTGCTTCAAACGCTTTTAAGTCGGGCACTTCTAAATTTTCGGTGCTGTTTGCCAAACGTTTTGGCATATAACCATGAAGTGCTTCACGTCGTGCACGTAAATACTTCATTTCTTCGCTGTCTTCGTCGAACTTGTAATACGGCAAGCTCTCAATGTTGTCATCAGCCACAGGAATAGCAAAACGGTTACGAATGTGTTTAATGGCAGACATGTCCATTTTCTTCACTTGGTGAGCAATGTTCTTGCCCTCACCTGCTTCACCCATGCCGTAGCCTTTGACCGTTTTCGCTAGTATGACCTGTGGGCGACCTTTGGTTTTGGTGGCTTTGTCATAAGCTGCATACATCTTAACTGGGTCGTGACCACCGCGATTCAGCTTCCATATATCTTCATCAGACATATTGGCAACTAAAGCAGCGACGTCTGGGTGTTTACCAAAGAACTTTTCACGCGTATACGCTGCACCTTTAGCTTTATAATTCTGGTATTCACCGTCAACGGTTTCGTTCATTATTTCTACTAGCTTGCCCGTTTTATCGTTAGCAAGTAAGGCATCCCAATGACGACCCCATATCACTTTTATGACTTCCCAACCTGCACCGCGGAACGTTCCTTCTAATTCTTGGATAATTTTGCCATTACCACGAACAGGACCGTCTAGACGCTGTAAGTTACAGTTGATCACAAACGTTAAGTTGTCTAAACCTTCGCGTGACGCTAGGCCGATTGCGCCCAAGCTTTCTGGCTCGTCAACTTCTCCATCGCCCATAAAGCACCATACACGCTGCTCAGAACAATCTTTTAAGCCTCGGTTAGTCAGATACTTAAGGAAACGCGCAAGATAAATTGCTTGCATTGGACCTAAGCCCATAGAAACAGTAGGGAACTGCCAAAAATCAGGCATTAACTTGGGATGGGGATAAGAGGAAATCCCTTTTCCATCCACTTCTTGTCTGAAATTGTCTAGTTGTTCTTCACTAAGGCGACCTTCAACAAAAGCACGAGAATAAATACCCGGTGATACGTGACCTTGAACAAACAAGAAATCACCACCGTCTTTTTCGTTAGGCGCGCGGAAAAAATGATTAAAGCCAATATCGTAAAACATGGCAGAAGACGCAAAACTGGAAATGTGGCCACCTAAATCCAATTCTTTTTTAGAGCCGCGCAGCACCATCATTACGGCATTCCAGCGGATCACGTTTCTGATATTTCGCTCTAACGTCTGGTCGCCCGGAAGGGTAGGTTCTTGGCCAGCCGGTATGGTATTTATGTAAGCTGTGCTTGCGTCGTAGGGAATGTGCGCGCCATTGTGTCGCGCATTTTCAATCAATGATTCTAATAAAAAGTGTGCACGCTCAGCGCCTTGGGTTTCAAGCACCGATTCAAGCGAGTCGAGCCATTCCTGTGTTTCTTGCGGATCCACGTCGTGGAGCATCTTGTCACTCATATACCTATCCTATTTTAGTCGTTTCTATACGCCGTAACGCTCGTTGAACACGGGAGTCACGTTGATTGATTTGCAAAAGCGTTTCTTCAATAAACGCCAGATGGCTATTACTAGCCTGCCGAGCCTTGTCTGGATTACCGTCTACAATAGCCTCAACAATTTCTTTTCGTTGTGCCGACAATTCCTCGCCCACATCAACAAATTTTCCAAGTACATTCAAATTGCGTTCTATGTTGTCAACTAACATGGTTCGCATTGTGCGCATAACGTGCATCAACACCGTGTTATGCGCCGCCCTTGCCATTGTCATATAAAACTCGCCTAACTTTTGAGCTTGTTGGCGGGTGTCAATCACATCTCTATCATCATCTAATTGTGCTAGCGCCGCAGACAAAGCTTCATAATCGCTTGGCTGCCCTCGTAGCGCAGCGTAATACGCTGCCATGCCTTCCAATGCGTGCCTGAATTCCAATAAATCAAATTGAGCTTCCGGTTTACTTGTCACCAGTGCAATGAGTGGATTTGTCATCGCAGAACTAATTTGCTTGCGAATAAAGGTCCCCCCTCCCTGCTTTCGTTCAATGAGTCCTTTCGCTTGTAAATTCCCCATCGCTTCTCTTAACGACGGACGCGACACATCAAACTTAAGCGCAAGTTCGCGTTCTGGGGGCAATTTACTGCCCGCAACAAATGAGCCATCCAGAATCATAGATTCAAGCTTATCAGTAATGGCATCTGATAAACGTTGACGCACTTGTCGCATGAAAACCTACACCCTTCACTTCTTGCATCGCATTTACTGGTATTTTGAGTTTATTTGCCGTCAAATTTTTGCTCAAACAAATGGTAATACCAATTTACCTTTCATCTATTCTAGAGTATTTTGTTACGCCACTCAAACATGAAAACGTTTTTTTACATTTTCAATACAGCACAAGAAGGGGTTTTGGTCAAAAAAGAGACGAAAAGAAATGAAAAAGCGTGCTTACAGCACGCCAAAAACAGTGAATAGCGACACCACGACTAAGATAAACATCATGTTGCGTTTTGCCAGTCTAACTAGCATGGTAGGTTCTGATGCGACATCAGCCTCTCCGTTTTCATTGGCTGGTAACACTTCCGCCGAACTAGAAACTCGCGTCAACACGCTACTTGCTGATGAAGAAAAGTCGAACAAACTCGCCATCCACACAGGTAAACCACTGGCGAAATTACCGACTATCAACATGCCAAAGGCCCAAATGCGTACTGGTAACCAATCTACCCAAAAACGCAGTTTCCGCGCAGCGTTAACGGAAAAATCCTCTTGTTGACAGCAAAACTCAAACGCTTCACGAACAAGGGTATAAAAAACAGCACCAGACACGCCAAATAAAACAAAAGCAATCACAATGCCGCCGTAATACTGATAATTGAGCCAAATCAACTGTAATCCAAACGACGGGCACTTATCTGGTTGGGTATCGCAATGTCCCATTTGCTCACTGTATAAGTAACACGCTTCAACATCACCGCGATTGGCGGCTTTTAAAAAGCATTTATAGGTGTCTCTTAAGCGCTGACTTCCTACGCAAATAAACAACACCGCGGTTTGCGCTATAAAACTCAGCAATGCACCGGGGATCCACCCCATGACCAAAGCAACAATAACAGTAGGAATAAAAGCGATGAACAACCAATAGGCTGCGCTTTTATCGCCATTCAACCATTGCTTTTGCGTAAGTTGAAAAAAATAACCGTGGGCGTAATAACTGGCTTCTAAACTGGGCCGCTTAAACGCCACGCGTTCCAATACCAAAGAAATTAATAGCGAGAGAATGGTCATAAATAAATATCCCTTACTGAAGTATTTGCATGGTGTCGCATGCGCGTGAGTAACGCAACGTCAACCTTTATATTTATTACTCCTTAGACCAGTTCGAAAGCGCGCCCAGTCGAAACACTTACCGGGGTCGGTTTTCCTACCCGGAGCAATATCACTGTGACCCACAATACGACCTAGCGTAATTTTAGGGAAAGCCACTTGCAGCTTTTTTGTAATATCAATTAATGCAGTGTACTGTGCATCGGTAAACGCACTGTTATCAGTGCCTTCTAATTCAATGCCAATAGAAAAATCGTTGCATCGCGCCCGGCCTTGAAAACTCGATACACCAGCGTGCCAAGCTCGTTTGGCAAAATCGACAAATTGGATCACCTCACCTTCTCGGGTAATAAAACAATGGGCAGACACACGAAGGTCAGCAATCTCTTGATAAAAGGGATGAGCCTTTGCATCTAAGGTACCTTGAAAAAAACGCACGACATCCCCAGTTCCAAATTCATCGGGGGGAAGGGATATATTGTGTATGACTAAAAGCGAAATATCACTTTCACTCGGCCTTTCATCAAAGTGCGTAGACGGCTTCCATTGCATATACGATTTCAGTTTTGTTCAATAGTGAAGAAGCAAAAAGAGTAAAGTATTGCGCTGTGTCGGGCAAGTACTGAGCAAGTGATAGGAACAAGGGTATGTCAAACAACGCGAATGAGACAGAACAAAAAAGCACGATACAGCGCTCAGCCAGCGTGATGACCCTACTGGCTTGGCTTTGTGTGTTCGGTTTGGCGGTATGGGGGTTTTCTGGTTTACTCGACAAACAAAACAATCCCAATCAAAACGTAATTTCCTCAGTTGAAAATGGTCGTTCTGAAGTTCGATTAAAACAAAATCGCCAAGGACACTATGTAGCCAGTGGTAAAATAAATGGCGAAACGGTGACATTTTTGGTCGATACGGGTGCCACCTCAGTCGCTATACCTGCTCATTTAGCCAAGCAACTGAATTTGCAAGCTCGCGGAAGCGGCATAAGCCGAACGGCGAATGGCAGTGTAGAAGTGCGATTTACTACTATCGATTCACTCCAACTGGGTGATATTGAGCTGCGCGACATTCGCGCTACTTTACTGCCTAATATGAACGATGACGAAATTTTGTTAGGCATGAGCGTATTACGCCAACTAGAGTTTACTCAACGCGGCGAGTGGCTTATCCTTCGTTCTCTTTAGATTTAGACTCAAACTACGACAGTGTAGCCCCTCTTCCATTAAAAACACGCCGTAAACCCATCCTTGGGGGCTTCGCGAGGGCATCCTTGCCCTCGCGAGTTTTTAATGGAAGAGGGGCTACACTGTCTTGATGAGTCCAACATAGCGCGATGTTGGTTTTTTTTTGAGGAGAGAAGTTGATTTAAAAAACTCTCTTTTGCATGGATGCAAAAGCGAAGCTCCCATGGATGGGTTTACGGCGTGTTTTTTAAATCAACTTCTCTCCTCATAAGAAAAACAGCAACCGTCCGGAACAAGAGGATATTGGGGTGATAATTCATAAACCTGCTTTGTCAGAGATTCGTCGTCAAGTGTGTGATGCTTTGCGAGAGGATTTGGGGGGATCGTTAGATTGTGGTTTGGATATTACCGCTGGGCTGATACCTGAACATCAACAGGCTACGGCGACGATTATTACCCGAGAGCCTATGGTGGTATGTGGTTTGGATTGGGTGTATGCAAGCTGTGAGCAGGTGGATAGAGGTATTCAGGTAAACCCTCATGTCCGCGAGCAACAGTGCGTGGAAGCAAACACGGTGTTGCTCACCTTAAAAGGCAATGCACGGGCCTTACTTAGCGCTGAACGCACCGTGCTTAATTTTTTACAGTTTTTAAGTGGTACTGCCACCACCACCTCTCACTACGTCAAGGCCCTTAGGCACAGTAATACAAAAATATTAGACACGCGCAAAACCATTCCGGGCTTTCGGCTTGCACAAAAATACGCCGTCGCCTGTGGTGGCGGTACGAATCATAGAGTGGGTGTGTATGATGCATTCCTAATCAAAGAAAATCACATTGCCGCATGTGGTGGTATTGCCCAAGCGGTAAAACAAGCGCAATACATACAACCCAACGCGAAGGTAGAAGTGGAAGTCGAGAATTTCGATGAATTGCATCAAGCGCTTGACGCGAAAGCCGATATTGTCATGCTTGACAATTTTACGACCGAACAGGTCTCAAGGGCAGTAGCCATTGTTCAGGGTCGATGTAAACTGGAAGTGTCGGGTAACATTACAATTGAACGTTTGCGTGAACTGGTCGCTACCGGTGTTGATTTTATTTCTTCGGGCGCCTTAACTAAACACGTTCAAGCTATTGATTTATCGATGCGTTTTCAGTTAGTTTAACGGTGTTATTTTTTTAAAAACACTGCTACATTAATTGGGCACGCTAGTGCGGTTTGTAAGAATTTTCCGCAACGCAGACTTATGTATATTTTCTAATACTTGTCAGAGTGAAAGTTTTTGCAATACTAAACACACTCAAAGCACACCCGAGCAATTGTTAGGGTTAGCTAAAAAAACACCTTACATTTTTAAAAGTACAATGACGTACCACTGGAGAAGCAACCATGACCATGTCACAAGTTAAAATAAATCCAAACCAAAAAGGTTTTACACTCATTGAATTGATGATCGTTGTGGCGATTATCGGTATTTTGGCGGCTGTGGCTTTGCCGGCTTACCGAACCTACACAGAAAGAGCGAGATACGCAGAAATTCCTCTTGCAGCCTCTGCAATTAAAAGTGCTATAGACGTTTGTTTTCAAGTACGCGGTGGTAATAATTTAGCTAATTGCGATACTGCGGCTAAAATTGGTGTAGTAGCAGACGATATTACTGCAGGTAACGAAGTTGATAGTTTTTCTATAACAGCGACTACAGCTGTGATTACCGTTACTGGTTCCGATCCAAATGACTCTACTTACATTCTTACGCCAACTGTTGCTGGTGGCTCATTGACCTGGGCTCAAACGGGAAGTTGCATTGAGAACGGTGTTTGCTAACTTACGACTTAGCTTAAACCAAAAACCTAAACTCAAGTGAGCTATATTTTGATAGCTCACTCTTTATTTATTGTAGTTAAAAAGTAATTTGTATACACGTTTCGTATTGTTGATTCATTTTCAATATAAATAGAGATAGGTTTGGAACAATAAAGTAAAAATGGCTAAAACTACAGTAATATACAATTGGCAAGGCTCTGATAGAACAGGAAAAAAACGAAAAGGCGAAATCTCCGCCCTTTCTATTTCTGACGCAAAAAATCTTCTTCGACGACAGGGCATTTCTGCCAATTCAGTCAAAAAACAAAGCAAATCGTTATTCAGCGGTGAGAAAAAAATCACCTCTGCTGATATATCAGTCATCACACGCCAACTCGCCACCATGCTGGGCGCTGGGGTGAGCTTACTTCAATCCTTGGAAATGATCGCTTCGGGGCATGGCAATCCTAAAGCTCGCAAGCTTTTATTAGAAATTGCATCAGAGGTTAAGGCTGGCGGTATGCTTTCGCTTGCGCTACGCAAACACCCTAATTATTTCGATGACTTATATTGCGATTTAGTGAAAACCGGTGAGCAATCGGGTGCCTTGGAAATTATTTTCGACCGCGTTGCCACCTACAAAGAAAAGTCTGAAGCTTTAAAATCGAAAATCAAAAAAGCCATGTTTTATCCGATTGGGGTACTCGTGGTGGCAACCATTGTAACGGGCATCTTACTGATTTTTGTTGTACCGCAGTTTGAAGAAATTTTCAGCAGCTTCGGCGCTGAATTGCCTGCCTTTACCCAACTGGTTATTGGTATTTCACGCTTCTTACAAGCCAATGGCTTGTACTTTGCCATTGGCTTAATGATAGCTGGCTTCTTATTTGGTAAAAGCTATAAAAAATCGAAAAAACTACGCGATTCTATTGATGCTAAGTTACTTAAATTACCTGTTGTAGGCGAGATCTTACGCAAAGGGGCTATTGCGCGCTACGCGCGTACGCTGTCTACCACTTTTGCTTCGGGTGTGCCGCTAATTCAAGGCTTGGAATCGGCCGCTGGCGCTTCCGGCAATGCGGTATACCGTGATGCAGTGCTTTATGTACGAAAAGAAGTGGCAAGCGGCATGCAAATGAATTCAGCCATGCGTGCGACCAATGTTTTTCCCGATATGGTGAACCAAATGGTCGCCATTGGTGAAGAATCGGGCGCAGTGGATGAAATGCTCAGCAAAGTGGCGTCGATTTTTGAAGCAGAAGTGGACGATATGGTTGATGGCTTAACTAGCTTGCTTGAACCGATTATTATGGCAGTGTTAGGCGTCGTCATTGGTGGCTTAATTATTGCCATGTATCTTCCCATTTTCCAAATGGGGAATGTGGTCTAGTTTCAAACTAAACCTAAAATCACTTTCATAGTAAAGTTAGGTGGGCGTCGACAGGTAAAGGTAAAAGTGACGGTATAAGAGCTATTTACTACTGGAAAATATCAGAGGGCGAAATATGGATGCTCACTGTGTACAGTAAATTAGAAAGAGCGTCTATTCCTAGCCATGTTTTAAAACAAATTACAGAGGCCATTGACCATGAATAAGAGAGACATTGGTTTAGAAATCTTAAACGGTATTAATGAAATTAAGGCCTTTAAAAAAGGTCAAACGCAATTGCGAACAACCGAACTAAGTAAGCCCTCAGAGCCTAAAATAATTCGTTCTAAATTGACGCTTAGCCAGTCTGCATTTACTGCGCTTCTTGGTGTTAGTAAGCGGACTCTGCAAGATTGGGAGCAAGGACGTAGAAGTCCACAAGGGCCTGCTGTTGCTCTTTTAAGAATTGCAGAGCAGCATCCAGAAATATTTAACGACGTACACTAAGTCCATGGCGTACAACAAGGCACTCAATGAGACAAAAACACAATACGCCTTCGGTATTATTGCATTGTGTTTTCACCCCTTAGCTCAAAGAAAATCGCCTTTATCTCTCAGCAGCAGGTCGCGTAGTTTTGTCTTCTTTAACTAGTTGTTTCGACACGGTGTTTACCACTCTTTTGAGTGTGCCTTGGTTTTTTTACACTGTTATTTTCTTTGTCAGTTTAATGGTAGGCAGTTTTTTAAATGTCGTTATTTATCGTCTTCCCATTATGATGGAGCGCAGCTGGGTTAATGAATTTCTTGGCTACTTTAATGTAAAAACCGAGGCTTTTGTCATCCTACTCTCCGATAAAAACCAAGTTGAACAAATAAGCAAACATGCTAATCAGCCGACTTTCAATTTAGCCACACCAAACAGCACTTGCCCTCACTGTGGTCACCGCATACGCGCTTGGGAGAATATCCCTATGTTAAGTTACCTAATGCTTGGCGGTAAATGCAGTCATTGCAAAACAGCCATTTCGATGCGTTATCCGATTGTTGAGTTGCTCACTGCTTTATTTAGCGTGTGGATTGCGCTTCATTTTGGTCCTAGCACCACCGCATTGCTTGCAGTGGTGTTCACGTGGTTTTTAATTGCCATGACCGGTATAGATGTAGACACCATGCTACTGCCCGACCAACTCACCCTTCCGCTATTGTGGCTAGGGCTTGTTGCGAGCTTGGGTGAGGTGTTTGTTGGCCCAGTGGATGCCATACTAGGTGCAATATTCGGATATTTAAGTTTATGGTCGGTGTACTGGCTATTTAAATTGCTAACTGGCAAGGAAGGCATGGGTTATGGCGATTTCAAGCTACTTGCAGCCTTGGGCGCATTTACGGGCTGGCAAGGCCTTGCGATGATTATTTTGTTGTCATCAGTCGTAGGGGCAGTCGTCGGTATTAGTATTATGCTAGTAAAGAAAAAAGACACTAATTTAGCCATTCCGTTTGGCCCTTATCTGGCTGCGGCTGGTTGGTTAACCCTGATGTATGGCGATGCAATAAGTGATTACTATTTCACGCAGATATTAGGTTTGTAACATGGCTGCGAACAGCCTATTTAATAGCTTAAATATTGGTCTAACTATTGGCTTAACCGGTGGTATTGGCAGTGGTAAATCAAGCGTTGCCCGTTTATTTGCCAAACACGGTATAGAGATTGTTGATGCAGACAGCATTGCCCGAGATGTCGTAGCAGTGGGTGAACCCGTACTCAGCACCATTGCTGATTACTTTGGCGATAATGCCTTACTGGAAGACGGCAGTTTAAATCGTGCTTTTGTTCGTCAGCTTACGTTTTCAGACCCTGCAAAAAAAACGTGGCTCAACGCAACACTGCATCCGCTTATCCGTGAGCGATTGCTCAGCAGTATGCACGCAGCGTCCTCTGCTTACTGTATTGTGGATGTGCCACTACTCACCGAAAACAATATGAAAGGCTTGTTCACACGAGTGTTAGTTGTTGATTGTAGCGAAGCGTTGCAGCTAGAACGGGCGCTTACGCGCGACAACAGCGATGAAAAGGTTATTAAAAATATCATCGCGGCTCAGGCTAAACGAGAGGAGCGCAAAGCCATAGCCGATGATATTATCGAAAATACTGGCACCTTAGCCGAGCTGCAAAAACAGGTCGATAAGCTTCATGCGTTTTATTGTTCATTGCTAAAATAAAAACCGAACACTAAGGTTCGGTTTTTTAGATTAGAGGCTTTGATCTTGCTACGTATCAAATTAAATCCTTTACAGTCATGTTACTCCTTACGAGTTGGCTGACCAAGCGCCGCGCAAAGCCACAGATATTAAGATTGCTATGATATCTGCCTCATTTTTTAAGACCAAAGGCCGTAAGTTTGGTCCGGTAGCATGCTACCTACTGCGGATGCTCCTCCCCATCCACAAAAAAATATTACACCTTATCCATAAACGAATCAAGATAGCTTTAGCTCTCCAAGTAAACATACGCCTCCAATCACGTTAATACTGTGTGAACCTAACACTGATTGTGCGCAAGTCAACGTTGTGCCGGAAGCGAATAAGTCATCAACAACAACAATATTACCCATTAAATGACTTATATTAAATGTAGGCAACAACTCGAGCGGAGGAAAGTAATGGCGGATTTTTTTAGGGATCTTCTTTAATGATATTTCCGCGTTTGGTATCTTTTTCCATGTCGAGAGTTGCTTTTTGACATCTGCTTGATGCTTCTTAGCGACTTGAGATGGTTGTAGATTAAGGTAGCTACTCACTCTTTTCTTTCTAAAAACGTTGGGATATAAGGCCGCGTGAGTTCTAATTTGAATACTTCGTCCTACATACCATGCTATTTTTGAAGAAGAAGGGGGCACAACAATAGCGTCGACTTTACCAAGTTGGTTCACAACCTTATCAATAGAAATCTGATAGTCAGGCCGAAAACGCCTTATTTCACTCCTAGATATTTTGAAATGTTTTAATCCTTTTAAGGCATATATTAGAGGGTTGCCGTCATCTCGATGTAGTCTGTTATTTCTTGAAAATACGTTAGCTACTTTTAAGGTACCCAAAGTATCAAAGGTCGGGTTAGAGCTCGGGGAAGAATTTATCCCTCTGTTGTGATTTTTGTTATAACTTACAAATCGATCGGCACAAACATCAATCCCCATAAACTCACTTACTCTAGTAAACAATCAGATAGTATTAACTCAGCATTATGATAGATAAAAGCATCTCACACCCCAACTCTTTTTCGCATCAGGGAAAATAAAAATTTGGTGAATTGCTGGCTTAGCGGTAAGCTTAAGAAAAGTAATGAAAAAAGAGTGTTATGGCGGTTTACGAGTTCCCATTGAATGAAAAAATACGCAACTACTTGCGTATCGAAGATATTATGGCAACCATTTTATTAACCGCTAAATCGGGTGATCCACGTCTTCAAATTCATTTTTTTGAGCACTTGTTTACTCTGCTTGAGTTGATAGAACGCATTGATATTCGTGCCGATGTGGTTAAAGATCTCGATGCACATGAACGCAATCTAGTGCACTGGGCTCAACATCCCAATATTGACGATGACGCGCTTAACACTACGCTCAAAGCTGTCATTCGCTTACGCGATACGCTCAAAACAGGTAAAAAACCCGGCACGGATTTAAAAACCGATGTGTTTTTACAATCGATTCGTCAACGTTTTGCTATTCCTGGCGCGACGTGTAGTTTCGATTTACCTAATATGCATTTTTGGCTAAATCAACCCGAAACACAGCGCAAAGCCGACATCGATACTTGGTTGCAGTCGGTTAACTCGCTGTATGAAGGCATTGTTATTTTGCTAAGTTTTTCTCGACAACAAGCGCCTTTTTCAACACAAGTCGCTAGTAATGGTTTTTATCAGGGCGATTCAGATAATACCTATGGGCTGATTCGGATAAAGATGCCGCAAGACGCCAACGCTTTTCCTACCTTAAGCGGAAACAAATACCGCTATGCGCTGCGTTTTATGCATAGCGATAAGGGTCAAGCGGTACCTGTTGGCTCAGACCTTGGTTTTGATATGGCGGCGTGTAAATGAAGGTCGCCTGCCCCACTTGTAATGCAGACGTTGAATGGACCAACACTTCGACTTTTCGACCTTTTTGCAGTAAACGTTGTCAGGTTATCGATTTGGGTGATTGGGCTGAAGGCCAGCATGCTATTGCCGAAAAACCCTCGCTCGACCCCGGTGTAATCAATGAAATGACCGATGAAGAGCTTAACGCTTACCTTCAATCTTTACACGAGTAACTAATTTTGAACGCGATCAAACACTGCTTAATTGTAGGCGGTACACATGGCAACGAAATGAGTGGTTTAGTTGCCTTAAATGCACCATTACAAACACAATTAAAAGAAACCCATCCTACACTGGACATCAATTTTGAAGTGGGTAACCCTCGCGCGGTTAAGCGTAACATTCGTTTCACTGAAGAAGATTTAAATAGACAATTCACCCTTGCCAACTTAGCGCCTTCTTCGAACAACCTGAGCTATGAGGCGCAACGAGCCAGAGAGTTAAATGCGAAGTGGGGGCCGAAAGCCGCACCAAGTACTGATGTTGTTATTGATATTCACAATACGACATCGAATATGGGGCCAACCCTAATTATTCTTACCCTTGATGAGTTTCACATTTCACTGTCTCGGTATATAAAACACTATATGCCCGAAGCGGTTATTTTACTTGAAGACGAGAAAAGCATCAGTGACCATCCGTACCTGTGTACGCTGGGCAAAGTGCCCTTGATGATAGAAGTGGGGGCTCAGCCTCAAGGCGTTTGTCGAGCGGATATCAGCAAGCAGGCGATAACTTTGTTGCAGCTAATTCTTGAGTTTTGCCAACATTACAATGAAAATTCGGCGGTGTTAGCTTTGTTAAAGCCCACTCAGGGTTTTAGATTGACAGGCGTAGAGTATTATCCCGAGGCTACTTCTGATGACTCGGATTATTTAAGGGAGTGGATGATTCATCCCGATCTTCAAGATGCTGATTTTCAAGCGCTTAACCGCAATCAGCCTATTTTTATCAGTCATCAAGATGAAGTTAAGCACTGGGACGGAGCAACAACGTACCCTCACTTTATTAACGAAGCCGCTTATCATTCAGCCAATGTGGCCTTTGCGACATCCGATAAAGTAGATATTTAGTTTTTTGAATGCAGCGTGTTTATGATGGCTTTATTCGCCGCAGGAAAATCGTTTGCTTGTAACTGGCTGATCTCTCGCCACTCGTTGGGCTGTCCTTCTTTTCCGCTTGCTGTACCTTTAAATTCTGTGACTTTAAATACGTGCAAGCAAACCACTTTATCGGTGTAGTCGTGAGTAATGGTGAGCAGAGGGGCCGACTGAGTCACTTGAATGTCGATTTCTTCGTATAGCTCTCGATGCAAAGCTTGCTGAGGGTTCTCGCCTTCTTCCACTTTGCCCCCAGGAAATTCCCACAAACCGCCTTGATGTGCGTCAGCCGAACGCTTACACACAAAGACGGTGTTATTTTTAACAACCACTCCTACGGCGACATTGATGTGCTTCATGTTCAACCTGATTTAGTCTGCTTAAGCCTGAAGTACGCTTAGCTGAGCTTGCCGCAACATTGCTTATACTTTTTACCGGAACCACAAGGACAAGGGTCATTGCGCCCTACTTTGGCACTGCTTCTCACCGTGGGTTGTGGTTTGCTGTCTTGTGGTGGCGGCGTAGGCGCTGCGCTAGCCGTTGCCTGCTGGGCTTCGTCATGCTGGTAGTGTTTGTTTTGTTCATCAGCCTGTCTGCGTTGCTCTTCTACTGCATCTACATCAGACTGAGCACGAACTTGAACTTTACTGAGTATGCGTATTACTTCAACTTTCAGCCCCTCTAGCATACCAGAAAATAACTCAAAGCTTTCGCGCTTGTATTCTTGCTTAGGATTCTTTTGTGCATACCCTCGCAAGTGAATGCCTTGACGAAGATGGTCCATTGCGGCTAGATGTTCTTTCCAGTGCGAGTCTAAATTTTGCAGCATAATGGCTTTTTCGAACTGACGAAGCACATCAGCGCCCACCATCTCTTCTTTATCTTTGTAAGCTTTGACGACATGTTCAAGAATGCGCTCGCGCACTTTTTCTTCGTAGAGTTTGTCGTCTTCGTCGAGCCATTGCTTAATGGGTAAATCGACGTCAAAATCGGCTTTTAAACGCTCTTGAAGCTCTGCTACATCCCACATTTCTTCAAGCGATTGCGGAGGAATATACTCGTCTACCACTCCACTTAATACGTCTTCACGCACAACGGTGATGGTGTCTTCGATGTCACCCTCATCAAGTAGCTCATTGCGCTGCTCGTAAATCACTTTACGCTGATCGTTCGCTACGTCGTCGTATTCCAATAGTTGTTTACGAATATCAAAGTTTCGACCTTCCACCTTGCGCTGAGCATTTTCAATAGCACGAGTCACCCATGGATGCTCTATCGCTTCGCCTTTTTCCATGCCTAGACGCTTCATCATGTTGCCCATTTTCTCAGACGCAAAAATACGCATAAGGGCGTCGTCTAACGACAAATAAAAGCGCGATGAACCTTTGTCTCCTTGCCGTCCTGCTCGACCACGCAGCTGATTGTCGATACGACGCGATTCATGGCGCTCTGTGCCAATAATATGTAAACCACCTGCATCCAGTACCGCTTGATGACGTTCTTTCCATTCTTTCTTAATGCGCTCAATCGTTTCGGGTTTTGGACTGTTGATCGCATCAATTTCTGCTTGCCAGTTACCACCTAACACAATATCCGTACCGCGACCTGCCATGTTAGTGGCGATGGTCACTGCGCTAGGTCGTCCGGCTTGTGCAATGATGTCGGCTTCCTGCTCGTGGAATTTAGCATTGAGGACTTTGTGCGCTATTTTTTCTTTTTTAAGAATACGCGATAACAATTCAGAGTTTTCGATAGACACCGTACCCACCAAGGTTGGCTGACCCCGTTTCACGCACGCTTTGATATCTTCAACAATGGCGTCGTATTTTTCAGGCGCAGTGAGGAAAATAAGATCTGCCATGTCATTTCTGACCATCGGCTTATTGGTGGGGATCACCACGGTTTCTAAACCATAGATGTGGTTGAATTCAAAGGCTTCGGTATCTGCTGTACCGGTCATACCTGAAAGCTTGTTATACAAACGGAAGTAGTTTTGGAAAGTGATCGACGCTAAGGTTTGGTTTTCATTTTGAATATTCACGCCTTCTTTGGCCTCGACGGCTTGGTGCAAGCCTTCAGACCATCTTCGCCCTTCCATGGTTCGCCCAGTGTGTTCGTCGACAATCACGACTTCGCCGTTTTTAATGATGTAATCGACATCTTTTTGATACAGCTTGTGAGCACGTAATGCAGCATTAATGTGGTGAAGTAAGGAAATATTGGCAGCGGCAAATAACGATTCCCCTTCGGGTAAAATACCCACACGTTGCAATATTTCTTCAACGTGTACTTGGCCTTTCTCGGTTAAATGAATCTGCTTACTTTTTTCGTCGACCGTGAAATCGCCATCGCCATGTTGGTCTTCTTCGTCTTCTTTTTCCTGCAACTCTAATTCAGGAATAACGGTATTAATCTTTCGATATAATTCAGCATTATCTTCAGCGGCACCAGAGATAATAAGCGGTGTTCTCGCTTCATCGATTAGAATGGAGTCAACTTCGTCGATAACGGCAAAATTGAGTTGTCGCTGTACACGCTGTTCGGGGCTAAATGCCATATTGTCGCGTAAGTAATCGAAACCGAACTCGTTGTTAGTGCCGTAGGTGATATCAGCTTGATAAGCTTCCCTTTTTTGCTGCTGATTCAAACCAGGAATGTTGCACCCTACACTTAAGCCAAGGAACTCGAATAATTCTCGGCTCCAATCCGCATCACGCTTAGCAAGGTAATCGTTTACGGTAATAACATGGACACCGTTACCTGATAAGGCATTTAAGTAGGTAGGCAGCGTAGAGGTAAGCGTTTTACCCTCCCCCGTTCGCATTTCTGATATTTTGCCTTGGTGCAAGACCATGCCACCTAGCATTTGTACGTCGAAATGGCGCATACCGTAAACGCGCTTACTTGCTTCTCTAACAACAGCAAACGCATCAATAAGTAAATCGTCGAGCGTTTTACCTTGTTCTATTGCCGTTTTAAACTCAGCCGTTTTAGCCTTTAGTTGCGTGTCGTCTAACTTCTCAAGTTCAGCTTCCAAAGCATTTATTGCGACCACTTCTTTGTTTAATTTTTTTAATAACCGGTCGTTTCGACTTCCGAATATCTTATTCAATATGCTTGAAAACATGACTATTTTAATCCACTACTTATTATGCGCTTTGCATTACGCATTTAGGTTATAACTTTAATTTTTAACATTTATGTCTATCGACATAAAGTGATGTTTAATTCAGATAGGCAAGAGGGTCGACATGTTTCCCGTTTTTTAGCACTTCATAGTGCACATGTACACCAGTAGAGCGTCCTGTACTTCCCATGGCAGCGACGACTGAACCTTTCGTCACCACGTCTCCAATATTTACCTTTACTTCGCTGTTATGACCATAACGAGTCACTAAACCGTTGCCGTGGTCGATTTCGACCAACAAGCCGTAACCAAATCGTTCGCCGGCCCATGTCACGATACCTGCCCCCGTGGCAAGCACATCGCCTTTATCTTTACCCGCAAAGTCTATACCGCGGTGCATGGCTGGTTTCCCAGTAAAAGGGTCGTTGCGTTTACCAAAATTTGATGATAACCAACCCCATTTTACAGGCCGCCCTGAAATTTGGGTCTGTTCGGTGATATGGTGTCCTTTGACTATATTTTCAAGTAGCGCCAACTGCTGTTGCTTATTTTGCGTGAGCGCACTGAGCGAGGCAATTTCTTTGTTGAGGGTGGTTGTGTATTTTGGGCTAGACGGCTGTATGACTTCTATGGATTCTAAGTAATGACTGGGTAGTTGAATATCTGCCTGTTCAGATAACGCTTGAATGTTGCTTTCTACCTCTATCATGGACCGTTTAAGTTTGGCGATTTGACGCGAGTATTCTATAAGTTGCTGATCCACTTTAGTTTGCATGCTTTGTAAAGTGTCGGCTTCTTGGTCCACCGCTTGCTTTGCAATTTCAATACGGGCGATTTGCTCTGAATGGGAAGACGTTGAGCGACTAGAAACAACAAAGACAATCGTAAACAATACAAATGCACTGACCACTTGCCTAAGCGAAAACTGCTTAGTGCCAGTCAATCTGTTGCTATGTATGGTTAAAATTGGCTTCATTAATTTACCTGTTTCGCTACCTATTTCTTTAGCAAAATCACGACTTAAACTACCTACCTAAGTCGTTTAAAAAAATCGTTGCTAGTGTACCTGTGACCGACAACGGACTCAACGCTGCTTTCTTAGTTTAGCGTATTTAAGCGCAATCCACCTTAAAATGCTTGTTGCGATACCCGTTCCACCTCAACGAGCATGTTGAGGTGGAACGGGTATGTAGACACAAAAAAACGGCATCACGCCGTTTTTGTTTTTGTTAAGCTTTGCATTGTTTTAAGCTAATACAGGTTCGCCATATTGAATAGGTGCTCGTGCTTCGTCGTCAAACTCCACGTATTCCCAAGCATCGGTTTGCTTGAGCAATGCGTTCAACAGCTTGTTATTTAAACCGTGGCCTGTTTTAAAGGCAGATAACTCGCCAATAATGCTGTGTCCACCTAGGAATAAATCACCCACTGCATCGAGAATTTTGTGCTTCAAGAACTCGTCTTCATAACGCAAGCCTTCAGGATTCAGTACGCGATAATCATCCAAGGCCACGGCATTTTCCATCGAGCCGCCCAACGCTAGGTTGTTTGCGTTCATGTATTCCAAATCGCGCATAAACCCAAAGGTTCTAGCTCGACTTATTTCTTCAACATACGAAGCGGTGCTGAAATCTAGGGACATTTTTTGTCGCGTTTGACGGATAGCAGGGTGGTCAAAATCGATAGCAAAGTTTACACGAAACCCTTCATAAGGACGAAGTTCGGCCCATTTGTCACCGTCTTCAACTCGAACCGCCTTTTTAACCCGTAAAAAGCGCTTTAACGCTGACAACTCTTCGATACCTGCGCTTTGGAGTAAGAAAACAAAGGGGCTTGCACTGCCGTCCATAATAGGCAATTCGTTGCTGTTTACTTCAACGATAATATTATCAATACCTAAACCAGCCAAGGCAGACACCAAATGTTCAACGGTGTTGATTGTGGCGCCTTCCTCGTTACTGATACACGTACAAAGCATAGTATCGCCCACCGCATTAGCTCGCGCGGGAATATCCACGAAAGGAGTAAGGTCTACGCGACGAAATACAATTCCAGTATTCGCCGGCGCTGGCCGGAGAGTCATGGTAACCTTTTCGCCTTTATGCAAGCCAATACCAGTTTCTTGTACTGAGCGTTTAATTGTGCGCTGTCTGATCATAACGTATGTAATAACCCTAGCTAAAACGGTCGCGTATTATAGTGATAGATAACCAATTTGTCAAAAAAGTGTAACATTCACTTTAATAACAGTCATCTATCTATTTACGAAATACGACCGATATTTAGTCTGCTTGCTTTCGCAAAAAAGCTGGAATATCTAAATAATCTAGATCATCCTTCGGCTGCTCAACATGTTCAGTTTTGAGCGCTTGACTCCCTTCGGTCATTGGACGAGCTTCGCTTGAGCCATTAAACTCTCGCGCAGTTGCACTTAAACGTGCGCCTTCTGAGCTTACTAACGAAATATCAGGTTTACGTTCTGCACCGATACCAGTAGCAACTACCGTCACTCTAAGTTCGTCAGACATCTCCATGTCGATAACTGTACCTACGACCACGGTTGCATTTTCTGAAGCAAACGCCTTTACCGCGTTACCGACGGTTTCAAATTCGTCAATAGCGAAATCAGGACCTGCAGTGATATTGACTAAAATGCCACGTGCACCCGAAAGGTCGATGTCTTCTAATAAAGGGCAAGCAATGGCTGCTTCCGCTGCTTCTTCTGCGCGATCTGCCCCCGAAGCTGCACCGCTACCCATCATAGCTGTACCCATTTCAGACATCACAGTTTTAACGTCGGCGAAGTCAACGTTGATCAAACCCGGACGAGTAATAAGCTCTGCTATGCCTTGTACAGCACCACGCAGTACGTCATTAGCAGAACTGAATGCTTGTAATAGAGGTGTACCCGGGCCCATGACTTTGAGTAGCTTTTCGTTGGGGATTGTAATGAGTGAGTCAACATGGTTAGACAATTCTTCTATACCTTGATTGGCATAATCAGTGCGTTTTCTTCCTTCGAAAGGAAACGGCTTGGTCACCACTGCAACAGTCAAAATGCCCATTTCACGCGCTATTTTAGCTACTTCTGGAGCTGCACCCGTGCCCGTACCGCCACCCATTCCGGCGGTAATAAAAACCATATCGGCACCTTCGAGTGACTGGCGAATAGTTTCTCTGTCTTCTTGCGCCGCTTCTCGACCTCGATTTGGGTCGGCCCCTGCACCTAAGCCTTTGGTCACATTTGAACCGATTTGTAAGGTGACATTCGCAGTTGAACGACGCAATACTTGCGCGTCGGTATTCACTGCAATGAATTCAACCCCTTCAATGCTTTGTTTAACCATGTGTTCGACAGCATTACCACCACCGCCGCCTACACCAATTACTTTAATTACGGCTTCTTCACCGTGACTATCCATTAACTCAAACATACTGACTCTCCGGAAATGTACGTCGCTTTATGCGCGGCACTGAAATAAGCCATGGTCTTATTGCTTCCTTACTGACCCTTACTTCAGCGCTTAGCGCCCCCAATTAAAAATTAAAATTCGCCTTTAAACCAACTTTGTATACGGGTCCAAAGTGAATCGCTGGCTTTATTTGAGCCAATCTTATTATTTGTATTTTGTAGTTTTCCATACTGTAACAGGCCAACGGCAGTTGCGAAACTAGCATCGTCAACATATTCAGCTAAACCTTTAATTTCGAGCGGATTTCCCACTCTTACTGGCATTTGAAAAATGTCTTCTGCAAATTCAACCGCCCCTTCCATTTTGGCGGTACCACCAGTGAGTACCAACCCAGCGGCAATTTGTTCTTCAAACCCACTTGCGCGGATCTCTTTTTGAATCAATTCGAATAGTTCTTGATATCGCGGTTCGATCACTTCGGCTAGCGTATGCCGAGACATCGCTCTGGCAGGCCTGCCGCCCACGCTCGGCACTTCAATATTTTCTTCCATGCTGACCATATCTTTGAGGGCACAAGCATAGTTTACTTTTATATTTTCAGCATTACTGATAGGCGTTCTAAATATTTTCGCAATATCGCTAGTAATTTGATTCCCCGCAACCGGAATGACCGCGGTATGGCGGATCGCACCGTCTGTGTAAATTACCATGTCGATAGTTCCGCCGCCAATATCAACTACACACACACCCAACTCTCGTTCGTCATCAGTTAATACCGCGTAAGAAGAGGCCAGTGCAGAGAAGATAAGATGATCAGCACTTAATTCGCAGCGCTCAATACATTTGATAAGGTTTTTAGCCATGTCGTCGGCGCAGGTGATAATGTGCGCTTCTGCTTCCATTCTAACGCCTGACATACCTACTGGGTTTTTTATCCCTTCTTGTACGTCTATCGTAAATTCCTGCGGTAATACATGTAGTAAGCGTCGTTCAGCAGCAATCGGCACAGAACGCGCAGCATGAACCACGCTGTCTACATCGTCTTGAGTCACTTCCTGATTATTAATTGGCACCATGCCGCGTTCGTTTTGGCATTTGACATGACGGCCACTGATCGACATAAAAACAGAGGAGACGCGACAATCTGCCATCAATTCCATTTCATCAATCGCCTTTTTCACCGATTGGACCACCAGATTCAAGTCGTTGACTCCTCCTTTGTCCATACCTTTGGATTGGTGAGAGCCAACACCCACTATGCTAAGGCTGTCATCGCCAAGCAATTCTCCCACCACCGCTTTTACTTTGGTCGTGCCAATATCAAGCCCAACAATCAAGTTGCGCTCCTGAGGTTTAGACGTCCGTTCGTTTCTCATTAGTCTCGTCATTCGCTTGTTGCCACCCCACTGCCAATCCAGTGTCGTAGCGTAAATCAATATATTCTATGAGCTTACCGCTGCTTACTAACAATGGATAAACGTCTACAAAACGTTGTAACCTATCCATAAACTGCTGACGCCCTAGGTTTAATTTTATTCCGTTATCGAGTTGTAGCTGCCAAGCAAAACGTTCGCTTAACGACAACTCTTTAATCGCTAAATCGCTGGTTCGCAACAATAACGCCATTGCGTTATATCCCTCCAGCGCTGTCACTTCACTACCACCTGGTCCAAATAACGACGGCAACGATAACGTAGAAGCATCTACTGTAAACGATTCACCAAACGGATTTAGCACCATGTCGCCATTCCATGTGACGACAGGTGTTTGTTCTACCAAATAAATCTGTAAGGTGTGGGGCCACTGTTTGCGCACCGAAGCCCTGTACACCCAAGGTTGCTGCTCAATGGCAGCATGTACTTTATTAACATCTAACTCGAAAAAGCTGCCGGGTTGCGTTTGTCGTATGACATGCTCAAGGTGACCGACATCAACATGGTCAAACTGGCCACTAAATTCAATAACCTGTATGGGCGATTGTTGTTCATCTTTTAAATACGCACGCACCACAAACACCAGATAAACCAAGCCAGCGACAACCAGTATAAAAAACAGCAATCCACTGAGCTTTTCTGGTTGCCTCAACGCTTTCACGCGCGCACCTTTGATGGAACCGCAAATTGCTTATCACAAGTGGTAAGCGCAATGTCGTAAACGAGTTGTTCAAACGATAAACCAGCGACTTTAGCGGCTTTTGGCACTAGGCTTGTTGCGGTCATACCGGGGATCGTATTTAGCTCGAGCAAATAAAACTGCCCTGACTCATCACGCATAGCATCTATACGCCCCCATCCCGAGGCTGACAAAGCGTCAAATGCCTGGAGTGAAAGTGTCTGTAAGTAACTTTCATCGCTACTGCTTAGCCCACTAGGACAAAAATACTCCGTTGTTTTGTCGCTATATTTTGCCGCATAATCGTAAAAAACATTGGGAGTAGACATCCGAATTGACGGTAAGGCTTTACCGCGCACGATCCCCACAGTATATTCACTGCCTTCAATATACTGCTCTATGAGTACCTGATTATCATAAGTAAAAGCGGTGTTTACGGCGGTGGCGAGTGTTTTAGCGCATGTCACTTTAGCCATACCAATACTCGACCCTTCCCGAGCAGGTTTGACCATTGCGGTTCCCCCTAATTCGTTCATTATAACTGCACAGGTATTGGGGTCAAAGGTTGTTTTGTTCGCTACTCGATATTTTGCCGTGGGTAAACCACAACTTTGCCATATCTGCTTGGTATGAATTTTATCCATAGCCAGCGCAGAACCCAGTACCCCACTTCCTGTATAGGGAATATCCATAAATTCCAATGCGCCTTGAAGTGTGCCGTCTTCTCCTCCTCGGCCATGAAGCATGATCACCACACAATCGACCGATAAGCTTTTTAGCTCATGCAAAGGTTGCTCTATGGGGTCAAATTTAATGGCATCTACGCCCATATTCACTAATGCTGACAGCACGGCGTTACCGGATTTCAGTGACACTTCACGCTCTGCAGATGCCCCCCCCATTAATACGGCCACTTTGCCTAAGTTCATGCTACACAATCCGTTTTAATTTCATTGGCTAGCATTTGAGCAATTTGGCTTACATTACCTGCGCCTTGTGTCATCACAATGTCGCCATCGCTTACTAAATTATCCAAGATGGTTTTCAATTTTTCTGAATCGCCAACGTAAATAGGCTCTACTTCTCCGCGCTTGCGAATAGAGCGACAAAGTGACTTACTATCCGCGCCAGCAATGGGCTGCTCACTTGCGGCGTAAACGTCTAGCATTAACAGTACATCAACACCCGATAACACATCGACAAAATCTTCGTATAAATCTCTGGTTCGTGTGTACCTGTGCGGTTGATAAATCATGATAATTTTCTTATCAGGCCAGTTAGTTCTTGCAGCCTTCAAGGTAGCTCGAACCTCAGTGGGATGGTGACCATAGTCATCAACCAAGGTATATGTGCCATTTTCGCAAGGAATATGCGTACTGACATCGAAGCGTCTTCCTATGCCTTCAAAGCTTTCGAGAGCACTAAGAATAGCACTGTCGCTTAAGCCTTCTTCAGTGGCCACTGCAACCGCTGCCAAGGCATTAAGTACATTGTGGTGCCCGACCATATTTAGCTTTATCGACAAGTCTGGCTGTTGTGGGCGCTTCACTACAAAACAACTTTGGTTGAACCGGTATTCGATCGCTTCCGCTCGATAGTCGTTTTCTGGATTAATACCATAGGTAGTCACACTTCGCCCGATGGTAGGAATAAGAGAGCGTATTGTGGCATCGTCACCACACACAATGGCTTGGCCGTAAAAAGGCAAGTTATGTAAGAATTCAATATAGGTTTCTTGCATCTTTTCAAAGTCGCCCCCGTAGGTATCCATATGGTCAGGCTCGATATTAGTGACAACAGAAATCATGGGTTGCAAATGTAAAAAGGATGCATCACTTTCATCCGCTTCAGCGATGAGGTAACGGCTGGTACCCAGTTGAGCATTGGTACCTGCACTGTTAAGCAGTCCACCGATAACAAAGGTAGGATCGGTATTTGCCTTTGCAAACACGGTTGCGATAAGGCTCGTTGTTGTGGTTTTGCCATGTGTACCTGCTATGGCTATACCATAGCGAAAACGCATTAGCTCTGCCAACATTTCAGCTCGTCGAATAATGGGAATGCGGTTAGCTTTGGCCCATTGAATTTCAGGGTTGTTGGGGTTGATAGCACTCGATACGACAACGACATTGGCCTTGCTGGGGTTGTCGTAAGCATGCCCAATCATGATTTCAGCTCCCAAGGCTGACAAGCGAGAGGTCATTGCATTTTCAGCCATATCCGACCCTGCTATCTGATAACCTTCGTTTAACAGTACTTCTGCTATGCCGCCCATTCCAGCGCCGCCAATACCAATAAAAAAGATTCGCGTAACTCTACGCATTAATGGACGTTGATAATTCATTTCGGCTGGCATCGTGACTCCTTCAGGAACGGCTTACATGCATCGACTATTGCCTTAGTCGCATTATTTGGAAAACACCTTGTTGCTCTCGCCCCCATTTGCCAACATGCCTCGGGGTTCGCAATCCATTGTGTTAGTAAGGGGGCGAGCTGTTCATGCAGTAAATGCTGAGCAACCACGCACCCTGCCTCGCGAGTAGCAAGATATTGAGCATTTTTAGTTTGATGGTCATCAACCGCGTGTGGCAGTGGCACAAAGCAAGCTGTTACTCCTGCGGTGGCGACTTCTGACACCGTTAGCGCACCTGCTCGACAAACAACTGCATCGGCCCACTCGTATGCGCCTGCCATATCGTCGATAAAATCACGAACATTAGCGTGCACACCCATCTTTAAATAGTGAGCACTTACCTCTACCTCTCTTCCTTTTCCGCATTGGTGAACGACAGAAAGTTTATCTTTTTGGGCCAGTGAACCCACTATAGAAGGCACTTGCTCATTGAGTGCTTGCGCCCCTAAACTTCCGCCAAGCACTAATAGTTTAAAGGTGTAAGAGTCAGGCGATAACTCATCAACATGCTTTGGCGTTTTAGTGACAATGTCAGTGCGTACAGGATTCCCAACAAAATGAATGCGATCGCGAGTCAGCCCGAAATCGCTTTCTGCACTGGGGAAGCCAATAAATACCTGTTTTGCTACTTTACCTAACACTTTGTTACTTAAACCCGCTACCGCATTTTGCTCGTGGATAATAATGGGTTTACGCAGCAATTTCGCTGCTATCCCACCTGGAAAACTGGGGTATCCCCCAAACCCAAGTGCGACATCGGCGTTCGTCTCACGAATAACACTACGGGCAACGAAAATGCTTTTTACTATCGCCAATAAATTATGCAATTTAGCTAGTACGCCTTTACCGCGAAGCCCTTTTATTGGTAGAAAGTGTATGGGATAGCCCTGCTGGGGAACCAAAGTGGCTTCAAGCCTGTCCTGCGTGCCCAACCAATTAATCGTCCACCCCTGTTGCTTTAGCTCGTTCGCGACGGCTAGGGCGGGAAATATGTGACCGCCAGTGCCTCCTGCCATAATGATTGCATTAGGCATTGGCCACCTCACTCGCCGCTGTATTTATTGCGCTTTTAGCCTTCTTCTTGCCTTTACTTATTGCTTGAATACCCTCTACGTTGCACTCGAAATCGATACGCATCAATACCGCCACAGCAATCGTCATCACAATTAAACTTGAGCCACCAGAACTTACTAAAGGTAAAGTGAGCCCTTTGGTGGGTAATATACCTGCACTGGCTCCTACATTCACCGCGGTTTGGAAACTAAACCAAATACCGATGGCGTAGGCAAAGTAACTGTCGAAAGGTCTTGCTTTGCGCATCGCTTTTTGCCCAATTAATAGGGCTTTAATTACCAAAAAGAGTAAAAGCATTAACACTACCATTACCCCCACAAAACCTAACTCTTCCGCTAAAATTGCCATTATAAAATCGGTATGGGCTTCAGGTAAAAACTCCAGTTTCTGTAGGCTATTACCTAAGCCTTGACCAAACAAGCTGCCTCTACCATAGGCCATTAGAGACTGAGTTAATTGATAGCCGCTGCCAAAGGGGTCGGCCCATGGGTCTAGAAATGAGGTGACCCGACGCATTCGATATTCTTCAAACACAATCAGCGCAACCACTGCCAGTAAACCCACAAACACCAAAGCAAAAAATTGCCAAAGACGGGCACCCGCTAGAAATAGAAGCCCGATAGTGGTGGCGAACATTACCACAACGGTGCCGAAATCCGGCTGCGACAAGAGCAATAAAGCCAGCAAAAAAAATACAACTAAGGGCTTGAGAAACCCTTTTAAATTTTCTTTTACTTCTTCATATCTTCGAACCAAATACCCTGCCAAGTAAGCAAAGAAAAACAGTTTTGCAATTTCAGCAGGCTGGGCGGTAAAGCCGGCTAATGATATCCAGCGTTTAGCACCATTCACGGTATGTCCAACCGCTAATACCGCAATAAGTGAAACAATCGCAACAAGTAGCAACCACGGGTTTAACTTTTGCCACAACGACATAGGCACTTGCAAGAAAACCATACCGCTAATTATTGCTACGATGAGATATAAAGCGTGACGTATAGCAAAATGAAAGGGATTGTCGAACAATCTGTCGGCAACGGGCATCGACGCTGACGTTACCATAACAAGGCCGATCGCCATTAATGCGAAGCTGGCGATCACTAAGCCCGAGTCATAAACCGTTAATGAAGACGTATGTGCTGACTGCCTTGCTTTCATGCCGTCCACCGCTCAATAGATTCAGTATAGACTTGTGCCCGATGAATGTAATTAGTGAACATATCAATGCTCGCACAAGCTGGCGATAAAAGTACGGTATCGCCAGATTTGGCTAAATCCAAGGCCATTTTCACTGCCATTTCCATGGAGTCTACACGTACCAGCGAGGGGGAAAGGTGACGAAATAAATCGGCGTCTTTGCCTATTGCGATGGTGGTCGATACAAAGGTGTGTAATGCCGACTTAAGCACATTGAGGTCAGCCCCTTTTGCGTCTCCGCCAGCGATAAGAATAAGTTTACCGCATAGCGTTGGACCAATCCCTTCTAATGCCGCCAAAGTTGCACCAGGATTGGTCGCTTTTGAATCGTCGATCCATTCTATGCCTTTTGCGAACGAGACTTTAGTGCAACGATGAGGCAAGGGTGAAAAAGTCGCTATGGCAGACTCAATATCCGATTTATCGATACCTAGTTCATCAGCAATCGCCGCACATGCCAGACTATTCAGGACATTGTGGAACCCCGCTAACCTACTTTTGGAAATATCGATGGCTACGCCATTTTTCGAGCGAATGCCTAGGTCACTGTCATACCACCACTCACAGTGACTGTGTGTATTTAACCCAAACGAAATACGTTTATTTACTTGACCGTCTGGTGGCTGGGTTAACGATTGCTCCTGCCAGTAAACAGCGGTTTTTGCATTTAAATAAATGCGCTGCTTTGCATTGGCGTATGCACTTACGGATTGATGCCTGTCTAGGTGGTCTTCACTGAAATTTAAAAAACACCCGATATCGAGTTGTAATGAGGCGCACATTTCAAGCTGAAAGCTCGACAATTCCAAAATGATCACAGAGGGCAGTTGGTCTTTTGAAGACAATAGAAGGTCGAGTACGGGAGTGCCTATATTTCCC
Source organism: uncultured Alteromonas sp. (assembly GCA_964429915.1). Lineage (GTDB taxonomy): Bacteria > Pseudomonadota > Gammaproteobacteria > Enterobacterales > Alteromonadaceae > Alteromonas_F. Next base: position 52,813 of record CAYSDZ010000007.1, read on the forward strand.
GCGCTGATGACCGATTGCCCACTACAGTGAACAATGTGCTCAATCAGGCGTGTGACGGTTGTTTTTCCATTCGATCCAGTAATACCCACTAAGGTGGGCTTATCTTCACGGGCATTAAGTGTTAAAGCAAAGAGTTCAACGTCACCTATGATGGGAATTTGCCTTGTAAAAGCGTGTTCTAAATTGGGATGACGTGGAGAGACCCCAGGACTGACAACCACTCCCTCAATGCGATCCCAAGGGATTTGCGCCGATTCGCCAACCCCCTGCCATGTCACTGTCAACGTAGGTTCGAGTTTTATCGTTTCGCGACTGTCCCATAAAAAAACCGAACAATGGCGTGAATTCAAAAAGCGGATGACCGATTGCCCCGTTTGACCTGCTCCAACCACCAAAACACATTTGTCGCTGAGTGTTAGCCAGAATGGGTCGTTGGGAGTCGGTAAGGAATGCGTCATTAATGATTGTCCGATTTAGCGCAGTTTTAGCGTAGCTAAACCAACAAGTACCAAGATCAACGAAATAATCCAAAACCTTACGATAACTCTCGGCTCTGGCCAGCCTTTTAATTCAAAATGATGGTGTATGGGAGCCATACGAAAAATGCGCTTACCTCGAAGCTTGAAAGAGCCTACTTGTAAGATAACCGAGAGCGTTTCAATAACAAAAATACCGCCCATAATGATCAACACGATTTCTTGCCGAACTAATACTGCCAATATCCCTAAAGCCCCACCTAGGGCTAAAGAGCCGACGTCACCCATAAAAACTTGGGCGGGATAGGTGTTAAACCATAGAAACCCTAAACCAGCGCCGACCATTGCTGTACACACCACGACGAGTTCGCTAGTAAAAGGAATATAAGGAATATTTAAATAGGTAGAGAAATTTACGTTACCCGTCACATAGGAAAAAATAGCAAAAGCGCCTGCGACTAAAATTGTGGGAACAATCGCAAGTCCGTCTAAGCCATCTGTCAGATTGACGGCGTTGCTTGTACCTACCAACGCAAAGTAAACCACTATCAAATACATGATGCCTAACTGTGGCATGACTTCTTTGAAAAAAGGCACTAAAAGTGCTGTTTCGGCATCTAGACTGGCAGATTGATAAAGGTAGAAGGAAGTGATCACCGCAACAACAGATAGCCAAAAGTACTTCCATCTAGCGATGAGCCCTTTTGAATCTTTACGGATCACTTTTCGGTAATCATCAACGAAACCAATGATACCGTAACTTACCGTAACGAATAGCGTAACCCATACGTAGTGATTCGACAGGTCGCCCCATAACAACACACTAAACACAATGGCAAACAAAATAAGCACACCGCCCATGGTAGGCGTACCCGATTTTGATAAATGGCTTTCTGGACCGTCATCTCTAATGGTTTGTCCGATTTGCAGGCGTTGCAAAAAACGGATCATGCTTGGGCCGACAAAAATAGCAATAAATAACGCCGTCAAAGTGCTCAAAATAGCACGTAATGTAAGGTAGCTAAAAACATTAAAACCTGGTTCGTATTGCACTAACCAGTGAGCTAACCACATCAACATGCTATACGCTCCCGACGGCGATTACGCTTTCCCAAGCCTGACTCCTTAATCGCTGAGACTACATCTTCCATTTTGGCACTTCGCGACCCTTTCACTAGCACAGTTACGTCTCGAAATTCTGCCGCCAACCCGGCTTGCAATGACTGCATTAAATCGTCGATATGAGTATGATGCATACCCTGTTCACCCAATACTGAACTGGCGCTTTGGCTTAGCACACCCAAGGTATATAGTGTGTCGATGCCCTTTTTCTTTGCATATTCACCGACTTGCTCATGGTAGAACCGCGCTTTTGACCCTAACTCTGCCATGTCACCCAACACCAATACGCGTCTGCCCGAAAACGTAGCCAGCAAATCGATAGCGGCATGAACAGAGGCCACATTGGCGTTGTACGTGTCGTCTAATAGCCGTGTAGTCGGTCCGAGCTCAATGACGTTCAGTCTACCTTTCACTTGTGCCATGTTTGCCAAACCGTCGCGAACATCCTCAAGTGTCGCTCCCACTTGCAAAGTGAGTGCAGCGGCGAGCAAAGCATTGCCTACATTGTGTTCTCCCGGTAAACAAAGGCTGATATACACCTCGCCTTTTGGCGTGCACATAATGAATTCAGCACAGCCGTTTAATCCTATAATGATCTCTTTGGCGTAAAAATCGCAAGACGCATCATAAGTAACAGGAGAAAAACGCTCCACCTTCAGATGCTTCAATTTCCCAAGCCAAAACTCAGCAAATTGACTGTCTGCATTCACCACGGCTACGCCTTTATCGCTAAGCCCTTTAAAAATCTCGCTTTTTGCGCGGGCTACACCAAATAAGCTACCGAATCCTTCTAAATGGGAAGCGGCGGCATTGACGATGGTCGCAACGTCGGGTTTGACGAGTTCAGTGGTATAGGCAATTTCACCTAAATGATTAGCACCCAGTTCCATCACAGCATATTCGTGATGTTCTTCAAGCCTGAGTAGTGTAAGCGGTACACCAATTTCGTTATTGAAATTGCCCTTGGTTGCTAGTACCTCGCCTCGACGCCCTAGAATAGAGGCGCACATTTCTTTCACAGTGGTTTTGCCACTTGAACCCGTTATCGCAATGGTTTTGGGGTTCACTGCTTGTTTTACTGCTTTACCCAATAAGCCAAGTGCGATTTTTGTATCTTCAACTTTAATCGTGGGAATACTAAGGTTTACATCTTCGCTCACAATCGCCGCCACCGCGCCATTTTCGATAGCATAGTGGATAAATTCATGGCCATTGAAGTTTTCACCCGATAGGGCAATGTACAGGTCGCCTTGCTGAATCGTTCGTGTATCGGTGCTAATACTACTAATTTCAATATCTTCACCTTGCAACACTCCGCTAACGCTTTGTGCACACCAACTCAATGATTTAGTGATCATAGCGTGAATTCCTCTTGGAGCTGCATCACATATGCACGCTCGTCATACTCTATCTGTTTATCCTGAATCGTCTGGTAAGTTTCGTGCCCTTTTCCAGCCACTAATATAAGCGAATCCTTTGGTGCATGTTTCAAACAATAGGTAATCGCTTCTTTTCTATCAGCCAAACACACTGCATTGTCAGGGTGGTGTAATCCGGCTTTTATGTCGTTCTCTATCGTTTTTGGATCTTCTGAGCGGGCATTGTCACTGGTAATTACAATACGTTCACTCAAGCGTTCAGCAATGGCTGCCATTTGCGGCCTTTTTCCTTTGTCTCTGTCACCACCACAACCAAACACACACCAAGGCTTGGCTTTAGTGTGCTTAGTTAAAGCCGCTAATGCTTTCTCAAGCGCATCGGGGGTATGAGCGTAATCAACAACGATATTTGCTTGTTGCTTAAAACAAAACATTTCCATTCTGCCTGATATAGCGCTTAATTGAGGCACCGTTTTTACTACTTCTTCAAATCGCTCGCCCTGCATAAGCAAACAGGCAATGGTACTTAACACATTACGAATATTAAATTCACCAAGCAAAGACGTAGACAAATGAGCCTCACCCCAACTGCTACTCAGCAGAAAATCGCAACCATCAGCATGATATTGAATGCTTGAGGCTTTGCAATGACGCAAATGGGGCAAAATAGTGGCGATGTCGGTGTTAATGGCAGTGACTACAGTAGGGATCGATTTTTTGTGGATATCCTTAAGCCAGTCTAGCGCCCACTTATCGTCAATATTCACTACCGCTGCCTGAATGCCAGGTTGCTCTAACAGCAAACGCTTCGCTGCCGCGTATTCTTCCATTGTGCGGTGATAGTCGAGATGATCTCTGGACTGATTGGTGAAAATTACGGTATCCGTGTTAATCTTTGATAAACGCTGTTGTACGAGCGCATGCGATGAAGCTTCGAATGCGACATGCCCAACATCTTGCTGAGCAAACTCAGCCAGTAAGTATTGCATAGTGATTGCATTTGGGGTGGTATTGTTATTTTGAGTTTGCGCCCAAATGGCTTCATCAGAGTCGAACACTGCACTTCCCAAAGTGCCTATGGCTGCACTGCGTGTGCCTAGTAAGTGTTTACATTGAGTAATCAGACTGACCGTTGACGTTTTGCCATTGGTGCCCGTTACCGCAGTTGTCTGTAATTTGTTTGCGGGATAATCGTAAAATGCACCAGCAAGTGAAGATAACAAAGAAGGCAAGTTATATAAGTAAATAATGCATGCAGTGGGGCGGTTTTCTACTTTGCCGTGTTGCTGTTCTGTATCCGCTTGCATCAATATTGCCGGACAACCTAGTTCAATGGCTTGGTCGATGTAGTCACGACCATCTAAGGTGTGGCCTTTTACTGCGACAAAGGCAGTATATTTTGAGACTGCTCGGCTATCGAGTGTCATACCGTGTATTCGGATATCAGGCGCATTAATGCCAAATTTTGCCATTAGCACTTTGAGGCTTTGCACAAATTCGCTAATTACCATTGTTTCCACCTCTTTTTGCGTAAGTGGAAGAAACACGGCGACCATCCGGAGTAATGTTGAGCAGTTGTAATGCTTCACTCATAATATTGGCGAACACGGGTGCTGCTGTTTCACTAGCGTGATACAAGTCTCCGCCCGGCTCATTTATAAGTACCACGGTCACAAGCTTGGGGTTTGTCGCAGGTGCAATACCTGCAAAAATATTAACGTACTCTTCACCGTAGCCCCCAGCAATCGCTTTGCGACTCGTACCTGTTTTTCCTGCAACTCGGTATCCAGGAATACTCGCCGCTCTTGCAGATGCCCCCTCTTGGGTGACGCTTTCCATCATGGCAACAACGGCTTTTGCGTTTTCTTCACTGATCACGCGTTCTGGTTGCTGAGCAAAGGCGCCGCGCTGAGTGGATTTGACAATATTTAAGGGTTTTTTAATACCACCAGACGCCAGAGTAGTATACATTCTAGCGATTTGGGCAGTGGTCACTGAAATTCCGTACCCAAACGATAAAGTAGCTATCTCGAAATCTGACCAACGCGAACGCTCACGAAAAATCCCACTGCTCTCACCTGCGAGGTGGGTGCCCGTATCGTCCATTAACCCCATGTTGTAATAAGTGTCTAGAAGAAATTGTTTTGGCACATCAAGCACAAGCTTCGACGTGCCCATATTACTGGACTTTTCAATGATTTGTTCAAGCGTTAACACCCCGTAATTACGCGGATCTTTTACCAAACTTCCCCCCAAGCGCATTCTGCCAGGGGATGTGTCTACACTGTCAGTGGGGCTCACTTTACCGAATTCGAGGGCGGCGAGGATCGCCAGTGGTTTCATTGACGAGCCGGGTTCAAATGCGTCGGTAATCACACGATTACGCATTTTGTATGCCGCTGCGTCGCTGCGGTCGTTCGGGTTAAATGAGGGGCTATTTGCCATAGCTAAAATATCGCCCGATTCTACATCAACAACAATGGCCGATACTGACATCGCTTGATAATAAACCGTCGCCTCTTTCACAGCTTTGTACGTGATCGCTTGAATGCGCTGATCAATAGTTAACGACAGCACTCCGGCTTTTTCTCCTTCACGCATTTCAAGGATCTCAACTTGCCTGCCTTTACCATCGCGACGAATTTTTCTTACTCCTGGCTTGCCGGTTAACCATTCGTTGTATAAGCGCTCTAACCCTTCAATTCCGTTATCATCCACATCTGTAATACCAATGAGTGGAGCAGACACTTCACCCGTTGGATAATACCTTCGCGACTCTTTGCGTAAATAAATACCAGGTATATCGAGCTGAGCGACATAATCCGCCATTGTCGGCGATACTTGTCGTTGCAAGTAAACAAACCGACGGGTGGGATCTTGTACTCGTTCTAATAATTCGCTAGTTTCTCTGCCAAGCACATCGGCTAACGCTAGCCAACGTCGATGATGGTGTAACGCACCTTGTTCATGAATGATTTTGGGGTCGGCCCACACTGCACGCACCGGTACGCTTACAGCTAATTCAACGCCATTGCGATCGGTGATCAATCCTCTATAGCTTGGGGTATTTCGTGTTCGTAAGGTACGACTGTCACCCTCTTCAACCAATAGATCAGGCGCTATAACTTGAATATAAGCGGCGCGCACGGCTAAAGTAACAAAAACAAGACTGACTGCTCCTAAAACCACCCAAAAACGCCACGGTAATTCAACTGGCTTTACAATCGATTTTGCTTTCGCCATCATTTCACCCTTACTATGACTTCTTCCTCTACCGAGGGGCGATGCATGTTTAACTGTTTTTGCACTAAAGATTCAATGCGGTTGTGCTCAGTGAGCGCTCGCTGCTCTAGCACTAAATTGCGCCATTCTACGTCTAAGGCATCTTTTTCACGCATAAGCTGTTCGAGTGCAATCACTTGCTGGCGATTGTGGTGAGTTGACAAGATCACAGCCATTGCGCTTGCCACAACCAATACAAACAAAAAAATACGCAGTTTGTTGCGCGATAAATCGTTAACCAAAATAAGCAGCAAATTGAAATTGGTATCAGATGATTTCATCGCTTCTCTGCCACTCTCAATACGGCGCTGCGTGAACGCGCATTTTCTCTTATTTCCTGCTCGCTAGGCTTAATAGCTTTGCCTATCAAGTTCAACACTTTGTCTTGATCAATATGGGCTTGAGTGATGGGAAGTCCACTTGGATAACGCTTACCTTTGGCCTGTTCTTTCATAAAGCGCTTAACCATTCTGTCTTCTAATGAATGGAAACTAATAACCGCTAATCTGCCATTGGTGTTCAATATATTCGTCGCAGCTTTGAGTCCATCTCTAAGCTGATCCAACTCGGCATTAATATAAATACGAATACCCTGAAATGAGCGTGTAGCAGGATGCTTAAATTTATCTTTAACCGGTAAGGCTTCGTCAATAATTTTTACTAACTGTAGTGTGGTTTGTAGAGGCTGCTGAGTTCGGGTGTTAACAATGTGGTGCGCAATGCGTTTACCAAATTTTTCCTCACCAAACTCTTTTAACACCTGTGCTATATCTTGCTCATCGGCCTTATTGAGCCACTGCGCAGCGCTGACCCCTTTTGTGGTATCCATACGCATATCAAGCGGCCCTTCTTTAGTGAAACTAAAGCCGCGTTGAGCTTGATCTAGCTGAGGTGAAGAAACACCTAAGTCCATCAAAACGCCATCTACACCCTCTAAATTGGTGCTAAAACCCAAGCGCTCTATGCTGTTTTGCATATCTGCGAACGCACTATGAATGATGGTAAATCGCTTATCGTGTTCAGCGAGTTGCTCACCCACCTCAATCGCTTGAGGATCTCGGTCAAACGCAATAAGCTTTCCTTCAGCACCGAGGTGTTGAAGGATGTATTTGCTGTGTCCTCCCCTGCCAAACGTAGCATCGACATAAACACCTGAGGGTTTGATACTTAAGGCGTCTATACATTCTTGTAATAAAACAGACGTATGTGGGCGAGGGGATTCCGCTTCGGTGATCACAGCGAGAAATCCTGTAAACGTTCGGTAAGTTCAAACCCGCCTGCGCGTTCTGTTTCCACATCAGCAGATATCTGGGCTTGCCACGTTGCGGTGTTCCAAATTTCGAATCGATTAAGTTTGCCTACTAGCATAATTTCTTTTTCTAAAGAGGCATATTGGCGAAGATGCGCTGGAACGATAATACGACCGCTTTTGTCCATTTCTCCTTCAGTGGCATTACCGAGAAGCAGACGTTGAAGGCGGCTTTCTTGTTCTATCATGCTGGAAAGTTTGAGCAGTTTCATCTCAACTTCTTCCCATTCGTGGAGTGGGTAAAGCAGTAAACAGCTTTGCTTTGTGTCTATGGTACAGATCAATTGTCCGTCACAATCATCAGCAAGAGACTGGCGATACTTAGTAGGTATTGCCAGCCGCCCTTTGCTGTCTAAATTGATTGCGTTAGCGCCGCGGAACATTCCCCTAGCCTTTTATATTTTGCTGTTTTTATTGTTAGCTGTGATCCGTAATAGAAAATATTGTTATTATACGTTCCACTATTTACCACTTTTACCCACTTTTGGGAGTTTAGTTACCCTTGTGCCCCACTGTCAAGGCGAAAAGGAGATAAAAACCACACCGATGCGACCTGCAAGTTCGCAAAGAAAACATGGAAATTAGGAAGTCACTGATTTAATAAGGATTTATAAAAATGAACAAAAATTAAACAAAAAAATATTTTTAGGTGCTATTGCTTCGATAAGCACTTTTTATAAAAGCGGACGTGAAGATTTTGCAAGTGGCAGTGTTTGGTAATATCTTGCAAACGAAAGTTATACTATACCCGATAAATATACAGATTCTAAGTTAAGATATCGCGTGAACGGTGCAAATAGACCTTGCATTTATACCTGCTCCACCTCAACAAAAACCCGCCTTAATGGCGGGTTCTCTAATGTTAAAGCGTCGCAATTGAGGTCTTAGCTTTGTGCGGTTTGAGCTTGTTCTTCGCCTTCACGTCTTATCTGTAAAGCTTCGATTGGGTTTTCCGTATCACCCGATAATTCAACTAAACGAGATAACTGACCTAAAGATAACATCAATGAATAACATGCACCCAAATAGCCTTTTTTGTGCATGTCAGTCACTTTATCATCATCTAACTCAAGCAGCTTTTTCTCATTAATGGAATACATACCCGTTACGTTACGGCGAGTGCCGTCTTTGTAAGCAACCAATAGATTAATTTCTTCGAACAAATCTAAACCAGACACATAATCAATAAAGGCTTTGGTTTGGATTTCGCTGTTGGCCAAATTAGTCAGGAACTGCTGACGGTTTGCCAAAAATTCTGACGCTTTATCACCATCAAACAACGGCTGTCCTTCTTTGGTTTGAACCATTTCGCTGTTTTCATCAATAAACACAGCAAGTTGGTCGCCGTCTTGGCGCACATCAAAAGGATATCGCATCACATTCATTGGCACATGAGGCCCTTTCCAGCGATCGCCTAAAAGAAATAGATTTTGCTCTTGGTCGATACCTAACATGCCCACCGATCGGTAATTGCTTTGAGGGTCTTTGATAAAAATAATCGGCATAGTCGCACTTAATTGTGCGTATTCACGGATACTCGCCGCAGACAGGTGAGATTTTTTTGCATGAGCAAGTGTGTTGTCGAATGCCACTTTTAGTGCTTCATGTTTACTTTTTTCAAGTGGTACGAAATTCATAGCCATAAATCATTTTCTCTTTTTTCATGTGGCGCCATCCTTTTACGATTCAGCCTTCGCCACTATTTTGTTTACTTGTTTACATTTTCATTTGTCAGGGAATAACCACCCCTGATTAGCGCAACGCAGTATTACGCATATTTCAAGTTATGTCATTCTATTCACTTAGATATGGTGATACGGTTAAAAAATTCAACTAAAAATAAATTTATGTATTACGAGTATGACAGACCATTGAAGAGTTGCCTCTGAGTTATAGAGTTCTAAAAGCCTGCGATATACAAACTAAGTAAATCAGTAATTTTGCCAAAAACAGGATTGGCTTTAGATTGGGCACAGTGATCAAGTGGGTCAAGCAAATCCTTATCTACTTTTATTTTGCTTGCTGTTAGTGTGTTGAGCACAAGATTAGCGTGACAAACCTGATGCGCTTCATCGATAAAGTACACCGTATTTTGACCCGTGCTGTGTTTGATTAAGTGCTGCACGCCTTCAATAGGCGTGGTGATATCGGCTTCAGAATGAGCGATAAAAAGAGGCTGCGCTAATGCCTTACCCTGTTTTAATTGCTCTCTAATAGAAGTGATCACTTCCATTAACTCTAAACCGCTAGAATTAGGGATAGACTCGTATTTGTAAGGGTTCTGACCTAAAGGTGTATAATTTCGGTCCAACCACCGCGCCAATTTTGGCACTCCCCAAATTTTAGACAAACTCTCTGCACTATCGGCAATGGCCAGTGCCCCTGAAAATAGCATAATGCCGTCGACCTTTGACGGGTTTTGTAAGCTGTAGTCAACTGCCAACGCGCCTCCTGTTGAAAACCCGCCTATTAATACTTCGTCACCAAACTCAGGGCTTAATTGCATAACGTCTTTGACATGTTGTTGCCAAATCGAGGATAACGAATAACTAAGTAGCGTTTCTTTTGCTCTTTCTGGATCGTTTAAGCCATGCCCGGGTGAAAGAGCAACAACGACATTTAAGCCTTGAGCATACAAATGCTCTGCAAAGGCCGATAAGTAATAGGGAGAATCGCTCAAACCGTGAAATAGCACTGCGACTTTTTCAGTTTTACGACGGTGATGCCTTACAAAAGGCGCGTTTTCAGCATTGCGTAACTCACTTGAGCACAAGCGGTAAGTGTACTCGTTACCACAATTTTTAAGGTCGGCGAAGCGACTGCTGTATACATGTTTAAACGTTTCAAGCGTTGTATTTAGCTCGTTGCTCCTACATTGAAATGACAACAACACAAGTAACACTAAGCAAACTTTAAGCACAATACATTTCCAATAGTCGTAACAAGAGCGCTTACATTAGCAAAAACCGTTACAAAAACAATATCAAGCCACATCGCAATGTGTGGTGGGTGAGCTGTTTTGTAGGCCACTTGTACCCAAACCCAACGTTTAATACACTCATAGTTATACAAAGTTGTAAGATGAAGCTATGTTTGGAGTCAAGCTTGGACGTTCACTTTCTTAAATCTGATCAAGATTACGATGCGGTTTTAGATGTGTTATTGCATCTTCGGCCCTCTTACAATGCCGAAACCTTAAGCACTCAAATCAAAAAACAACAAAGTCAAGGTTATCGCGTTGTTTACGCAAAATCGGCCAATACAATATTAGCGGTAGCAGGATTTTACATTGGAGAAAAATTAGCGTGGGGTAAACACATCTACATTGATGACCTTGTTACCAACCCTCAACACCGTTCAACGGGTGTGGGGCGGTTTCTTATGGCTTGGCTTAAACAGCATGCTGCTGAAAATAACTGTACACAACTCCATTTAGATTCCGGCGTCCAACGCTTTCAGGCGCATAAGTTTTACTTGCGTGAAGGCTTTCATATCGCTAGCCATCATTTTTCGCTAAACGATATTTAAATTAATGAGCACAATGTCCAAAATTAACATTAAACAGGACGACCTAAGCGGTGGAGAAGTTATTGCCTTACTTGAAGAACATCTTGCAGATATGTACGCCACCTCTCCACCAGAGAGCGTTCATGCTTTAGATGTTCAAGCCCTCAAGGCACCTAGCATCACCTTTTTCAGCGCTTGGATTGATAGCGCTTTAGCAGGTTGCGTAGCGCTTAAAACCTTGTCTGAGTCAGAGGTGGAACTTAAATCGATGCGCACAGTAAAAACCTTTAAAAATAGGGGCGTGGCCTCAGATTTATTATTGTTTATATGTCAATTCGCTAAGCAAAACGGTTTTATAAAAATCAGTTTGGAAACAGGTACCCAAGACTATTTTGAAGCGGCTCGTCAATTGTATAAAAAGTTTGGTTTTCAACAATGTGCACCGTTTAGTAACTATAAACTCGACCCCAATAGTTACTTTATGAGCAAAGTACTGAGTGAGTAATAAACGCAATGCGTAAAGCCGTAAAGTATAGACTCGCTTTTTTATTCATAGCCGCGGTGTGCTTTTGTATTGGCACCGTTTTTTTACCTGATACTTTGCCGCAAATACCACTTAGTTTTGACAACATTATTGCTAATCCACCGATGCGTAATACAGCTTTTATCACTTTGCTGTATTTTGTTTTTTTACCTATTTTGTACTACTTCTGGATTATACGTATTGGTGAACAAGCCTTGTGGAAACTGCTGCTTGTTCTATCCCTCAGTAGTTTGGTTGCACGTTATACCTACCCGCAGCCTCTCACCGATTATTTTATGTTTATCAGTTATATAAAATACCCCTTTCTCGCCGTACTGGTGGTTATTGAAATTGTTTTAATCGTTAGCATCACTCGAGCAATTTGGGGAGCCCGAAACCTGTCAGGTGATCCTCGCATTCATATGTTAGAAAAATTCGAAGGCGACCCTGCAAAAGGAAAAAGCAAGAAAGAAGCAAAACAATTAGAGCTTGCCTTAATGTTTGCCCATGAACCTGCTAGTTGGTATTACGCAATACCTTGGTTTAGCCGAAACCACAGTGCATCTTTAGCGAACTTACGCTTGTGGTCTGGCTATAGGTGGCATGTTTTATCAGTCTGCTTGATGCTATTTATTGCGGCTTATGCCAGCTATTTGCTACTTTCTATGTGGCACAACACCGTTGCTCTAATCGTCGCCTCGCTGGTTTTTTACATGGTTATTATGTTTGTCGCTAATCATCGAGTAAGCCGTCATTATAGCTTGTATATAACAAACAATAAGCTCATGGTTAACAATTCATGGTGGGGAATGAGTGTTATACCTTTGCCAAATATCCACCATATTGACATAGGGTGTTGGGACAAGACAGACACGCAAGCGCATTTTCATTTCGGGCAAGGCGAAGCCAATGTAAAAATACACTTCGTCAAGCCTCAGCGTTATTTTTCTGCGATGGGCTTGTTGGACGAATGGATGCAATCACTTTACTTAAGTATTGACGACAACGAAGAATTTGCCGAGCAAATGCAGCAACAAGACGTTCAAGTTACTCTAAGCTCCAAACGCTAAAGGAAAGTAAAAAAATCAACATATCGAATCCAAATCGCAAAAATCTGAAAAGCATCCACTTACAATATACCTAAATCCTCGAGGTATTCATGATCAAGCTCACTCTGAGTAGGATTGAGCTTAGTCAGTCGATTTTCAAATAGCTTGCTCGGTGCAACAAAAGGTAAGCCTGATTTGAGCATTGCACAAGCAAAAATAAATCGACAAGTTCGACCATTTCCATCACTAAAGCCATGAGCCCGTAGGTAAGCTCCAAAAAGGAAGCAGGCGATGTTTGTATAGTTATCGTTGACGTTGGTAGCATGCCTAAGCGTTAGCTTGATACCGGGGGTAACAACTTTTTGATCATCTTGATTAATGATTGCGTCCCTGTCTATAAAGGTATTATTTGCTGATAAAAGCCGCGCTTTTTGCTCTGTGTATTTTTGTAGATAGTAGCCTCCTCCGCTTCCGGGATAACGCACATTTCTGTGGGGACGACGAAACGGCATATTTACATTGACGTCATAAAATAAACTATTTATGTGAAAAAGTGTTTCTAGTGACCGAAGATCGTAGTCTCGATTTAGAATGTTTTGCATTGCATTCACAATAAACATTTGTTGCGAAGCGGCTTGCGCTGTCGAAATTGAGTTCGAAGCGCTGGTAATATATTTGGCCGCTTTAATAAAGTCACTTTCTTGCGCAAAAGCGCCATAAGTATGCTCTTGCTTAATATAATCAGCCCTTGACCGAAGCGCCGCGCCGACGTTTGTAAAACAGTCTAACAACAATTCATCAATGTCTGTTTTAGCTCTGGCAACAATATTCATTTCAAGTGGTAATAGATTGCGTAGATTACCCGCCAGTAATTCTGGTTTAAAATTCGCTGCCGGTAAGGTCGCACCTGCACCAGCGCGGGCTCTTACTGCCATTTCATAAATAGATAAAGCGCTTAAGTCACTTGATTCTTGGTCTGTAACGGCACAGAGTGCCTGATATTCAGGAAAAGTACGTGCATAGTTAATAAACTCGGTGGGGGTAGTGAGATCGGGTCCGAGAATGTTTTGCTTTTTGAATATCCATGACAAACCAAAAATACTCATATTTCCAATGCTCCTACAAAAGTGTCGTATTTCCATGCGCTTTTGAAATTAACGAAGTGCAAAGCGAAAAGTTGCATTTTGGAGAATGCATTTTTGAAAAAGTTAAGCGCGCCTTACATGAGTCTCCAGGTGAAGCTAGCTTATACAGCGTTTTTAGAAGACGCTGCCAGTCGAAGTCGGATCTTCTCTGGTAAATACTTTTCGACCGCTTTACCCGTGAAAGCCCACACCAATCCAGCATTTCAAACTTATTGGATTGACGAAGATCGGCTTTGGGATAAAACAATGAAGCAAGCTCAATATCATTTAATTACTCGATTTCCTGCCAAGACAGGTGTAGCTCGTTGGCTTTTTGCAAGAGCTTCGAAACCGTCCCGACACTTATTCGTAAGCTCCGATTGATTTGCCTGACACTGAGCTGTGATTGCAGCTTCAGCCTCAGTATGTCTCGTAATTTGCGCATTGATAATCTCTGTGCTGGCATCGCCTGTTCCTAGCAAAAGAGGAATAAGGCTAGAAGTTAAAAATCAATGCAAGGAATTATTCTGTTTTAAGGTGAACACCTATTCTGGAAATGGCGCCAAAAGTGTTCACGTTGAAACAGAATCGGTGTTCACTTTCGGCAGAATATGCAGATGGCAGCTTTTGACGATAAATATCGCGAAACCCTTTTAGAATCTATCATTAAAATGCGCTAGCCCTAGGATCAGTTTTTTATTGAATTTCGTTCTGGTATTTTTGATTTGGGCTCGGAATATGTTCCCAAAAGTATGTGTCGTTACTTTTGTTTTTAATTTTAAAGTAAAGTGATTTAATCCTAGATTCGCATAATAAGTGCAATTTCTCAGATTAGGTGGTCAGCTAATGGATTCACATTCGAAGAGTTACAAAGTGATGAAATAGAAATTGTTTCTGGAGGCTCTGGAACTAACCTCCAAAACCTTGTGCGGCAGGCTTCACCACTGGCGGCATAGGAGCAATTGCCTTGGGTGGAGCTCAGACATTTGCTGCTATTCAGGGCGGTAGTGCTCTTTTGTCGTTTGCTGTCTTAAATCCAGTTGGTATAGCTGCTGCAGGTGCAGTGGCAACTGGTTTTGGGCTCTACGCTTTTTTTGGATAGTGACTTAAATTTTAAGGCATGGGCGAAAGCTATGCCTTTTTTGTTATAGCTGTAATTTTTTTGTGGATTATATTATATGAGACCAATAAAGCTTTTGAGTTTTGGATCGGTTTTTTTTTATCTATTATCTGTTGTTTTTTTTATTATCGATTCAGGGATATGGGATATAAGTTATAAAATTAATATTGACCATTGGGATTTTGGCTTGTTGTCTTTTTGTGTTGGTACTGTTTTGTTTTCTCTTTCATCAAAATTGAGTATTAAAAAAAATGGTTGATAGTTTCCTTAGTTTGATTTGGATAAATTAAGCCTTCCATAAGATCAATCCCTAGTCATCGAGTTAAGTTTTATAAACATTAAGACTCTATTTAGTTATCGTTTTTTGCAGTTATTAACTGAAAAAGAGAGATGCAAAGCATTCAGGGATACCGTGAACATTTTTGTGGTTCTTAACTTTGCTTTGTTCTGTTCTGGTCTATCTATTTATGATTGATTTACCCGCATTATGTAAAGGTGTTGCAAGTGATTAAATGGTAAGCGATCTTAAATCAGCACCCAGCCGTTCAGTGGCTTCATTTTTATAGCACCTAGCTCAGTTGGCACATTCCAAGGAAGCAAGGCCTCAAGTTTTTCCGGTGTGCTACCTGCCTCTGCAATGTTATCGAGGATATATTTGATGTAGCCATAGGGCTTAAGGTGGTTTGCTTTTTTTCTTTTTGGTGTCAGCTGCACGCGTGGCATCAACGAACTTACGCCGTGCATGGTCAAGGCACCCAATACGCTTGATATCAGGATTGTCTTTGCACAATACGCCATAGCCAGAATAGCCATCTGCTTGCAGCGTACCACTAAAGCCTTTTAATAGGCGTGACGCAACAGCACCGGCTCGCGATGGGTCGTAATGGAACATCACGGATTCTTTATCTGGTGGCCCACCACGTATCACCCACATCCATTTGTCAGACGTGGCTTTTTTACCGGTTTCTTTTAACACTTGAAGGCGCGTTTCATCCGCTTGCAGGTAATTATGTTGTTTTTGCGTATCAGCCATAAGGGTGAGTAACGGCGTCATGGGCTCAAGTAGCTTTATCATCCAATTGGCCATATTGGCTCGATTAATATCTGCGCCATAGCGTTGTAGGATTTTTTCTTGCCGGTATAAGGGTAATCCATCCGCGTATTTGGCCACAATGATTTGCGCCAATAGCGAGGTAGTCGCGAAGCATTTGCCTAATGGATGTTGAGGCCGTGTCGCCGCAACGATTTTATCACTGCCGTTTTCTTGCTCGAACACGGCGTTTTCCTGCCAGTGCTCAATCACACGCATTGAGGCGGGTATAAACTCCAACTCTTCTTTCACTTTGGTAAAGAAGGTACCGGTCGCTCCCGCTTTTTCTTCCTCGGATAAGGTATGTTTGACTTTGACGCGTTCAAGATGGGGCGCAAACTGACGATTGCGCTTTCGGTTTTTCTTGCGAAATTCCCACTGTTCGTCCTGCCCATCGCCTTTGAGGTCATTTGGGAGCTGGTTGAATAGCTCTGTAATCTCATCCTCAAGCTCTGCTTTTTTGGCAAGCTCCGCTTCATTTTTTATGAGCAACGCAAGCTTTTCCTCTTCATCTAAAGAGGCATAATTCATCTGATTTTGTTGATGTTTTTGCGTCGTTTGCATAGAGCGCATTGTGCCAAACACACCCTAACAATCCCTAAAAAACAGAAGAATAATGCAATTTTTTATGCCCTTGAAGCCGCATAATATCGAGCCCGTCGAGTAAAAAGTTTATCTGCTGACCGGTCAATGAAATTAGCCTATCTGATGTATCAGGCCAGATGAATTTGTCCTTTGCCAGTGCTTTGTAGTACAGCACAAATCCATTGTTTTCCCACATCAACATTTTGATGCGATTGCGAAACCGATTGGTAAAAACAGACAACCCACCATCAAACGGATTATGCTCAAGCTCTTGCTCTACAATCGTTGCCAACCCATGACTCTGCTTCCTGAAATCTATCGCTTCGCGGTACAGATAAATCCTCGGCATAGCCAATGATGGACGAAGATGATACGCCATTACAATTGCACCAATAGCTCGCTAATGATATCAACATTGCTTTGGTCAATACCGCTAATGACCAACCCACTGGGCAAAGATAAAGATAACCCTGAACTCGGCTCTGGCATCATAACGTGGGCAAAACCCTTTTGCGTTGGCAACGTCGACGTTTTTGCATTGTCTCGAGGGGCGCAAAACTTTTGTCGCCAGTACATAAACTGAGGGTATACCAGCTCATGTGTTTTACAGTATGCTGCACCTGATTGTGAAGATGTTTCCCACGCCCTAACATGGCCTTGCCAAAACGCACTCACTTCTTGTGATTTGGATGCTGCGTTCATTGCTGTCTCCGATAAAATTTAATCTCGGAGGAAATTGTCGGTGAAAAGATCACCGCGGGATAGATGCTGATTTAAGAGCGCTTACCCTTCTTCCGTTTTGATACATTTGCTGGTTTTGCCGTTACTACTATTTTTGACAGCCTTTTTGCGTGTTTCTCATAACCTTAATGCTCATCCACTTCAGCATTCAACGCAGCTTCAATAGTGATTTTCTTCAGTATTTGACTAAATTCGTTTAAGTCTTCAGGTGATTTAATACCTTTGACTGTTTCCTGGGCGAAAGCTTCTAACTCTTTATGATTCATTTGCATCTGCCTAGCCTTAACTCCAAATAGAGTTATTTAATATATGCAGTTAAACAAAATTAGTTACAGGCTCTTGACGCTGCCAGTCGAAGTCGGATCTTCTCTGGTAAATACTTTTCGACCGCTTTACCCGTGAAAGCCCACACCAATAAAGCAGACCACGCGATTACCGACAAGCCCGCTGGAATACAAGCTAATGCAATGAGCTTTACCTGATTTCGATTAAAAATAAACGCAACTAGCACAGGTAAAAACCATACAAACACTAATAATGCGCCTACTAACACCATTTGTACGCCAGAGACATTTTCAAAAAATTCACTCATATTTTGTTCACCTTATTTTAGATTCAATTAGGTAGTCAGCATCTTTTCGATTTAATTACAATTTTCCTAAAATTCGTTACACCCTAAAAGACATTGTCGTTCAACGGCATACAACAAGCGCTAGTACACTCAGTTCCCTTTATATTTTGGCGATTAAACGTTTTTCAGTTAAAGTTTATACGCTCTCAATATTATGTATATGTCTAAGTAGAAAAACGCCAACATGATCATAAGTAAACACGCGTCCGAACGACTTGCCGTGATTCGATTTCCGCTCATTGTAGGCGTGGTGTTCATTCATGCGTATGGCGGTTTGGTTAATTTAAAAAACACACAATCTGGTGTCGAGCAGGTAGGCTTTTTTTCTCAAATTTTACAAGAATTTATTTCCCATGGTGTTGCAAGGGTAGCAGTACCTTTATTTTTTTTGATGTCTGGTTATTTGTTTTTTTTAGGTTTTAAGGGATCGTTTGAATCGTTCAAAAACAAGGCGAAAAGTCGTTTTAAAAGTTTAGTCATTCCTTTCCTATTTTGGAATGCGTTTGTCATGCTGCTGTATTTTTGTGCACAATCATTCCCTGCAACCAGTCACTACTTTTCAGGTAGTATTCAGACCATTTCAAGCTATTCATTGTATGATTTTTTTAATGCCTTTTTTGGTTTTACTCAATCTCCTATCGCCTATCAGTTCTGGTTTATTCGAGATTTAGTGGTTATCTTGTGTATGGCGCCCTTGCTTTACGCTTTACTACGTACAAAGTATCTCGGTGAACTCGTCTTAGCCATGTTAGCGTTAGTTTGGTTTATCGGTCTATGGCCGATTTATGTGCCTTCCATTGCTGCTCTTTTTTTCTTTTATTTAGGCGCATTGCTTGGACAACGAAATGGCAACTTATTTTGTGTTGACCGTTTCGGTAAACCCATAGCTGCAAGTTATGCTGTTATGTTATTTTTTGACATACTTACCAAATCTTATGCATTTAATGAGTACATTCATAACTTGGGGGTGATGTTGGGCATGGCCACTGCGTTATATTTTTCAAAATGGGTCATTGCACAAAAACGCTTAAAAAACACCTTAATTCGCTTATCGACTGTCAGTTTTTTTATTTTTGCTGTGCACGAACCTATGCTAACCATAAGTAAAAAGTTGAGTTATCGTATGCTTCAACCATCCTCAGACATCACTATTTCTTTGCTTTATCTTTCTTTGCCCACTGCTATCATCTTATTGGCCATCTATTTCCATGGATTAATTAAGAAGGTCATGCCAAACTTTTTAACGCTTGTATCAGGTGGACGATAAATAATGCAAACCATCGCCATAACGGGTGTAACATCTGGCTTCGGCACAGAATGGCTATATGCCTTGGATTCAAAACTGAACGGTAATTTTTTTATTCTTGCTAGAAATGTTGATAAATTACAAAAGCTTATTAATTCCCGTCCGCTGAAAAATCGCTTTCAAGTCATAGAGTGCGACTTTATGGACTTGCGTTCAGTAAAAAACGCAGCTGCATATATCAGCTCTCAGACAGATTTTTTGAGCATGCTAATCAACAATGCGGGAGTTTGGTCGAATACAGACATCAGTTTATCAAAGGACAGTGTTGAACAAACTTTCGCTGTCAACCAACTTGCTTCATACGTGTTAACGGGTTATTTGTTGCCATTGCTTGTGAAATCAGGAGTGGGTCGTATAGTCAATACCGCCTCTTTTCGTCATAAAGACGCCAGAGTAAATAAGCAAGACATTGAACTACGAGATAGTTTCAATGCAGAGCAAGCTTATTGTAATAGCAAATTATTTAATGTGTTATTTACTCGATATTTAGCTGAAAATTATAGCAGTAAGGGGGTTGCAAGCTATTGTTTCGACCCCGGCATTGTCGACACACCGATGCTTAAACAAGGGTTTCCCAGACATCTCAAATTTATTTATCCTGCGTTTCGGAAACTCATCGCTCGCTCTCCCAAAAAAGGAGCCGAGACAGGCATTTATTTGTGTACTGAATCTTCAGAAAACCTTGTTTCAGGTGAATACTACAAAGACATGCGGATAAAACCTGTCAGTAGTCAGGCCAACGATAGGGCTTTAGGAAAATGGTTGTGGGCACAATGCGAACAAATATCGGGATTTACGTATCCGCAAATTAATAAATAGATTAAGGTAAGGCAAAGAAACGTTCAAGGTAATCAGATATTTTTACAAAAGTGCTGGAACGTGAGTGATGTAAGTTCAGTGAGTAAAATAAAGCGTCAAAAAACAAGGATGTTTTTTGTCGAGCGCCATAGGGATATGCTTGCAGCGTCTTTATTTTACTCACTGAACTTACATCGCTAAGCTTACTCCAAGATAAAGTAAAAATATATGATTGCCCTGAACGTTAATAATGAAAGAAGGATTTAGCATGAAAAACATTCTTTTTGGCTTGTTAGGCTTGGCCTACACTGTACATTGTTTAGCTGCACCTGAGTTAAAAGGCAGCCCACAGGAATTGAAAGGCTTTCTTTATCCTAACGATAATATTGTGTCTATAAGTGCCTTTGCCGAAGAGAAAGCTTATTCGGACCGGGCTATCGTAAGCCTAGTGATCACCACCGAAAGCAAACAATTGTCAGAGGCTATTGGTGAAAACAGTGATTTAAGAGCGAAAATCACAAAAACGCTAGTAGACACTGGGATTAACGAGAGTGCGATCAAAAGCTCAAAGTTTTCGTCTTCTCCTCAGTATGGGTGGTTTGGCAGCAAGCCGGCCAGTTACGAGGTAGTTAACCGAATGGCAGTGACAATTAGCGACGGAACACATTTGAAAACCATCGCGGAATTGGCTGATCAATCATCAGATATTGAATTAGCTGACACTGAATTTGAACACAGTAAAAAAGACGAATTTAACCAAAAAGTTAAAGCCAAAGCGCTGGATAAAATACTGAAACAAAAAGAATTCTATGAAAGCAGTTTGGGCGTTACCTTAACTACAGTAGGCATTCGCGACTCTAATATTCAACATATGGGAACCCGAGGAGCGCGACTACGTGAAAATAAGATGGACAGCTATGCGACGGCAGAAGTCAGTTTAGCGCCTGCAAGTTCAGTCAAAAGAACGCGAGAACAAGCTGAATCATCCTTTGACGAAATCCTCTATCACGCTAACTTGGCGGTAGAATTTAAGATTACTCACTAATCACTAATGCAATGAATTTAAATCAGGTTACGCTTCCCGTAAAAAATATGCCCGAAGCGGTCGATTTTTATCTTTCTCTCGGTTTCACGCTGATTGTTGATACGCCTCATTATGCCCGATTTAGCTGCCCTGTGGGACAGTCGACATTTTCCTTGGCATTAGAAAATGGGGCGTTTACCAACGGCGCAATTATTTACTTTGAGCATGAACAACTCGAAGACTGGGTAAACGCCTTGGTCAGCAAAGGTATTGTGTTCGAGCAAATGCCTACTGATCAGCGTTATTTGTGGCGAGAAGCCGTATTGAAAGACCCATCAGGCAATAAAATCAAACTCTTTTGGGCCGGTGAGAATCGACTAAACCCACCGTGGAAAGTCATTGCTTAACCCTATGGAAATCATTTTAATTCGACATGGAAAACCTGAATCGGCAACAAATCAAAGCTGTACTGCCGAACAATTTCATCAGTGGGTAAAACGGTATAAACATGCTCCCATTGATAAAAACAGTAGCCCTAACCGCGAGCAAATGAAACACTTCGAAGGATTTCATTTAATCTCAAGCGCACTTCCAAGAGCAAAATCATCGGCTTTAATTGCATTTAATCGCACACCGCAACAAAGCTATGCGTGGTTCAATGAAATGGATATTCCAAGGTATAAATTACCGTTAAGACTAAACGCATGGACATGGGTGTATCTTTGTCGAGCGTTGTGGACCTTGGGAGTAAAAGGGAAATTTGAATCGTACAAAGAAGCCAAACAAAGAGCACAATCGGCAACTTCCGAACTTGAGGCATTGGCTCGCGAGCACAAAACCTTGGTTGCTGTTGGGCATGGCTATATGAACTTGCATATAAGACGGTATTTAAAAAAAAGAGGGTGGACCGTGACTGAAAAAAGTAATCAATATTGGGGTGTGTCAAAACTTATTTTTAATCAGTCGACCTAGGTAAGCGTTATGTCTTCAGACCAAACAAATCCTTGCTACGAAACACTATTGGGCGAACTAGCTATTTTACCCTCGGAACAGGTTAACCCAAATAGCGAGCAGCTAGACACACTCAATACCTTTGATTTACTAACCCTTATCAATCAACAAGATCACTTAGTTGCGCCTGCGATAAAGGCCGTCATACCGCACATTGCAGAGTGTGTCGAACACGCCGTTAAGTCTATAAAAAGCGGAGGCAGACTTATTTATATCGGCGCAGGCACCAGTGGTCGCCTAGGCATTCTAGATGCGGCTGAATGTCGCCCTACTTTTAGTGTGCCAGATAATATCGTGGTGGGCCTAATTGCAGGCGGTGAAGCGGCGATCCAACATGCTGTAGAAGGTGCAGAAGACAATGCAGAACAGAGCGTGAGAGATCTCAAAGCTGTGCACCTTTGTTCGCGGGATACCTTAGTGGGTATTGCAGCAAGTGGCCGAACGCCCTACGTGATCGCTGCGCTAGACTATGCCAAATCGATTGGCGTGAAAACCGTAAGTATCACTACCAATAAAGCCGCACCCATGCTTGCGACAAGTGACGTGGGTATTGCAGCAGATGTCGGGCCAGAAGTGCTCACCGGTTCAACCCGAATGAAAGCAGGCACGGCACAGAAATTGATTTTAAATATGATCAGCACCGCTACAATGGTGAAATTAGGCAAAACCTACGGGAACTTGATGGTAGATGTAAACGCCAGCAACGCCAAGTTGAAAGCGCGTGCCATCCGCATTGTTATGCAGGCCACAGAATGCAGTAGCCACGAGGCTCAGCGTGCACTGACACTTGCCAACGACCAAGCAAAACTGGCGATACTTATCGTGTTAACGGGCCTTTCCGCTGAGCAAGCGAGTAAACTGCTAAGTGAACACAATGGTTATGTTAGACAAGCACTTAGTGAGCAGATGAATAACTAAAAATCACACGCTATTCGATTCGCAATATTTGGCTCATCAATCAGTTTTCCAAGATCAGATGACAGTGATGATAACGGCCTTATAAATTTTGTCCCATTTATGTTGACTGGCAATTCATCTAAGCCACCATAATAAGAAACAACCTCATCAAATGTATTGGTTTCGTCAGCTATTTGTTGCTCGGAGATAGGGATATTGGGTAAATACATTGCCAAAAAGCCTACTCGTTGAAAGTTTCGAATTTTAGCGGTACTTGTAAATTCATTGCTATCAGTGAAAAATCCAACGCCAATAATGTCGGTAGTATAACCTGAG
Source organism: uncultured Alteromonas sp. (assembly GCA_964429915.1). Classification (GTDB taxonomy): domain Bacteria; phylum Pseudomonadota; class Gammaproteobacteria; order Enterobacterales; family Alteromonadaceae; genus Alteromonas_F. The sequence continues at coordinate 76,123 of CAYSDZ010000007.1, forward strand.
GCGAGTAATCGCTCTCTAGCAAAGTTTGATTTAACCGAGAGCCAAAGATTATTCGGTAGACACATCAAAACGAAATCACCATACGATTGTATTTTTGGATTATGGGTTTTGAAAAAGTTTTTACCATCAATAAAGCCCTCAAGTGCTTTTTGGATAAGCGCCTCAGAAAAACTCCCTAAGTTAGAGACTCCACTCTGTTGCTCGCTAGGGGTGAGTGCTCTTGTCCATCGCTGCCTATTAATCTTGTCATAGAACTGTTTCGCTAATACAAAGTTATTTGCATTAATTGGCTCGGACAAATGAACTTCCACAGACTTTACAGCTATCGACGCTAATAAGTTTATATTGGTGATTAAGCTACTGTATTCTGGGAAGTATTGGAGAAAAAACATTAATCCTCTGTGTGCACCCGTCTTGTTCCATTGACTGCCAGTAATAGATTTTCCGTCAATACCAATGCTTTTGATTCTAGCTATTGCGTCTAATGGCACGCTAGCGATGATATTTTCAATTTCAGGCTTTATTTGATCAAAATCAATATGTGAATAAGTCGTGGTTTCGGAATCGATATAAGCAAGCAAAAGCTTTTGCATTGGCGACAGAAAAGTATCAAAAATGATTTGTGTACTCTCACTATCTTCGGCACTGTATGGGCTTGTCGGCTCTTCGATGACTTCCATGTTTAAAACTTTCATTTTGCACCTAATTTATACTCAAAAAATAGTTATACTTTATTGACTGTCTTTTTATACAGCGGTAAGCTACAGGGAATGTAACCGGATACGAAAAATTTAATGCCAAAAATTATCAATGAGTTTACGTGCAATGACATTAAATGTATACGAGAGCGTTTAGGTTTAGGTCGAACAGAGTTTTCTAATTTATTGGGGTTAGGCAAACAGGGAGAAAGAACGATTCGCGGCTGGGAAAAAGGTGAACACAAGCCTTCGCAGAAAAAGTTACGAGATATTCTAAGCCTCGAAGCACAATTGAAAGCAGATTTAGATGCTGCCCCATTTAAAACAAGGCCTGCCCTTTCAAAATTTAAGTTCATCGACTTATTCGCTGGTATTGGTGGTATCAGACTACCTTTTCAAAAAGCTGGTGGACAATGCGTTTTCACCTCAGAATGGGACAAGTTTGCGCAAAAAACTTACCTTAAAAATTTTGGTGAAATGCCGCAAGGTGACATCACAAAGATAGCTAACTCGTCTATTCCGGAACATGACGTACTTCTTGGTGGGTTTCCATGTCAAGCATTTAGTCAAGCAGGCTTGAAAAAAGGTTTTGAAGATACTCGCGGAACGCTTTTTTTCGAGATACAGAGAATACTGGTAAATAAGCGCCCAAAAGCCTTTCTTCTAGAAAATGTCAAACAGCTCAAAGGTCACGATAAAGGACGAACACTTCAAACCATCTTGAACGTGTTGAAAGGGGAGTCAAGCGAAGATATTGCGATAGACTTAACGATAAGTGAGCAAGCTAAAGCGACGTTAAGTGAAAAGCTCAATTACTGGGTAGATTTTAGAGTATTGAGGGCTGCTGACTTCGGGGTTCCGCAAAACCGAGAGCGTATTTTCATTGTTGGTTTCGATAAAAATCATTTCGGTGATATTGATTTCGATGGTTTGTTCAAATGGCCTGTTGCACCCAATATACCCACCAAAGTTGGAAATATTCTTGAGGACGACCTTATCCTTAGTCAAAGACCTGATAAGTATACTATTTCGGATAAGTTATGGATGGGTCATCAAAAAAGAAAACGGCAGCATACCGCAAAAGGAAATGGCTTTGGTTACTCACTTTTCACAAGGAACTCCGAGTATACTAATACCATTAGTGCTAGATACTACAAAGATGGGTCTGAGGTTTTAATTGATCAGTCACATTTAGGTAAAAACCCTCGTAAACTGACACCGAGGGAGTGCGCGAGACTTCAAGGTTTCCCTGAAAACTTCATTATTGATGCAGTATCCCAAGTTCAGATTTACAAACAATTTGGTAATTCAGTTTGTATGAGTGTAATTGAACACTTGGCAAAAAATATGCTTGCTTTTATTGAAAACGCTGAAAAGCAGGTTAATGCTGCGTAAGGGAACGTTTAAGAAAGGTAGAAACCAATAAAGAACTAGCTACTCAATTTGCCCGTAACTTTCACAGCGCTTAAACCACCCCTTTAGCCACTGTTCTTCTCTGTCTTTTTGCGGTGAATGCTGAACGCGGCCCTGTAATACGTTTTTACATGATTGGCTAAAGGCGTCGTGAATATTGATGTTTTCATTCATACCATTGAGCACTTGCATCAGGCCCCAACCCTTCCCTTGATAGCGTTCTTTTAACGATGTGCCTTCGCCTTTAAAGTTCACGTAATCGATAAGTGTGTATAAGCCAAGTTCGGTGGTTGCCAAGGTTGTAAAGAGATGCTTAAGCCTTTCAACCTCCGCCTTATTTTCAAGACGCTTCGACATTTCACCAAGAGAGCGTTGCATTCGCTGAAGCATAAACTCTGCTTGCAGGCTTTGAGTTCGTTGTAAAAGCTCTCGTAAATCGCGCATCTTTTGACTGTTCTCGGCTTCGATAAACGCGGCTTGGTTTTGCCAAGGACAATCCGTTTGTGCATTTAACCACTCAGGTAAAGGCACTCCCTCGCTTTGAAAAAAGGCGACTAATTTGGGAAAGGATTCAGAAAATCGACTGCGTAAACCGGTTGGAAACCAAATAAAGTGGCCTATTCCTAAACTCGCAAAGGCTTCCCCTTCATTCCAAGTCACTAAGTAACGTTTGTTACCGCCGGTTTCGTTGAAATAAATTTTCTGACCGACGGCTTGAAGTTGTTGCTCAGATAAAACGTCGCGACACTGTACCTGAAAAGCACTGAAAGCTAACAGCAAGCCCGTTAGCCTTGCACATAACCGAAAGCTATTTCGCAAACAATTGCCCCAAGTCTTTAAAGGCCTTGAATTCAAGTGCATTGCCCGCAGGATCTAAAAAGAAACAGGTCGCCTGTTCACCAGGCTGCCCTTTAAAGCGAAGATAGGGTTCAATGATAAAGTTAATATTCGCTGCTTTTAGGCGTTCAACCAAGTTATGCCAAGCATCCATCGAGAGCACCACGCCAAAATGCGGCACGGGTACTTGTTTATCATCGACTCCATTACACTCTGGTGGGTTTGGCATAGCCTTGACTAAATGAGTCACAAACTGATGACCAAATAAATTCCAATCTATCCAATGGCTGTCACTACGGCCTTGTTCACAACCGAGTATTTCACCGTAAAAGTGCGCGGCTTTAGACAAATCATCAACGGGCACCGCTAAATGAAAAGGGTTCACTGTAATTTCCTTAAAATGGCTAACTTTAGTTTGTTGTATGGCGCATAGCGCACAAACACATCCAAGGCGAAAGGACGTTTCATTACAGCCTTCATATTGCTTAGTAATTCAAAGCCTGACTGCCCGTGATACCGACCCATTCCGCTATTACCCACTCCACCAAAAGCGAGTTCTGCATTCGACATGAAAATAAGGGTGTCGTTGATGCACATATTGCCACAACTGGTTTCTTGCAGGTAACGTGTTTGAGTATCTTCATTTTTACAAAACAAGTAAAGGGCAAGCGGCTTATGGTTATTATTAATATGCTGAATACTCTCGTTGTGATCGCTAAAAGTCATCACTGGCAAGATAGGCCCAAATATTTCTTCCTGCATCACCTTGGATCCTTTAGACGGTTCAAGCAGAAGGGTCGGTTCAATATACCGGCTATCCGCATTTGACTGTCCACCAATAACTTGGCCATCTGCAGCTTCAATATATGAAACCAAACGTTCGAAGTGCGACTCATTGACTATTCTGCCGTAGTCTTTGCTTTGCTGAGGGTCTTGACCAAATTGTTCTTTCAGTGCTTGTTTCAACGTAGTGATGAATGCGTCGTATATGTCCGAATGCACCAAAAGATAATCAGGCGCGATACAAATTTGCCCTGCATTGGTCCATTTACCCCACACAATACGCCGAGCACTAACTAAGAGGTCGGCATCTTTGTCGACAATGCAAGGGCTTTTACCGCCCAGTTCAAGCGTAACCGGTGTCAGGTACTTCGATGCTGCTTGCATTACGATTTTCCCGACGGTGTCTCCGCCCGTATAAAAAATGTGGTCAAAGCGTTTGCTTAACAACGCTGTGCTGATTTCTTTTCCTCCCTCAAAAACAACAAAAGCATGTTCGTCTAAATACTGAGGAATGAGCTCGGCAATTAATGAAGAGGTTGCTTGAGTCAATTCTGAGGGCTTTAATATTGCACAGTTTCCTGCGGCGATGGCTGCCACTAAAGGAGCAAGTACAAGCTGAAACGGAAAATTCCACGCCCCCATGATAAACACGACACCGAGTGGCTCGGGTAAATGATAACTGCTTGCCGGAAAAGCCAATAAGGGCGTTGCAACTTTTTTCGGCTTCATCCAACGTTTGAGATGCTTTATCGTGTGCTTAATCTCAGCTTTCACGTAGCCAATCTCGGTTAAGTACGCTTCGGTATCGCTTTTATGCAGGTCGGTTTTTAACGCTTGGCAAATCGCCTTTTCATGCTGGCTGCATAAATTTAACAAGCCACTAAGTTGCAGAATTCGCCATTGGATTGGCTTGGTTTTTCCACTTGAGAACGTTGCGCGAAGCTGTTCTATTGAAGGGTCGATGGAATCAAAACGGTGCATAAATAAAGTGTCGGACCAGTACAGTTTATCGCACTGTACCTGAATCCGACTATGATCAAAAGCGCTTAAGCGTCGTAAGGATGCCTTAGCACAATAGTCTCATTACGATCTGGGCCGGTTGATACAATATCGACAGGCACGCCAGTTAACGTTTCAATACGGCTTATGTAGCTTCTTGCTTCTTTGGGTAATTCGTCGTATTTCTTAACCCCAAAAGTAGAAGAAGACCATCCCGGCATTTCCTCGTAAACGGGAGTTACTTCATCATAACCCTCGGCGGCCATCGGTGGTACGTTTTTTACTTGACCATTTTTATGCTGATAGCCCACGCAAATTTTAAGCGTTTCCAAACCATCTAAAACGTCTAATTTGGTTAAGCAAAACCCAGTGATTGAGTTAATCTGCACAGCTCGCTTCATCGCCACTGCGTCAAACCACCCTGTTCTGCGCTTTCTGCCTGTGGTTGCACCAAACTCGTGGCCTTTTACCCCTAAATGCTCACCCACTTCACAGTCTAGCTCGGTAGGAAAAGGGCCTGAACCCACTCGGGTGGTATAGGCTTTCACAATACCCAGCACATAATCAAGATTCATGGGACCAAAACCAGCCCCTGTTGCCACTCCGCCTACCGTTGTATTAGACGAAGTCACATAAGGGTAGGTACCGTGATCGATATCAAGTAATGTACCTTGTGCACCTTCGAACATGATGTGTAAGCCCGCACGATTCGCTTTATCTAGCTCGTCAGTAACGTCAACAATCATCGCTTTCAGTGTGTCCGCAATCGCCAACGCATCGGTCAAGGTTTTGTCGTAATCGACAGGGTCTGCTTTGTAGTATTCAGTGAGCGTGAAATTATGCACATCCATCACTTCTTTCAACTTATTTGCAAAACTTTCTGGCTCGAATAAATCACTAACTCGCAAGCCTCTACGAGACACCTTATCTTCATAGGCAGGGCCAATGCCTCGACCCGTTGTGCCAATGGCCTTTGCCCCTCTGGCTTTTTCACGCGCCACATCAAGTGCAACGTGATAAGGCAAAATAAGCGGACAAGCTTCGCTGATTTTTAAGCGTTCTTTTACTGGTACGTCACGCGCCTCAAGCATGGCAATCTCAGCCATCAAGGCTTCAGGGCTTAATACAACCCCATTACCAATAATACACGTAACATTGTCGCGTAAAATACCTGATGGAATGAGGTGAAGAACGGTTTTTTCACCGTTGATGACTAGAGTGTGACCTGCATTGTGACCACCTTGGTAGCGCACAACATATTTAGCGCGGTCGGTAAGTAAATCTACCACCTTGCCTTTACCCTCGTCGCCCCATTGGGTGCCGAGTACAACAACATTTTTTGCCATAATTTGAAAGCAGATTAAAAATTAGGCGTGGATTTTACAAAAAATCACGCCTAATTTCATCCGTAATTTACGTTCTAATGCACCTTACTTATATCAATCTTGCTTATACTAATAGAGTAATGAATATAACTTACGTCGATATGCTGATTTAAGCGGTTCACCATCAGGTAGAGCATTGACAACATCGAGCATCGTCTTTTTCGCATCGCCAAAATTTAGGTCTTTTTGCAACACACTAAACAAAAGAGTCAAGGCATCTTCTGCTTTGTTTGCCTGATGCAGTTGAATAGCGAGATCAACTTTAGCTTGTAAATTGTCAGGTTCAGCTTCTACTAAGGCCTGCAAGGCTTGAATTTCAGGTGATTGAGACGCTTGTTCTGCTAATTCCACTTTACCCAATAAGGCTTGGTATCGCGTGTCTTGATCCGCTAATTTAATACTTTCTAGCAGCGTTTTTGCTGTGTCTATAGAACCGGTTTCAATAGCACAATCAATAAATAGATAGCGCGCGTCTATATTGTCGGCATTCATTTCAAACGCTTGTTTCGCTGGTGCAAATGCGCTTTGGTAATCCCCTTCTGCAATGTGTGTTTGTGCTTTTGTAATCAGCTCATCTTCAGGATTGGGTAAATATTTCTGCAAAAGTTCGCGAATAGTGCTTTCAGGCTGCGCACCTGCAAACCCATCGACAGGCTGACCTTGTTGTACCAACATAACAGTGGGTAAGTTACGCACACCAAACTGTGCGGCTATTTGCTGCTGCTCTTCGCAATTCACTTTTGCCAGAATAAGGTGCTCTGAATATTCGTTTGCTAGCTTTTCCAAAATTGGGAAGAGATCTTTGCAGGGTTCGCACCAATCTGCCCAGAAATCGACCATGACTAATTTATCCATGGACGCTTCCAAAATAACACTTTGGAAGTTATCTAAAGTGATGTCGACCACGTTCGAACCGGCTAGGTGTTCCATATTTCCCCTCGTGATGTTGGATATATTCGATATTTGTTTGTAATTGATGGTTATTATTAGGGTGAGAAAAGTGATTTACAAGAGCCAAGTAAACACAAGCCGTCTCCACTCACAGGTCAAGTATATAGGTCTACAAAAACAGCACGAGGCGAATGAGAGGCAGCTAGGGAATAAAAAAAAGCGTCAAAAAACAGGATGTTTTTTGCCGAGCGCCATAGGGATATGCTTGCAGCGTCTTTATTTTATTCCCTAGCTGCCTCTCATTAAGCTTGCGCCCATGTTAATTAAACCTATGTGCTTGACCTGTAAGTGGCTCTTAAAACCATGATTCCGTAACTTTGGCTTAGTGTTATAGTAATGTTAAATTACATATAATCTATGAGCTATAGGAGTGAATCGTGCGATCTTTTCAGTCTTTTCGTGAGTTTTATCCTTATTATTTGCAGGAACACTCGAATGAAACCTGCCGACGTTTGCATTTCATCGGTTCGACATTGGTGCTTGTTATTTTGGCTTATGCCGCAGTGACTCAAACTTGGCGGGCACTGTGGTTGGTGCCGCTTGCCGGTTATGGCTTTGCGTGGGCGGGTCATGTGTTTTTTGAACACAATAAGCCGGCTACATTCAAACACCCTATTTATAGCTTGATGGGGGATTGGGTGATGTATAAAGATATATGGTTGGGCAAAGTTAAAATATAAAAGTTTGGAATCGGCATTTCACCGCTTGTGCTTTCTTTTTAGCGCTAAACACTGTACTTCTTATTTTCTTTGGTCGTAACATTTTGCGTTAATCGATTTTTATAAGGCAGTGAACAGTGAAAAAAGTGAGTTTTAAATCCTTAGCCAGCTGGATATCAGTATGCTGTATGGTGTTTTCAGCACATGGATTGGAAAAAAGTGTTTTGGATTACAGTGATGTGTTTGCTTTAGAGTACGCATCTAACCCTACATTCAATCGAACTGGAGAAACGCTTTACTTCGTAAAACGAAGCATGGATAAAATGCGCGACAGCACTCGTTCAGAAATATGGCAATACAATATTGCAGATGATTCTTCGACTCCGGTGTTAACTGATATCAAGGGATTAAGCAGTTTCACTGTTTCTCCAAATGGAGAACACATCGCTTACGTTGCACTCACTGAACAAGGCTCGCAAATTTTTAAATATTTCATTGGTGCCAATCGGTCTGTTCAACTTACCCAATTAGACAATACCCCCTACTCGCTAGCTTGGTCACCAAGTGGCGATAAACTCGCATTTTTGATGCGTGTAGAAACCCAAAAATCGGCCATCTTTACAGATATGCCCTCAGCACCAAAAGGTGCGACTTGGTCAGAACCTGCCAAGGTAATTGATGCTGTTCAATATCGGGCAGACGGCGGTGGCTATACCACACCCAGTTACAGCAGCGTTTTTCTGCTGCGAGCTGAAGGAGGTTTAGCCCAACAGCTTGGCAAACCAAACGTTCCGCATAGCTCTTCCTTAGTTTTTTCAAATGACGGTGAGTTTTTGTATGCTAGTGCTAACCTTGCTGATACACCTGCATTGGTTCCCTTTGGTGAGGATATCCTTCGCTACAATCTAGAGACAGGTGAATATCAAGCCGTTACTCAGCGCAAAGGAAGCGAGACAGCACCCAAACTTAGCGAAGACGGGAAATGGTTGGCGTTTTTATATGTTGAAGACGAAAAACTGTCTTATCAATTTGCTGAACTAGTCATTCAAAATGTAGCCAATAATGAAGAACGTCGGCTTACTCTTAATTTAGACCGAAGTATCGACGCTTTTTTCTGGGGACAAAACAGTCAGCATCTTATTTTTTCTTATATCGATGCAGGTAAAACAAAACTTGCTAAAGTCATGCTCAATGGCGATATTATTGGCCTTAATGCTGAACTGGGTGGTCAATCTCTGGGCCGTCCTTACACTTCGGGTGAATTTGCTATTTCAGCCCAAGGCGCTATTGCCTATACTAGCGCAAGCAGTCAGCGACCGGCTGAACTTGAACTCTTAAAACCCGATGGAAAAACGCTCCCCGTCACGCACTTAAACGATGATTGGCTGACGCAAAAAGCCTTAGCTGATGTACAAGCCTTTTCTGTCGAGTCTACCATTGACGGCAGGCAAATTGATGCGTGGATCGCCACACCACCCAATTATGATCCAACAAAACAATACCCCTTAATATTAGAAATACATGGCGGGCCGCACGCAGCTTATGGTCCGCAATTTTCCATGGAAATACAGCTTATGGCTGCAAAAGGATATGTTGTCGTTTGGTCTAATCCGCGCGGAAGTTCGTCTTATGGAAAGGACTTCGGCAATCTTATTCATCATAATTATCCATCAAACGACTACCAAGATTTAATGGATGTGGTGGACGTTACGCTTACTCAATCTTTTGTAGATAAAAATAATGTATTTATTACAGGTGGCTCGGGGGGAGGCACACTAACCGCATGGAGTATTGGCAAAACTAAACGTTTTAATGCGGCCGTTGTGGCAAAGCCGGTAATAAACTGGCTTAGCTTTGCTTTAACAGCAGATGCTTACCCCTATTTCACACAATATTGGATGGCGAAAATGCCTTGGGAGAACCAGCAAGTTTTGTGGGATCATTCGCCTTTATCATTGGTAGGGAATGTCACCACACCGACTATGCTGCTAACTGGAGAAGCCGACTATCGCACGCCAATCAGTGAAACAGAGCAATTTTATCAGGCCTTAAAATTACAAAACGTGGAAGCGGTAATGGTGAGAATTCCCGGTGCAGGACATGGCATTGCGTCTCGCCCATCGCGTCTTATTCAAAAAGTAGGAAATATTATTGCGTGGTTTGAACGCTATAAACGTAACGAATAAAAAAAGAGCCTAATGGCTCTTTTTTTAATTGTCTGCCGCGTCTTGAACGGCTTCTCCGGCTCTTTCAACATCCTTTCCTACGCCTTCAACAGTGGCACAACCCGCACTTAGAGCGATTGAAGCAACGGCTAGACAAAGTTTGATGAATGTGTTCAATTTCATGTTAACAATCCTTATCTTCCGCGCCTACACCTTCTTTAATATCTTCGCACTTATCCTCGATTGCGTTACCTGCGTCTTTCAATGTTTTATCAATTTTTTCACCCGCTTCTTCCGCTTCACCGTCGTTGCATGCAGTGAAAAATAATGGGATAAGCGCTACAGTTAAAATTTTTCCGATTGTTTTAAATGAAATATTCATAATTTTGTTCCTTGGTCTTAATATAAATGGCTAAGGTTATTGATTTTGGTCTGATGTTTTAGTCTGACGTTACATCTTTGGAGCTCGGCCTCTTAAAGCTCCACCAATCAGCGACAGTACGAATAAAACAACAAAAACGAAAAACAGAATTTGTGCAATGCTTGATGCTGCTCCGGCGATACCACCGAATCCAAACAATGCGGCTACAATTGCGATAATGAAAAATGTTAATGCCCAACCTAACATAACGATTTCCTTCTTGGTTAATCAAACGATTCGTAACTAAACTATTGCTAGTTACGTACCAAAAAATTAAAATCTCAAATCATTGATTTATATATTGTTTTTATTCTGCTTTTATCTTGGAAAATTTATAGCGGTATAAATTACACGACTTGTGTAACTTATTTACTTGCCTCTTTTTTAAGTAATGCGGGTAATAGCGTAATGTCAGCTAATAACGCAAAAATCATCGCTGATGCCGTGAGCAGGCCAAAATAAATACTCGGCAAAAAGTCTGAGAAGCCGAATAAAGCAAAACCTACTGCAATGATGAGAGACGTATATAGAATGGCGACACCAGAGTCATGAATAGCGTCCAAAAAAACTGGACCATTACAGTGCTCGATACACTTTTATAAGGTGGATAGGTGGGTGTTTATAAAGGTTTACGCAATGCGGTGGTGTTCAGTTCATAACTGAAGCGCTCAAAGCTCGCTTTCTTTTAAGTTTAAGAGAAATAACCCCATACACATTAATGCCAATAAAGCCGTGCTTCCTGCACCTAAAAACGCATAACGAAACTCGAAATATTGCCCTATCAAACCCGTTGAACTAGCTCCTAACATGACGCCTATTTTAAATGCATTTGAATAGACCGCTGACGTAAAACCGACCCGTTGGGGCAACATATCTTGCATTAAAGTCAGGCCAATACCGGCAAATAAACCATAAAATACCGCATTGATAAACTGAAGCACCAATAATTGCCACAAGGTGTTTGCATGGAACATACCCAAATAAAATGCCATGCCAAATGCAAATGCGATGATCATTAAAGTGCTTTTTTTGGTAATTTTAGATAAGCGCCCAGACAGCAACATCACCGGTATTTCTATGCCTGCTACCAAACCCATCAATAAGCCAGGTGTATAGCTTGGTAGGCCGCTGTCTTTTATGGTGTGTAAAGGCAATGCAGAAGTGTACATATTATTACTCATCGAGCCCAAGGTGACGGCAGCGGTTAAGAAATAGAACGCTAAAGGAATAGATGTCGTCTCGTTGTGTTGTTCAGACTTTATTTTTAATGGAAGCGAGTGTTCAGGTACACATCGCCTGACAAAAACAATACCAAAGAATGCTGCGGTGATCGCAACCCAAAACACGCCCTGAAAACCTGTGGCCGACAGCAGCCAAAACGCAACTGGCGGACCGAGCATCCAAGCAAATGAAATACTCGCTCTGATTTGTGCGTTAAATTGTGCCATATCGATACCGCTAGATTTAGGTAGGGTATTGGCCCATTGGCGGCTGAGCGTCAGCATTTGAGGCATGCTCGCGTTGCCCATCGCCATAAAACATAAACCGGCGATAAGCACAGCAGCAAACCACGAGACATGAATATAAATGAGTAAGGCAAGAATAATTCCGCCATTGGCCACCATGTATAATTTGCGTGCACTCCAGCCCTTGTCGGCAACGCTTCCGAATATCTGGCTAATACATAAACCAGATAGGGTGACGCTTACCATATACACGCCAATATAAATAGGCTCAACGCCCAAGCCATCAACTAAAAACAGGCTCATAAGAGGATGTATAAACGCCCCCGTTAAACCTGTTAGTAAACTAAGGGCGATAAAAATACCGCGAGAACTTCGCCCTGCCTGTTGCTCAGCGTTGGCATTAGCAGTGTATGTTCTGAGTGTTTTGAAAGCCTGCACAAAAAATCATCGAATAAAAAAAGGGCGCAATTGTAGGATGAAAGATTCCTTCCGTCTATCTTTTGCGCCTATAACCAGCTGATAAGACTTTCTTAAAAACTAAGGTATTGATTGACGTGCTATTTACAACTGATCAAGATATTCACCGTAGCCTTCCTTATCCATATCATCTTCGGCAATAAAGCGTAGCGCGTTGGAGTTGATACAATAACGCAGGCCGCCTTGATCACTAGGGCCATCGGGAAAAACATGCCCAAGGTGGCTGTCGCCGTGAGCACTGCGTACTTCGGTACGTCGCATACCGAGGCTTAAATCGGCAATTTCATTCACGTTGCTGACAACAATCGGTTTAGTAAAGCTAGGCCACCCGCAACCCGATTCGTATTTTGCTGAAGAAGCAAATAGCGGCTCTCCGGATACCACATCAACATAGATGCCTTTCGCCTTATTATTTAAATATTCTCCGGTGCCAGGTCGTTCCGTACCATTTTCCTGAGTGATTCGGTATTGTTCTGGTGTTAATTTTGCCAGTGCTTCAGCTGTCTTTTGATATGCCATGCAATTTACCTCATTAAAAACCCATTGATGCTGTATAAACTTTGGGGCAACTTTTGTTTTTACAAATGATAATGAATTTTTTCGCACCTTAAACGCTTGTTTTTCCGTATTAGATTTTTTAATTTGAATATAAGTTCGGTCGTATGCAATCAAAAATTGCTCATTTAATGCTATTTATCGGTATCAGCTATTTTCTCTCGGCCTGTTCTTCCATCAAGTTTCATGTTGTTAATCTTCCCTCTCATTTTTCAGAACATCAGATTTCTACGGATATTGCTTTTTCCGCACTAAGCCCTGATTTACAGTTAGATGTATATTCTCCTCAAAATGTAGACAATGCCCCAGTGGTGGTTTTTTTCTATGGAGGAAGCTGGAAATTTGGCAAAAAAGAACAATACGCTTTTGTCGGTGATTACTTTGCGAGTCACGGTTTCGTTACCGTTATCGCCGATTACCGAAAGTATCCACAAGTTAAGTTTCCTGATTTTATAAAAGACGGGGCAGAGGCAATAAATTGGACACAACAAAGCATTAAGGAATACGGCGGTGATCCCAATCGCATTTCCATTGTAGGTCATAGTGCCGGCGCTCACATTGGGGCTTTGTTGGTGTCTGATCCTCGCTATTTGCCTCAATTTCCCCAACACAGCCCAATAAATGCGTTCGTGGGCTTGTCTGGACCCTACCACTTCACTCCAAAAGAGCCAGACTTTAAGGATATGTTTGGCCCTCCTGAAAACTATGCCAACATGCAGGTTTCCACTTTTATAGACGGCAATGAACCCCCCATGTTGTTAGTGTACGGAGAAAGCGATAAGGTGGTGGGAGACATTAACTTAATTCGTCTGCGAAGCGCACTCGACAATCACAACAACGCCTACACAGTAAAAACCTTCCCTGATGCTGGCCACGCCGACACAGTTGCCACGTTTTCATGGATTTACAAAAACAGGCTTGATATTGACAATGAGGTCATCGAGTTCCTTAAGGCGCAAGCGGCGATTTACAAGCCATAGATAAATTGAAGAAACACTCTTCTTTCATCGTCTAAATTTACGCTACGACTAGTAAAATCGGCAAACCTAAAAAGCATAACGGATTGATGAGAAAATTTATAAGAAAGATCGATATCTAACTCTTGACCAAGAGAAGAGCGCGTATCGTTAGCAGTAAAAAAATGATAGCGCGCATTAAGTTTAAATGGGCTAAAGCGAAGAATATAGCGGATTGAATAGTCGTTAAGCCCCGTAGTTGGGGTAATTAAAAACTTGTCTGCCCAGCCATTAAAATTATGTAGAGAACCTAGCGGAGTAACAAAACTGCTACCATTTTGTTCACCTAGTTGTTCAATCTCGATAGCCATTTGATGATTGCGGTAAGCTAAGCCGGCGTTAAAATGAATATATTGAGGTCTGCCACCTTGCAGTATATTCGGCCGATTTTGTAAGGCGAACTCTGCATCTGCAAATACAGAAATCGACTCCATTCGCTTTTTATATTCGTAACGTAAGCCCCATGTTCGGTTACTTAATGCTGGGGCATCGCTAATATCCATATCAAAAAAATAGGCTTGAAAACGGGCATGGTCGAATTCTTGAATGGTAGCAAAAAAGAGGTGAGTGTCGTGCGCGTGATCGCCCAAAAACTTAGCGGGTCGCAAGCCGTTGTTGGCTCGATAGTTCGCGTCATCAGGGCGTAAAGACACGGTTGCTCGGTCGCCGTTGATACGATTCGCATTGTTTACATATCGATAATGTATCTGTGATGCCGAACCCAACGCAAAATCAAAACCGACGGTATCAAAACTCTGCTCATTTTGCCAAAAACCATTGGATCCTATAAAGCGTTCATTGCCCCAATTTAATACTTCTCTACCTACACTAAACGACAATGTATTAGTTGCACGATACCGCAGCACCAGCTCATTGAGATCCAGCCCTGCTGCATCCGGCACAACTGGAGTGTTATTAAAATGGACACCGTTGGTAAACTTATCTTCTAACCATAAATGTACGTAATCGAGTTCCGTCCGAGTTTGCAACTTATCTGTCCACTGGCTGCTAAGCTTTGCGCGTAATAAAACAGAAGCAGCATCAGCATTTTTAACGCTGTTTACGTGAGCGATGCGAGGTCTAAAACCCACTTCAACCTTGTGTTTGTCGACATCATACGATTTAGCGAGAAGAGGTGAAGACGATGCCAATAAAACAAATAAGATGAGTAAAGCCCTACCAATCATCAGCATTTCCATCGTGCAAAAAGTTCACATTATCGACAGCATCCATTTTGTCGTACAACTCGTCCGGCATCGGATTTTGTCTACAATCCATATAGCGCAGCGAAGGCAAATGATCGATATCTATATTTTTTAACTGATTGTTAAATATATAGATCTTACCAAGCAATGGTGTGCTCGAATATACAAAATGAAGCAAAAAATTGTTGTGTGCCTTTACTATTTTTAGTTTTGGAAGTTCGTGCAATGTAATGGACTTAAGTTGATTGCCAAATACGTAAAAAGCCTCTAACTCAAACAAGGATTGAAGCTTCGTTTCAGCAAGTCGATTACGCGCAACATTGAGTGTTTTCAGTTTTTTAAATACAGACAAGTCTACATCGATCGTACTGAGTCGATTGTTGTAAACTGAAAGCGTTGTAATGTCAGTAAATTGCTCAAGACCTCGCAATGAACGAACACCACGACTATTACATGTAATGTTCTGAAACTCTTTTGCCGTAGACCAACTGTGTTTTAACGCTAAGCTATCTAAACATGCCTGAAGTGCTTGGTCTTCGACACGTATAGATGAATGTTTGGCAGCAATAACAGAACTCTGCCCCACCAAAAACAGGATTGCATAGATGAGAAAAAATAAACTAACTTGGTTTATTGGATTCATTTAGCTTGAGAAGAAAACCATTTGTTTGGCAAAAATTGACTGTACCCATTCCACCTCAACATGCTCGTTTCAGAGCATGTTGAGGTGGAATGGGTACATACAGTATATGCTTTAATTCATCCTGCCTCACCCCCCCATATGGGGGGTGCAACTTTATGCAAAAAACAGTCGTAATCAACATTTAGTATGTATGGTTTTTTGCTCAAATTGTCTTGGATTTATGCTTCGTTTTTTGGTCATTTTTATCGCCAGTGTTGGCATAGTACTTTGCACCTTAACCTTGGTTGTATGGCTAAGCCTTGAAACACGGCCCAGTGTGACAATTTCCTCCATTCCACACTTAAATCAGAGTGAAAACATTGATACTTTGCTCAATCAACTCAAAGAAGCCACTACGCCCAATCAGCAGCCTTTGTCGCTTGTCATTAAACAAAGCCAAGTCGAAAGCCTTCAAGGTTTATTGCAGCGCACATCAAAAAAATTACGCGCAGACATGTTTATACGAGAAAGTGGAACGGTACTCAGCTTAACCGCTCAGCTTAAATACAAAAACTTCATGCGGTATCTTAACATTCACATTTGGATTACCGAAGGTGATGGACTACCACTACAAAAAATGAAAATTGGAAAGCTCACACTTTCAGGACGAACTGCACGTGCGCTCCTAGCATCAAGCGTGAACTACTTAACTCAAAGCGAACTCGGTGATGTATTTTTTAATTGTGTCGAGACAGTCAGTATGCACGCTGGGCAAGCAGGTATTCAATTGCGTTCTCTTACGCCCTTAATAACGGAGTACAACAAATCGACCGTCCATATTCCGTTCAAACAAACCAAGCAAAGACAAACTTATACAAAACAACTATTAACAGCATTGGAAAAATACGATTTACGAACGGGTGATTCATCGCAATCATTAAACGCATATTTGCGGTTTGTTTTCGAAAAAGCGGCCGAGTTAGGCGAGGAGCATGATCAATATAATGCGGTGATAGTCAATGAAGCTGCAATTTTAAGTCTGGCTTTGTACTTTAACCCTTTACCCTTTTCGTTGTTCGTAGAAAAGCTTGATGACTTGAATCACATTTCTATCCCCGCCGTCACGCTAGCAGATAGAAACGACTATGCTCTTCATTTTATTACTGGGGCGGCTTTAGCAATCGTGTCACATAAAAATATTGCAAAGGCGATAAGTGAGTACAATGAATTGGTAGATAGGGCGACATCGCGAAACGGATATAACTTTGCTGATTTAGCAGCAAGCTATTCAGGGGTGCGTTTTGCTAACGAAGCAACAAACCCAGCAAAAGCCTGGTTGGTACAACAAAGATTAATCGCAGGTGTTGACGAGCATGCTTATTTTCCAAATGTAAAAAATTTAGACGCAGCGTTACACAAGTCTGAATTTACAGCAAAATTTTCCCGTATTGATAGCAAGGCTTACAAGGCCAAGATGAATCAAATAAAAGGAAAAATAAACCGTCTTTATCTATATTC
Source organism: uncultured Alteromonas sp. (assembly GCA_964429915.1). Taxonomy (GTDB): domain Bacteria; phylum Pseudomonadota; class Gammaproteobacteria; order Enterobacterales; family Alteromonadaceae; genus Alteromonas_F. The sequence continues at coordinate 93,293 of CAYSDZ010000007.1, forward strand.
CATTTAGCCCATTAACCCTATACCCGTTTCAC
>CAYSDZ010000007.1:93424-113133 GCA_964429915.1 uncultured Alteromonas sp.
ATGCGTAAGGCGCTAAACTCAAGCTAGGAATATGTGGTGATTTTTTCATTAGAACAGATTAAACAAGCCTGCGAAGGCGTTGATTTTTCTTCGGTTATTGAACAGGGTTTTATAGCTTACTCAAAAGACGAAGTGGTTGTGCCCCCTGTCGGAGAGCTCACTTTTGACTTACCCCCTGGCGATACACACATAAAATATGGTTATATCAAAGGCGATGACTGTTTTGTTATAAAAATTGCCTCAGGTTTTTATCAAAATCCGACCATAGGTCTGCCATCTAATTCCGGACTTATGCTGCTATTTTCTCAGCAAACCGGAATGCTTAAATCGATATTGTTAGACGAAGGCTATCTTACTGATATCCGAACTGCCGTGGCAGGACAAATCGCAGCTAAACTGCTTGCACCCAAAAATGTAGACGCTATCGGCGTATTGGGCACCGGTATTCAAGCACGCTTTCAAGTGGAATATCTTAAGCAAGTGACAGACTGTAGAGAGTTGGTGGTATGGGGAAGAACCGCTGAGAATGTAATTCGCTACTGCAATGATATGAACCAACTTGGTTTTCACACTCGCGCTGTAAACGATCCTAGCGAACTGGCTGACCTTTGCAACATTATTGTAACTACAACGCCTTCCACAGAAGCCTTGCTAACGGCAGATATGATTCGACCTGGCACACACATCACAGCAATGGGGGCAGACACAGGACATAAAAGAGAACTCGATTCTGCACTTTTAGCGAAAGCTGACCTTCTCGTGGCTGACTCTATTGTACAGTGTGAGGAGCGTGGCGAAATTCATCATGCTCTGAACGAGGGCGTTGTATCGATTGAACACCTTAGAGAACTTGGCACACTACTTAGTTCGCCAACACAAGGAAACCCTTTTCAGCGCAAAGAGACCGATATTACGGTGGCCGATCTTACTGGCGTAGCCGTGCAAGATATAGCCATAGCAAAAAGCGTCGCGTCTCGCATAACGTGCCAATAATACTCGGAGAATATGCGCATGCAGTATGTGTCAACAAGAGGCGGTGCAAAACCGGCTACCTTTGAAGAAGCAATTTTAAACAGCTTTGCGCCAGATGGCGGGTTGTATGTGCCAGCAAAGATCCCCCAGTTGAGTATTGAAGATCTCAATGAACTTAAGCCGCTTTGTTATGTTGATATTGCTAAGAAGCTGCTTCGACTTTACATTCCTTGCGATCAAATTCCAGATAACGATTTTAATTCACTCATTGAAAAAAGTTTCACCCCCTTCGAAAACGACAATATCGCGCCCATCGTCAAACTCGAAAAGCGAGACGTGTTCATTCAAGAGCTGTTTCGTGGTCCTACGCAATCGTTTAAAGATATTGCAATGGGCTTTTTGGTCAACTGCATGGATTATTTCTTATCGAAGAATAATCAACAACTCAGCCTTATCTTAGCGACATCTGGTGATACTGGGCCAGCAGCTGCATTTGCAGCAGCGAATAAGACAAGCTTGCATTGTTGGCCGCTTTATCCAATCGATAAAATTTCCGAACAACAAGCTAGACAAATGACAACGCTCAAGGCCGATAATATTCATCCTGTGGGCGTGGCCGGATGCGTAAATGGCGGAGACGATCTGGATATTGTGGTGGCAAATTTGTTTGCTGACACGCAAAAAAAATCTGCGTTGAAATTATCGAGCGTAAATTCCATTAATTGGTGCCGGGTTTTAGTGCAAACCATTCATTATTTTTATGGCTATTTTCAAGTTGCTGAGCATATTGGCGACCCCGTTAGTTTCTCTGTGCCTACTGGGGCATTTGGTAACCTGAGTGCTGGCTTTTTTGCACGTGCTATGGGCTTGCCTATCAAGCACTTTATTTGCGCTACTAACGACAATGGTACTTTGCATCGCGTCTTCGAACAGGGCATTTTTTCAAAAAGAACCTTAAAGCAAACCGTTTCGTCTGCCATTGATATTGTCGTGCCCTATAATTTTTGGCGTTTTATATACTTTGTATGTGGTGAAGATTCAAACCTACTATGCGAGTTAATGGACACCTTTCGTAGCAAAGGAGAAATTCGTTTTTCTGATGACCTGCTAACGCGTTTGAAGAAAGGCTACTTATCAACCTCAATCAGCGACGAAGACACGTTAACCACAATGCGTGAAGTGTATTTTGAAACTGACAACTATTTACTCGACCCCCATGCCGCAGTCGCGGTTGCTGCTGTATCTAGCTGTAATCCTAAGCTTGAGCATGACGAAAAAGTCATTTGCTTAGCAACAGCCCACCCTGCGAAATTTCCCGATATCGTAAAGCGCGCCTTACCAAACGACAGACCTTCAATGGCTACGCACCCCAGCATTGAACAGGCAAAAACAGGGTTTCAACATTTAGCCTTGTGTACGTTTGAACAGTTAGAGCATGCGCTTACAGAGGATATTTTTCGGCATATTACCAGTAAATAAACGCTATCAGTGTTATTTCGAGGAGCATGAAATAATCAACTCCCCGTTTTTATATCTTCCATTTCGTATTTGTCGATCAACGAATACAGCGTCGGCCGAGTCACGCCTAGTAGCTCTGCCGTTTTCGACATATTACAATCAGCCATTTGGTATGCGCGGCGTATTGCTTTGCTCTCTGCCTGTTCGCGCACCATGCGTAAGTTAAAGACTTCTTTGTCTGGCTCATCACCGTTATCAATCAGGCCCAAGTCGTCAGCTTGTACAGTACTGCCCTCAGCCATGATCACCGCTGATTTTAGTTTGTTTTGAAGCTCGCGAATATTTCCCGGCCAGCGATGATTTAGCATGGCATTAATTGCGCTGTCGCTGAACCCTTTGACTTTAGAGTTAAATTCTTCTTTATATTGCGCCAAAAAAGTTCTTGCTAGCAGCACAATATCTTGGTCTCTGTCTCGTAACGGTGGAATGTAGATGGGTATTTCGCCGATGCGATAATATAAATCTTCACGAAACGTTTGCTCGGCCACCATGGTTTGCAAATCTCGATGAGTAGCGCAAATTACCCGAATATTCACTGGAATTTCAGTTCTTCCACCAACGCGTTCAATCACTCGCTCTTGTAAAAAACGTAACATTTTCGCTTGCAGGCCAATCGGCATGTCGCCAATTTCATCTAAGAATAAGGTACCATTTTGGGCCGACTCAATTTTGCCTGGTGTGGTTTTATTAGCGCCTGTAAATGCGCCTTTTTCATAGCCAAACAGTTCACTTTCAAGTAGGGTTTCAGGAATAGATGCACAATTAATAGCGATAAATGCCGCGTCTTTACGCGGGCTATTTTCATGAATAGAACGCGCGAATACTTCTTTACCTGTACCGCTTTCGCCCAAAAGAAGGGTACTAATATCAGTATTCGCGATTTTTTCGGCTTTACGCATTACGGTTTGAATAGCATCGCTGTTGCCAATAATGCGTCCCATGCCTTTGCGCGTTTGCGACAATACTCTATTTTCATGTTCTAAATTTGATAAGTTTAACGCGCGAGCCACTAACAACTTAATGGTGTCGGAATCGATGGGTTTTTGATAAAAATCGTAGGCACCCAGTTCTACTGCTCTCAAGGCATTGTCTTTGTCGCTATTACCCGTTACTACAATGACTTTTGTGTTTGGCGCCAAGGCAAGGATTTCTTCAAGGGTTTTCAAACCCTCTGAGGCATTTGCTGGATCAGGAGGCAAGCCTAAATCTAAGGTAACAACCTTTGGCTCGAATCGACGCAATTGAGCAATAGCGCTACTGCGATCTTCAGCAAACACGATTTCATAGTCTGTAAAGCTCCATTTTAATTGCTTTTGAATACCTAAATCGTCGTCGACGACCAGTATTGTTTCCTTCATAGTTTATCCTTGTGAGAAATAGGAAAAGTTAAGGTAAAGTGGGTACCCACTCCCACCTCACTGCTGACGTCAAATTTTCCGCCAATGCTATCCATATAATTGCGTGCATCGTACACACCAATTCCCATACCAGCATTCCCTTTTGTTGTATCAAAAGGGGTAAAAAGCCGTTGCTGAATAAACGTTTCAGACATGCCCTCGCCAGTATCGCTTATAACCACGTTCAAAGTATCACTGTTGTCACTGAGTGCAATACTAACACACACTTTACCATCGTCGGCAGTGGCTTGTTGCGCATTGTTGATTAAATGATAAAGCACATTCATAACTTTTTCTTTTTCTATCAACAGCTCACATTCACTTTTTGTTTCTACGCTTGGGATGGGTTTAAGCGTCTGGCAGCGATCGTCCACTACGCTGGGAATAAGCTGAGACAGGCTCACCAACACTCTCTCCGTTTTTTCTTCAGTGTTTTTTTCAGTCAACTGTTGCAGCATTTTCCTCATGCGAGATTGTGTGTGCTCTAGCGTTTCAAAGGTATCATCAATGAATTCTGGGTTGTGCTTATGTTGCTGAGCATTGGCAAGGATAAGATCGATTTGTGCTAATACATTTTTCAAGTCGTGAAGCACGAAGGCTGACATTCGGTTAAATGCAGCAAATTGTGCGTTTTCTGCCAACGATTTTGCCGCTTCGTGGTGAAAAAGATAAGTCGCGACTTGCTCTGTAACCGCGGTCAAGTAGTCTTTCACTTCCCAATCTAAGGTCACAGATTCCTTTTCAATTGCATTTAACAGTACCAATCCGGTTACCGTGTCGTTTTGAATCAGTGGTACAACCAACTGATGACGAAAAATAGACACTTCGTCTTTTGACAAGGGAAAGCCAGGGTAGTCATAAGGACGAAATTTAAACTGATGTAAATCCAGTACCCATTGTGTTTTTTCACAGTAATCAATGAGTTTCCATAATAATCTCTCTTGCTCAGCGGATAACGTTTCAGCGTTGTTTTGAGCCAGTACGTCATAGCGATTACTTTTTATTCTCAGCAACATACCTTGATCGTATTTAATTGACGACATAAATGCCGTTAACGCATGCTGATGCATATTATGAATGTCGGTAATGGGCGCAGACAGTATTTTGGTGAGTCTTACCCACTCAAGGCGATAGTCATACTGATTGGCGAAAAAGTGTTTGGTAATAAATATTTTAATTTTAGTGCGGATTTGATTAGATAAAAACAATGCCACTAGCAGCACTATCGAGCCTGAGTACATGATAACTTGAATCGTTGTACTCCATTTTCCTCCCATAAAGCTTACTGCGTAACCAGCGAGCGACATGACCAATAAATATACGCCCGTCACCAATAAAAGCGTGCTGTGCAACACCACATCGCGCGACACAAAAATATTGATCCCCCAATGTTTTATTCTACGCACAGCCAATACAAGAAAAGGGGCAAGTAATAAGTAAACAAAGCCTCTGGCGTTAACAAAACGCTGGTCGATTTCACTTACCATAATCGCATTGGCGTAAAGCACAAATTCATACAACTGAGCAGCGCCAAGGAAAAGGACGAGGGGCTTGAATGTCCATTGCTGATCGCCAGCTTGACGGTAGACCAGTTCGAGCAGAATTAAAATTTCTAGCGTTAATACGGTTTGTAACAACGCAAACCAACTTACGTCTAGTAAGAAAATATAAGGCGCTGCCAACACTGCCAGAGGCACAGCCAAAATGGCTAGAGTCTGAGGGCGTTTTAACACTTGCCAAATTGTATTGAATTCAGATGAAACACAGGAGGCCAAGAAAAACAGCCAAGCCATTTGCTTACCGGTGTCAGCTAAATAAAGCTTTCCTGCAGTAAGCTCGCCCCAGAGGCTAGTGACAAAGCTTAGCGACCATAAAACGGTAGACACAAGCGCCATAATCAATAGCTGTTTTGCCACTCCTGACTGCCTTGTGGTCAACAATAACAGCAGCAGCACGACATACCCTGCTGCGTTTAAACCATATCCAATATCAGCAATCATCTATATCTGGTCCACCTCAAGGCTGTTTTTTAAGCACTAAACTACCAATAGAATAACCTGCACCAAACGAACAAATTACCGCAAGGTCGTTCTGTTGTAGGGTTTCGTGGTGCAGTGCAAAAGCAATAATTGAACCAGCGGAAGCCGTATTGGCATAACGATCGAGTACGATGGGTGCCTCTTCTGGCGATGGTTCTCTGCCTAAGAGCTTTTTGGCGATAAGGAGGTTCATATTGATGTTGGCTTGATGCAAAAACCAACGTTTTACATTTTCAGGACTGAGATTGTATTCAGCCAAATGCGTTTCTATGTGGGCAGCTGCCATAGGACAGACTTCTTTAAACACCTTTCTGCCCTCTTGATGAAAAAGTTTATCGGCTGCATAGGGATCAGCGCCATGAGCGCGATTCAAATAACCAAAATTTGAACGAATATTGTTTGAAAACTGAGTTTTGGCTTTGGTACCCACAATCGAGTAGAGGTGTTCTGCCTTTGCAGTTTGCGCATTTTCAACCACGACCGCTGTGGCAACATCGCCAAAGATAAAGTGGCTGTCTCTGTCTTTATAATTTATTTGCGGAGACACTAATTCAGGGTTAATCACCAATACACTTTTTGCAGTTCCAGACATCACCATTTCATGAGCTCGGTGTAAGCCAAAGGTAGCTGCTGAACAAGCCACCAGCATATCAAACGCAAACCCTTCTATACCCAAAGCGGCTTGCACCTCAATGGCCAGCGCGGGATAAGCGCGTTGCGTGTAGGCACAAGAAACAATCACCGCGTCGATGTCCTGCGCGGTTTTATTTGCTGCCTGCATGGCTTTTTGTGCCGCGTTTACCGCGATTTCCGCTTGATGAGAAAGCTCATTATCGCCTCGCTCAGGTATTTGAGGGCACATTGTATCAATATCCAGCGCCCCCTCTTTTTGGTAGATAAAGCGGCTCTTTATCCCTGAGGCTTTTTCGATAAAAGCAGCACTACTGAATGGCTTTTCAGTTAGTTCACCTGCTGCAATTTGTTCTTTATTCTGCTCATTGTACTGCTTTGCCCATGCATTATAACTATCGACCAACTCTTCGTTAGTAATACTCTGCGAGGGCGTCCACAAGCCCACACCACTGATCACGCTCGTTACCGACATATCTTTTTATGACCTCTATTTTTTAATAGCCATAGCTTAACGATATGCAGATATAAAGTCATGGATTTCGTGTCAGCACATGGGAGGGCTATCAATTAGAAGGCTATGGGCATTCTAGGGTTGGAAATTAATTTTTAAAGGGCAGTTAATTGTGTAAAGCGATTGTCCAGCGATTAATTGCGTCGGTCTGGTTTAGACAAACAACGGAAGTTCGTGACCTTCTCTCGGTCTAAGATGCAGTCTGTGATCAAGTAAATCAGCTGCTGAAGCCTATTGATAAGTTGTGAGATGACTAATCTTAATTGCTTCATTTATTCCTTTTTATTGAGTTGGCCGGTAAGTGCAAAGAGGATAGACAGAAGAACCTGCCCTCAGCAAAATTTGTAATTTGAAGTGTATCAGCAAACTAAAGGTTGGATTGCAGCAAAAAAATGACCTATACCTGCCGACTAGATTGTGGTCAGCCAGTCTATAAATCGCTTTTTTTCGGATATATTTCTAAATTTTAAGTTTTTGAGCTTGTGCTTATCTTTAAAAACAACCTGCAGCTTGTTTGCAGATATAGTTAAGATTGGCGGGTGAGCGCAGATGCTACCGCCGCTATATTTATAGCGCATATATTAGAGACTTCTAGAGTTATGATTGTGATAAGAGAATGGAATGCAAGGACAATGTAATTAAAGATATCCTATTTAAAAGGCTGGTAACAACCAGCCCTTAGAGACGTTTCTGTTTAAACCGCCATAACATTTGCAGCTTGCGGTCCTTTCTGACCTTGTTCGACAATGAAACTTACATTTTGACCTTCTGAAAGCGTTTTATAGCCTTCAGAAACAATTGAACGAAAATGAACGAAGACATCTTTTCCGCCTTCGCTAGGAGTTAAAAAACCAAAACCTTTGTCTTCGTTAAACCACTTAACTACGCCATTTACAGAATTAGACATATTTGAAACCTTTTATTAATTAAATATTTGGTGGTAAGCCACCGATACAGCAATAGATGTAAACAAGTAAAACATTAACCAGTAGAGCAAATGAATTTACAAGTTCGACTTAAATTAATAAAAGAAGAAAGGGTAGACGCAAAGTGCAGTAGCAGAAAAAGCGTTAAATTTCTAAAGCTCAGTAACAATACGCCTATATTGTATGCATGTACAGATATTTATAAATTATTTAAAAAAGCGGCTGGTCTAAGCTTGATTCTGAAGGTCTGATATTCGCTCAATCCTGCGGTTTGGAGTTACATGCTTCAGCAGCGGCTTTACGTACTTTTCAGCCCCACGGTCTCTATCGAATGGCACAAATAGACCAGGAGCAGACGGTCAGCTTTTGTTTTGCTATTTCTATTTTGCGCCAATTGCGGTCAATAGGCTCTAGTTTTAAAAAGCGAGCAATCGAAATAAAGCTGACGATAGAAAATTCGAATTATCAAACTATATTGAGCGAAGTGCCATCATACGATTAATCAAACTTGGTCTTAGACAAGTCTGTTTAAATAAAAGTTATATTCAAAACAGGTTTGCATATTTTTATGGGGACGTTTGTCTTCGAAACTTAAGCCGCTAATAGAAATTCATTTGATACCCATACAGAAATCTTTCGTACCATACCACCATGTTAAAAAAACTCATTAGGACCATAATAAAGACGGTGATGAATAATATGACAGCACAACATCGCGTCGCTCGGCGGTCCATCCCGACAGGCCCCGTGACAGCAGCGTATGAACTCAAGGTGGAAGCGGGGGAAGTGCAACGAGATGACGCGCAAGTCGCTATGGCAGCAAAATTCGATGCTTTGCACGAGTCTCTTGCCTTGCTCCCACCAGTAGCCGTGCGCACCGAAAATCCGAAAGATAGCAGCCGTACAAGCAGTCGTTCACTGTTGATGGCGCGACCCCTAGCGTCCGCCCAGTCCTTTCTTCTAAAGAAGTTCCATTTGTGGTCTTTTGGTCCACCACCGCGAGGCATGTATATTCATGGACCGGTCGGGGTCGGCAAGAGCTTTCTAATGGACCTCTTTTACGCGGCGGTTTCTGTTCCAATTACCAGACGCCGCGTCCACTTTCATGAATTCATGCTAGACGTCCATCATCGAATCTTTGTCTACAAACAGAAGCACCCACGAGGTGATGCGATTCCCATCATTGCGCAACAATTGGCACAAGAAGCCCAACTCCTCTGTTTCGATGAATTTCAAGTGACAGACGTTGCCGATGCCATGATTTTGAAACGACTGTTTTTATTATTATTGGATTGGAATGTTGTGGTAGTGGCCACCTCGAATCGCTCCCCCGATACCTTGTATGAGGGAGGCATTAACCGGTCCCTTTTTTTGCCATTCATAGACATGTTAAAACACAGGTTCGACATTGTTTCTATGGAGAATTCCCCCAAGGATTATCGACTCGAAACTCAAGCGGATGGTCAATCCTATTTTTGGTCAAACAAAAATGTTCATGAAGACAATAATACTAACAACAACAATCAGGTGCAGTTGGAAGAAATATTTGGTGGCACTGAATCCGGAACTGAGGCCGAGGCTATTCACGTACTCTTCGGTCGTACCGTCCAGGCCGCCCGGTTGAATGATCGGTGCGCCTGGTTTGACTTTTCCGAGTTGTGCTACCAACCGCTTGGCGCGGCCGATTATATTTCCCTCTGCGACCGATTTCCTGTCATCATCGTGGACGGCGTCCCGCAATTAGACGCCAATCGCCTCAACGAAGCGCGACGATTCGTGACCCTCATTGACGCGTGCTATGAATCTCGCACCCGCTTGGTGCTGGCGGCACAAGTCCCGCTCGACGATTTATTTGTTGATTTTGAAGCGCAAGTCGAAAGCAGTGATGAAGATGGAGAATTAATTGTCAGTGAGAAGGGGGGAAACTCGAGTTCCTTTGCGACGACAATGATTCGCACCAAAGGGGGAGAATATTACGAGTGGTCGGCGACGGGTCGAATTGGCGTGTCGTTGGCACAATTATCGTCTGCCAATGACCTCGCCTTTTCCTTTCGTCGAGCCGCGTCTCGGTTGGTAGAAATGGGTGGAAAAGAATGGGGACAGCAATGACAAAAAGTCTTTATTTTGCATTCACTAATTGAACTCAAAGTACTTTGAAGACCCACGAGCTGTGCTGACTGGCATTAAAAGACAGGGACGTTCAGTTGATAAATCATTCAAGGCAAAATTTATTGTTTGTTTTTCATTGTCTAAATTTGTTACGAACAAAACAATGCGGTCGCATACTAACTTTTTCAGTTTGCCCAATCACTCCCTTACCCGATAAGGAGTAATACCGTATTTCTGTCGAAAGCATGAAGTCATATGACTCTGATGACTAAAACCTGTGATAACGCTGATATCAGCGAGTGTAAGCGAGCTTTTGAGCAAATCTTTCACGCGGTTTAATCGAACATTGATGATGTATTGAGCCGGTGTTTGACCAAAACTGACTTTAAACATTTTGGCAAACTGAAACGTACTTCGATTAACTTCATTGGCTAGCATATCTAGGGTAATCGCTTGGTCGATATATTCGGCAATGAAAGAGGTAATCCGTTTAATATTCTCCTGCGACAAGCCTCCCCTCAACGAATCAACAGGAGCATTGTCAGTGCATTGGTTATTCGATAGCTTGTGGTAAGCAATAAGCTGCTGTCGCATTTGAGGAATTTGCGCGTAAACTTGATCAACAACGCTGGTTAATCTGACGTCGCTGTCAAAATTCTGGGCAATAAATTCATTCAACTGTTTTTCTGAAAAATAAAAATGCAAAAAGCGGATATTATCCCGAATTGACCAATTGGACTGATGCCCTTTTGGCATTAAACAAATCTTTCCTGCGCCGCCTTTTAAACTACGTTTATCTTTTCTGAATGAGTGCTCCCCACCGTCGATGTAAAGACTCAAAGTATGATATTCATCATTGCAATACACCACGTCTCCTGTGCCTACTTGCCAAGTTTTGGAATCAATGCCTTGCAGATGAGACTGCACTAACTGGCGATGTTCTGACTGACATGGTGTCACTGCATGATTAAATTGACGTTCAACATAAACATTGTGTTTGAGGTTTTTGATTTTGTTTATATGACTCATGGTAATGTCTTATCTGAGAAATCGACAACAACGCATATATACAACAAGAATTTGATATCTCTATTACTGCGAATTGTAAGAAAATACATCGTGTTTCCGATTTGTAAGAGTTTGTATGACACCCATAACTGCATCGCTTAATCGCCATCCCATAATTTGGTTTTTGGTTATCACATTCGCTTACACGTGGAGCGTGTGTATTTTCTTGTCTATTTTATTTACTTGGTTCTATAACCGCAGTGGCGGAAACGTTTAAAAAACCAATAAGTTATGTAAACGGTGACTTTCCTACAGAGGACTTTCACTTCATTAGTTCATGCCCATGCTGGGCGTACACAAAAACTTTAAGTACTCTCCCTTTGGTCGCCGGACAGCGCTGACGCGCTACCGCTTAAGTTGGCGTTAACTGCTTCAAAGTTCTTGCTTAAATTAAAGTGACAGAATAGTATCACTAACATGAAAACTGAACTTGTAACTACCTTAAAACGTCAAGCTACTCGAATACTAGCTGACCTTCATGAATCTAAGGAACCAGTCCTTATAACTGAGCATGGACAACCTTCTGCTTACTTATTAGATGTTCAAGATTATGAATTGATGTTAGATCGCATGAAAATATTAGAAGGTGTCGCTCGTGGCGAAACTTCAGTATTTGAAGGTCGAACTTTTTCTGAAATGGAAGCGGAAGAGAAATTGAGTAAATGGCTCAAATAATATGGTCGGAAGCTGCATTAGATGACGTTAACGACATAGCTGAATATATTGCGCTAAATAACTATAATGCTGCAAAAAAGCTAGTGAAAACGATATTTGAATCAACGAAACGATTAAAAAACTTCCCTGAATCTGGACGAAGACCACCTGAAATAAATGGTTCTCGCTATGGAGAGATAGTAGTTGGCCCCTGTAGAGTTTTTTACAGACACGACAACCCGAAAGTTTATATACTTTATGTAATGAGAAGGGAAAGAGCGCTCAGAAATTTTATACTGGAAGATAGAATTGGCGACGGCAGTTAACAAACCGATTAATTCATTCCCTTCGGTCATTGAGAAACAGCTTTGTCTTGCGCCAAACCTGCGCTTATTATCGGGGCGTTAGTTGAGTAAAAGTCGATGACTATTGAACTCTTGAGAGAAAGGTTATTTGAAGCGGAAAACGCATTACATCGATTGATGATCGGTGAGCTAGAAGTCACCGTGTCCGTGGGTGGATACGGCACAACGACTTATGCGCAATCAGATATCAACAAACTCAATGCGTATATCGCAAAACTCAAAACAGAGATTGCTGCAGATACGGCCCATAGAGGCGCGTCACTTTCGGCACGAGAATTATCCAGCTGGCGTCCCATGGCTGGTTCGCCAGATGCAGGCTTGCTTGATGAACTGAACTCACTGGTTTCACGTTCTCGCGATTTAGCGAGAAACCATGGTGTCGCCGCTGGGGCAATCCAAACGCTATTGGACAATGTTGTAGGTACTGGCCTGCGCCTATCGGCATTACCTGATGATAAAGCCCTTGGCAAAGATAAAGACTAGGCCGACAGTTGGTCGAGAAAGACGGAGGCTTTGTGGCGCAGCTGGGCTGAAACGACAGATTGTGATGCGGCGAGAAATCTTACCTTTAACGGGTTGACCACGCAGATGTTTCGCTCTGGTCTAAAAGTATAAGTAGAATTAACACTATCTACTACCCAAAATACCAGCTAAACATTTTTAGTTTCGCAATTTGCTGTGAGGTTAATGAATTGGCAGTGCTGCTTACTCGTGGCTGACCTGCCTTTGAGTTCAGGAATGGCAAATGGAAGTGTATATTCAAGTTCAGTGTACTAAGGTCCGTTGTACGTACACCAGAGCCGCTTAAACTCTAAATCTGAGCGTCTGCTACCCGTAGCTTTGAGCATTTTGGCAACAACAGTTTTCCACCCACTTTTGCACAAAACAGCACTTTTTCCGCAATGTATACATTCACCTTTTCCAACCAGATCTTGCAAATAGCCAATTAAAATGGGCGATCAGAACAAGTAGGTAGCGCTGATACAGGCAGTTGGTTGTCATCCGAATATATAAAGGTATCGTGAAAGATTTTTCTGGCTTCCTCACGTTGTGCTTGGCTCAAATAGTTATAGTCTAAAATAATGCCTCTAAAGAAAAAGGGCTTATCTCTAAATCTGTCGCCAATATCGGTAATGCGATTATTATTTAAAAAAGCCATAAAGATACCTTTATCCGCTAAAACAGTAGGAATGTGCTCGAAGCAATTGTGCCCTAACCAAATGGCCGATAAATATCCCATTCGACGCATGCTTTGTGGCAATACCGCTAAATAGTTATGATCAAGATACAGATATCCCACTTGTTTTAATAAACCAATATTGTCTGGTAGTTGACGCAAGCGGTTGTTGTCTAACCACAGTGAAAATAACTTAGGTAAGCTTGCCAGTATTTTGTAGGACTCGGGTTCGACTAGGTGATTATGGCTTAAACGAATATCGCGCAACGTTTTCAGCCTACTTAAGTTTTCGGGTAAAGAAGTCAGTGCATTGTCAGATAAGTTCAAAAATTCAAGCTCGAGTTGACCTAAATGACTCAGCGCATCAGGCAGATTTAAAGCAGGATTACCCGATAACGAAACATGCGTGAGATGTTGACACTGAGCAATATTGGCTGGTAACGAAGTAAGCTGAAGATGATTTAGTAATAGCACATGTAAGTGAGGAAGCGAGCAAAGCACCTCGAGTGCCCCCTCTAATTCCAAGTTAGGATTATGACTTAAATTTACTGTTCTGAGTGTGTGTTGCAGTGCTACCTCTTCAGGTAAATGCTGCAAATCTTGCTTGCTTAAATCCAATCGATAGAGTGACTGATTCAAAGAGGCAGAACGTGATGTTTTACCATAATACGAACGTGACGTTTCACAAGCCGATAAGGTAAGCAAAATAAGCAATGCGATAACAAACGTGCATTTATTCACGTCTAATGAACCTGTTGGGTAGCGGTGATTTCAAAGAACGCTTTTTCACTTTGTTCAACCGCCCATGGAAAGCGGGGTAACACACCAAATTCATCGTGGATACTATTTTGTAAAAAAGCCCCTAGCCTGTGGCTGTCTGCACCTAATTTTGCAGATATTGCACGCTCTGCACTTTGATGCGTCACTTCAACAAACAGGTTGCCAGCGAAAAGGTTTTCCCATGGAGCTGAGGTATACCAAACGCGATGCCTGCCTTCATCGGAGTTTTGCGGATTACTCGGCGCTTTACTGAAGTCGGGCTGAGGTGTAAACAAATCCAAACCCAGTCCTATCTGCGTAAGCCTATCGTTATTAATTGTGGAGTACTGCAACATAAATGAAGCCGTTTGGCCATAATCGGTTGCACCACCTTTCAAAACGCTTTCTCGCAAGTCATTCACGAACGAAATAATAATGAAAAATCAAGGTGGCGGCGTTATTCTAAACACGGCATCTGTCAATGGCATTAGACCAGGTGATATGCAAGGTATATACTCAATTACCAAGGCAGCGGTGATTTCGATGACTCAATCGTTTGCAAAAGAATGTGGCTCATTGAATATCAGAGTCAATGCGTTGCTACCGGGGTTAACGGATACAAAATTTGCATCAGCGCTCACGTCAAATGACCAAATACTAAAAACAGCGCTTCGCGTTATTCCCCTTGGCAGGGTAGCCGATCCAGACGAGATGGCGGGCACCGTTTTGTACTTGGTATCTGATGCGTCTAGCTACACAACTGGCGCAAGCATCATTGTGGATGGCGGTATGCTGGCCTGATGCTGTGTAAAGGGGTATTGCGCCCATCCCCTCGAAATCGGCATTAGTTTATCTAGCGAGAAGTAGAAGTCTTTTCCACATTGTCTTCAAGTTATGAATCGTATCCGGCTCCTTCAGACAAGCAGCCGCCGCCCCGTCATTCCAAATTTAATTTAGAATCTCCTGAAACAACCTACGCATTCTAAATGACACCTTAAGACAAGGAGAGGACTATCGCGTGATGCGTTTTTTGTACAAAATACGTACTTGAATTATGCTTATATAAGCACCACTACTAGTTAATGTATGAATATTTTTAAGAAGCTCCAGATTAAACCATACCGGCTTGTTCTCAGATTACTCTGTGTGTTAGCGTATGCCTGCATGTTTGCATCAGCATCGTCTTTGCACGCAGACCTCGAATACCTAGGAAAGGTGACAGAGGAAACTAACAATCATCTTGTCATTGAGCTTGTTGAGAGCAAGTCTGACGATATTCATTCAGACAATGCATTAAAAAATTTCAATACATATTCAAATCACTTCCTAACATATGTAAACCTGCCATTTAGATTCGAAACAGAAAAGCAATGCAGCAGTGCATCACAGTCTCACTTTGACCATTGCTTTAACTTCGTAAGCGCTAACAAAGCGCGACTCCTAAAATATTTAAAACGTCTTTCGGTATTACCTCTTTAACATTAAGCCAGAGTGAAATTAACGGCTTAGCTATACCCAGCTAAACAACTATTAATGAGCGTAGCCAAGAGGTACGAATGGATCTATTTATATCCGTTTACTGTGCATCTCTTCCTTACCTAATATTGATTGTTTGTATTTTTAGCTTCTTTGTTCTGTACAAATGGGCAAAGAAGAGAAAAGCGGCAGCGATAGGCATAGGCATGATGATGCATGTCTTAATGCCTGTCCCAAATGCAGACAATGCAATCAAACAGGTTATGGAAAAGAAGCAAGTTAAACAAAACATATCTGAACAAAAAAAAGTAGGAAAGCTGAAATAACAGCTGTCCTTCGCTAATGGAAAATCACAACTATGTTAAAGCTAAGAAGTAAAAAGTGGCTGATGTTTTTTGCATTCGCCTCAGTTGCACTAATTATACTTAACCTAGGTAGAATTCAATATTTCGGTATTGTCATGTCTGCCTATTATTACCAGCCCGATATTGAATTCTCACCATCACAAATGGGAGCCAAGCCTAATTATAAAGAAGACAGCGTTTGGTTATCTTTACCATCGCGTGTTGATGAGGCAGATGTTACCCCTGAAGGCATTAAATCGATAAATGATGGTAGCGCCAAGTTTGATGTGTTTTATGTTCATGGAACAGGCTTTATTGACTCCAATCAATGGACATCGAGTCTAAAGGGCAATGCCGCTACACGAAACAATGCAAAGTTTTCGTTAGCAAATGAAGCGAGTATTTTCAACTCTTGCTGCAATATATTTGCACCTAATTACAGAGAAGCAAATTTGTTTACTTTTTTTGGGTTAAACCGAAAAGAAGCGAATCGAGTTCTCGACTATGTGTACTCAGACATTAAGGCCGCCTTTTTTAATTTTGTAGAGACTCGAAATCAAGATAAGCCGTTCTTCATTGTCAGTCATAGTCAAGGTTCTCAACTGATAAAACGATTACTCACCGACCTCAATAACTTTCCTCACATCACCGATCGTATCATTGCGGTTTATGCTTTAGGCGATGCTATTACTCCAATATCGCAAGGTTACGTTGATTCACTGACATATTTGGATATTTGTAAAACACCACAGGCTACAAAATGTTTAGTTCATTGGGAAACGATTGGTAAAGGAGGAGGGCAGTTAATTATCCCCTTTTCAAGAGAGTCAATATGCATAAATCCTCTATCGTGGAATTATAATGAAGATTACGCTCATTATGACTTGCATCTCGGTGCAGCGACTGTTTCTGGAAAATACATCACGTCGAGTAATACGGATAATCAAACTCTCGATTTTGACTCGCCTTCCATAATGCCTAACTATACCAAAGCACAGTGTAAAAATGGCTTATTGTACGTAAACGACCCTACTGATTCTGTATATGCAAAACTGGGGTTATTCAGTGATCACGCGATGCATGGCGTTAACTTTGCCATATTTCATATGAACATAAGAAAAAATGCTCTGCTGAGGGCTGAATCTTTTTAGACCGCCCAATCCTTTGGATTTTGGTCGCTGCAAACTCGTCTAGTTCAAGGTGCCTGCGGCGATTTTTTCGCTTTAATTTCAAAAAGTGTTTATGAAGTCGTATCGCATCAATCACTTATGGTTTCTCATCTCTGATAAAGCTAAATGTCTACAATACGTACATTTGAGCCGGTCAATCGAGTTTAGTGAAAATTGATTTATTACGAATGAACTACTCAATCGATAGAGTCATCAGCCGAAGGACTTTATCCACTTTTTCAGCAACACCAATGGCAATAAACTGACTTAAACTCGTACCATCGTTTTTGGCGATCACTGCTACTTTTTCTTTCAATGATTTTGGTAATCTTAATGGGTAAGTTGATGATTCACTTATTGTCTTAGTCTCCTCAGCGCATCAGCTTGGCTTTTCGTCAATCCTGCTTCTGTTCAATGTAGCGGTGATGTACATTTTGCTTAGTACTCAAAAAACAAAAAGCCGAGTGCGTGAGCAAACTCGGCTTCAATCTTATGCAAAGGAACTGACTAAAGGGTACTGGCAATCGCCTTTGCTAACACGTCGACATTTCTATAATTGATACCCGCAATGTTGACTCGACTTGAATCAACAAAATACACGCTATGTCCGCTGCGCAAGGTTCTCACTTGCTCTGGAGGGATGCATAAGAATGAAAACATGCCTTTTTGACTGTTAATAAAGCTAAAGTCTTTGTCAACGCCTTAGTTGTTGAGGTTATCGACTAACATCTTGCGCAGGTCGGTCATTCTGTTACGCATTTCGCCAACCTCTTGCTTCCATTTGTTGTAAAGCTCTTGGTTATTTAAAACAATATCGACCAATGCACCACCATAAGAGGGAGGCATAGAATATATGCCACGTGCAACGGATTGTATTTGCGACTGCGCGATTTTTTTCACCTCTGCGTTTCTGCAAATTATCGCCGCTAAGCCAACACGCTCTCTGTACAAGCCAAAGTTTTTGGAGCAAGACGCTGCAATTAGCACTTCATCCAGATTTTCCGTGAGTATACGAAGGCCATAAGCATCATCTTCAATGCCGTCACCAAAGCCTTGATAAGCAATATCCACGAAAGGTAAGAAACCGACAGATGACGCTTCTTTAAGTATAAGTAGGATTAACACTATCTACTACCCAAAATACCAGCTAAACATTTTTAGTTTCGCAATTTGCTGTGAGGTTAATGAATTGGCAGTGCTGCTTACTCGTGGCTGACCTGCCTTTGAGTTCAGGAATGGCGAGTAACAGCCGGATCTGTAATGCAGGCAATGATTTTTACATTGCGCTTTTCACACAATTCGCACTGTGTGATATCGATATTGAACACTCGCTTTAGGCGTTGCGCCCACGACATATTGCGCACATGATATGGCTTATCTTAATCTTTCAGATGCTCTGCTAGATGTATCTGTACAGGCGTTCGAGCTTCTCAGTTTGGTGAAAACACGCCAGCGTGCAAGCTAAAACCGTTTATTTGAGCTAATTGACCACAATGGTCATCGTCTTTTGCAGGTAAGGTTTGTAATGTACTTGCAAAAAACAATTAAAATAAGTGAGCAGAACAAGTAGGTAGCGCTGATACAGGCAGTTGGTTGTCATCCGAATATATAAAGGTATCGTGAAAGATTTTTCTGGCTTCCTCACGTTGTGCTTGGCTCAAATAGTTATAGTCTAAAATAATGCCTCTAAAGAAAAAGGGCTTATCTCTAAATCTGTCGCCAATATCGGTAATGCGATTATTATTTAAAAAAGCCATAAAGATACCTTTATCCGCTAAAACAGTAGGAATGTGCTCGAAGCAATTGTGCCCTAACCAAATGGCCGATAAATATCCCATTCGACGCATGCTTTGTGGCAATACCGCTAAATAGTTATGATCAAGATACAGATATCCCACTTGTTTTAATAAACCAATATTGTCTGGTAGTTGACGCAAGCGGTTGTTGTCTAACCACAGTGAAAATAACTTAGGTAAGCTTGCCAGTATTTTGTAGGACTCGGGTTCGACTAGGTGATTATGGCTTAAACGAATATCGCGCAACGTTTTCAGCCTACTTAAGTTTTCGGGTAAAGAAGTCAGTGCATTGTCAGATAAGTTCAAAAATTCAAGCTCGAGTTGACCTAAATGACTCAGCGCATCAGGCAGATTTAAAGCAGGATTACCCGATAACGAAACATGCGTGAGATGTTGACACTGAGCAATATTGGCTGGTAACGAAGTAAGCTGAAGATGATTTAGTAATAGCACATGTAAGTGAGGAAGCGAGCAAAGCACCTCGAGTGCCCCCTCTAATTCCAAGTTAGGATTATGACTTAAATTTACTGTTCTGAGTGTGTGTTGCAGTGCTACCTCTTCAGGTAAATGCTGCAAATCTTGCTTGCTTAAATCCAATCGATAGAGTGACTGATTCAAAGAGGCAGAACGTGATGTTTTACCATAATACGAACGTGACGTTTCACAAGCCGATAAGGTAAGCAAAATAAGCAATGCGATAACAAACGTGCATTTATTCACGTCTAATGAACCTGTTGGGTAAACACTTTCCTTATACTGAGCACTGACATTCCTTTGATGTGATTGAACACCCCTC
>CAYSDZ010000008.1:0-25789 GCA_964429915.1 uncultured Alteromonas sp.
ATTGGAAAAGACTCTGATCCCAGTGCAGAGTGGGTGAGCCAATATATTCAGCTTACATTGGCTATTCGTAGATAAAAAAACCTAACCAACCTCTATTGGTCAAGCTTAATGTGCTCGGTGTTTTTTAAGGTGATTATAGCCTGAGCAGTTAAGCTGCTTCTTTTTTGCTCTCTGGATTCAACTCAATTCCACCGATTTTATAATAGTCTTTGATGCCTTCTTACCAACGGTAAGGGCGTTTACCAGTATCGCCTTACCCTAACCTCGAACGGTCTACTTTTGCCATTAAATTGGTACGCTTTTCGTTTATCCCAATACGAAACTCTACGTTTTTAAAATATGTATTACAAATGCTTAAATGAAACCCACCTTTCTTTTAAAGAAATTTGGCTCATCTTTTCCCCAAGAAAATCTTGACCCAACAAAACATCACAAATATTGGCACTGTTAGAGCGAAACATAGCTGGAATATTGTAAATCACATGATCATAGCCATTTATGTTTAACTCAATTTTATCAACTATCCTTCCTAACCTATTCATATCGCCAGTAGTTTCTGATGCTTTTAAAACTACTATTGGTTTTTGCTGTATTGTATCTCTTATTCTTTTGTACAGTTTTGGCATTATAAAAGACTGCTCCGATCCTGTATCTATACATAGATTTAAGTTGTCGAACTTTTTATTTTGTATTCTGGATTGGCTATTAAAAAAGAAAGTATTTTGGTCCCTATATAAATTTATAAAATCTGATCTATCAACTTCATTCCCAGAAATTTTAATTGAGCTAAATTGCAATAAGTCAAAAATACCAATTAAATTTTTATTGGATTTAACGTATGTTGGGGATTCATTCTCAAACAATTTAACCAAACTCATTGTTTGTGTCTGAATATTTCCAGACAACGAAATTGTGTTCGCGTTAAAATATTCCGACTGGATTGCTACAGATGTAGTGCTTGAGAATCCTGCTGCGGTATCAATAGTGTATCCAGACTCTTTTCCCCAAACAGTATTCAATGGGCGAAATTTCTTATTTACAATCAACTCTGCGAAATGGCGTTTATTTAATCTTACTCTTGCATCAATGAATGCAAAAAGTGCAGCTCTATTTGACATTTCATCGTAAAGCGATTCGGACAGCAATTCAGAGTTTGCCGGCTCGTTTATAAAATTCAAAAGAACCATCTGCGCACCTTTATACATCATGCCTTGCGCCATGCTATTAGATGAGAAAATTGCACAATTAAACGCTACAGAGGGAGAGGATGCACAGAAATTACAATCTTGACTACGAACCATTTCGCCTGAAATATACTTAAACCAAAGCTCACCGTAACAGCTGCGATCTTTGTACTTTTTTATTTCCTGTATATCACCCTGATACACAGCCAGCTCAATATCAAATGGTTGTATAGCGACTGCATTTAAACTGAGAATAAAAGACAAAAATAAAAGACTAAAAAAACTGAACCGCACTTGAGCACACCCTATCAAGAAATTCTGTTCCTTTCTCTTTTTCACTTTTTTCTTCGTTTTTATAAACGTCCAAGTATGTTTCGAGTAGTTCGTTTTGAAATGCGTAATAAGCTTTAAGACTTATTGAGTAACGTTCATCTTCTAATGACCTAATTTGTGCTGATGGATCAATCCAAAAAATCAAATTATCCCTTCTTAAGTTCTTGTTGCAGAACTCAATTCTTGACGCCATGACTTCTTCATCGTATACACCCAAATTTAAGCCAAGCTTTCTAACATAGATATGGAAAGACTCGTGAATTACAGTATTGAACGCTCTATTAACTGCTGATTCAAATAATTCACTATCACATTCCCCAAAAAATTTTGTATGAACAGCTATTTCAAGCGAACTGTCATTTTTCATTTTGGATGTGCTTTCAATCAAAAAATTTTCATTTGCGATAAAAAATATTGAGAAGTCAGTCTCGCTGACGATGCTTTTAAATTCCTCGGAAATTAACGAATCTATTTTTGAGGCAATATCTGGCTCTTTGTTTAAGCATTTGTGCAGATCACCGGATGCTAAAAACTCTATTTTTGCGGAGCCAGAATTTAAAGAACCAAATGGAATGAAATCGATGTGTTTAAGTGACGTTACATAAATCGAGTCTTGAGATTCTATATAGACCGACCTGATCCTCATAGTCTCATTACTTGAATCAAAATTGAGGATATAGGTGTAGTTTCCATTAGTATATCCCGGCGGCTGGTGAGACAATGAGCTACAACCGAGGATCGAAGTTATTAAAAAAAAGCAAAGGAATATTTTCATAAAAAAGAGAGTTTAAAAAAACTCTCTTACCCATCTAAAACACATTTTACTGGCAAATTTGGAGGCCTACGTCTGGATCCATATTTTCTGCATTACAGCCATTACCGCCATAATTTACGGTTTTTGATGCCAAAACTGAATTTCCATCTTTCATACGTATGTTCATAGAACTTGGAGTCGCCATAACATTTACAGTTGTAGTAGTAAATTCAAATTGTACTTCTTCTGCAATATCAACATATTGCAAAGACCAATTTTTTACTGAATTTGGATTGGAGAACTTTGCTGTTTCGCCAATTTGTATGATTGGAAAGGTTTGTTTGGACAAAACACTATTGGCACTGATTATCATCACTTCAACAGCGTTTCCATTAATCGTTGATGTAACACCAAACTGACCGTCAAGTTCTATCTCAAACTCGGAAAAATCTACTCCTTGCCAATCTTCATAACTGTATCCGGAAACACTTGCTATGAGCTCTGCTACGGGTCTGAGCAGGCTCCCACCACTAGAAACAGAGCCTTTAACACCTCCTCTGATAGTATCAGTCGTGCCATCTCCTCTATCTTGCGTCCTTTCTACTTCAAGTTCGAATGAGGCGGTTGACCTGCACCATCCTAAAATCAACAAACTACTGACTATTGACACTAAACTAAATGTTTTTAATTTCACTATAACCATTTATAATTACAATTTAATTTCTGTGTCAATCTCTATGTGAGACCAAAAACAACTTAAAGGGTTTATCTTTTTTTGTCAAACCTGTCGATAAATAAAGATTGTAAATTGATGATTACATCATTGTTTTATCTCAACGATCCTTTGAAACTTTTTAAGGACACCTTTCTAAAAAACTTTGCATTTTGTGAACATTGATTTTCTGAATTAGACAAAAAAGGTTGTCTTAATCAATATTCTGCACTTTGGATATTGAGAACGAAACCAAATGCCTGAATCGCCAATTCTGAATCATGCTGGTTTACTTCAGAACGGCTTCGGCATTTAAGTGCTCCTCTAGTTTATGTGACGATCCAGAATGTTTGTTAAATCTTAATTATTCTCGAGCATGCAATTTACCTTATTAATGTCTCTGCGATGTTCGCTAATGCTGCGCTTATTTTTTCAATAGGTTTCTGGCATTGGGATAAACCGTGACGCGAATTCAAATATTTAGGGTCGTTGAAAGCTAGCCTTGTTGTACCGTCACTGTCTTCATAGATCAAGGCTTTTTGAGGAAGGTCAATTGCAGTTGAACGGGCGCATTGCATCAATAAACTGCCGACCTTTGGATTGCCAAAAATAACAACTTGAGTCGGGGGTAGAGTAATGCCTACTTGTTTTGCGCCTTCACTGTGTTCGACAATTGCAAAAATAGTCATGCCTTTTTCTTTTAATATCTTTTCTAATTTTTCGACAGTCTCGTCGACAGAATAAGTACTTTTATAGCTGATCATGCCTTTTTCCGCGCTTACAAAAGGGCTGCTTGCAATAAGTAGTAAAAAAACGCAGAGGTTAAGAATTCGCATAGTTATGTCCTGTTTTTTTGTGAAGGAAGTAGAGTAAAGAACACACCGCCTAAAATAAGTGTTGTGGCAACAATAAATTGCGTACTGATTGCTTCGTTTACAAACAATACTCCACCTAAGGCCGCTACAATAGGCACAGCCAGTTGAATGACACCAGCTTGTAAGCGAGTGAGCGAAGGTAACACCGTGTACCAAATGGCATAGCCTAAGCCAGATGTTATTGCACCTGAGCAGATTGCCAATACTAAACCTTGATAAGTAAAAGAAAGCGAAGCCGAAAATAGCATCAAAGCGCTAACAAAGGGGATACACAAAACGACTGCCATCGAAAAGTGCTTAGCTGAATCTGCTAATGGTGTAGTACTTTTTCGACCCAATAAGGTGTACACCGCCCATCCAACCCCAGCTAATACCATGAGCGCTAAACCGATAGGAGAAAAACGTACTGCATTGAGGTTGGAAGGAAGCATAAGGTAAACAAAACCAGCGATTGCGGCTAGCACACCTAGCCATGTTGCAAAAGGTGTTCGTTCTTTATTAAATAAACTAGCGCCAATAATTACCAACTGTACGGTGCCAAAAAGAATTAATGCGCCAATGGCAGTATCTAAGTGGAGATAGGCGTAAGAAAAAGCAGCGCAGTAGGTGAAAAGCGCACATGCACCCAGCCATGAGGCTTTGTTTTTTTGTGGTGCAAGCGGTTTTTTTGTAAGCACTACCAATAAGCTTAGTACTAGAGCCCCTGATAAAATTCTTAGTGCTGTAAAGCTGCCTCCGTCAATGAGCCCTTCCGATAATGCCAAACGATTAAGGACTGAGTTGGCAGCAAACGCAATGAGCGAGAACAAAATGAGCGAATAGCGTTTAATAGTTAAACTCCACGTGGTTGAAGTAACGATTTTGAGTATGTGCGGTGAGTGCAGTGAGGTTTTCAAGAGAAAACCAGGCTAATTGAAGCGTATTTTCTAGCATCAGCACGATACCCTCTTTGGGTTTCTCTTCAGGTCTGCTCTGGTCCGTTTGACGTTTTTGCGTGTCTTTTGCTATGCCGCGAACCGATCTATCAGCATAATGCAACTCGATGTCGAAATGATACAAGCAAGCAATCTCAATTAAGTCGTAATGGCTGCAACTAAGCACCGATTTTTTTTACCATTATAAATCCATCACCTAATTAGTCTGATAATAAAACGCGTTATCGCTGACTGCTTTTACTTTATCGATGGCATAGCCCAAATGGCTGATGTCGCCTTCCTTAGGTAGTGCAATATTGGATTCGCCGATCACCACGCCCCATTGATTATCGCCCGCACCGTTAAAGATGATATTCAACGAACGATGGCCGCTTCTTATCACCGCGGAGATAGCGTATTTTTTCATCGCCACTCTTAATGCTTTTGTTATCTCGGCTTTTTCTGCTAGTTCAGGTGCCTCAATGACTGAGGCATGTTCAACAAAATTTGCAGAAGGAATAAAGCCAGCGTTTTCACTTGCTTTATATTCGTACACTTTATTGTCGCTTATGAACATGTGATTGATGCGGTACAAATTATCAGATAGCTGACTCACTAAAAATAGATCAGGTGATTGAGCAAAATGATTTAACGGCGCTTCGGCATCGTTTAGAAATTCATTAATTTTGGCTATGCGATTGTCTATGCACAATGCATCGTTGCACAAAATAAGATTGGGTATAAGGTCTAAATCTTCTTTTGCTAGACCGAGTTGCGCTCCCATTACACCAAAGTTGAAATTGCTGAATTCAGCTTTGTGTTTGACCGAGGTGAATTTAGTAGGATGAACGTCGAGTAAGCCGAAAGGACGTATAAGCGGACTATACACCGCTTTGTTGTCAGTGGGTGGTAGCATTTTCATTAAATGCTCAACCGTCTGGCGATATTCCTGCTCACTGGTTTCATTTAAAAAACCCGGTTGGGTATTTGCAACACTAGTTGTTGTGAGCGCCTGAAGTGATATCAACAGGCTTAAGAGGATAGGTTTCGTTATTTTCATTCAAGTTCTCCAGACCACTGAAATAGTCGCATGTTGACTTTACCTTTAGTTACTAGCACGCCTTCATCTTGTAACTGCGCGATTTGCATTTTATAGTGTGAACTGCTGTTAGGAAAAGCAATTTTTCCATCACTTCTCAATACCCGATACCATGGGATCACTTGTCCGTTGATTGTTACCCCTAAGGCTTTTCCCGCTAATCGTGCTCGGCCCGGTAAACCTGCTAGCGCAGCGACTTGACCGTACGATGCAACTTTACCTGCCGGAATACATTTTACCACGCCATGAATGGCTTTAAATTTTTCACTTGGTGTTTCGTTGCTGGTATACACTATTTGTTTATTTTACCCTTAGAATAGAGTCAGATAAGTCCTGATTTTGTTTATTCCAACTTACTCTTATATCGAGCTGATGTCTTGTTTCGTCTTCTTTAACTGTCACTTTCAAACCAAGCAAGCCTTGTGGAGACAGAGTAAGTTGCCCTTCCTCATCAGCAAATTCTAGCACGCCTTTACCAAGGCCTTTTGAAATGGCATTCAGCAGCTTTTGTATAGATTTAGCATCTTGCAACGATTCATGCCGAAATTCACTTTTATGGCGCATTACATGTCCTCGTTAATTAACAACAAATAATTCAGACCTTGAGGACTGAGCAGAGAAAACTTTTGTGCTTGGAAAGTCTGCGCTTATTCCTAACACTAATTTATCAGGGTGGATGATTGTAGCGCCAAAACCAGCGCCTTTTAAACCTTCTTTTATTCGAGAGTTTTTGTCTAGCGTGACATCGCCTTCAATGTGCAACAAACCTTGTTGTAGTGACATTTGCTGTCCGGTGCACTGGTTCACATGGCCGTGCACCACAGTGTGAATTCCCCTCTGCTTTATTAAATCGACGCCATAAGGAGAAAAAACCGGGTCAGATTTGCGATACTTGGTTCTGAATAGGCTAGACATTGAACTAAAATAAAACTGGAATAAGTCTTGGTGGATGGCGTGCTGAAAATCTTTGTTTAAGGCGGAAATGCCATCTTGTTGAATTTTCTCACTGATTTCGTCATCCAAACCGGCATGAACGAATAAAAAGCTACCTCGCTTAAGTGCCAATTTTAAGGAGCGGAAGAACCAGCTGAATTCCCCATGGCGATCTAAAAATAAATACTCACACTGTTTTGCTGCGGCGTAAACTTGCCTTAGCGTCATGCCATGTTTTTTGCATTTGTCTTCAAAATTAGCGGCTTTTGTTCGCATTTTTTTGATTTCGGTCGCAATTGCTTCTTTAGACATTGCTTTTTTAGAGAAGGCTTTTTTAGCGTTGGCAGCTTGAGCAAAAAGCGGAAATTCTTCAAACCATTCGTCTCTTGGGAATAAGTGCATTTTACATACTGGATAATCGGGTGTGTCTTCTTGCCAAGGAGTGTTAGCAAGATAAGTGTCAAACACCTCTTTCAGTAAAGGGATAGCTTTGTTCCCCATACGAACAAACATATGTTCGGTTCCGACCTGTTTGTTGATGCCGATTGCCTTTAATCCCATGAATAACCGAAGGTCGTGGTTACCTGCAAGTATCTTAAGATCGGCGCCCGTTTGCATGAATTGTTGTATCGCACGTAGCAAGGTTAAGTTAGCTGGGCCTTTATCTAAACAATCACCACCTATAATAAACGTTGCCTGCTTACCGAAAGGTGTCAGCCGATAGTGGCCTTTACGACTTATCGTTACTGCATTGCTGGCTATGAGTGAGGTGTCGAATGCCAGTTTATCGGCGTGCAAATCAGAAATGAAGATGATGGGCTTTTTGGGCCATCTCCATTGGTCTGTTTCCAAAGTAAGGACACTTTTTGAGTCATCACATACAGCAGGTTTGTGGTGGTTAACGACTCTAAAGTGATTCCAAGGTTGACCAATTTGAGTTACGCCTGAAAACGAAACAGGAAACATGCCGCCTCTCTTTTTAGGGTATAGG
Source organism: uncultured Alteromonas sp. (assembly GCA_964429915.1). Classification (GTDB taxonomy): domain Bacteria; phylum Pseudomonadota; class Gammaproteobacteria; order Enterobacterales; family Alteromonadaceae; genus Alteromonas_F. Next base: position 7,796 of record CAYSDZ010000008.1, read on the forward strand.
GTATTAATCTTTTGCTTCTTGCCCCTTCTGACGCAGCTTCCATTCACCTGCAATATGCCGCCATTTTTCTGTCTGATCTTTACTTGGTTCCTGCTGTATGACGACAGGGTGAGCATGAAACATACTTAACTTAGTAACATCGCAGATCTCTATGACATTAAGATGACACGCTGCATGGCGAATTGCAGCGCCGTGACCAACGACTAGATTCACGTAGTGCTCAGGTTGGCCCTTCCAATCTTCTTGGCATTGATTGCGAATAAACTGCGCGACGCGCTGTCCCGCATCAAATAATGATTCTGAGCCCGGAAAAGGTAGCCGATAATAGGTATCACTTTTCCAATGTAAAGGCGCAGAGGCATATCGAGGGTCATTTTCCAAAATCGCTTCTATATCATGAATGGATAAGTTTGCCACACTCCCCACACTGCGTTCGCTCAAGGCGTTGATTTCTTTATGACGATAATTATGCTGCAATGACTTTGGCAACTGTGCTTTTAGCACTTCGATGTAAATGTCAGCGGTTTGCCAAGCTCGCAATAATGGGGAAGAGTAAACCGTAGGTGCGGCTGTAAGGCCGAAAGCAATCAGCCAATTAACAAACTGTTGTGCTTGTTCTGCTACCTCTTTTTTCCCTTGTTCTGTCAGGGCAAAGGGCTGCCAAGCACTGGGCGTATTAGCAAGTTGCTGATAGGCGCCATGGCGAATGAGTGCGACGCGTGTTGTCATAAATCAAGCGCAGAGCGTAATAATGCGGTGATCTGTGTGAAGTTTACTGCGCCTGACACTTCCCACACCTTAAGCGATGCCAACATTTCACTATATTGGCTATAAGCAGGCTGGCATGCAGATTGTAAAAACTCGCCTGATGAGTTTTGGTAAAAAGGTCCAGGCGATTTTGCAATCGCGGCCATAAGCTCCGGCTTATCTAACACATTAACTGCACGAAAAGACACATCTTTGTTTGGGCTTGAATGCGACCAGTTGAGCAACACTACGTGATGAAGTGGCGTAGAGCTAGCCATGGCGTGTTTACCATACACGTTTTCTATCATTACGTCGTGTTTATCCTCAAGGCGCCATAATGCTTGTGGGCTCATTTGCGCCACTTGTCGCTGTTTTTGTTCGCTTAAAATAAACCGAAGCCTATCATTATTATAGAGCGTGCCGGGGTTTACTCGTGGTTGTTTTGCCACACCGTGAGCGGTAACTATGTCGTCGTGTTGAAACAGAAACAAGCGGTCGTTAGAAATAAATTTAGCATCAGGTTCGTCCATTAATCTTAGCAGCGTGGTCGATTTTCCTCCGCCAGAGAGAGCCGCAACAGCAATGCCCGTAGGTGTTTCGCTTTTTGAGTTCTTTAAGCTTAGGCAAGACGCGTGGCATATAAGCCCACCTTGTTGCTGTAAGTGATTAATGTGCTGATTAATAATAAAATTAATGACTTGGCTAACATGTTGTTCGCATGGTCCAACAGCAAAAGGTTGGTAACGGTGTTGAAAAAACACCATGCCCGTTTTGAATTTATGAACCCATCGGCCTTTTTCAGTATCGTAGATTTGCTCCTTGAGTCCTGTTTTTCCTTCTTCTCGAGGCCAGTCTTGCCAGTTGAACTGTGTTTTAACTGATTCTTGGGAAAACAAGTAAATACGGGGCAGCCCCTCATTTACCGGCTTTGCGGTGAGCCATGGAGAAAAATACCGTTTCAACGAATCTATGAGAGCGGCATGGTTGCTATGCACTGCATAGTGTTCTTGTCCAAAGGCAATAAAAAACTGATGAATACAGTCATGCGGATTGAGGGCAAGGTCAGTCATTGCTTGCATCACTGTAGGCGCTCCAGTGATGTAAAAATATGTTCGCTATACGCAGCAGCTGCATCTACCCTTGCTCCTTCTAGAGCGCCTTTAAAGCCGCCAAACGCCGATACTTCAAAGACAATGGGACCGGCATCAGTAAGGGCAATATCAACCGTAGTAAAATCGAGGCCAAAGGGGGCTTGTGCTTTTTTCCCTAACTCAATTAAGGACGGTTCTGGCTCAAAAAAAGCATATTTTCCGCCACTTTCGATGGTGGTATTCCAAGAATCTTTACTTGATACTCTAGCATAGGTACACAAATAGTTTCCTCCTACAAACACCATGCCTAAATCCTGACCTCGTAGCGATGCTTTTTGTTGAATATAGAGCATGGGGTTACGCGTGTGGAAATCATTTAGCTGCGATTGGATAGTGTCGATAGGGGAATTGCTAGTGTCAAGCAATGTCATACCTCTGGCTTTGGTGGAGAACATCGGTTTGAGCACGACTTGACCACAATCTCGAACGAAGCGGAGTGCTTCATCTATGTTTTCAGTCACCAAAGTTTTTGGCATAGGGATGGCGTGCTTACTTAAAGTTACAGTGCAACCAAGCCGATTTACAAGCTGTAAAATTGCGCTACAGGGACTAAATATTTTCACACCGGCATCTTCTGCCACCCTTAAAAGCTCAATGCGATCCCACATGTGCCGGTCGTAATCTTGAGTGACTTTTTTTACAACGATTCCGTCTAATTCACAGAGATTATGGCCTTCGAAAAACAGGGCATGGGTTTGCACATCAAACACAACCTTTGCCATATCGATAACGAGACGAAATCCACTTGCGCGCTCTAAACGGTCGGCCAGTACTTCGGTAGACCACTTTCCAGGAATACCAATGACCCCAATTTTTTTATTCAACAAACAATTCCTTTAAAGGCGTTTTGTAGCGCAATACGTTATTATTAGGTAAGTTAGTGACACAGTCTAGCAAATAGCGTGCGCGTAAAACCATGCGTTTTGACAATACAGGGTCGAGAATAAAACGAGTTGAAGTAATTAATGAGCGCGCTAGCCCCAAAGAAAGACGAAGTTCAAATGAGGCATCGTTTTGCTGTTTTGCAAAACGCCTGACTTTTGTAAGAAAAGCTTTTGCTATAGACATTATACGTGCCCTTTCGTCGGTTTCTAAAATATTCAAACGATAAATAGAGATAATAAAAACCGAAATATCCTGTACGTAATCCATATATTGCGAACGATGAAGATCAATAAAGTTAATTTTCTTTTCTACTGGATCATAAATAATATTGTCGAGGTTGAAGTCGCCATGAATGTACACTGAAAAAGGGGCTTGCCATTGTTTTTCAAATTCGTTTGCCCTTTCAATGAGTTGATTGAGTGAAATTTGTTGTTCATTGCATAGCATTTGTGTTTGCGTATTAAATTTGGGATGAACCTGATACACACTATTTAAACGGTCTTTTAGTTGCGCCATGTATTGGCCGCCAATGCTTTCATTAACTTTTGTTTCTAGCCAAATTTTTTTCAGCGTTTTTAGTAATGCTTCTAGTGCGTATGAACACAGTTGTTCGCGATCGCGGTGTGGTTGGGTAAGCAAATGCTCGAACGTAATGCCGGGCAAGTGCTCTATAAGCATAGACGCTGAGCTGCCTTGTTTTTTATAGGCAATAATTTTAGGCGCTAGGCCGGGAAAAATTTGATGCCAGCTTTGCACACTCTGTTTTTCTTCGCGGACTTTTTGCTTTTCTCCCTCTTTAAATACGGCAAAATATTCAGGTTGGCCAGTTTTACTGTCGGCTTTGTGAGAAATACCTGAAATGACGCTACCGGAGCGCGTTTCTGCAAGTGGGTCGAGCTGTAAATTATCAGCTTGAGCATTCATATTGTCTGCCAATTTGCCCAAAGACTGTAGTCTAGCTACCGTTGTCTTTTGCCCCAGGTTTGCTGATAGAACAGCGGCGACCATATCCCCTGTTAAATTAAGCATTTGTCGAATCGCATAAAAAGCAAAAATACTCTCGGTTGAAAAAAGCGCTGGGTGCTTTTCTCTCAAAGAAACTATAAATCTTTCGAGCGTTTTATTTAGCTTGAGATGAATTTTCTTACGCTCTTTGTCAAGCGAAAGCGCAAGCCTTGAGTCAGCGTTAAGTAACGCTTTTTCAAGTTCGCTTATCATGCTATTCAAACGCTTTAGCAGTTTACTGCACTCTTTATCAGGCATCGACACATCAGAAGACAACGCAACATTATGTCGTTCTAATACCGATTCTCTGCACAACTGACTAAAATAATGAAGTAAAGACACCAAACTATCCGTGGCTTGCAGCTGAAAATGTTGAGCTGCGGATTGTTGTTGTTTTAATTGCGCCAACAAACTACGACGTGTGCGGTTACGCAAATTTTCAAGATATCCAGCACGGCTTTTAATGCGTGAAGCCAGAAGAGGAGAGGGGCGTATAAAATACGCCTCTGCTATCGCTAATTGCTCGTTAATTTCTAAAAACAAAAAATGTAACTGTTCTTTTGTCTTGAGTGTTAACTTCGCCACTCTCTATTCCTTTTGATGTCCTGCTCTCTTTGATCCCCAGTTCTCTTCAGTTCTCACAGGGCGTTAGGCATTTTTACACAGTCTATCACCGTAGTAATCGTCTTTATAATTACAGTTCATGTCGTTAACAGAGTTCTGTGATTGAGCATTGCGTGTGAATATGCCTTTGATCCAATTTTTCATTGAATGTTTTCCTAAGTAAGTAAATTGAAATAGCATCATAATCACATGAGCTCAAGGGAACCATTTAAAAAATAAGATGGGTAGTATTCAAGAACTAGATTAAATGATTATGAATTTTTTATTTCTTTTTTCTTACTTTTACTTCTAAATGATTAAGTAAGCGGAACACCAACAAAAAAGGCACTGTTCCCAGTGCCTTTACAACAAATCGCTTAATTAACTATAAATTAAATGCGGTTAAACCCGGCACGACTTTGTTACTTTGGTCAGATATTAATAAAAAGTCATATTGTTTTTGAAGGCCAATAACCTTAACCGCCTGATTGTTTGCCAAAACGGGCTCGAATCTTGTGTTTTTGAGCGCGTTTATTGATGAACGGATAAAATGCTTTGAACCTTCAAAGTCAACAACTTTTATATTTGTTGGTTCGCCATCGGTTGTTAAATCATAAGATAAAGTGACCTTACCTTGAATTTTTTGAGAGATAGCGCTGCTTGGGTAATCAGGTGTGACGCTTTTTACTTTTGTTAAACCAATACCAGATTGGGCTAGGTCGTTTGCTCGAATTGTCGATGCGTTAACGCCCATAGAGACCAGTCCGATTAAGCTAATAGTGCTTAGCATTGCAATTACCTTTTTCATACTTACCTCCAATCCTGAATGCTTCAGATATTGTTTTGATTTTTGTTATACCTAGTATTCTCTTTAAATATGCTTACGCTATTTAAAGTATAGATTAAGTATATACATTCAATATCTTTTCGCAAGCTTTTTTTAAATAACCTTTTATTTTAATAAAAATGTAATAAAAGTAGTGTAAACACTATACATATATAAAGTATATACATATGCGTTACCTTTACGGATCACGTTGAAAGAAGTTGTGCATGAACAGCAAAACAGATAAGAAAGACCACAAAAAAAATAGTCAGTTGATTATTCGTATAAAAAAGAATGAGCGTGACGCGTTTGTCAATTTATGCGAAGAATTAGACACCAGTGCAGCCAGAGAAATTCGACACTTTATTAGAGATTTTTTGACTAAACATGGAGAAATGCCGTCATCATGACGACACTTTAAATTGCTGCATAGAGTGATTAAGGGCTTCGCTTAAATCGAGCAAAGCTTTATTGTGTTGGTTTATGCTTGTTGCATTTTCTTTGTTTTTGTCTGATATAACAGAGATAGTTTGAATCAGACGGTCTGCATTTTCGCTTGCGTTAGCCTGGTCATGTGTGCCTTTGGCAATACCCGTATTCATTTTACTGATTTCATCCATGAGCACATGAATACGTGAAATATCAGCGGTGACATTTTGGGCTTTTTCTATACTGTTATCGACTAATTTGCCGTTTCCAGCAATGGCATTGACGACTGAATCTGTCCCTTCTTGCAGTTTAGCGATGGTTTGATGAATCTCAGATGTTGATTGAGTTGTACGTTCAGCTAAGTTTCTGACTTCATCAGCGACCACTGCAAATCCGCGTCCTTGTTCGCCTGCTCTGGCCGCCTCTATTGCAGCATTTAATGCTAAAAGATTGGTTTGTTCTGCGATGCTTTTAATAACGTCTAAAATTGAATCGATATTGTCGGTATCTTGCTTGAGTTGGTCAACAGTCGAGGTGGTTTTATTGGCTGAATCCGCAAGTTCTTGAATGTCGTTCACCATTTGCTTTACAAAGGTGTCTGAACGGGTTGCGACGGTATTGGCTTCAGCCACTTTGGTATTCGTAGTGTCAGCGTGTTGAGCTATGGCTTGTATGCCAGTGCTGATTTCAGAAATGACATGTGCAATACGATTAATTTCAACCGATTGTTCTGAGGCACTATCCAGTATTGCATTAGTCTGTTTATCGAATGCTTCATTGGAGCAAGCAATGCTATTTGCCGCTCCGAGCCCTTGCCTTACGCTATTTTCTATTTTTACCATCATGGCATTGAAGCCATTAGCAATCGCGCTAATTTCGCAATTACTTTGTACAATGGCTCGTTTACTGAGGTCGGAGTCGCGTTCAACAATTTCAATGGTATCTTTTAGTGCGTTAAGTGATTTAATAATACTTTTAAACACTAAAGTAGCTAAAGTGGTGATAAAAATAATGGCAAGAATAAAAAATATCAGGCTTGAGCGGTTGCTTTGTTTAATTGAATTAACAGAATTGTTAAAGAACCCATCGCCTTTTACTTTTGCATACTCGACGATTTCAACATAGTACGCGGATAACTCTGCTTCTAGGCGAACAAATTCAGATAAAAGCTCAGATAAAAGCTCAGGGTTATTGGTACTAGAGGAGTCTATTTTTGAAATGACGTTTGCCCACTTGTCTAATACGGCGTTGGTTTTCTTTGCAAGTTGTTTTCCTTCTTCGCCTAAAATCCGCTCGTTCACCATTTGCTGGTGTTGACGAATTGACGTTACAGCTTGCCGCAGCTCCAAAACAAAAGTGCTTTTTTCGTTTTCATTGAACATAGGTGATTGAATATTTCTTATCAGTACCCCCACTCTTAATGATTCTGCATACGCTAAGGTTGAGTTTCTGGTGACGGTAAGCGGATGCTTGTGCATCTTTTCCACGATGCTTCCTAAATTTGCGCTTGAGGTAGCCTGCAAATAAAACATAAAAACGAGGGTAGCTAAAACAAGTAGTAAAGTAGTAATCAGCCTTGCTTTGATGGATAAATGGCTAAAAAAGTAATTCAACGATGAGGCCTACAAAAAATGATCTACGTCCATTCTATTTTTATAATATATAGCCGGTATGTTCGCCACTTATTATTTGCTTATGTTTCAATATAAAAAAGCCCTGCTAAAAGCAGGGCCATATTAACGCTTGTATACAAAACACCGTTTTGTCGATTATTTTATATCGAAACGGTCGTTTTGCATGACTTTAGCCCACGCTTTAACAAAATCTCTGACAAAACGTTCTTTTGAATTATCGAAAGCATACACCTCAGCCACAGCCCTAAGCTCATTACTGGATCCGAAGATAAGGTCAACTGGCGTCGCAGTGTATATCACTTTACCGGTTTTTCTATCGACACCTTCATACAGGTAGCCGGAGTCTGCTTTTTGCCATTTTGTAGACATATCAAGTAAATTGACAAAAAAGTCGTTAGTCAGCACGCCCGGTTGATCGGTCAATACGCCCCGATTACTTCCATCAGTGTTTGCACCCAAGGCACGCATACCACCAACAAGTACAGTCATTTCTGGAACGGTCAACGCAAGCTGGTCAGCATGATTCACTAAAGCATCTGTGGGCGATAGGTAGTAGTCTGCTGTGTAGTAATTACGGAACCCATCAGCCATTGGCTCTAGGAACGAAAACGAATGCTCGTCGGTTTGTTCCTGAGTAGCATCGCCTCGTCCTTGTGCGAAAGGTACGGTTACTTCAACCCCTGCATCCGCCGCTGCTTTTTCAATGGCTGCGGCTCCTCCCAACACAATTAAATCAGCAAGTGAAATACCTTTGTTTTTTCGATTAAAGCTGCTTTGAATATCCTGAAGTTTAGTCACAACTTTGTTTACTTCTGCAGGGTTGTTCACAGCCCAATTTTTTTGTGGCGCAAGGGCGATACGTGCGCCGTTAGCTCCACCACGCATATCTGAATCGCGATATGATGCCGCGGCACCCCATGCTACTCGAACCAACTCTTGAACACTGAGTCCTGATGAAAGAACTTGATCTTTTAACTTTTTAATATCGCGATCTTTGAGCGGTTTAAATTCGTTTGACGCAACAGGATCCTGCCATGAAAGCGCTTCGTCTGGGTACGCATCGCCTAAATATCTAACAGTCGGACCCATGTCTCTATGCGTCAGCTTATACCAAGCTTTAGCAAACGCTTTTTGGTACTCGCTAGGATCAGCAAGAAAGCGCTCAGCAATTTTGCGGTATTCAGGATCTTCTTTTAACGCCAAATCGGTGGTAAACATAACAATGGAGTTATATTTTCCTTTTATATGAGCATCAGGAGTAGAACCGTCCAAGGCGCCGTTTTTTGCTTTCCACTGTATAGCACCGGCTGGAGAACGTGTTTGTTCCCATTCGTTGTTTAATAAATTAGAAAGATACAGCGAGGTCCATTGTGTTGGAGCTTGCGTCCAAGCGCCTTCCAAGCCACTGGTTACTGTGTCTTCAGAGTGACCTTTTCCACATTTGTTTTTCCAACCGAAACCCTGTTCTTCAATGGCTGACGAACCCGGATCTGAGTCTAAACAATCATCAGCCTTGTGCGCACCGTGCGCTTTACCAAAAGTATGCCCGCCGGCAATAAGTGCGAAGGTTTCTTCGTCATTCATTGCCATACGGCCGAATGATTCACGAATGTTACGAGCTGAAGCAAGTGGATCAGGAACGCCACCCGGCCCCTCAGGGTTAACATATATCAAGCCTTGGTGAACCGCTGCTAAAGGTTTCTTAAGTTCTCCATTCGCATCGCGCCGGTCACTTGCTAGCATTTCAACCTCGGGCCCCCAATACACAAGGTCAGGTTCCCAATCGTCGTCTCTACCCGCTGCGAAGCCATAAGTTTCAAAACCCATGTTTTCAAGTGCTACGTTACCTGCTAATACAATAAGATCAGACCAAGAAATGTGCTCGCCATACTTTTGTTTAACTGGCCATAATAAGCGTCGTGCTTTATCTAGGTTGCCATTGTCAGGCCAACTATTGAGGGGGTTAAAGCGTTGCTGTCCACCACCTGCACCGCCGCGACCATCATGTGTACGGTATGTACCTGCCGCGTGCCATGTCATTCGAATGAAGAAGGGACCATAGTTACCATAATCAGCAGGCCACCAATCCTGTGATTCCGTTAAGACATTGTTGATGTCGGCTTTTAACTCAGCCATATCTAATTTTGCGAAGGCTGCGGCGTAATCAAAATTTTCACCGAGTGGATTAGACTTTTCGTCGTGATCGCGCAATGGCGTTAAATCTAGAGAATCAGGCCACCAAAACAGGTTTGACTTGGCTTTGTTAGGTGCAACGGTACCCATACCAATAGCACCAGACGGTTTACTGATCGTTTTTTTATCGTTTTCGTGATTGTGTGCGATGGCATTATTAGAAAGACTCAACGCAACAATACCTGCTACTGCAGATACTCGAAATAATGTAGTTAGACTCATTAGGAAGATCCTCAATGGTTATATAATTGTTAAACACTCACTTCGAGACAGATAGTAGCTTGTCGACTTAAATAAAGAGAATCAATAAAATAGATTGAAGTAATCGAAAACATGAATTCTACTATTTTTAAGTCATAAACCACGGGTAATGGCTTGAGTGTCAACTTATCTATACGTTAGTTGATAGGGGTTGTCCAGAGAGGCGTGAATGTTTATTTACAAATATGTTAATTAATGAATAAGTAAAACTAGCGCAGAAATGCGGTCTGAGCGCGATGCCTTTTCCATCTTTCCCAACGGCTGGGAGCGATTGCGTTTATTAATCTATCTATTCCTTGCATGATAGTTAAGTTGTATAGCCCATGCAGTTTATCTCTTATCTTAGGGCTGGCACAACGCAAAGACAGCGCATAACCAGCCTCGTCGTACACCATGTGATGCCAACACCCAGCAGGTATATATAAAGTGTCACCTGGGTGCAGTGTGACCCGATAGCCTGAGGCGCGATATAATCCAGGGAAACGTTCAAAATCAGGGTTGTCTACATCAATATAACTGCGGCAAGTAAATGGAGCTCGATGGATATTACGACTTTGGTGATAAGGAAACAGAGTGACAGTTTTTATTCCATATAACGAGGTATGAAAAACGTGAGACATATCAATATCAAAATGCATTTGTGTAATGGCCTGCTTACAGCCAAAAAACATAAAAACAAATTGCTTTGAAAATCCATCGGCGAGATCGGGCAAACGAATATCGTTGAGTAATTCTGGAATATGAGACTTGATGTTATATAAAAACATGCGTAAATCTTGCGGTGTTGTTAGTACTTGCTCTATATAGTCAGCAAGTGCCATTGTTTTAGCACCATTCATATAACCTTTGCCGGCATCAACAAAGCTTTTGTCATAAACCGTTACGCGTTTATCACCGTACTCTGTTTGAAAAAACGAGGGTGTCCATTTAGAGAAGGCTGGCCAATTCTTTGCTAAATCTTTAATAACTAATGGTTTTAATGTATTGAAATACTGACTTTGAAAGTCATCTTTAGCGATGCTGTTAACGGAATCGACAGCATGTAAGTCCAGCGCGGGTGATGCTGTATTCATTATAAAACCGAAAGCGTTTAACTGCGTCTTACGCAGTTAAAAATTCGCGATATGTACTCAATATTTCGGGTTGCTCCCAATGTAAGAAATGCCCAGCGCCCGGTACTAACTTGTAAACACAATCTGGTATCTGCTTCGACGCTTTTTTTATACCGTTGTGATCTAAAATCGCATCGTACTCGCCACTAATAATAAGTGTTTTCGCTTCAATGTTAGAAAGGTCGACAAATTGTTCGATATGGTCCGTTTGTTCGACAAATTCGCAGTGCGCTGCAAAACTAACAAACTCGTCTTCAGTCATGTTACCGAATTGATTGATGATTTGACGTTTTTGACTGTCTGGGATGTGCTGCCCAAACCCTTCAATCATAAGGGGAGCAATTTCTTCAGAGCGCCCCTCGTCGTAAAGGCGTTTACCTTCTTTAATGAGATACAAAACTTCTCTGTTGGGTTTTACACCAAAACTACCCAGTATCATTTTTGAAATAAGGTTGGGGTTTTTGGCTGCTACGGCTGCCGAAATGATGGTTCCCCACGACGCTGCGGCTAATATAACTTTACCGTTTCTATTGGTTACATCGATAACTTTTAACAATACGTCTTGTTGTTCTTCAAAAGAAATTTCTGGCTTGCCTGTAAGAAAGCTGGCTCTGCCTTGACCTGGAAGGTCGAAAACCACAACGGAATAGTCTGCGACAAAGTGGCTAATAAAGCTACGCCAAGCTGCCATGGTTTGTTTTGCACCACTGATACAAACGATGGTTTCTTTTGCCTCACCGTAAATTCTATACGGAACCAAAAATCGTCCTAGCCGTATTTCGTCTTTTATAATTTTCATTTTTTTAAAATACCTGTATTACTGAATGCTGCCGTACGCGCTAACCGATATTGTGTTATGAAGTAAATACGATGATTGATCACAGCAGAATAGAATGAACGGGGCAAGTTTTTTGTTTTAATTGTGTTAAACATACACGAAATCTTACTGCAATGTCTAAATATCACAAAACATTATCACCGATAGTTTGCGAATAAACAAAAATTCGAAGTACACTTTAACTATAAGCTTATTTTTTTGTAGTTATTTCTTTACATGCGTTCAAGACCTTTACTCAATTATAAACGCGACCATAAAACGTTATTTTTGGAAAACACTCGCTTACGCGAAGAAGCAGCAAGGTCTTTGGGCCTCCATCAATACCGTTTCTACAAAACGCCCAAATTTATTACTGATGAAGGTGAGAAACTGACAATCGAACCAGAACGAAGCGTTATTGTTCCGCACTATGAAGTGATGACAGGCGTTATACCGCTACTTAAAAATGCAGTAGCAGGATTTTCAGTGGTTGAAAACAGTGAATCAGGCTTTCGATATCCCACTGCGGCCTTAGCCGGACAGAATGCGCCTTTTATCAAACGAATGCGTTCAGAATATTTCCATAAGACTGATGAAGACCGCAGCATTTGCCGACCAGTGAATTTATCTTACGGCATAAAAAGCCGAGGAAAAGCAGACAACCGTCTTGAATATGAGGTATGGGTACCAGATTCGCAAATGGGGCTTACGCATTTACCGTTAATGATTGAAAAATACGGGGAAGACCTGCCGCAAAGTATTCGTGATTTTATTTTACAGCCATCCTGTGTGCATGGCTGGATGGGCGTTAAACGCGCCGCCTTTGACGCGCTATATCAATGTACCGACACTCACTTGGTGATGTGTCTGAGCCTGTCGCTAGACGCATATAACATTGGTGCTCGCCCTGATTTAGCGTTCTCCCCTCAAGTTGAAAGCTCAATTGCATTGAGTCAGGCTGAGTTTGAATGGGAGGTGTTGGGATATTTTGCTCCAATTGGAGTCGAATTAAACCAGGACGTGATTTGGTCTAGCATTCATCAAGCGCTTGAAGCGGTCAGCCAACCGCTTCACGACAGTTTAAACTCATCAATAATTCCATCAAATGAAAGTAAGACTGAGCGAATCCTCTCGGTCGTTGCCGGTCATGGAGTTACAAGCAACGAGATTGCTCAGTTAAATCTGCAACCGCAAGAGTTCTTACAAACAAGCAGTGAAAGCCGTTTAAAACGGCATGATTCAAATCGGACTGTTAATTTGTTAGGGCGATTGAATCGCTTGTTTTATCAGCCCGAACATATTCTTCCTTCGTTGCAGACATTGCATGATGTCATGATTTCGTCGTCCTAACATATACCATCACTAATTTGCTGTTTTGGTGAACAGCTGACTAGAAAATGGCCGCCTAAATCTGTTAATTGCCAAACGCCGAATTCTTTGTAAATGAACCCTAAACTCTCAAGTAGTGTTCGACTAAACGCACTATTCACAATGTGATGAGGAAATGTTTTTTCAGCGCTAGCTTGCAGTTGAAAGGCAAGTTGCCCAATGCTTTTTGCGACATTTTGTTTGTGATAATTTTTACCGATATCCATCAAAGTCAGCATATCATCATAGACCATCTTGGAAACATACGATGGGAGTGTTGGGTGTACGTCAGCAAATATCAGTTCGTTCATTAACATGTTTTCAAGCAGTAATGCGCTCATTGGCTGATTGTCGCTTGCGGCAATGCTCATTATGTTAAAAATAACTAAACTTTTGGGGATGACTGAAGAGCTTATACAGTTTGTGATGCTCTCGTTTTTACAAATACCCTGAACAGCGTTAGTAAATAACGTAGTGATCAGTTTTTGCTCCGGCCGTGTGTATTCATTAAATTTTGAAGTTATAAGGGCATTGGTCGATTCACAGGGTGTTTGAATGGGATGGCTTAAGTTTTTGTGAATATGTTCTGTCGATTTTGCTTGGGTGAATAGTGCCGAACGAGCATATTCGTCTGCTGACTCAGCATTTTCGGAAGTGCCTAAAGTGGTCATTTCAATCATACAGGTATCCTTTATAGACTCAAATAATGTGAAGCATCAAATTAGAAACGAGGCAGTAAACCCTTAAATGTGCATTTAACATTTATATTGTCATTTGGCTTGCTACAATCGTGTACCACGATTTAATCTAACAAACCCTAACAAAAAGCAGGCCATAAAAAACACCCATATAAAACAGGTGCCTAGCCCTTTTTTTAGGTTTGAAGAGACAAGTTTTTCACTGGGATGTGTAGAAATTACAGATATTTGATATCTGTAATCCCTGATTTCTCTGTCAGGCTTGAGGGTAAAAAGTGAGCATGATTTATGCTCGTCTGAGTAAATACGCTCGATGCGAGACAAGACTTCTGCATCACAAAATGCTTGGCTTGTTTTTTGCTTTTTGTTTAGCAACTATTTACATTTCAATTAACCTCTTCTATTTTTCAGTAAAAAATGAAGACAGATAACTAGGACGCAACTATGGACCTTTTAAGAATTCTCTTATCTATTTTATTACCACCCATTGGTGTTTTATTGCAGGTAGGGTTAACCAAGCATTTTTTTATTAATATTTTACTGACTTTATTAGGCTATCTGCCGGGTATCATTCATGCTGTGTGGATAATTGCTAAAAAGTAGTTTAAGCAGGAAATGTTGTTGTGATGGTCACGCTTTTTTTACAAACTTAGCCGTGATCATCATTTCTATACCGCCGTCTATTTTACAATCCAATTCATGGTCTTTTGTGTCTCGCACATGCTTTACCATTACTTTAGAACCGATTTTTATAACCTGAGAGCTTCCTTTTACTTCTATACCCGTTCCCCCTCAACATGCTCGTTTCAGCGCTGTGAAGCTCCCAAGGGCGAAGCCTAAAAGGATTTACCCTGCGTCAAATTGTTTCGACATGGAACCACCATGCCTTCTCCCATTTTCCTTGTTTAAATCCTTTTATTCGTTCGCTGAAACGAGCATGTTGAGGGGGAACGGGTATAAGTCTTTGATCACTGTTGCCTTATCGCCGCTACGCAACTTTTTTCCATTGGCATCGTCGACGCATAATTCGTCATCAGATTCAGTCTCAGTTGGGTTCCACTCAAATCCGCACAAGGACAAATCATTAAATTTTGGTCTGGATACACATATTCAGATTTGCACTGTGGGCACATAGGAGAGTTTTCTGTCATGTTAAATCCAACCTTTTTGTTTTGCTATTCTTGCGGCGTCTATGCGGTTGACCGCATTCAGCTTTGAAATTGCTTCGGATAAGTAATTTCGTACAGTGCCTTCAGACAAAAACAAGGATGCCGAAATATCTTTCGTTTTCATACCTTCACCGGCCAGTTTTATCGCTCGACGTTCTTTTTCTGAAAGCGGGTTTTTATCATCTAAGGCCATTAATGCTAATTCTGGATCAATAAACCGCTGCCCCTCATATACCTTATTAATCGCCTCAACTAGATATGCCGTTGGCGCTTCTTTTAGCACAAATGCTTTTACTCCTAAATCCAAGGCTTGTTTAATGTACCCAGGTTTTGAAAACGTCGTCATAATCATCACGTTTACCTGTTGCCCCTGCTCATGAAGCGAGCCTGCCAGTTCTAAACCTGATATGTGTGGCATTTCTATATCGGTGAGTACTACATCTACCTGATAATTTAGATGGGCAAGCGAAGTGAGCGCCTGCTTACCATTTTCAGACTGTCCTACAACCTCTATATTGTCTTCTAGGCTGAGCAGACTTGCTATCGCCTCTCTGACCATGGCTTGATCTTCGACGATAAACAATCGTATCGTGCCGTGTTTTTCGTTCATAACGGCAATCGCACCACTAGCGAGACGCCATTATCGAAACTTAGGTCAAACGAACCGTTAAGTTCTGCAACTCGGCTTTTCATCCCATTTATTCCATTACCTGCTTGAATATGTCGGGTAGTACCGTTGTCTTTGATAATAAGCACAAGCTGATCACCTTCTTGTTCCATATAAAGCGATACCGTTTTACCATTACTGTGGCGCATTATGTTAGTCACCCATTCTTTGCATATCATTTGCAAAGCACTTTCTTTTTTGGGCTCAAGGAAGGGTATTTCAACATATTTGTGCGTTTCAAAGCCTAAACGATCTAATTCGATTAGCAACTCATCAAGAGCAGACGCCAAATGTTTTTTATTCAAGCCAGTCACGGCTTGCCGTACTTCTGATAGAGTGTGTCTCGCAAGCACAGCGACGTCGCTTATTTCTTCTTTTGCGTCTTCATATTTTTTCTTGTCGATGAATTTCTCTGCTAATTCCGATTTCAACGCTAGAGAGGATAAAGAGTGACCGAGTAAATCGTGCATATCGCGTGCAATGCGCTCGCGCTCAGCAATGGCTGCTAGCTTTTCAATGTATTCGTTTTGCTTGTCTTTGGTGAGTTGATGTAACTTTTCTTTGCGCATAAAAAAGCCGTACATGAACAAAGCTAAGGTAATAGTCGAGGCAATACCTAAAAAATAAAATGACCATAAATTGAAAAAATACGCAGCCAGTATTTGTGAAGCAAGATTGATTACCAACCACAGAAAAGCTTTTCGCGCCACAAAATAATAGCCGCTAAAAAAAGCCGCGTAACCAAACAACGAACTGGTACCCGGGTAACAATAACTGCCGATACTAGAAACCAGTATAATGCCGGTGATAGGAAGGTAACTTTTGTGGCTAAAAGACCGAACGCAAGCGGTATGGAAAAATAAAAATCCTATATAAATTAGCCCGATCACGACAAGCTCGAACTTTGTCTGTGTTGAATACATTGAGGGGAGGGGCAAAAAATAAAATAAAGAAAAAAACAGTGAGAAATAAGACCATTTCGCCTCGTTAGAAGAACCAATTGCTTTCTCTATGTCTACGCTCGGTTCAAAGTTAGCTTGAGTGACATGACTGGCGGTTTTCATTGCTGCTTTTTTATCCTCAGATAAGGTCTGACAGCATTAGCTGTCAGACTGTGTTGCTTGCCACATTACATTAAATAGATGCTAATAAGATTTTAGCCCAACCGTAATCTTGATTAATCATCAAGGCTTGCTGCCAATCTGCTTTAGCTTGTTCAATATTCCCGTTTTTTTGCTCTAAAACGCCTTTCCATGTTTGAGCTTCAGCATATCCCCAATGGTAGTTAGAAGAAAAATCGTGCTTGTAGGCTTCTAAGGCTTGTGTAATCGCTTCCATGGCAAGGTCATTACTTCCACCAAAAAACGCGGGAGTAAACATGGCGGAGGTACCTTTTACCAGCAATACTCTTGGATTGGAAGGCGCAATTTGCTCAGCTTCTTCAAGCATTTTTTGCACTTTGGGACCATTCACAATCGCAGTTAACGGTTTAAGAGAAATCTTATACCCATAAACATGTGCAAGCAGAGCTTTTACTTCGGCATTGTTTGAGTTGACTTGGTTCAGCGATTCCAATGTTTCAATGCTATTATTTATCGCTGTGAGCGCTAGCTTGTTTTGTTGCTTTAAGTTGGCACTCATGGCTAGGCGATATTGCGCTAGAGAGTAGTCATATCCCTCCAGTTCGCTAGACAAGCTGGAAAGCGTTGCGATATCTAAGTTCGCGGTAGCGGCCTCGATACGGTCAATCTCAGCTTGGCCAGCAAATAATGCGCTGCTGAACAAAACGCTGGTGAAAAGTGTTGCTTTCAATAAATGTGTAGTGCTTTTAGTCATGATGTAATCCTCTTTGTTGATGACGATTACAGTATTGCCTGTCTATGCCATTAATTTTAGGCTACTTTGTCATGACTTTTAGATGACAAATGTCACTTTCTATGAATAACGGTTCATTCAATAAGGACAACCGCCTACTTTTACAAAAAAAGCCGGAAGCGAATAGTCCCACCTCATTAAGCCTGATGAAAAGTTGAATAAAAGTATGCGGTTGCCCTGCTCCTTCAATTCGATTTAACTAATTGCAGGGTTTGAATAAGGGTTTCAGATGCAGCATCCGCCTTTGCTGCACTGTCTACGATGAATTCAATTCGAGAATCGTTAGCAGCGTTTAGCGCTTCGATTCGGCATATATTATCAGACCGATTAAAGCTAAATATGCCTTGGTCGGTTCTTAATACCGCTTTTAGTCTTTCCACGTTGAGCTGTTCAAACAGCGCTCGACAATCTTCAAAGTTAAATTGTGTTGAAGTAGCGCATACCCAACCTCTTGAATAATAGCCTTCGCCTTGATTACATACTGAAATAAAGCCGGTTTTCGGCGCACTTATGGGCTGACTGTCAGTATTCTCGTGGCTATGGCTATGGCTATG